>CAZOMV010000049.1:0-42033 GCA_964580995.1 uncultured Pirellulales bacterium
TCGTCAAATTACCCATTCGGAGTCCAATTTTTTAATTTTGCAAAAGTTCAGTTACTACCGATAGCCACTTCTATAGTTCAAGACTCTTTTTTAAGGTTATCTCGAACAGATTTTACTTGGTCCTTGACTATTTGAATAGCCTTCCGGACTTCCTCGGGATCCCCTAAATAGCGGCTGCGAAACGGCTGGAGGTTTTTATCCAGATTATAAAGAAGAGGTATTCCAGTTGGAATATTTAGCTGCGCAATCTCTTCGTTAGAAATACCGTCGAGATACTTAACCAGGGCACGCAGACTATTGCCGTGTGCTGCGATGAGTATCCTTTTCCCGGTTTTCAAAATCGGCGATATCACCTCATGCCAGTACGGCATAAACCTAATTACCGTATCTTTTAGCGACTCGGTAAGAGGAATATCCTTTGGGGCTAACTCTCTATACTTTGGGTCATTTCCTGGGTATCTTGGGTCGGTTTTTTCCAGAGCAGGCGGTCTATCATCAAAGCTTCTTCTCCATTTAAGCACTTGTTCTTCTCCATACTTGGCCGCTACTTCGGCTTTATTTAGCCCTTGCAAGGCACCATAGTGCCTTTCATTTAATCGCCAGGAACGATACACAGGGATCCACATCAAGTCCATCTCGTCCAAAACAATCCAAAGTGTCCTTATCCCTCTCTTCAATACAGAAGTAAATGCTACATCAAAAGTAACACCATTATTTTTCAAAAGGTCAGCCGCCTTTTTCACTTCCTCTATCCCTTTCGAGGATAAGTCAACGTCAGTCCAACCAGTAAATCGGTTCTCTTTATTCCATACACTTTCTCCATGCCTTAGAAGAATAATTTGCGACATCATGCAACACCTCACACCTGATTAACAAGTTGTGTTTTATCCATATTTGTAGTAGAACTTTACTTATCAAAATTTATGTAAGATAAATCCTTTTTGATACTGTGGGACTTTTTCAGCCTGAATAATCTGCAAAAATCAAAAAGATGTTAACTTTTCAACAATATCATGGGCTGCTGATCGCTTGGCTAAGTTCCGGGCTTTACCCTGCATCTGGGCGAGCTGCTTTGGATTGTCGAGCAATTTGTCTATCTTGTATGCTAAAACAGGCCAATTATTACATTTTATGGCTACGCCTTCTTCAAGAAGATGGTCAGCATTACGCTGTTCCTGGCCAGGAATAGGATCAACAACGACAAAACCTAACCCTTTGGCCAAAGCCTCAGAAGTTGTCAGGCCACCTGTTTTACCCAGTATCAAATCAGAGGCAGCCATATACGAATCCATCTGATCGGTATAACCCACAGAATGAAATCGTACCACAGCATCCGATGGGAGATTTTTTACGAATTTGTCTACTTTATCCTTGAGTTCTGTATTCTTGCCACAGACAACTATAATCTGAGCTTTTTTGTGCATCTTCGTCAGAGATTGGATCAATTTTTCGACAGGACCTACGCCAAAGCCACCCGCGGAGACTAAAATAGTAGGCAAATCAGGTTCAAGATTATACAATTGTCGCATGGTTTTCTTATCCTTGTGCTCGGTAAAAACCGGATCAATAGGAATACCAGAAACGCTAATCTTATCAGAAGGAAAACCAAGTTGCTCCAGATGGATCTTGGTTTCCTCAATCGCTACAAAATAATGCTCATAGTGATGGCATAACCAGAAGGCGTGTAGATCAAAGTCAGTAATAACTATGACCTGTCGAGTGTTGATTCTCTTTTTGCCCTTCAGCCAGGATATAATCTCTGCCGGCAGAAAATGCGTGCACACTGCTATATCCGGCTGATATTCCTGAAGCATTTTCACCAATGGCCTTGCGTTAAGTTTATCAAAAGCCAACCTGCGCTGTTCGTTCTGCCAGGGCTTGTCAAAATGTTCGTAAAACCAGCCAAAGAGTCCTGGTGTTTTATTTACTATTTCTATATATGCTTTCGAATAAAGTTGGTGAAATACCGGATTAGTATATTCCAGCGTATCTATATTTCGAATTTCCTCGGCAGCTTTTAATTCCAGAAAAGCTTTTTCGATAGCTTGTGCTGCCCGTACATGTCCTGCTCCAGCTGATGCTGATAATAGTAAGACTCTTTTCAGCATTATACTATTCCCTTTCCATGATAAATTTACTTGGGAGCGGTTGACTCGATTCGGTGTAAGGTAGGTCCCAGTTTTATACCGGCATATTGGAATGATTCAAAAAATAAGAACAGGAAAAGAACCAATATGAGAATTAGAATGAGAGTTGTGATCCAATGATGCGGCCGGAATCTCTTCAAAGACGGTGCAAAGGCGATTAATCCGAAGCCTGCCGATAATACCACGATCGCGTCCCAACTTGCTCTTTGCCAGTAGCTGCCGCCGAGATGGATCCACATTCCAAACTCGTCAAATGTCAACGCCATGGCTACACCATAAATTCCCGCAACGATTTGAAGGCTTCTGCCAACAGGACGACCGAATAGTAAATAAGCCCCAACCCCTGAAAGTAGAAAAATACCATAGTTGAGATGATGAACATGGGAACCCTTGATGTGCAAAAACAAGTCAGGGATCCTATGAGACATTACCAGAAATACGATCATTCTGGCTACCATGAATGTCAGCAAAAATGTTACCAGAACAATTCTCGCCAGTTGGGTTGTCTTTTGTAGATGATCCTGTGTATGTTCGATAGTATTTGCCATGTTTCCGTGTTGTAACCAATAGAACCTTAGTCTTATACCAATTGATATTATTCTGTTGCATCAAATTTAGTAGCCAATAACCAGTAGAAGGAATTGCCTGCGGTGAAACTGTTTTCTATTGGCTACTGGCTATTAACCATTAGTTTTTGCTTACCCGCGGACAACGTGCGGAAGTTTTTTATGTCCATCGGTATTCCTGTTTAACCTTTTTATAAAACTATTTTTTAAGTAACTCAGCCATAACAACATAGAATAACATTATTCCCATTATAACCCCGAAATCGGATATTGGAAGAGGCACAAAATTAAAAAGTTTCGCTAGGGCAACCTATCTGGCAGGGGGAGATTTTTGGGCAGGTCCTGCAATCAAGGTAATCAGGTCCGCAAAAATCCGGGGCAAGGCCAGGCCGTTGGGGCATGCCAGATACTTAGGCGTCCAGATAGGGTTGAATTTCTGTTTAAAGTCCCGCAGCCCTTCGTAGTGATAGAAATGTTCCCCGTGACGAAAGATCAGATTGCCGATTCGGTTCCAGAACGGCGCCAGAGGGCGGGCTTCCAGGCCGGCCAGCGGCGCCATGCCCAGGTTGAACCATTCATACCCTTGCTCCTTACCCCAGAGCATTGTTTGAACAAAGAGGTAGGTCATCAGATTGCGCGAAGCATCGGGCGAATACCGCATCAAATCGGGGGAAAGTTCCCTATGGTCGGCACCCAGCCAGAGGTTGGCAAATCCTATTATGTCATCGCCTTTTCGGACGACGGCTAGCGGGAAGTAACTCAAGTAGTTTTCATTAAAAAATCCCAGAGAGAAACCGATTTCTTTCTTATTCTTGTTAGCCAGCCATTGATCGGAGATGGTCTTACATTGGCTGAGTATGGGCGGCACCTGTTCCCGAGGTACCACTTCAAACCGGCAGCCATCTTTCTCAGCGCGGTTTACTTCATGCCGCAGAGATTGTCGATCGCCTCCCTGGAGGGAAAAATCCCGCAAGGGCAGGTGGGCTTCTTCGCCGAGCTTCTGCAGCGACAAACCCAGATCAATATAAAGAGGCAGATGGTCTGGATCCACTTGATAGAAGGCACAGAAAGCTCCCGAACGGTGGGCGTTTTCCCGAAAAGTCCAGAGCAGATCCTGAAATTTCGTTTTGTACCCTATCGGATCACCCATGGCAATCCAACTGCGGCCATGGCTGCCGTACATAATGAAGGCAGTTTTATCGGGATTGAACAGGATATATTTATCACCAAGCAGAGCAAGATATGCATACGTCTTTTTTGATTTATATACAAGGCCTTCCAGAAATTCCCTGTCTGTCGCAGAGGGAGCGAGTACCGATAAGGTTGCAGGTTTCATTAACTGCAGTAAAGCCAGCAAGAGAGCCATCAAAACCACGCCCACACTGGCGCGCAGGAAACGGGGAGCATTGGCGTCAAGGCTGAATTGCCACCATAGTTCGCTGCGATATTCAACATGCTTGTGAATGAAAAAACCCAACCACAAAAAGGTTAGGATCACAACCGTTACCGCGGCCAGCCATCCCCGGGACATGGAATATCGAAAAAGGGTGGCATGTCGATAGAATTCTCGACGACAGGGCAGTAATACCAACAGTACGATCCCTGCGACAATAACCTGATGATAGGATAAACCTTTGATTAAGCTCAATACGATGGCTAAGCTCAGAACAACTATGGTAAGAAAATAGGCAGCGTTGATTCGGCGAAGCAGACTATGTGCCAGAAAAAGAAGACCTACCCCCAGGAGACTGCCAAGAAAATGGGAGATTTCAATGGCCGGTAAAGGGAACCATATCGATACCCATCTGAGCCGTCCGCCGGAAGCTGGTAAAGCACCGGAAAAGAGCAAAATAGCTCCCGTGACAAAAACCAGAAAAGCAAGAATCTGCGGGACAAAAATACCCGCCTTGCGTGCTACGACTTGACTAAACTGCCAGAAGCGTGTTTGATGTTGTTGTAACTCAAAAGCGGACATGGCCCCGGCGGCCACCAGGAGCGGTAAGAGGTAGTAGATAACCCGGTACACCAGAATCGCACTTAGCAGGGATGGCGCTGGAATATAAGGCTTCAATAGTAAGAGCATTATCGTTTCAAATATACCCAGACCACCTGGGACATGACTGAGCATACCGAGAATGTGGGCTAGTAAATACGCCGAGACAAAAATTCCCATTGGTACCTGCTGAGCCGGCGGGATAAGGACAAATAAGATTACGGCCGCCAGGGCCCAATCCAACATACCAACAGCAATCTGGCTTATGGCGAGGTTCCAGGAAGGAAACTGCCATTCCCAGCTGCCGAAGAGCAAAGGTTTGCGGCGAAAACGGCACAAGAGGATATAGCCAAAGACCAAAATTAATGCGGCTACACCCAGGGGTCGACCTGAGTGCAAGGGAATGTGCCAGGATTCCGGCCAAACAAAATGACTGAACAGAAAAACTACGCCCGTCAGGGCAAAAATTCCTAACCAGGAACTCAATCCGGCAAAGATAATCAGCCGAACAATCGCCAGGGCTGGAATCCCCCAGGCAGTATAAAATCGAAATCGAACGGTGCTGGCACCGATTACCGAAAGACCCACATTAAAGGTAAAGACATAGCTGATGAAGGAGGCCAGCATGGTTTTCCGGGCCGGGATATCCTGTTTCAGATATCGCATACCCAGCAAATCATAACCGGTTAATACCAGATAGGCCAGGACGGTTAATCCCAAAGCCCAAAGTACTCTAGGGATGGGAAGGGCCTTTATTTCTGATGTGATATCATGCCAATGCAGGTGGGTTAGTTGGCGATGGAGTACCCACAAGGCAATCCCAAAGATAAAGACTCCGAGTAGGGGGCCAAGATGGCGGGTTAGTTTTCCTAAATTTTTCACAGCGTTCCCATATTATCTTTCACTTTATTTTGGTGTAGAATACACGCTTAGCCAATTCAACGGTTATAATATACGCCATGATTATCACGCCTATGATCAAATAGAAACAGAATGGCAAGGGAGTAAAACCCAGCAAGCCCGCCACCGGAAGATAAGGCAGAACAGCAGTACCAATAATAACTGCCGCCGTAGTTACCCACAAAGCAAAGGCAGGTTTACTGCGATAAAAAGGTCTTCGACTGCGAATCACGAGAACAATAAAAGCGGCGGAGATAATCGACTCGACAAACCAGCCGGTCCGGAACTGCTCGGTATCGGCATCCAAAACCAGTAATAATACACCGAAGGTCAGGAAATCGAATAGCGAGCTGATCAGACCAAAGGTTACCATAAATCGGCGAATAAATTTGACATCCCAGCGTCGCGGTTGTTTAACCAGTTCGGGATCCACGTTATCACCGGCAATCGTCATCTCCGGCAGATCCGTTATCACATTGGTCAGGAGGATCTGTTTGGGAAGCAGCGGCAGAAAGGGCAAAAACAGCGAAGCCCCGGCCATACTGAACATATTGCCAAAGTTGGCGCTAGTGGCTGCGAAAACATATTTCAGGGTATTGGCAAAGGTCCGCCGACCTTCCCGCACTCCCTCAATCAGGACGTTCAGGTCCTTTTCCAGCAGCACCAGGTCGGCCGCGTCCTTGGCGGCATCCGCGGCATCCTCTACGGAAATGCCGACGTCGGCGGCGTGCAACGCCGACATGTCGTTAATGCCATCCCCCATATAACCGACCACATGCCCGGCTTTTTTGAGCGCCAGTATGATCCGTTCCTTTTGATTGGGCTCAATTTCGGCAAAGAAAGTCATCTGGGACGCCCGGCGGATCAGGGCTTCGTCACTCATCTGTTTTATCTGAGAACCAGTCAGAATATGTTCCTGGGCAATATCAAGGGATTGCGCCACATGCCGGGCCACCAATACATGATCCCCTGTGATTATGGTCAGATTTACTCCCAGTTCACGCAGTTGCCGTACGGTTTCCCGAACCTGGGGTTTCAACGGATCGGAAAGCACCAGAAAGCCCAGAAATATCATTCCGCCTTCCTGATCATGCGTAAGATCCGTATCCGTGGCGATATCTTTGTAGGCCACGGCCAACATGCGTCTGCCCTGGTCGCTAATGCGAATTTGCTGCTGTTGGATGGACTCCCGTAACGGTCCTATTTCGGTTTGACGGCCGTCGGCGGTTTCGGCCTGGCTGCATATTTCTAAAACCTGGTTTACCGCTCCTTTGGTGATCAGGATATTCCGGTCGTCTTTCCGAAACAAAATACTCAAGCGTTTTCGGATAAAGTCATAGGGAATCTCGTACTGTTTCGTCCATCCGGTGATATCAAAATTCAGGTTTTCCCGAATCGCCTGATCGATCGGATTGACAAAACCCGTTTCGTAGATGGCATTGAGATACGCATAAAGAGAAACCTTCTCACTCGGGGTGCCCTGGGGATCGAGGGCTTGTTCGACATGTACGGTGCCTTCCGTGAGTGTTCCGGTTTTGTCGGAACAAAGGATATCCATACTGCCGAAATTCTCGATGGACTCCAGTCGCTTGACAATAACCTTGCAATCGGCCATGCGGCGGGCTCCCCGGGATAAATTCACGCTAATGATGGCCGGCAGCAATTGCGGCGTTACCCCGACCGACAGGGCCAGGGCGAAAAGCAGCGAGTCAAAGACCGGGCGGTGCAATAACACGTTGACGGCAAAGACGGCAATCAGCATCACGAACGTGACTTCTGCCAACAAATAGCCAAAGTGCCGAACCCCCCGCTGGAATTCCGTCAGAGGGGGACGCAATTTCAATCGGGCTGCGATCTTGCCATACTCGGTTCGGAGGCCGGTCTGCACCACCAGGGCTTTGCCCGTACCGCTAACCACATGCGTTCCCATAAACAGAACGTTGGTACGCCGGGAAAAAGGAGTTTGTGCAGGAAGAACCCCAGGTTGTTTGTCCACGGGAAAGGTTTCACCGGTCAAAGCGGCCTCATCTACAAAAAGATTCCTGCTTTCCCACATGATCGCATCGGCGGGAATCAAACTGCCGGCCGATAAAACGATCATATCTCCCGGCACAATATCGTCAGTTGCAATCTCCTGGCTTTGGCCGTCTCGAAGAACGGTTATTTTGATTTGCACCCGTGCCAACAGGCGGGCGACAATATTCGATGCTCCCTGTTCCTGCCAGAAGCCCAAAAGGCTGCTGGCTAGAACAATGGACAAAATGATAATCGCATCGGTGGCGTCATGAAGAAAAAAAGACAGCACCGCCGCACCAATCAAAATGAGAATTATCGGACTGGAAAACTGATGCAGAAAAAGTAACCAGGTACTTCGTTGGGTGTTGGCGGCAATCCGATTGAAGCCGTAACGGATCGTTCGATTCTCGGCTTCCGTGCTGGATAAGCCTTCCGGCGCTGTCTGAAGGACCTTCAGCAAATCCTCTGCCGCGAGGCTCCAGAACGCCTGGGGCAGCTTCGATGATTCGTCGTAATATTCTTTACTATGAGTGTCTGCTTTTTGATTCATGGATGGCTTCCATTTTGTTGTGCCGGTTCCTGTCCGGCAGTGCGCACGATAAAGACGGGAATTTCGATCGCATGGCGAACCGAGGAAACCGTTTCGCCGTAAATCAGGTCGCCCATATGACGATGCCCGTGGGAGCCCATCACCAGCAGATCCAGATCGGATTCGCGAACGAATTTCACAATTTGTTCGGCGGGATCGCCGAAACAGAGCATGGTTTCTACCGGCAAATCTCTCTCTTCAATCTCGCGGGCTATCTGTTCCAGATACCTTTCGTCATTGACACCATGCAGGCTATGGCTTTCAGAACCATAGACGGCTGTGCCGGGCGTGGTGACAACATGGATCAGCGTCAAGCGGATTTTATGATTTTCCGCAAAGGCTAGAGCTGCTGAAATAATTTTCGCATCTCCTTCGGAATGCTCCAGGGCCACACCGATATGCTTCAGCAGCAGAGGTTTGATTTTCAAGGCCACTTGATCACTGATTTGGGCATAGGCCGTTTCCCCGGGCCGACGCTTTCGAAAGATCGGATACAATAGGATATATCCTATTGCGATTAGAATTAAACAAATGCCTGGAATCAGGAGCAACCACCACCAGGGCGAGAGGACGGGCACCCAATGAATCACTTCCGAATAAACGAGTTTCAAATTGAGGACCACAATGATAAGAGTAATCAGCCAGGCGGCGACTTTTATCCATAAACGGCTGGCAAAAGGCCCCATTTTCATTTTATCAGAGGTAAAATAGATAAGCGGGATAATGGCGAAAGGCAGTTGCAGGCTGAGGATCACTTGGGAAAAAATCAACAGCCGGTAGGTGCCTTTATCCCCGGCCAGGGCAATGACAATCACTGCCGGTATCAGCGCGATGCTCCGTGTCAAAATGCGACGCAGCCAGGGACGCATCCGGATATTCAAAAAGCCCTCCATGACCACCTGGCCGGCTATGGTCCCAGTGAGAGTAGAACTTTGTCCCGCTGCCAGCAGGGCAATTGCAAACACAAACGGAGCAATATAGGCCCCCAGAATAGGCTTCAGCAGTTGATGGGCTTGCTGGATTTCCGTCACGAGGATCCCCCGGCTGTGGAAGTCGGCAGACGCCATGATTAAGATGGCGGCATTGACCAGAAAAGCCATATTCAATGCCACCAGCGAATCCAGAAAATTGAATTTACAGGCTTCGGTTTTGCCCGTGACGGTATTCGAAATCAAACGGGACTGCACCAGCGAGGAGTGAAGATACAGATTATGGGGCATTACGGTGGCTCCGATCATCCCGATGGCAATGTAGAGCGATTCGGTATTCAAGTGCGGCACAAATCCTCCCAGGATGCCGGTCCATTGGGGCCGGGCGAGAAACACCTCCAGGACAAAACAGCCGCCAATGGTCGCGACCAGCATGACAATAAAGGCTTCCATTTTCCGGATGCCCAGCTTCATCAAGGCCAGCAGTAGAAAGGTGTCAAAGGCGGTAACCGCACAGCCCCACAAAAGAGGCAGGCCAAACAGGAGATTCAGACCGATAATGGTCCCCAAAGCTTCCGCCAGATCGGTGGCAGCAATGGCGATTTCGGCCAGAAACCATAAGAATAGATTCAGGTGGCGTGGGTATTCCCGTCGGCAGCCCTGGGCCAGATCGAGACCGGTCACAATCCCCAACCGGGCTGCCAGAGTTTGCAGAAGCACTGCCATCAGATTGGACATCAATAACACCCAAATGAGGGTGTAACCAAATCGAGAACCCCCTTCGATATCGGTGGCCCAGTTGCCGGGATCCATGTAACCGACACTGATCAGGTACGCTGGCCCGGCAAAAGCACTAAGTCGCCGAATCCAACCCCTTTTTTTGACGACAATCCGGTTCTGGAAATGAGTCGGGGTATCGATAGTATTGAAATCGGTCTTTTTCATCAATAGCAACAAATATAGAAGTTTGCGGTGACATTTATCGTGGGAATACCATAGTGAATCCTTTGAACATGATTTTACAGTGAAAACATAACCGTTTTTACTACTCTATATTAAACACGAAATAACTAACCGATGTCAACTTAAAAACGAAGAATGACTTTTTTTCTTTCCAAAATATGCCTAACCTCCATTTTACAAAACTTTAAATGCGACTTTTCCTCGACTTACACCATTAATCTTGGCAGCCCGGCTGTTACCAGAATTTTTCCAGAAAATCCAGGGGGTACGCGGAGTTTTTATCATGGCCCTCGTACCCCATGAGATACTATTTGAAAAGATGCTCTTTAATAGGAATCTTACATATTTTTACTCAATCAACTATTTCTGTTCTCTCTCCTCCCTCCAGATGCTGGTTCTCTGAGCGGTAAAACCGGATTAGGGAAATCTATTCAAGCGGTATCACCACAAATCGTGAGTATTCACCATGTTTTACCAGCAATATCACCTTTTTGTCCTTCTGGGATTGCTTAATCGCCTGGTCGAAATTATCGACGGAGTTCACTTTCTTTTGGTTAACACCTAGGATCAAATCGCCAGCCTGAATGCCAGCATTATCGGCAGCACTGCCGGGTGTAACTCCTGTCACGATGACCCCCTCTCCCAGGCTATAGCCTAACTGGTCCGCAAGGTCCTGGGTCAGATTTTGCACCTGCAAGCCCAGTTGCTCCGTGGACTCTTGGGAGGTTTCAGCACGGGCCAGCGAGGTGGGACGTTCACCAATCGTCAGTGTTATATTTTCTTTCTTATTGTTCCGCAGGATCTGAAGCTGGATTTTGGTATCTGGCGCGAGCATGGCGACCTCATTGCGAAATTCATCATAGGAAGTAATCTTTTTGCCATCCATTTCGAGGAGAATATCGTTAGATTGCAGGCCCGCTTTATCCGCCGGGGAATCCTTCACGATTTCGGCAACAATGGCCCCTTCGGCTTGGGGGATACCCAGAAGTTGCGCCATTTCCGCCGTCACATCCTGAGCTGCTAATCCTAAATATCCCCGGGTCACTTTCCCGCTTTTAATCAACTGCTCCTCGATACTTTTGGCCATATTGATTGGTATAGCAAATCCTACTCCCATATAGCCGCCGCTTTGACTGGCAATAGCGGTGTTGATACCGATTACCTGGCCATCCAGATTAATCAAAGGACCGCCGGAATTTCCGGGATTGATAGCCGCATCCGTCTGAATAAAATCTTCGTAAGCCGCAATATGAACATTGCTCCGTCCCACAGCACTAATCACCCCGACTGTGACCGTCTCGCTCAGGCCGAAGGGATTTCCAATGGCCATAACCCAGTCGCCAACCTGCATCTTTTCCGAATCCCCCATCGGCAGAACGGGAAAATTATCGCCCTCAATCTTGATCAAAGCGACTTCAGAGTCCGGATCGGTTCCAATCAGTTTGGCATGTTCAAATTTTCGCCCGTCTTGGAGTTCCACAGTGATATTATCCACATCACCCACCACATGATTATTAGTCAGAATGTAACCAGTCTTATCAATAATAAAACCGGAACCCTGACCTTTCTGCTGAAATTTTTGTGGGGATCGTTGCTGAGGCATTCGCCCACCAAAGAATTTTCTCAGAAATTCGTCATTGAACTGATCGGAAGGATCATTGAATTCAAAGGGACTGCCAAATCCCAGGGCTGGGCCGGCCTCCATAGTCTTTTCAACCTTAATGGAGACCACAGCAGGGGTGGCAGTCTTGGCCACCGCGGCAAAGGTGTTCGACAAGGCCTTGGCCGCTTTGATATCCGGGGTCTGCCCCAGCACCGAAACCTGGCCTAAGGCCAGAAAAACCATGCTCAGCAACCAAAAAAGGACATTACCATTTTGAATTTGACATTTTAGTTTTGGCGACAACATAGTAGACCTCCAGTCTAAAATAAAAATTTTGTTTCGAAATTTACACATCTTTTCATTTCCCTGTTCAGGGATTATTTTGTATCACACTCATTCTTATCAATTCAGATAAAACCTGATTCTCTTTCATACACCTATCTGGATCTGGGTTAGGTGGAGATACCACGGCATACCACCTAACCCAGCCACTGAACGATAATCTCAATTTGTAAAATCGCGTATGTGCCATGTGTATCTTCCTAGGGCATATAGGGCCACAAATAATGCCAGTTCTCCCAGGGATAGTTGGTGTCCGCAACGGTTAAAAGGTTGACCACAGAGAAGATACCATCGGTCAGAGAGGTGATACGTCCTGCCTCTTGGCGTTCGGACCAGGTATTCACCTTACCTGTCAGAGTGGCTTGTCCATTCTCGACCTGAACCTGGATCTGGCCCGCTACCCAGCGGGTTTCCGCACTGGCGAACAACCGGTCTTGAATTCTCTTTTGCAGAGAGGCGTTCGTGTACTTGGGAGAGGAGTTGACCACGAGCTTATTCACCACATCCCGCACACCTCTTATTTTGGAAATAACCCGGCTAGCATGATGTCTTTCGTAGTACTCGTTCACATTACCCGAAAGGGTTACCTTTCCGTCCTTAACCAGAACCTGGATATCCTGTCCATTGAGAGAATAGTCTGAGTTGATGGCGGCCTGGAGGTCATGAAGGATGGACAAATCACTGCGTAACTCGGTCTTTATCGACAAAAGATTGTTCACCCAGGCTACCCCAATCACTTCCCAGGCGTCCCGTTCCGCCAGCTGCTTCTGATGATACGTGGGAACATTACCTCGCAGTGAAACATCACCATCGATAGCATCCACCGTAACGTTAAAGGATTCGATACGGATATCCTGATGCAATTCGTCAAGAACCGCCTGTTTCAGTTGGTCATTTGTGGGCAGGGGAGCTTTCTCTCGAACTCCCTGTTCCTTCCACCACTCCACATCCAGATTGTTTTTTACCGACTTTACATTTCCCACCATCCAGATCTGTTCGCCGGCACGATCTTTCTGATAGGTATTACCGACTTTTCCGGTTAACGTGACGGATCCTTCCTCTACCGTTACGGTAATCGGCAAATCTGTCAGGTAAACATCGCGATGAAGCGCTGCCAGCACATCGAGTTTGATTTCCTCATCAGATCGCGAGGTCAGATATTCGATGGTCAGATTGTTATGTACGGTTTTTACTCCCAGTACTTCGCTTGCCAGTAATTCCGCTTCTTTGGCTTCGGCAATAGAATTTACCGCACCACCCAAGGAGACCATACCATCCGCCACGTCCACTTTTAATGCATACCAATGGATCGTCGCGTTGTATATCAGCCGTTGTCGAATGTCCTGGGCGATATCCATATCGAAGCGGGAGACCGGGGTGACAATCAATTCATCGATTACTCCCAGAACCCCCTGGATCTTTTTGGCCTCCAGATCGGCATAGGTTTTCTCGGTCAGGTTTCTGGTGGTACCAGACAGAGTAACAATGCCTTCCCTGGTCGTGACAGCAATATCCGATTCTTGTACGCGCGGATCCTCACGCATGGCTTCTTTAACCCAATAGGAAATGGTTTCGTCACTGGGACGATCCACCGCACAAGCTATCGACACCAGTACCGTACTAAGGAATAAACCGAATAGCCATAATCCATATTTGTTTTGTGTTTTCATGGTACTCATTCCTTTCTTGTTCATTGTTTATCAAAAGTCCCTCTATCCAAGTCATAAATCGGTTCTCCTGTTCACCCCTCAGTTTGTTTGTTTTGTCTCATATAACACCTCTCTTTCGATTCCAACTTTGTTTTAACAATAGACTGGATCCAATTCTGTTCGGGTGATCAGACCACACGAAAGATACTATTCAGTGTCCCATAGCTATTTTTCAACTGGCCCATGGCGGCAGGGTCGTGCAGCCACTGGTCATCGGCCAGGAATTTATACTCATATTGACCGGCGGGTAGCTGAACCTTGGTGCGGAAGGAACCGTCTTTGGTTTTGGCCATCAGCTGGGCATGGGGCTGCCAATGATTGAAATTACCGACCAGATAGACGGCTTTGGCGCCAGGTTTCTGATCAAAAACAAATGTTAGTTCACCTTTTTTCTTTCCTGGAATTACCATAATGCGTTGTACTCCTGTTTCAATCAATCCATTTCTTACTTCTGTTTTTCCATAATATCTATCAGGCAACCCGATGGGTTACCAGTTCATAAACCTGCCGGCATTTTTGGGCGGCCTCCCTCCAGGGGAAACGGCGAACCTCCTCGGCTCCGTTTTTCCGCAGCGTCTCCTGCAGCGACGGGTAGCGCAGGACCGCCAGAATTTTATTGGCCAGTTCCTGAATATCCCAGAAATCCACTTTCAGAGCATGGTGGAGAATTTCCGAGACCCCGGACTGCTTGCTGATGATGACCGGGACATCATTCATCATCGCCTCCAGTGGAGATATGCCGAAGGGTTCGGAAACACTCGGCATGACATAAAGATCTGCCATCCGGAAAATTCGATTTACCTCGTTTCCTCGTAAAAAACCCGCAAAAAGTACTTTGTGACCGATGCCAAGTTCTGCTGCCAATTCTACAGTACGATACATCATATCGCCGCTACCGGCGACAACGAATCGGACGTCATCCATTTTTTCCAAAACTTTTTTGGCGGCATAAACAAAGTATTCCGGTCCCTTCTGCAGGGTGATCCGCCCCAGAAACAGAACCAGCTTTTCCTTTCGTTTGGCGGGCAGCGGCAATCCGGCCTCACCGTCGGCCACCGACTCCACACCGTTGTGGACCACGGCAACCTTGTTCTCCGCGACGCCATAGCGTTCCACGCAAATCCGCTTGGTAAAATGGCTAACAGTGATCACCTGGTCAGCCTGGTGCATTCCTCGGCGTTCCACCTCATAAACCCATTGATTCACGTGCTCGCCGCTGCGGTCAAACTCCGTGCTATGGACATGAACCACCAGAGGTTTACCGGCTATACTCGCTACGGCTATTCCCGCCGGGTAGGTCATCCAGTCATGGGCATGGATTACATCGAAGACCTCCCGGCGGGATATGTGACAGGCCAGATGGCTGTACCGCTGAGTCTGGTTGAACAGGTCGTTACCATAATTATTGTCACCGTTTGCCTGGCATTGGATTGACCCGGCAACAACCTCTTGATCCTTCACCCTCCCTGGTCCACCGGTCGAACAGCACCTCTCTGGCTTGCTTTGTCTCCCCGTTTCCCCTACGGGCACTCCCTTTTCGCTGGGATTGCCGTAAGGATATAATGCCACATCCAAAGCTGTCAATCTGACATTTCCCAATGACTTCCCTTCCTGAATCGAGCCGTAACGGGTCGAAGGAGTAAGTAGTTTCACATGGGTGGAATAGGCTGATCGGATAGGACGGGGAAGTAAAAAGGCAATCTCCGTGCCCAATTCGCTCAGTCCTTTGGTTAGACCATAGCAGGCGGTCCCAAGTCCTCCACTGATATAGGGAGGAAACTCCCATCCCAGCATCAGTACTTTCATCATTGAGTGCCCTTTCGCGTTATTTTTCTACTGCCAGATAATATCATTTTTGTCATTTACGCTCAGAACGGAAATAAGCATTTTCCTTAATCCGCAGTTCTGTTTTGCTTAGCCTTTTTAGAGGTAATGAGCTCATTCACTTTGGCTATCAAATCCGTGATTTCAAACGGTTTATCGAATACTGCCGCAACTCCCAATCGTTTGGCTTCGTCATGGATTTTCTGGTCGCCAAATGCCGTAATCAGAACCACAGGAGGGCATCCCGTCTTTTTGTTGAATTCCTCCAGTAACTCAATCCCCGTCCAGCCAGGCATACGAATATCCGAAATAATCAGATCCTGTTCCAAGCCCTGACCTGTCTCGACCAGAGCAAGCAAACGAGCGAAAAGTTCATATCCATCCCCGCATTCCGTTACTGCATATCCCTGGTGCTCTAGCGCTCGCTTTATAAGTTTTCGCATCTCTACATCGTCTTCTGCAATCATAATCCGAGGAAGTATTTTTGGGGCGGTCATAACATTCTCCCTATATCTCAATCTCTCCAGCATAATCAACTTGGCATATCTTTATTATTGGATATGCAAATCCGGTGCCAATCCATCTCAAACAAAAACAGAAGGATTTAGAAAATGTACTATGTGACAATTTCCCCCCAGAATTTAGAGCATACATTTTGCTAGAGCCTGTTAAGGCTAAATTCGGCAGACAATGGTTTGCAATAGAAAGTTTGGGGCAATATGCCACATCGAGGCAAAAAACCCCATACCGGAGAAATAACCCCGTTCATACAGGCATATACAACAGTAGTAATAAAAAATGGACCGGCCAATAGAAAGCCCACTATTGGAGGAGATTATTTATCCGGAGTCAATCCGAACGTCTGTAACTTTCGGTACAAAGTCTTACGATCCAAGCCCAGAATCCTTGCTGCTAGAGTCCGATTGCCCCCGACCGATTGAAGGACGTGGAGAATATAACGACGTTCGACCTCCTCCATAGAAATCAGTTCGGCGGGATTTGCCCCACTAAAGATCAGGTTCGAGGTTTGATAGGAACGGATTTTTTCCGGTAGATCTTCCACAGCAATTTTTTCATATTGTGTTAGGGCAACTGCTCGCTCCATAACGTTTCTCAATTCGCGAACATTTCCCGGCCAGGAATAGGAAAGCAGCCGTTCGGCAACCGCCTGGGAAATTCCGGTGACCTTTTTCTGCGAACGTGCGGCAAATTGTTCCATGAAATATTTTGCCAACAAAAGGATATCCGTACCGCGGGCACGCAACGGCGGCATCTCTAGTTGAATGACATTAATACGAAAAAAAAGATCTTCTCGAAAACGGCCTTCCTCTACCGCAAACTCGAGGTCGCGGTTGGTTCCGGTAATAATTCTGGCATCATAGGATATCTCTTTATCAGAACCCACCGGTCGAACAACCCGTTCTTCCAAAGCTCGAAGAAGTTTAGGTTGTAAAGTTAATGGAAAAGCACTAATCTCATCCAGAAACAAAGTACCTCTATCCGCCTGAAGAAATAATCCTTTTCGTTCGGAGCGTGCATCGGTAAAGGCTCCTTTGGTGTGCCCAAATAATTCGCTTTCTAAAAGGGTTTCCGGCAAGGCAGCGCAATTGATGGCTATAAACAGATTGACATTTCTGCGGCTATGCCGGTGTAAAGCCCGCGCCACCAGCTCTTTCCCGGTACCACTTTCGCCGCTGATCAGAACCGAGGTTTCGGAATCCGCCACAAAAGAAATCTGATCATAGATATTTTTCATCGCCGGACTGGCACCCAGTAACTCATCAAAATGCAGAGATCGCTCTACGGTATCGCTTAGAATCTTAACTTTCTCCTGCAAAGACCGATGGTTTACCGCCCGCTGGAGAATCATAGCCAGCAAATCCATTTCGATCGGTTTGGTTACAAAGTCAAATGCCCCAGCCCGCAGGGCTGCTACCGCCGTTTCCATGCTGCCAAAAGCTGTAATTACCACCACTGGTACGTCCGGTCGATTGGCCACTACTCGTTCGCATAGTTCAACCCCGTTCATGCCTGGCATATTCAAATCAGACAACATTACATCGAATTGCGACTCTTTTAGTGCCGTAAATGCCTCCTGGGCGGAAGTATAACAACATAAATCAAATCCCCGCCGACGGAGATCGGTTTCCAGGAGTTCACACATATTTTGATCATCATCCACAACCAAGATTCGTCCAGTCATTTACTATTCTCCCGTGGTAAATAGATGTAAAAACGGCTTCCCTTGCCAACCTCACTGTTGACATCAATCCAACCACCATGTTCCTGAACAATCCCATAGGCAATCGACAGTCCCAATCCATTCCCTTCCCCCATATCTTTGGTGGTGAAAAAAGGTTCAAAGATATGAGGCAGATTCTCCGGTGCAATCCCGATACCTTCATCCTGGACATAGATCCGAAGATAAACACCCGGAGTTCCTTCCTGGCCTTCCGGCGGCCGGGCGGTTACACGATCGATTCCCACTTCCACTTTTCCTCCGTTCGGCATCGCTTGCACCGCATTGATAATAAGATTGATTAAAACCTGCTGAATCTGCCCTGGATCAGCCTGTACATTGGTGGGAATGTCTTCTGCCGTCAGTTCCAAAGTTATTTGCCGTTTACTACTTAAAGAAGAAAGTAGTTCTAGTGTGTTTTTCACTAATGGTCGTAACTCAATCGCCGTTTTTTGGGGTGTAGTCCGTCGGGCAAAGTCGAGCAGTTGTCGTATGATTACGGTTATCCGGTCCACCTGTGCCTTGATAATTTTTGCACTTTCAACGATTTCCCCCTGCGGCAGATCCCCATCGACTATTAATCCGGCTCTACCGGAAACCACATTTAAAGGTGTTCCCAGTTCGTGTGCCACACCTGACGCTAATCGACCTACCGTGCTCAAACGATCCGCATGACGCAATTGTTCCAGAGAAGCAATGCGAGCGGCTGTCTCCGCACGCACTTTCTCCTGAGCTAGTTTCAATTGTTCGCACATGGTATTAATGGCCGTTGCCACACCTGCCAGTTCATCATGTCCTCGAAGAAATAAAGGATTAGATAAATCACCGGCACCGATACGTTGGATCTTTTCATTTAATCGTCGTAACGGTATACCAACAATGACTGTTCCCAGTGACAGGGCGATAGCTCCACTCAATACCGCCAACACGGTTGTTATGACAATAGTATGGTGGACTGTTACTTGGACATAGCGATTATAGTCGGACAAGGACTCGGAAAGCTCCAATGCTCCCGGCCGTGGTTCGCCGACATCAATGGGTATATACGTGTACAAATGTCCGCTATTACTTTTCCCCTTTTCTTTGTAGTACATTTCCCGGCCTTGTACCGCTGGATTGAGCTTGGCCGGGGATACGCGCGGTCGAAAAAAATCCTCCGCCATGGTATCCAGCCAGACCCAGCGGATATAGGCCTGCTGCTCTTTTTCGTTCACTTCGTCAATCAGTTCCATAACACGTTCCTGGCCGCTGGTTCGCCATACATCACTAACTAATCCGCTTAGGGCTCTGCCGAGAAAGTGGGCCCGGGATTTCATATCGGCATCAAAAAATTCCGCCTCCCGCTTAACCCGAAGATATCCATTTATGGAGTGAACGAGAATCGCCCCCCCAATCAGAAGTATCGCCAGTTTAAAAGTAAGTTTCATGATAGATCTCCACTATGTGGAATTTGATTTTTTTGATCCTATTGATGGTCATTATACCTGAAACGCTACCCAAATCCAAGTGATTTCCCAACAGCCGGGTCCCTCTGATTTTTGCATTGCGAACTATCGGTTATGATTGGCCAAGCTTCATTGGAGACGACGTGACGGTTTTACTTGGCTGGACGCGGCTGGCGAATACGCCGTCAGAATTTGTAACACGAACCGCTTTGGTCAATGTCATCAAAAACCATTTACACGGTTTCGCCAAAGACTTGATAACGCAATTAATTCGACAAAAACAAATAAAACGTAAGAATAAGGGGATTAACAAGAAAGCTGCCTAAGGTAAACTTATGACTGTCGAGTGCCGTATATAATAAACTATCAGGAAATGAGTTATGTTGCGGATTGCTTTCTTGGACAAGATAGATTACTATGTATAAATGTTTAAAAGCACCCTGTATCAGGAAAGCAATCTGGTTATACAAGATAAATAACCAAAAATGTCATGAGAGGAAGAAATGCGCGTACTGATCATTGAGGATGAAATCAAGCTGGCCCGTACTATTGCCAAAGCTCTGCAAGAGTCAGCGTCTTTTGCCGTGGATATTTCTGCGGATGGTGAAGACGGTTATCATATGGCCACAACCAATCCCTATGATCTGATTATTCTTGACCTGATGCTGCCTAAAATCAACGGTCTGGAAATTCTGCAGAACTTGCGTAGAAAGGGATCCCGCACACCCGTTCTGATTCTTACCGCCCGCGATACTACCGATGACATTATTCAGGGACTGGATATGGGCTGCGATGACTACCTGACCAAGCCGTTCGAGATACGAGAACTGATCGCACGCTGCAAGGCGATGGTTCGCCGTGTATATAATCATCCTGATCCGGTCGTTCAGGTGGGGGAATTGTCGTTGGACACATCGAGCCGGATCGTAACTTTTCAGGGGAACCGCATTCCGCTCTCGGCCATGGAATATCGGCTTTTGGAATATCTGGTTTCGCGTGCCGGTCAAATTATTTCCAAGACGGAAATCATGGAGCATCTGTATGATTTTAATTCTGAAAACTTCTCCAATACGATCGAAGTATATATTTCCAATCTACGGAAAAAAATCGATCCGGGTCTCCAGCATGTTCTGATCCATACGATTCGTGGGCAGGGATATTTTTTGGGAGAGCAATCCAAGTGAAACCCCTGTCATTGAAATTTCGATTATCTTTTTTGGTTTCCCTTATCCTGCTGGCCACCCTTACCACCATTTCCATCATCGCTTATGTGGAAATGGAGGAGTCGCTGCTCCGGGACATGGATCGAACGCTGATGGCCATGGGCGAGGGCATTTTGGCGGATTTTGATGAACCGGAGAGTCCGGAAACACACCAGGCGGAATTTCTTTCCATAACCGGTCATGCCGCCGGGAGGCATTCGTCGCGATATCGAATCTGGCTGGATGGCGGCCAGACGGATCTGTTTGCCAGCGATCCTCCCGACAGTAAGTATGGTGAATTACTTCTTAATCTGCCGGTGGAGAACCAACCCGAAGTGGGAAAATTTACCTTATTTAATATCTACCCGGAAAATTACAAGTACCGGACGATTTGGATGCGTCAAGGGGTTGACCAGGGGACTGTAAATATTCTGGTGGCCTATTCCGGTCATACCGCCTATCATGAAATGGATGAATTTCTGAAGCTTTTGCTGATTTTTGGCGGAAGTATGGTGCTGGGAGCCTTACTACTGGTTCCCTTGATTATATCTTGGGGGATGCGCCCCATCGGATGGACGGCATCCAAACTGAGTCAAATCACCCATAAGAATATTCATACCGAAACCCTGGATCAACATCTTATCCCGATTGAATTAAAACCTTTCCAGCATTCTCTACAGGATCTGCTAAGCCGGCTGGATAGGGCCATGCAGAAACAAAAACAATTTACCGCCAATGCCTCGCACGAACTGCGTACTCCTCTGACCCTGATCAAAAGCACACTTCAGACAACCCGAATGCTTGATCGAGAAGTCGAGGAATATAAGCAAGCCCTGGATAGTGCCCTGAAAGATGTAGGACGGATGGAAAAACTTACCTCTCAATTACTTTCACTGGCTCGAATCGATGAAACCGATGAGTTGGCGAATGCATCGAAGATATCGCTCGATGCTTTGCTTTCCAATCTGGTGGAGATTTTCGATGCCAGGGCATCCCAAAACGGGGGAAAAGTAATCTGTGAGGAATTACCACCGGTTCTGGTGTGGGGTGATGAATCTGAGCTGATTCAGCTTTTCAGTAATCTGCTGGAAAACGCCCTGCAATATGGACCGCCCAACGGGACTGTTCGTGTTAGTCTGGAAAATGGCAGTAAAAGTAATATTGTTGTCAAGATTCATGATGAAGGCGGCCAGATACCACCGGAGGCATTGCCTCATTTATTTGATCGATTCTATCGGGCGGATTCCTCTCGCAGCCGGGCCACAGGGGGTACGGGGCTAGGGCTGGCAATTGCGAAAGAAATTGTTCTGCGGCATCATGGGGATATACAAATTACCTCAGATCCCCACACGGGCACTTTCGTTCATGTCTATTTGCTAACCATAAAAAATTAAGTATTTTTTCATTTATTTTGTTTTTTCAGGTTTGGTTAAGGTTGAAATTTTATAATTAGGTCTGATTTTTGAAATTAGAGCCCCGGTGATCCCCTTGTCTTTGCATGGGGAGCGGGCCGTATCCTAAAACCAGAAGAAACAAGAATATGGAAGAAATGATCCAGACCATATGCCAGGCGGAAAATCCTATTGCCCCTATGAGTCAGCAAGGTTTTATGCTGCAAATTCCCCACAGGATAAAAAAGTTCATGGACGGGGGGCTTGATTCGCGATTCGGCGGGATATATGTATTTGGAGTGGCATTTTTATTGGTTTCCTTCCTGTTGAGAACCATCCTGTATTTTCAATCGGCCTCGGATATAGATTTTCATATCTTCCTTTTTGTCAAAATGTATCTGACCGGTTTTTTTTATGATTTGATCACCTGTTTCTATGTGGTAACCCCCATGGCTGTATTGCTGGTGTTTATTCCAGACCGGTGGTACCGGTCCCAATGGAATCGAATCTTTTCCTTTGGTCTGTATTTTATTATGCTGTATCTTATGTTGTTTGATGTGGCGTCCGAATGTTTTTTCTGGGATGAATTCGGTTCTCGTTTCAATTTTATTGCCGTTGACTATCTGGTTTATACACAGGAAGTAGTCGGTAATATATGGCAATCCTACTCCGTGCCGCTGGTTCTTGGGATTCTTTTGGCAGCCGTACTCCTGATCCTGCTTGGTACCCGCAAATTCTATTTTCGCACATTTTCTTCCACCAGTTCGTTCTCTCAGCGATGCCGATATGGGATTATTTTTCTGGGGATATCCCTGAGTTCCCTGCTGTTTGTCGATATGTCGCTGGGGGATATCAGTAAAAACCAGTATGTGAACGAACTGGCCAGGAACGGCTTCTACAGCCTGATTGACGCCTTTCGGAATAATACTATTGACTATCATACGTTCTATATCGCCAAAAAGGAAAACGTGGTATTTCCGCGGTTGAAAGAACTTCTTGGGACCGGCAATTCCCATTATGTTACTACCAATCCCTTCGATATTACCCGTGATATTACCTATTCCGGGCCGGAGAAGCATTATAATGTGGTCATCCTGGTAATCGAAAGTCTCAGTGCTCAATTTCTCGGGGTATTCGGCAATCAGGAAGGATTGACCCCAAATCTGGATCACCTGGCCCAGGAGAGCCTTCTCTTCCGGAACCTATATGCCACGGGGACTCGAACCACGCGCGGGCTGGAGGCGATTACCCTGTCGCTGCCGCCGACACCGGGTCAATCCTTGGTTAAAAGACCCCATAACAGCGAACTGTTTTCCATTGGCCCTTTGTTTCAACAGCGGGATTATGAAAACAAGTTTATTTATGGGGGCCGAGGATTTTTTGACAACATGAACCGGTTTTTCGCCGGCAACGGTTTTGATACCATCGACCAGACATACTTTTCAGACAAGGAAGTCACCTTTCAGAATGCCTGGGGGGTGTGTGACGGGGATCTGTTTGATAAAACGCTGGCGGAGTGTGATGCCAGTTATGCCCAAAACCGTCCGTTTTTCAACCTGGTGCTGAGTACCTCCAATCATCGGCCTTATACGTATCCGCAGGTGATTGACATTCCTTCGGGTACGGGGCGAAACGGAGCGGTAAAATACACGGATTACGCGATTGGCGAATTTATGCAAAAGGCAAAAACCAGAGACTGGTTTGCGAATACCCTATTTGTGATTGTGGCCGATCATTGTGCCAGCAGTGCCGGCAAAATGGAAGTACCGGTGGAAAAATATCATATCCCCCTGTTTATGTACGCCCCTCAACTTATCAAACCGGATCCAATCGACCGGTTGGCCAGCCAGATCGATGTGGCTCCCACACTTTTAGGTCTGCTGCATTTTTCCTATCGCAGTAAATTTTTCGGCCAGGACATTCTCCAGATGGAGATGGGCCGGGCACTGTTGGGAAATTATCAGAAGGTAGGATTGTATTGCCGGGGCAAGCTTACTCTGTTACTGCCGAAAAAGCAAAGTTCAACCTATGCCATCGATCCACAGAACCATCAAGGGGAAACCCAGGAAGATCCCGAACTACTGCTCGATACGATCAGTTACTACCAAGGTGCTGATTATCTATTGCGGAATCATTTATATATGGCAAACTGAATATGATATCCTATGCGAAACAAACCGCTTTCTATCTGGTCCTCCTGGCCATGGTGTTTTTTTTGTTCGAAAGTACGAATATGGATCTATTCGTTCAAGATCAGTTTTATCTGACGGATTTACACCGATGGATCGTGGACAAAAATGAGCCGGTTTTACATTTTCTGTTCTACACCGGTCCCAAAGCTACAATCATTACGATCGGCGTGTTATGTTTTCTCGGGTGGTTTTTATCGTACAAGGATCACCGGTTCAAACTATTCCGGCGGCAATTTATGTTAATGAGTCTGTCCCTGGCCCTGGTGCCTTTGGCCATATCCGGTTTAAAGAATATCAGCAATGTTTATACACCAGACAAGATAATCCGTTATGGAGGTCATCAGCCTTATATCAAAGTTCTGGAAAGATATCCGGATGGATTTCAGCAGGCCAGACGGAGTAAAGGATGGCCGGCGGGACATGCCAGTGGAGGATTTGCTCTAATGATGCTGTATTTTGTTTTTACGAAAAAAAGCTTCCGGATTTTGGGCCTTTGCATAGGTCTGCTAGCCGGCTGGGGGATGGGATTATACCAGACACTCAATGGCCAGCATTATCTCAGCCATACCATCGTCTCTATGATCATAGCCTGGATTCTGATTCTCACGATTCATACCTTATGTCAGTATCTGGTTCTTCGTAAAGAGACAGACTGGGGGACGGGAATGTATCCGTCTGGGAACAACTATCCGAAAAAAGTGAAGGCATAGCGGAAATGGTACGAAATAACAAAATAGCCGACCAGGTAAGACGACTTCTACCGCTTGGGGTATTATGGCCATCGTTTCTTATTTTCGTCGGGTGCCATTCCTCTTCCGTACCAAACCAGGATAGAGAAACCGCATCCCAGCAGAAATTTATGTCCGACAATTTACCACGGTTTGCCAGAGTAACAGATGACCTGTACCGGGGAGGACAACCTACCAAGGATGGATTTGCCCAGTTGAAGAAAATGGGGGTTCGATCTGTGGTTTCTTTGCGTATGTTTCAAATCAAACAGCAATTGCCTTCGACACCGGGTATGCGTCACTTTCACATCTCGTTCAAGCACTTGCATCCGGAGGATGAAGATGTTGTTGAATTTTTGGGGATCGTTACCAATCCGGCGAACCAGCCCGTATTTGTCCATTGCCAGGGAGGAACGGACCGGACCGGCATGATGATCGCAGCCTATCGAATGGTGATTCAGGGCTGGACCAGGGAACAGGCCCTGGCAGAAATGCGAGAAAATGGTTTCAATGAAATATGGCAGCCCCTGGAAGAATATATCGAAAATCTGAATGTAAACAAACTGAAATCAAAACTGGTTACATAGGTCTAATCCCCAAGTGCGACTAAAAAGCATAATCGGCAAACCGTTGGTTTTTATTTTTTCGATTATATCTTATTGGTGTATTCGATCTAGGATATTTCTGCCTATCGTTTTTGTGAAAGGAATACAAAATGATATCCAATGACAAACCGCTGGTAACGATTTGCATTCCCCATTGGCAGGTAAAGGAAATGATTACCCTCTGCCTCCGTGCCATCCGCAAGCATACCCCCAAAATCCCCATCGAAGTGCTGGTGGTCGATAACGGCTCCCAGGACGATTCCCTGGACTATCTGCGCAGCCTGAAATGGATCCGCCTCCTCGAACGCGGCTCTTCCACCCCCGACTTCTGGGTCAAGGCCTTCATCACCGCCCTGGACCTGGGCTTCCAGCAGTGCCGCAGCGAATATTATATGATTATG
The DNA here is from genome assembly GCA_964580995.1 of uncultured Pirellulales bacterium. Taxonomy (GTDB): domain Bacteria; phylum Planctomycetota; class Phycisphaerae; order Sedimentisphaerales; family SM23-30; genus JAKJEP01. The sequence goes on from CAZOMV010000049.1 coordinate 25,785, forward strand.
CATTCCGACACCATCGTCAAACACGATGGCTGGCTGGAACGCATGTTGGCACCTTTCCAGGATGACCCCCTCTGTGCCGCCTCCGGCGCCTGGAAACTCGAACCGCCCCGCCCCCTCTACGAATTTATGAAAAGCATAACCGATACCAAACGGGCCAGGCTCTGGCTCCGCCGCAATCTGCTGCACCAGCCAGACGCCCGCCAGATCCCCCGCGAACTCTGCCCCCGCGACTACTGCGCCCTCTACCGTGCCGAACCCATCCGCAAATATAATCTGATCTTCAACGAGGAAGAAAAATACCGCCGCTATACCACCGCCGAACGCATGTACTATCAATTGAAAACCCACGGCTACCACGCCCAGGTCATCGACACCGTCGAAATGATGCGGTACATGGAACACCTGGCCCACGGCACCGCCGCCCTTCGCCCCCAGGACCGCCACCTCCACCACTGGCGCACCCAGAAAAAAGGCGAACGCCGCCTCCGACGATTATTCAACATGCCCTTCATTCAGGAACTAGCAACCGCTGAGTTCCTGGACCAATAAAAATGCTCTAATTCAATATGAGAAGTAAAACAAAACTAAAATGATATTATTATCTTACAATATCCCGTTATTCTCTAAAAATCAAGCTGTTACGGCTGAAGTAAGTATTTGAAATAGTAAAGCTGAAAATTTTGAATATATTTATTTACTGGAGGAAATTGAATTGAACCTATATAATTCGTTAGAAGTTTAAAATATTTTTACTTTTCGTTTTGGTGGTCAAGAATATAACTGAGAGCTAATATCGCGTATAAAGGCAAATCCTTTGGAACCAAGTAGATTATTGACAGAAAATAAGGAGTGGACGAATGGATTGTTATTCGGAGCGGCTTGTTTCTTGTTATTCTGGAATCTGGGTGACCGGGGGCTGTGGGGTTCCGAGGGCCGCTGGGCGGAAGTGACCCGGGAAATGTTTCTGAGCGGGGATTTTTTCCATCCGACTATCGGCGGAGAACCATATTTTGACAAGCCCCTATTAACCTATTGGCTGATTGCCGGTATAACAGCTTTGACCGGGATTTTGAATGAATTGGTGGTTCGCCTGCCCAGTGCCATGGCGGGCTTAGTTGGTCTCTGGGCCACCGTTCGTCTGGGAGAACGACTGTGGTCTGCGCAAACCGGCCGAATCGCCGGCTGGATCCTGCTGACCAGTTACGGATTTCTTTTCTGGTCCCGCATGGCGGCGGCGGAAACGGAAAATATGGCCGCTATTATCGTATGTGTTTTGTGGTACTGGTACCGGAGAGATCATCTAGGTTTTACCACTTTCCTGATTTTGTATCTGATTGCTTTCGTTGGCGCTATGAATAAGGGGCTTACCGCTGTGGTAGTACCCATGGTTGCCATTGTGCCGGATTATCTGGAAGCGGGACATTGGAAAAACCTGCTGCGGCCTGGCCATTTTCTGGCTCTGGGAATCGGAGTGGCTATTTATTTGTCTCCCTTTTTCTATGCCCACCTGACCCGGCCGGAGGGCTATCAGTCCAGCGGCCTGGCATTGGTCTTTCAGGAAAATATCCTGCGATATTTTAATCCGATCGATCATCAGAATCCCTTCTATATTTACCTGTATTCTGTTCCGAAGCTCATTCTGCCCTGGGCGCCGCTGTTTATTGTAGCCCTGGTGGGTACTTTTCGAAACTGGAAGAAACTGGACAATCACACCCGCTGGTTATTGAAGGCTATCGTGCTGATATTTCTTTTCTTTACGGCTTCCGGGTCAAGACGCAGTTATTATATTCTGCCTATTTTGCCATTTTGTGCGTTGGTAACCTCGGCATTTATTATCCACCTGAAAGAAAGCTGGGCCGATAAATACCAACGGGTAGGAATGAATATTCAGAAAAATTTACTAATGGGATTAATTGCTGCGGAACTGATGGCTCCCGTTTTTTTTATGATTTTGAAATCGGCAAAAGGTTTTCCCCTTTCGTTTTCGCTTAATATAATCAGCCTTGTAACGGGCGGTACAGCCCTGCTAACGGGGCTGGTGGTTTATAAATATAATGTACTGACACGGCTCTGCCCGGAAAATCGCCTGCTTATCTCACTGATTGCCATTGCCGGTATTACCCTGGGAGGATTTTTTTGCTGGCAGAATAATATTCTGGATGGTTTTCGTACGGAACGAGCCTTTGCTCAGGAATTGCAGTCTCAGCTGGCGGATGTCCCGCCGGAAAGAATTGGTTTTTACCCGAAAAGTGATGCCAAAATGCTTTTTTATCTGGGAAAGGATAAACCCACTCAATCGGTAAAAACGGCTCTCCAGTGGCAGCGTTTTCTGGCAGGAGAACCGCCTTGGGTAGTTATCGCGCAACGCAGGTATGCAAAAAAGATTCTGTCAGGGAAGCCGGATTGGGTAGAGAAGGCAAATCCCTGGGAATCGGCCTCATCACAGGAGAAAAAATGGTCTGCGTGGAAGTTGCAGAGTGCATCCCAAGTGGGTCTTACACCTGCCGCAGAGGAAACCAGTCAAGATGAGAAATAATTTTTTACCTTTTTCGCGTCCATCCATTACTGAAGCGGAAATATCTGCTGTGAATGAGGTGCTGCGTTCGGGCTGGATTACGACCGGCCTAAAGACTGCCGAATTTGAACAGCGATTCAGTACTTATGTAGGTTGTCCGGAGTCGGTGGCGTTATGTTCGGCAACAGCCGGTATGCACCTGGCGATCCAGGCACTTGGCATCGGTCCCGGTGATGAAGTGGTTACTCCTTCTCTGACTTGGGTTTCTACCATAAATCTGATTGTTCTGGCTGGGGCAACGCCGGTGTTTGCCGATGTGGACAGGAACACCTTGATGGTTACCCCGGAAACCATCCGGGAGTGCCTTACGGAGAAAACACGTTTGGTTATTCCCGTGCACTTTGCCGGTGCGGCAGTGGATTTGGACTCTATTCGCCAGCTTGCTTGGAACAGGCAGATCGTCCTGATCGAGGATGCTGCTCATGCGGTGGGCACCTGCTATAAAGGTAAACCAGTCGGGCAAAGTGGAACTTCCATCTTTTCCTTTCATCCCATCAAAAACATCACAACCGGGGAAGGGGGTATGTTTTGTTCGGATGATTCGAAGCTGCTGGAACACATACGAAGGCTCAAATTTCACGGTCTGGGCGTAGATGCCTATGACCGCCAGATGCAGGGGCGATCCCCTCAGGCGCAGGTTCTGGAGCCGGGCTTCAAATACAACATGACGGATATTGCCGCCGTTCTGGGTTTAAAGCAACTGGAACGAGTGAACCAACTTAACCGCCAGCGAACCGAATTAGCAATGCTGTATCGCCAACGACTCAATGAGATCGAGGAAGTTCTTCCTCTAGCTGATCCGGCTTATCCGATCAAACATGCCTGGCATCTTTTTATTATGCGGCTGGATACGGATAAAGTAAAGCTGACAAGGGATGAATTTATGACCGAACTGAAACAGCGAAATATCGGAACCGGTCTGCATTTCCGGGCGGTACATCAGCAAAAATACTATCAGGAACATAACAATCTGTGGCGGGGACATCTGCCGAATACCGAATGGAATTCGGATCGAATCTGCTCCCTGCCTCTCTTTCCGGATATGACCGCCGAGGATGTCGATGATGTGGTGGATACGATTAAAGATGTCCTCTCTCAAACCGAAGGCCATAGAGGTTGACATTGCCTTGAAAGGAGAAAGCCTGAACATGGGAAAAATACGAAATCTGGATAATCCACAGTCCCAAGAAACAGCCGCAGCATCGAAACAACCGGTTGCCTACGAACGGATTCGAAGTTCGTCTCCGATTCTCGATAACAAGACATTAGCTAAAACCTCCGATTCTGCTCAAGTAGTACGGGAACAGGATGAAATAGCTACAGACCCACAAAACTATATAGTGTCCTTAGTAATACCCGTATTTAACGAAGAAGAGAATCTGGACGAACTGATTCGGCGCTGCCTGGAAACATGCAGAACCATAGGGAAACGTTTTGAAATTATTCTGGTGGATGACGGCAGCCGGGATAGTTCCCCGCAAAAAATCCATCAGGCGGCCAAAGATCACAACGGTAATGTGGTTGGTGTATTGCTGAATCGGAATTATGGCCAGCATGCCGCGGTTACAGCCGGCTTTGCCGAAGCCAGGGGTAATATCATCGTTACCCTGGATGCCGATTTGCAGAATCCGCCGGAGGAAATTCCCCGGTTAGTCAAAAAAATAGAAGAAGGCTATGATGTGGTCGGCAGTGTGCGGGTGCCCCGGCAGGATACTTTGTTCCGCAGATTGGCCTCCCGGATTGTCAACAAGGCGGCCCAGAGAGCAACCGGTGTGAATATGCACGATTATGGGTGTATGCTGCGAGCCTATCGCCGGCCAATCATTGACGCCATGCTGCAATGTCAGGAGCGGAGTACCTTCATCCCGATTCTGGCGAACAGTTTTGCCCGGGCCACCGCGGAAATCGAGGTCAGCCACGCCGAACGAAGTGTAGGCCAATCGAAGTACAGTATGTACCGGCTGATTAAACTGGAATTCGATATGCTGACCAGTATGACAACGTTTCCCCTGCGGGTTTTGAGCGTAGTAGGAACAATCGTATCCGTTGCCGGAGTGGGCTTTGGTATCTTTCTATTGATTATGCGGATGATCTACGGACCCGGCTGGGCGGCGGAGGGTGTGTTTACGCTATTTGCCATCCTCTTCATCTTTATCGGAGCACAATTTATCGGGATGGGTCTGCTGGGTGAGTATATTGGACGGATTTACCATGATGTCCGAGCCAGACCTCGTTATTTTGTCCAAGAGGTGGTTGGCCGAGACAATAAAAATACGATTCCACAGAATACCTCAAAACTGTAAGTAAAATGTTCAAACGGAAAATTTTACAATTAAGGAGAATTGCCATGAAACGAAACTACTTGGTGTTGGGCGTAATCGCCCTTCTGATATCGGCTTCCGGCTGCATGAATATCCATGCGGGAAAGCATTCAGGAAAAAAAGAACATGCGTGTATGACTTTGCCTGCTCCCGTAAAAGCAGCGGTTGATGGTTTGTATCCTCAGGCACAGATTAAGAAAGTTAAATGGGATGAGGAAAGCGTAAAGGTCTATGAAATAGAAGTGAAACAGGATGGTCAGGAGTATGAATTAACGATCACACCGGATGGAACCGTTGTGGAAAAAGAAGGGGAAATTACTATCGATAGCCTTCCTGAGGCAATCAAAACCACATTGGCTGAGGCTACAATGGAAGAAGCAGAACAGGAAGTTACCTACTGGGTTGTCACTCTCCAAAAACTTGATAATCCCAAAGTGACTTATACCGTGGAACTGAAGCAGAACGGCAAGGAAATAGAGATGAAACTTTCCGACGATGGAACAATTCTCGAAAAAGAAACAGGAGATGATAAGGATGAATCGCATCATAACAAAAAACGGGATTAAGTGGATAACCCGATTAAGATCGTAAAAGCAAGGTTGCAAGACTATTATACTATGAAGCCTAGGGATTCTATTACATGCTGCTTAGTAAATAAAACTAATTCAGAGGTTATGATATGAAAGCTGTAGTATTAGCCTATCACAATATCGGTTGCCTAGGTATTGAGGCCCTGCTGCGAAACGGATTTGAAATAGCGGCGGTCTTTACGCATAAGGACAATCCGCAAGAAAATATCTGGTTTGATTCGGTGGCGGAACTGGCGGCGTCCCGGAATCTGCCGGTTTTTGCGCCGGAGGATATTAATCATCCCTTGTGGGTCCGGAAGATCCGAGAGATGAAGCCGGATATTATTTTCTCCTTTTATTACCGCCGTATGATCAAACCTTCGATTCTGAGCATTCCCCCGCAGGGCTGTCTCAATTTACACGGTTCCCTTCTACCTCAGTACCGTGGCCGCTGTCCGGTGAACTGGGTTCTGGTGAACGGGGAAAAGGAAACCGGTGTCACACTGCATTATATGACACCCAAACCGGACGATGGAGATATTGTGGCCCAGCGTAAAATCGTAATCACGGACGAGGACACCGCCAAAACACTGTTTGAAAAAATCGAGGAATCCTCTATTACCTTGCTGAATGAGATTCTCCCGAAAATTAAAAAAGGTACCGCCTCCCGTAAGCCCCAGGATCATAGCCGGGCCAGTTATTATGGCGGGCGCCGGCCGGAAGATGGACTGATTGACTGGACCGGCAACTCACGTCAGGTGCGAAACCTGGTCCGGGCGGTTACCCGGCCCTATCCCGGCGCTTTCAGCTATATCGGGGACCGAATATGTTTTTTTTGGATGGTTTCGGAATGGCCCGGCGGGGATAAAGATTCCTGTCCCGGCACGGTCCTTTCCACCGAGCCGCTGATTATTTCCTGCGGTGACGGCGCAGTAAAGATCGACTTCGGCCAGTTGGAAGACGGTGTCTACATTAGCGGCAGTCAGCTCGCACGCGAGTTAAATCTGGTACAGAGGATGAAATTCGGCACCAGTCCCAGCCGACGGGTTGAGTCAATGAAAAAGAAGAGCGTGTTGATCCTGGGAGTTAACGGTTTCATTGGCAATGCCCTGAGCGAGAGACTGCTGGCAAGCGGGAAATATGAAGTTCATGGCATGGACCTTCGTTCCACCTACATTCAGCATTTACTGGATAAACCCGGTTTCCATTTTGAAGAAGGCGACATTTCCATCCATGGGGAATGGATTGAATATCACATCAAAAAATGCGACATTATTGTGCCTTTGGTCGCGATTGCCACCCCGATCGAATATACGCGGAATCCCCTGCGGGTCTTTGAGCTGGATTTTGAAGAAAATCTGCGGGTGGTTCGCTATTGTGTAAAATACCAGAAGCGGCTGATATTCCCCTCGACTTCGGAAGTGTACGGAATGTGCAATGAAGAGGAGTTTGATGAAGACAATTCCAGGCTGATACTAGGCCCAATCCGGATGCAGCGATGGATTTATTCCTGCTGCAAACAATTGCTCGATCGGGTGATCTGGGCCTATGGCCAAAAGGAAAATCTGGCGTTCACCCTTTTCCGGCCCTTCAACTGGATTGGACCGAAACTGGACAGTTTAACCTCCGCCCGCATCGGCAGTTCCCGTGTCATTACCCAGTTGATCCTGAATCTGGTGGAAGGTGCTCCCATTTTATTGATAGACGGCGGCCTGCAAAAACGCTGCTTTACCGATGTTTCGGATGGGATCGAAGCCCTCTACCGGATTATGGAAAATCCGCAAGGTCTTTGCGATGGCCGGATCATCAATATCGGCAATCCCGACAATGAACTGAGCATCCGGGGTCTGGCCGAGTTGCTGTTGGCTAAATTTGATGAGCATCCCCTGCGATCCCAGTTTCCACCTTTCGCGGGATTTCGGGAGATAGAAAGCGGTTCGTATTATGGCAAGGGGTATCAGGATGTGGAACACCGCAAACCCAGCATTAAAAATGCCCGCAAGCTTCTGGATTGGTCTCCCCAGGTGAAAATGGAACAGTCTGTAGCCCAGACGCTGGATTTCTTCCTGCAGGAGGCGATTCAGCACCAGGAATTGGAACGGACGGAAAGTCTGGAAAAACCGGCTGACAAAAGACCACAGGATTCCTCCATCCCGACCACCCAGAGAATTGGTCCGCCATATTGCTACCCCTCTTCTGACAGTAAAAAACCGAAGCAGTTGAGAGTCTAATGGGCAGCAAATTATAATTTTAAACGAAACAGATCGGCTCAACAAGATACAATATTTGAATACAAATAGTATTTTACAATGTTATACAACAACAAGCAAATAAATGGGATTTTCCTAAACACGGTTCTTATGTTTTCCGCTTGCCTATTTCTAATTCGTTTGGATCATAGGCATCTTTGGAGTCCGGATGAACTGCGTGTAGCCGGGATTGCCGCAGAAATGGCACAGACGGGAGATCTTATAGTACCCCATCTTAATGGGGAACCTTTTCTTGAAGAACCTCCTCTCTATTATTGGATAACTTCAATTATTTTTCGGTGCTTTGGGGAAACCACGCTTATTGCCAAACTACCAGCTGCGATTGCGGCTGTTTTAGGAACCACCCTTGTATATTTCCTGGCACGCAATCAAAAATACTCACATTTGCAGTCCCTGGCTGTTAGCCTGGTTTTAGTTACCTCCTTTGAATATTTTTGCATGGGCCGCCAATCCCTGCCCGATATGCTTCTCTGCCTGTTTAGTTTAGGAGCAATGCTGAGTTATTATAATTATTGCAGCTGTGATCTACGCAAACATTTGTGGTTTGTAGGCTTTGTTGTGTCTCTGTCTTGCGTTATTCTTACAAATGGGCTGGTTGGTTCGCTAATAGTAGTATGCCCCCTTCTTTTTTGGCTTTTTGTATCACCGTCTATTCGTAGAAAGGGTTATTTTCTGCTATTTGCTGGAATTATGTTAAGTTTGATTCCAATCAGTGTGTGGATGGTTTATTTAAGTCGCCGGCTGGGTTGGAACGCTGTTAGTGAAGTGCTCTGGGTCAGTAATTTCGAGCGTTTTGCCGGTAGTCACCATCAACGCATTGAACCTTTCTATTATTACTTGGTCTTTATTCCTATTCATTTCTTACCTTGGTTCCTGCTTCTTCCATATGCAATTATGCACCAGGTTCGCAAACTACAAGACCCGATCGATAACAATCCAGCCTTGTATAATCTCATCTGGTTAGGCATTTCCTTTCCGGTACTTTTGGTTTTGGTTGGCACAGAAGATGCGTATCTTTTACCGCTTTATCCTGCTGCGGCTCTTCTTATCGGCACGTCTCTTGGTGAGATTTTAGAAAAGAATCTGGAAACAGATCGGTGGTTTGAGCTGTCGTCAAAAGTACTTAGTTGGGTGACTATCTTAGCACCTTTTACGTTTGGTCTGATCTGTGCACATTTCAAGAAACCGTTGGAGGGAATAATTATATCTGTGCCTGGAATCATCCTCGGATTATGGGCTTTTCGAAAGGTAAGGATGAAGCAATGGATGGTTTTTTACTGTATCATGGTGATCAGCTTATTCTGGCATTTTATGATCTCTGATACAGTTGTAACACCTTTGCTGAATCCTCACAAATCTTTTGAAGCGTTGTTCAATCAGTGCAGAGTCCTAGAGAAGGAAGGTGCGGACATCGTTCTTTACAAACCGTCCGAATACATTCGCGGTGCTACCACATTTTATCTGCAGCATCGTCTTCCTGTCATTGATCAAAATGAGATTCTGAAAGAACGCTTGCTCTCAAAAAACAATCTATTCGTCCTTGCCCGCCAAAAGGATACCGAACTATTGGAATATACAATTATTCATAAATCCTTTAATATTGACAAAACAACCTACGTTGTGCTTGCGAGAAAAAATCTAGCAAGTAAGCACGGCGTTTTTAAAATCGAGTACTTAGAACATACAATCTTTCTGCCTATGCCTATTTTGCCAGTAATTGTGAATACCATTCACTATTTTAAGAACAATCCAAATTACTATTTATTAAAAACATGAAAATTGGTCTCAGAATAGATGTTGACACCTATAGAGGGACAAGGCTGGGAGTTCCCAATCTTGGTAAATTACTTGCGAGGTATTCCATAAAGGCTTCATTCTTTTTTTCTGTGGGACCGGATAACATGGGCCGGCATTTATGGCGTTTGCTCTGCCCAACTTTCTTTTGGAAAATGTTACGCACCAAAGCCGCAAAATTATACGGCTGGGACATTCTGGCAAGAGGTACATTCTGGCCCGGTCCGCTAATTGGGAAAAAGCTAAGTTCTGTTATCCGTAATGCCGCCCAGGCCGGACATGAGATTGGCCTACACGCCTGGGACCATCACGCCTGGCAGGCTGATATTGATAAAATGGATAGTCAAACCATTCATCGCTCGTTGAAGAACGGCTTTGAACAATTAACCCAAATTCTGGGAAAAGCACCCACCTGTTCTGCGGTGCCCGGTTGGAAGTGCAATAATCTAGTATTGCTGGAAAAGGAAAAATTGGGATTCCATTACAATAGTGATTGCCGGGGAGAAACTATTTTCTTCCCACTCGTAAATGGAAAAGAATTATCCCAACCTCAGATCCCAGTTACCTTGCCTACCTATGATGAGGTGATCGGCCATCATGGGATTACGGAAACAAATTACAATGAATATCTACTGTCATTACTGCGCCTGGACCGACTCAATGTGTTGACCATCCACGCGGAAGTAGAGGGCATAACTTGCCTGAATTTGTTCCAAGATTTTATAAATCGCGCACAGGAGCAGGGAGTATCTTTTGTCCCACTGGGTGATTTACTGCCGGAATCGGCTCAGATCAGCAAAGCGGTCATCGTCTCCAGGAATATTCCAGGCCGCGAAGGCTGGGTAGCCTGCCAAGCGGGTCCATCACGGACGGGAGTGGATTAATTAGATATGACAGATTTAACCGAAGATTACAGTAGTTGGAAACCAGAAATTTTCAGGGATTCTGTTCTAATATTTTTAGGCAGCCTGATCCTCTTTACTGTCGGTTTAAGTCCGGAATTTATTGGCTCCCAAACCCGTTATGCCCTATTCGCACAGGAAATGCTCCAGTACGGTCCCTCCTTTTTCCCAACCACCTACCAGATGCCCTATCCGGACTATCCGGCCACTTCCACGTTCCTTATCTATCTGCTTTCGTTACCGTTTGGGAAAGTAACCATGTTCTCCGCCGTTCTACCCACAGCGGTAACTTCCGCATGCATCCTGGTTTTTATTTATCGAATCGGTGCTCTGCAATCCCGGCAGTGGGGAATCCTTGCGGTGTTCTTTGCCCTGTTCACTTATGAATTTCTCAGTGAATCCCGCAGCATTGCCCTGGACCAATACACCAGTCTGGCAACGGTCCTGTGTTTCTATCTGACCTATTCCGCCATGGTATTGAATCGGCACCAACGATTATGGCTGATCCCCCTGATTTTTATAATGGGATTCAGCTTTCGCGGCTCCATCGGTCTGGTGATTCCGGCGGCGATTACCTGCGGATTTTATTTCTGGGAAAAACAATATCGAAAATGCCTGATTTTGGGTTTGACGGCTCTGGTTCTGTTGGGGATCTGTTCCGCTTTATTGCTGGCCGCCGCCAATCAACAGGGAGGAGAAGTTCTGGCCAAAAAGGTGCTTCAGATGCAAGGGATCGGCCGGATCGGACATTATTCAAACAACTATTTCTATTATATAGGCAAGGGTTTTACCGCCTATGCGGTAAGTTTTCCCCTGGCGGTTATCGTTGTCATTACCTGCTTCAAAAAAATCATCAAACGGGAGAATGGTTATTACCAACTGTTGGGGCATTTGGCTCTTTGGTCGGTTATTCTCCTTATAGGGCTGTCCATTCCGGGAACCAAAAAGACCCGTTACCTGTTACCGATAGTACCTGCCTCCGCTTTGCTGGCCTCGTATCTGTTTGTTCATCCTGCTTTTGAAGTTGTTTTCACCAGGACCCAAAAGGTATTTCTAGGAGGTTGTATAATCCTTCCTGTGGTGGCGGGGGTCGGAACGGTTGCTTTTTGTATCCCCAATAAATATTTCACACCCATTTCTTTCCTTCAAGGCTTGATGGTGTTGATACTCCTAATCGGTATCATGGTAATAAATCTACGGGGACATCAAACAGGCATGGAATCTCCCCAAAACCAATTAATCAGTATTACTCTGGCAGTACTTTCTTTCCTGATTTTTAACCTGGGGATTATAAGCCCCTGGATGTATAGCAGGGAACGCACAGGACCTTTTGTGGAAAAAGTGGAATCCATAGTACAGCAACAACCTGGTCCTCTGGTTTTTTATAAAACCGGACCGGATGCGGAAGACATCAAATTTATGGTGAACTCGAACAAAACGATTATCCCTGAATTTACCAGAAATACAGAAGACCTTTTGCGGTACCCGCCGACAGCCTGCTGGATCACCTCGGAAACGGTGTATAATAAATTACCCCAAGAAATCAAACAAAAATTGCCTTTACAATTTTGTGGAAATATCGGCCACAAAAAATTTATAGTATTTTCACAGACCATGGCAAAATAATTTTTTCGTGCGAAGAATGGATTGATTGCCAGATAGGATAGAAAGGAACTGCATTGGTGTACAGGAACTGTAATTTATGGATTTTGATAATGACTTTCTTTCTTTTGGGATTGGCAAGTAGAAAATTCATCGCGGAAGAAAATAAGGACCCGAATGAACCGAATCAGTTTGTTGCTAACTGGAATTTCGATACCTCCGGTACCCATTCGGAGGAAAAAGACACCTTTCCCGATTGGATACAGTCCTTTAATGACTGGCCGCGAGAAAAAAAAGTGGTCGCCCTCAACCTGGCGGCAGTTGGCACGATAGCAGCCATCGGTGGCATATCGTGGGAATACGGCAGTAGTTCCTTTCATATCCGGAACGAAGGCTGGTTTGAACACGACAGCAAATACGGAGGTGCCGACAAAATGGGTCATGCTTTCGCCGGCTATGCACTTGCCACGATATATAATCATATTTATAAGAAATGGGGGTATTCGGAAGACCAGGCACTGCTGTACGGGGCGCTAAGCAGTTGGGGCCAAATGACCCTGATTGAAGTTGGTGATAGTTTCAGCGGAAGATACGGCTTTAGTTGGGAAGATGACGTCATGGATGCCGGGGGTGCGGTTTTCGCCTGCCTGCGTCAAAAGTATCCCCAGCTTAAGGAGATGATCGATTACCGCCTTGAGTGGTTCCCTTCCAGCAATTTCCGGCAGGGAGACCAGTCCGATCCCTTTACGGATTATTCGGGACAAAAATACCTGTTGGCTTTCAAACCGGACGGTTTCCTGAAAACCAATAATTTCTTTCTCAAGGCCTTGGAGATGCACTTGGGGTACTACACTCGTGGCTACGACGAGGAAAACGATTCCAGCAGTCATCGCCGTTATACCTATGTCGGGATCGGTTTGAATGTGACATATTTACTGGATCAACTTACCGGGCATGACGCCTGGAAGATTTTCGATTATCTCCAGATGCCCTATACCTATGTTTCTTCGTCATCAGAATTTAATTAAGGATTTCCTTTTTAAAGTAAAGGATGAAATTGGGATCTCGCCTAATGAAAATAGCAGCCATAACAATTATAGGATTGTTTATTCTGACTTATATTTTGCCGCTCGGGGTACGTCCCCTGGTGATTCCGGATGAAACCCGTTATGCGGAAATCTCGCGGGAGATGATGGAGTCCGGAGACTGGGTCGTACCCCATCTGAATGGAATACGTTATTTTGAAAAACCGGTTCTGGGCTACTGGATTCATGCGGTTTCCATAAAACTATTGGGCGAAAATGCCTTTGCCCTCCGTCTGCCGTCCGCCCTGGCGGCAGGATTCTCTGCCTGGATGCTATTCTTTCTAGTCCGGCGATTCGCGGGAGGACCAGCTGCACTGCTAGCTTCTACCGTATTTCTCACTTGTGTAGAGGTTTTCATGTTCGGAGTATTCTGTGTCCTGGATAGTCTTTTTTCACTCTTAGTAACTGCATCTGTCATTTCTTTTTTTCTCGCCTGCATGGCCCCAAATCCCAGGGCAAGATTAGCTTATCTGATAGGGTGCGGTATCTTTTGCGGACTGGCTTTTCTTACCAAAGGATTTCTCAGTATTGTGCTGCTTCTCCTCACCATCGTACCTTTTATGCTTTGGGAACATCGCTGGAAAGACTTGATAAAGAGCTTGTGGATTCCGCTCGTGTTTGCAATCTTGATGGTACTTCCCTGGGGTATTATGATCTATCGGCGGGAAAACGATTTCTGGCATTATTTTCTCTGGGAAGAACATATCCAGCGATTCCTGAGTAGCCACGCCCAGCATGCCCGCCCCTTCTGGTTCTTTATCCCGATCCTGTTGGCAGGTGTATTTCCCTGGACACCTCTGATTCCGCTAACGATCGATGGCTTGAAAAAAAGGTTCCGCGAAATCCCTTTTCTTCGGTTTTCGCTCTGCTGGCTGGTATTTCCTTTTTTGTTTTTCTCGATTTGCCGGGGTAAACTGGGATCCTATATCGTACCCTGTTTCCCGCCTTTTGCGATTCTGATGGCTGTGGGACTCCTGCAATATTCTCCAACAGCCAAAACCAAGGCATTTAACAGGATTTTGAGTGGTAGTGTGATCCTGATTATCACAGGTTCGGTTCTATTTACCGGAATCCAATTGTTCCTGCCCCGTTTGCGAATTTACGGTCAAGACGAAACCTGGAAATGGATCCTTATCATCATCGGGCTGGTATTCTATGCGTTTTTTCTAAAAGGAGCACGAAAACCCAACTATCGAACCAAACTTGTCTTATGCTGTATCGGTCCCGTCTTTCTCATGTTGATCGCTCATTTTGCCACACCAGATCGGTTTAAATCCGGGAAGATGCCAGAAGAGTTTCTTTTAAAATACCAACATCGAATTCAGCCGCATACCATTCTTGTTTCAGACAACTACCTAACTCCGGCGGTTTGCTGGTTTTATCAACGCGATGATGTTTATATAATAAATAGGAAGGGGGAGTTTGCTTATGGTATTGATTATGAGGATGCGGATCACAAATTCATTGCGATTAAGGAATTTCCCGATTTTATCAAGCAAAATTGTAAAGGGAGGAATATCGTTCTTATCACCAGCGAAAAACGTTATAATAACTACCATAAATTGTCACTAATTCCTGCCAATGAGGTGCGGGAATATGGTTTTGTGATGGCTGAATATTCTTCTACAATGGCAGCAGATCAGACATTTGCTACCAGCCCCACGGAGAAAGAAATATGCGGATTGCATTAGTAAATCCCGTTGACGCCCGATTACAGGGTTATCAAAACAATGGCAGTTATATCCCGCAACTGGGCTTGCAGGTTTTGGCGAAGCAGACGCCGGCGGAACATACCGTAGAAATCATTGACAAAAGCTTCGGCCAGAACAGGACGACCGAGCTTCTTCAACCGTCACGATATGATCTGGGAGGGATTATGCTATGAGAGTTCCTGTGGGTTCGTTATTGCGACTTTCCAGATCCCCAGACATACTCATGCAGATCGTTCGCGGAGAGTTTTCCAAACACATCATCGCCAGGGCCCAATACCGTTGGGGAACAGGGGTAGCGACCAATCTCAGGCAGATTGACATCAAAATCACCAATCTATGTAATCTCAAATGCGAGATGTGCGCCCAGTGGGGTCGTACGGGCTATAACTTCGGCCGCCCCCACGACGAACTGGCCGCCACTGTACCACTCGACATTTACAAGCGCGTCGTTGACGAGATGGCGTCGAGGCGCCCCGTGTATTATATCTGGGGCGGCGAGCCTTTCCTCTACCCGGACCTAACGCCCCTCGTGGAGTACATGAAGAGGCGAAAGGCGTGCGTTTCAATCATTTCAAACGGGACGCGGGTACGAGAGCACGCCGAGCGGTTCGTTCGCCTCGGGGTGGACAACTTCATGTTTTCACTGGACGGCACGCCGGAACTGCACGATCGGATTCGCGGAGTCAAGGGCACGTTCCAGAAGCTCGCGGCGACCATACGTGAAATAAACCGGTGGAAAAAGATATTGCGTGTGCCCAAACCCTACATTGTTTTGCTCATGACGCTGACGCCGCAGACGCAAGCGCACGTAGTGTCCACCATGGAGATCGGCGAGGAACTCGGGACGGACTTTTTCGGGATCTACTATTCGTGGTTCACCAGCGAGCAGATCGGGCACAATCACCAGGCCCTGATGAATCGCGAGTTTGGGTGCGATGCAACGGCATGGAAGGGCTATGTGAGTGCCCCGTCACGATTCGACGTACCGAAACTGATCACTGAACTACGGTGCGTAGGCTCACGCCATTGGAAGTATCCGTACCTGATCGTGCCTGATCTGAGGGAGAAGGACATCCCACGCTATTTTACGGAGCCATGGAACACATTCGGCAACACCCGCTGTTTGAGTCCCTGGATCACTACCGAGATCCAAGCAAATGGTGACGTAGCGACTTGTCGCGATCACCCGGATTATGTCGTGGGGAACATCCAGGACGAACCGCTTCTCAAGATTTTCAACAATGATCGTTATCGCAAATTCAGGCGGCGGCTCCAGACCAAGGGGCTGTTACCAATTTGCGCGCGTTGTTGCGGGCTGATGGGTTTTTAGAAAGCAAGTGGAGTTCCAAAACTTATTTTACGAGCTGAACTTTTGCAAAATTAGGGTAAGTCCAATTTCACCTTAACCCGTTGAAAATT
>CAZOMV010000050.1:0-40695 GCA_964580995.1 uncultured Pirellulales bacterium
CAACCTTTACCTCTTATCTATCGGTTAATGTCAGATTAAGTCTTGACTAATTCACTTTAGCAATATCGGAAATATTCTGTGAAACCTACAGAGTATTTTCCTGAATGACTTATGTGCAGATATTTAAACTACTTATAGAAATATTGCTACCAACAAACAATTGGCTATCTATCTACACATAAATCATTTTTTTCGTCATACAACCGTCGATAATGAAATTTTGACCAGTTATAAAACTACTTTTGTCACTACAGAGATAAATGACCATTTCGGCTATATGCCGCACCTGATCCCAAGGCCGGAACTTATAATCCGAAACCACTCAGCCAGTTATCTGCTTTCTCTTTTCGCTTTTTTCTCCAGCCGTTTCTCTTTCAATGTTTTCTGGGATTTCTTCTTCTCTTCTTTTTTAACCTCATGAGTCTTGGACATTTTTTTTCCTTACTTTCGCCTATGGGTCATTTCTGACAGATTACTTTCTTTTTAACAATCTATCCATATTGATTTACCATACTATCTGACGTTTGCCATATTAAACGCTTAGATACACAACCAAGTCATCTAATTTTACAATTATATTAAAATCTTCATCGGATTACAATAATCTGAAGCCTTTTTATGCAAATATTTAATGCACCTATGAAACCCACACTATGAGCAAATAGTTTTAATATTATCTTTATTCTCCTTAGTTTTTAACTTACATGTTTCACCAATTATAACGATTGAAAATATCATTTGCAGGATATTTACAATATGAATTCACTATCACCTATCTTAATTTTAAATAATGACTGATTACTTTGAAGAGAACAGTTGGCTTTCTTGATTGATAATTTGAATACACCTGTTTGTATATCAAGAACACATATTGCTGTGGTTAAATCATTATTTGACTTAGATTTTTGATACATTATAATTGTCTTACCCTTGGAAATATTTACTGATTTAATTGGAATATCAAGAGAAAAACTACCCCACTCGACATTAAACGATGCACTAATCAAAGTATTATAATCAATATCACTGATATTATTTAATGTGCCGCTTGCCATGAGGCTATCCGAAGATGGATTTTTGCCACTCTTAAATACAAACCTACTCAGAACAATCGTTGGCTCTGACTCGCTGGTGGGTGTAGGCATGGTTTCAGCTTCGTGGAGTATAACATTAGGATATGTTGATCCGCCAGGATAAGTTATAATATTAATGTTAAACGATGAACCATCCAACCATTCGCCTTGAAGAATACCGTAATTTATATATGTCCCACCATAAGGAATTGCAGATAAATTTACACCGTATATATGTATTTCACTGTAATTTGGAAACGACTCATCATAATTTACATATAATTCACTACAAGATCCACCACCTATATATAGCTTACTAGAATGAGAGCTTGCAATACGGTTATATGCACCTCCATAAATATATCCTTTTGTATCATCACAAAGGCCGAAATGATCAGATATGGTTCCACCATATAGACTACAAATGCTTTTATTAAAGATTGTTAACATATTAACAATACCATCGTTCTTTGTTAGTATGCTGTTTCCACGAAAGACGGCATCGAATATTACACCACCATCCAGTGTTACAACACTATCTCCATATACTGCTAATTCACCGATATCCGCTGGTCCTGAAATATTTATCTTGCATTGGTCATAGCAGAAGAAGTCTTCCACCGCTCCATCAGAGAAATCCACGGTAGCGGTATTCAGGATATAGAGGGTCCCGATAGTCCCACCAGTAATGCTTACATGGGCGTTTCCCAGGATGGCGACTGCCTCATAATCAGAACTGATTACTGCATCAGAATTAAAAACTGTCACATCTGCAAATCCTGGTGAAATGAGTATCAAGCACATAATAGAAGATAGTAATTTACACATAATAATATCCTTTCCACTAATTATCGCTTCCCTGCTGATTTTTGAACTGCCATCCCTAACAGATTTTGGACTATTTTAAAAATTCAAACCAAACATGATACTATTATTATAATATCTTTCTGTAAAAATACAATAGTTAAATTATGAAGGTGTCTCTTGCTTCAAAGTCACATCAAATCCATTCTTTTCAAGACTATTTTGTAATTTCTTAAACTTCTCCAACGATGGTTCAGGTAGATGATTTTTCCCAGAGTCATACCCTAACCATACCATATATGGTTTTATCTGTTTTACCCACTTGACCAATATATCCAAATCAAAATCCAATATGGGCTCAATTGTTACCATTTTAAATGGATGATATATTTTGAGAAAATCTCTATATCTCTGTGATGGTTTAGGGGCTTTACTGACTTCATATTCATCTCTATTAGTTTCAATGGTTACTCCTAATATGACATTGGAAGGAAATACTACTCTTTGGAATGTCTGAGGATTTTTAGACTGAATGAGAAATCTCTTATTAGGTTGTTCTTCTATTCTAGTTATTATTGTTTTGAGAAATGAAGTAGGACAAAAGGACACATCTCCTGAAGAACAAGTAAAAATGAACTGTTTGTCATTGGTTTTTGGTAAACTCTGATTTAATCGGTCAGGATGGATATGTGGTATATAGTTATAACAATCCATACAGTTATGCATTTGTCTTTTTGCTTGCCTCTGAAAACTGGTTTTACAATAACTACAATCAAATTTACAACCAACAAAAGGATTCCATTGTTTACGTGATAATTTATACATGTTTTTTTGGCGGCAGGGATATCTTCGTAAGATTGGTAGTCAAATATATTGAGCTCATCAGCAATACTATTCTTTGGCATGGGATAATCCTTAAATAGAGATTGTTTTAATCTTGGTAATTACTCTTTTCGTTCATACTTTATGCAGTAAAATACTTCTTCCTCATTTCTATTATTTTATCCCTAAAAAATCTCGATATCCATTCCATCCTTTGTCTTGATATACGTTATGAGGAGAACAAGGTATGTCATGTGGTTTTTTTCCTGATTTACAGTATTTCTTCCATTCTGTATATTTCTCTATTTTTAGACTTCTAACATATTTTCTTGCCTGGAGAAAGGGACGAAAATGCATATAACGATTACCAATAGTAAAGGTTCCCAAGAAATCCCCAAAACTAACCCACCCTTTATTCTTATATTTCGCATCCGGACTACTGGGTAAAAATATTGGTTTTTTACCTGATTTCAGGTATTCTTTCCATTCTTTGTAGTTATTTAATTTCAAGTTTCGAACATATTTCCTAGCCTTTACAAAGGAAAGATGCCTGTCATTATGGGTCTGTTCTGTTCCCAGAAAGTTTCTCCAGTGGGTCCATTCGGTATAATATTTATGAGGACCAGCAGGGATATCTTCTGGTTTTTTGCCTGTTTTACAGTATTGTTTCCATTCTTCTAACGAATTTAATTTTAAATTTCTTACGAATATCCTGGCTTCTTTGAATGGCAGAAATATCCTTTTAGATGATGCTATATTTCTTGTTCCTAGAAAGTCAGCCCAACTAATCCAACCCCTGTTTATATAAACATGATCCGGAGATATGGGTATATTTTCTGGTATCTGATGGGATAAAATATATTTTCTCCACTCACGATAATTTTTTAACTTTAGACTATGTGCATATTTCTTGGCTTCTTCCAAGGAAACAAATGCATTTCCCAAGAAATCTTTCCATCCATCCCATCCTTGCTCTTTATAGATTATGTCTGGGTGACAAGGTATATTTTGGGGGTTTTTACCTGCCTTAGTATATTCTTTCCATTCTTTGGATTTTCGAAAATTCATACTTTGGGCAAATTCTCTGGCTTCTTGAAAAGAAAGATATCTGTTGTTTTTACGTGTTTTAATCATGTTTATAGATGTAACCATTTCTCTATTTTTTTATTCCCAGAAAATCTCTATACCCTTGCCATCCTTGGTTTTTATAGGTGACGTGGGGAGTAAAAGGTATATTATAAGGTTTTTTCCCGGAATGGGCATACAGTTTCCATTCTTCATAACTACTTAGTTTTAGTTTTCTGGCAAATTTTCTTGCTTGGAGGAAGGGACGAAATTTTATATACCGATTCCCGATAGTGAAAGTTCCCAGGAAGTCCCCCCAACCGTTCCACCCTTTGTTCTTATATTTCTTGTAGGGAGAACTGGGTATTAAATTAGGTCTTTTACCAGCTTGGCAATAGGCTTTCCATTCTGCAAAGTTTTTTAATTTAAGATTTCTTACATATTCTCTTGCTTGAGAAAAAGATAGAAATCGCTTTCCATAATTGTGGAAATTTTGGGGTCCTAAGAAATCTTTCCAACTGGTCCATTCTTGGTAATATTCGTCTGGATGACAGGGTATATTGTTAGAATGTTTTTCTGATTTACAATAGCGTTTCCATTCTTCACGACTGGTTAGTTGTAATTCTCTTACGATTTGCTTAGCTTCCCGGAAAGAAAGGAAATATCTTTTGGATGCAGCTATATTTCCGGTTCCTAAATAATCTCCCCAATTAATCCAACCTTTGTTTTTATAAACTTTGGCTGGATTACTGGGTATATTGTCGGGGCTGTTATTGGATACAACATATTTTCTCCACTCGTTATACGATTTTATATTCAAATTTTTGGCAAATTGTTTGGCTTCTTCCAAGGAAACAAAAACATTTCCCAAGAAATCTTTCCAGCCAATCCATCCTTGCTCTTTATAGTATCGATCTGGATAGGAGGGGATTTTGGGTGGTTTTTTACCTGATTGGACATATTCCTCCCATTCTTTAATGTTTTTTAATTTTAGACTGATTGCAAATTCTCTGGCTTCTTGAAAAGAAAGATATTTGGTATTTTTAGGAGTATGATTTACATTCATAGATGTATCCATTTCTCTATTTCTTTATTCCCAGAAAATCTATATACCCTTTCCATCCTTTGTTTTTATACGTAACTTCAGGAGTAAAAGGTATATTAAAGGGTTTTTTCCCGGAATGGGCATATAATACCCATTCGTCATACTTTTTTAGTTTTAATCTTCTGACAAATTTTCTTGCCTGGGGGAAGGGAAGAAATTCTATATAACGATTGCCGATGGTAAAGGTTCCTAAGAAGTCTCCCCAGTTAATCCATCCTTTATTCTTGTATTTATAGTCAGGAGCCGTAGGGATATAATCAGGTCTTTTTCCAGATCTTACATAGGCTCTCCAATCTGCATAGTTTTTCAATTTAAGTTTTCGGACAAAGATTCTGGCTTTGATAAAAGAAAGATAGTTGTCTTTATAGATATTCTCCGTTCCTAGGAAGTTTCTCCAGTGGGTCCATTCTTTGTAATGTCTATTGGGATGAGCAGGTATATCCGATGGCCTTTTGCCTGATCTGCAAAACCGTTCCCATTCTTCGTAGGATAATATTTTTAAATTTTGGGCAAACTTGCTCGCTTCGTCAAAGGACCTGAAAGTATTTTTGTTGAATGATTTATTTCCGGTTCCGAAGAAGTCTCCCCAGTTGATCCAACCTTTGTTTTTATAAACTTTATCGGGAGTTTTGGGTATATGTTCGGGCACTGGATTATTGAGCACATATGTTCTCCACTCATCAAAGGTTTTTATATTCAAATTCCTGGCAAATTGTTTGGCTTCTTCCAAGGGCACAAATGAGTTTCCCAAAAAGTCTTTCCATCCAGCCCAACCCTGTTCCTGATAAATTCTATCCGAATTTCGTGGTATATTTCTAGGCTTATTACCTGATTTACAAAATTGCTTCCATTCTTTAATGTTTTTTAATTTTAGACTGATTGCAAATTGTTTTGCTTCTTTAAAAGGAAGGTATTTGTTTTTTTTAGAAGTATGAATCATATATTTAGTGGTATCCATTTTCACCTACTTTTACCTTAGTCAGATATTTTGGGCTCATATGCTTCACAATGAAACTCTGCTTCTCCCTGCCGCTCAATTCGATTTAAATCACATAAAATATCCTCTATCCCTGACATACCATCTTTTTTACAGGTTATACATAAATCAGGCTTAGGTCGTAAATCAGGATTAATTTCTGTTCCATCATCATTAAAATATTTATATTTATGAGTAGTCATATTTGTATATCTTTCTTCTTCCTTGTAATAGAAAAATAAATTACCACATCCCCAGCCTATGCTTCTTCAACTCCTTACGCAATATTTTTGCTCGACCATCACAGTATTTATCCAGTTCTTCCCAGTATTTTTTACTATGATTTTTAATCCTGGTATGAACTAACTCATGCAATAGTAAGTAGTCCATTAGTTCAGGTCTTAATCTTACCAGATTAATATTCAAATTGATATTGTTATGGTGTGAGCAACTACCCCATCGAGTTTTCTGATTTCTAATAAATACTCTATTATAAGTGAAATTATGCTTACTTGCTAACTCTTTTAGTCTAGTGGTGATAGTAGATTTTGCATAAGTAAAAATTATAGGATGATAATTAGGATGGATAGTCGATTGGTGTTCTTGCTCTATCTTTCGAATATTGATAATGCTCTTTTTTGCCCAGTCAATATTTTTATGAAGATAGTTTTGGGCTTGTTGGATAGTCTGGGTAGTGGGATAGGCAACTCGAATGCCTCTAAATGGTCGAACAGTGATAGATAATCGTCTGGCTCTCCTGGATTGGGAGAAGGTGACTGGTTCATTGAGAGCAGGAATATGGAGTAGGGTAGTAGGCATTGATTATTATTTATTTTCTACGTTCTGCCATTTTACATTCTGCTAACCACCTGAGTCCGCAGTGAATGAAAAAAAATAGATATATAGCCTTTTCAGAAAAACCTTATTAATGGAATCAATATTACTCAATCCGGCCTAATTTTTCATTATAAAGCCTCTCTAGTTCCTCACAATAGACCACAAAGGCTTCTGTTCTATCCAATCTAACGTTTCCAGAATATACAAGCCATTTTTGAAATGTAGGCAAGAAGTCTTGTTCGCCTTTTATTGCATTTTTTTCGCGAAGATCTTCCTCCATCGTAAGTCGAATTTCTTCAACTTTAGTTTCCCTCTTAACTTCTCTGGCAACCAAAACGGCACTCAGGGAGGACAGTTCTTCTGATAGAGATTCCTTTTCTGCTTCACCAAGAGGTAGTTCCATCCTCTGCTCGATTTGAGACACTCTGTGTTCAATCCAGTCGAACGGATCATGATCCTCTTTTGGTGCAGGATTTATCTGTCCTGAATGTTTTCCCATTTTCCAAAGGAGTGACACTGCCCAAATAAATGCTATGAAATTAATTACTTTAGTTATGTTCAACAGAATGATAATCGGGCTTCCGTATAAAGGTGAGACAATACTTTGAACTACAGATAATATAAAAAGAATAACAGTCGAAGATGCAAGTAATATTGACGCACATTTTGTTTTTTTCCATAGGCGTATTGTTGCCATAATGATAAATATTATGGTCGCCAATTCGGGTATCACGAATAAAACAATCGGCATAACAGGATTTCCTTCCACATCTGTAGCAGAAGTTACAACTCCTAGTATATATGTTCCTATACCAAAAATTGCGAGTGTTTTATTTTTCATTTGAAATTTTTCATATAACATGGTATACGCATAAGACATGAAGCACCTGTTTCCTCTCTGTCACGGTGCGGATTAAAATGGACCCCTCGGAGAAAAATAATGTTATTCGGTTTCCTTTTTGCAAGTTTCATTTTTTATCCGTAAACATTGGCCGCCTATACTAACAAAATCGTGTTTCTTGGCACGGATATACTTAGAATATCTAAGATGAATATCCTTCATTCTCGTAAGGATGGGCTGCCGGTTCGATATTTTAATTAAGTGATTCCAGTGAAATACCTCATCTCTTTCGAATTCTGTTCCTGTTGCGGAAGAAGGTCATGTAGTCGCATGTTGACTTCGGCCAACTTGTCATAATCGTCTACTTCGATATGCTTCTTGCCAGCGTCTATGAGGTTTTTTGCTTGTATTTGGTCATTGAATGTTTCACGTTTTCCAACCAGCTGGTGAAACCAATTAAGTAGGAATTCCGGTGTGCGTCTGAGAATCTGGAATCCGATATAGTGAAGATGGTCAATCGCCGATTCGAGCTTTTGTGGATTCATTGATGGCAGAAAGGTATGTTCTTGGGTTACGATTTCATGCAGTTGTCTTCGTTCATGGTCGTTGCCGCTTTCATTAACGATATTCGTTACTTCGTCCTTGGCAGTCAGGTAATCAGTTCGAAGACGTTCTATCCGTTTACCGCAAGTTAACAGGTTGAGTTCTTGGGCGATATTCCGCTTCCTGTCCTCAAGTTTATAGCGGTCATCAGTAACATCTTCAAAATCAAGCATCAATGCTGCCCCACGAATTTCTTGGAACGAAGATCGCATGTTTTCTAGTTTTTGAGCTACCTCAAAGTTCTCATTTGAGATAGCCTCATTTTTCTCTTGTTCTAGTCTAATCTCCAATAATTCTATTTCCCCCTGAAGCGTCCTAACTGGCACCTCACGAAACTTCGGTGTGAATACATCGTTATATTCTTGGTTAATTGAAGTTACGTAGGCTTTGACTCTCAAATCGCGTGACTCAGA
The DNA here is from genome assembly GCA_964580995.1 of uncultured Pirellulales bacterium. Classification (GTDB taxonomy): domain Bacteria; phylum Planctomycetota; class Phycisphaerae; order Sedimentisphaerales; family SM23-30; genus JAKJEP01. The sequence goes on from CAZOMV010000050.1 coordinate 8,540, forward strand.
CACTTCAAATTCCAAGTCAATATCCGTTCCACGAATGATATCTCGTCTTAACTGTTTCGCAGGAATCACTAAATGGCCCACGATTTTGTTTGCCGTAAAATGATTCTCGGTTGGACCTTCAACCACAATAATACGAATCTCGTCATCAGTTCCATGAATCAACGTCTTGCTAGCCTCCTTTGTCATTTTGCGGCGAGTAGGAAGAACGGAATTGCGGCTAAATATTAACTCCAGCCGTGTATCTTCATTTGCGAAGTCATCCAAAACTAAACTGAGATCGTGGGGAAGCATCTGTCCAGCAACGCTGTATTTACCCTGTGCAATCTGGATAGAACCGAAATCAGCAGAGACAGGATTATTGCGGCTGTCGTAAATATGAAACGAAAATAAATTATAGGTATCTTCCTGGAGTGGTAGGTCGTCCGTGATTCGAGAGGAGAGTTTCTTCAACCCACTGTCGTAACCGCCATCTTCTCGTATGATACGATAGTACAAGCCAGCAATATCACCTTCGATCTTAGCTGAAAACATTTCCTCCCGATCCTGTGAGGCGGAATTGTAAGAAACCTTGATTCTCAGTGCGTCAGGTTGAACCGACTTCTCTGTTGCCTTTTCACCAAAATTTATTTTTTTTGTTGCGGCAAAGTAGGCAGCACCAATAACAATCGCATTTGTTGGATCTATCCCAGTATTCACGGGGATGCCAAGCAATTCCTCTATACGATTTCGAACGAAAGGTATGTAGGTGGAACCGCCGACCATCAGCACAAATTTAAGTTCTTGCGGACGCAGGGAATTTCGTGTAAGAATCTTTTTAAGTTTTTCCGCCGTATTATCAACAGTGTCTTTTATTATAGTCTCGAATTCTGACTGAGTGATCGCAATATAGTCATTTATTACTTTTCCGTTCTCGTCTTCAAGATTGCGACTGAGGTCTATCTCAGCTGAACTGTGTGTGGATAACTCAATTTTTGCCTCCTCAGCTCTGGCAAGTAGGTAATACCAAAGCTTGTTGTACTGTCCCGTCTCGCTTTTCATTTGTGCTAGCAGATTGGTAAACTTTCCTCGTTTCTCAAGCTGTGGTACGATGATCTTCTCCACAATGAGTACGTCAAAATCAGTACCACCGAGGTAGTTGTCTCCTTCGTGGTCTACAATCTTGAGTTCTCCCCCCATAATTTTCACAAGTGCAACATCGAATGTTCCACCTCCGAGATCATAAACAATCCACTGGCTATTTTTTAGGTCCACACTCTTTTCTTTGTTCGCATAGGCAAGACTAGCAGCAATTGGCTCTTGAAGCAACACTACTTGTTTGAATCCAGCGGCAAAGCCCGCTTCTTTAGTGGCGTTAGATTGTACCATGTCGAATGAAGCGGGAATCGTGATAACTACCGCCTCCGGTATTTCACCAGTGTGGATGAATGTCTTAAGTTCCTTGAGAATAAATGCCGAAAGCTCAATCGGTGTTTTCGATTGACTAATCGCCTTGATATTAAAGCTCTCTGTGGTGCCCATCTTCCGTTTGAACCGGCCTACGCAATTCTTCGGATCTTTCTCAGTGTAAGTTTTTGCTTGTTGACCTATAAGAATCCGATCGTTTCGAAATCCAACTATCGAAGGCAACACTTCTATGCCTTGGTGCCGAGGGTCTTTGAATATCTCCACGGTGCCTTTGTTGAACTTAGCCACCAATGAATTGGTGGTGCCTAAGTCGATGCCAAAGTTAATCATTTCATTCATAATTTTATTGCTCCTTTCGGGATTCGACGATGACAATACCCTTTTGGATAACCTTCAAATATTCGCCCGTACCATCCCTAAAAATGGCGTGGATGATGGGTTTGATGACTTCTACTACGACGAGATATTCTGTACCCGAACCGGAAATTGTGGCCTCCAAGTCTGTCCGCGTTTCTTTGTAAGGTTGTCCCATAGGGTCTTCGTAGGCAACGCCAATACGAACCTGTCTACCGCCGGTGTTCCAAGCCAGTAGGCCTTCCTCAGCGAAGGCATCCTTCATTTTGCCAATATTACGGATAAGATTGACGGAATCACCTTGTCTTGTGATTTTCTGCTCCAACTCGTAAAGCTGATTTAGAACAGTGAGGATGCTTTTTGGAATTTGTTGGATTTCAATAATTTGACTCATTAATTAGCCCTTCTAGCCTTTCGTCTATCGTCCATGTTTTTCCAGCTTCTCGTTGTAACCGTCTACCATATGGTTCATCTTGAGGGTCTGTGATCGAGTCTTTTCCACTAGGGCGTTGTACTCTTCTACCTTTCGGTTGAATTTGTTTACTTCAGATTCGCTTGAGGTATCAAGATACAATTCCTCCTGCTCAATTTCCCGCTGGAGAGTCTCCAACTGACTCTGCCTCAACTGAATTTGTTCCTTTTCCTTCTCAATTGCCTGGCGATCTCTATCCAATTCCGCACTGATATAACTGGGAACGCGGTAAACGGTCTTGGTTTCAGACTCAGATTCATCCGAATAAGACGGTGGACTGTAGGCAGGTAGTCGAGGAGATATAGGCGGAGCATAGGAATTACTTTTCGGTATTGAATTACTGTAACGCACAGACATCATTATCCCAAGAATGACTAACACTATTGTAATCAAAATAAATGTACCAGATTTGTTAGAAGATCGCTGCTGGCGTTGGAAACCAGTGGTTGTCTTTTCGGTAGAGATGTGCTCTGGATCCAGCACACTAATGACAATGGGCAGTAATACAGCGTTATAGGTATCTCTCATAGAAACATTAATGGTGAGATTGTCTTGTAATTTACTGGAGATTACTATTTGGCCATTTATTGTGTCGGTTATTACATCACGCCAGGTAACAAAGCGGTTTCTATTGAAAATGAACCCTTGAGTTTGGAAACTAATTCCCTGTAATGTCAGCGTACATGGACCAATCACAACATGCTGCCCAGAAGTCAGTCTCTCGTGAACCTTTTCAATGACCGCAGCACAATGGTAATGCATCGTTGCATTGACTATGGATGAAAAATATTTTGTTTGATTGTCCTCATTAGACTTGTTTGCCGCCCACGACTCCATGATAGTTTCACCGGCATCATTCTGAACCGCAAAAAGATATTCCACACCTGGGTGGCCTGTGATAGTGATTCCCCAACGAAAAGCACTGATACTGCTAGCAGGAAAGAACTTGGCTCCGTCACGGACACCTTCCTTCGTAATCTCGAACGGGCGATCTCCACTAAACTTTAAGCGTGAATCGTATTTATGTTCTTCGACAATCATTTTCTCAATAGTCTTGAAATCCTCTTCCAGACGTTTGTTGAGCTCGACGCTTCGAGATGTAAACCGCTTACAGAGGCTTAAGACTTTTTTCGACAAGTCGGAATCATCATGTTGATTGAAGCAGGAGATAGCCAGAGACCTAATCTCCGCAACAAAATCCCTCTGCATAGATGCGAAAGTAGTGGGAAGCAGATTGAAAAGTTCTGGTAAAGAATATTGGTGCAGGAAATTCTCAATTTCGGAGAGGTTTACTTTACGTGTTTGACCTTCACTTGCTTTCGATCGCATCATATCCACCAAATCGCCGATGCGTTTAAAGGCTCCCTCAAAGCAAATGTCATCATCCTCTGGTTCAACCCACCGACGACCATCAAACAACACTTCGACAACTGGCAATATTCGCCTTTCAATGGCACGAGTTAGAATAAAATTGTATTGCTTTGCGAATGGTTGACTTAGGAACTCACAAAACTTCGGTTCCTTCTCCAGTAGTTCCAGTGTGTCGAGAGGGAAATAGTCATCTGAATAAAGGAAGTGTCGAATGTCTCCCCTTGTCAAGAAACTCAGTAATTGCTTGTTCTGAAAAATAGCCCAGTGGTAACGCCGCTTCTTTTCATCATAGAGTTCATCTTCCGTTGCGAGGGCACGAGCCTTATCGAGCGGGTAATCGTCTAGCCAAGACACCATACCGTCGTTCAGGTCAATTTCTTGCAGTAGCTGTTTCCTCGCTCGCTGAATGACCTTTACGTCCAATTCCTCGACCGACTCAACAACCTCAATATGGAAAGCCTCGAATGGGCTAATATAGAAACGAAATATTTCGTCCGATTGAATTATTCCTTTGGCTGCCACACGTGCTCGTTCAGAAAGTGGAACTAGTTTCTGCTTGGTATTTTCAAGTCTCTCTTGGGCGGTTTTGTAATCCGGGTTCACTGTCAATGCACGTCGGTATACGTCTGCTGCGTCGGCGTCTTGTGAAACCTCAGGTTCATTGAACACCAGTCCCATATTGAACAAGGGGGCGGGGTCCGTGTTGGCGAGAAACGAATTCCGGTAGAATTCTAACGCTTTTGCAAAATTTCGTTGGTTATGGTAAGCAATACCTAATTGATTTAGATCTGTCGAAGTTGCTTCACCAAGCGAGAATAAATTTTCCAGTAATTCAGATTCCTTTACAAAATTCTTACGTTTCTGGTATAAAGCACTGAAATATCTCCATAGACAACCAACATTGGGAGTCAGACTCTGAGCATGGTTTAATGCCTTTTCAGCCTCATCAAACTTTTCGACTATGGTTAGCTCATGCCCCAATTGTAGCCAAAACCAGTCCGAACGGGGGTATTTACGAATAGCTGACTTTGCGAACTCTACAGATTGTTCATGCTGCCCACTACACGAAGCTGCTGACACAAGTTCCTGCCAAAGAATCTCATCATCGGGAAACGCCTCTGCTGCCGATTTCAGGAATGGAATCGCATTTGAGTATTGGCCAGCTTCGAAAAGCCTATGTCCGTTTTCCTTGAGTTCTTCGGCCTTCATGTGCTCTTTACCAAAAAATGATATCCAGACTTTCTGAAACGAAAAACGTGGTCTATATCATTCAAAATAATCTGACATTCCTCATATAACCTTCTATATTCCTGCTCAGCTATGCCACTGAACTTCTCTTCTTTAACATACTACCAAATTTATCCTACTAATTCAAAAATATATGAGTAGTAAATATTATACTTCAAATCCCTCCTCCCAGCGTCCATCCTGCGTCTTTGCCATTCCCATTAAGGATTATACCAAAACTAACCCATAGTAAGTATGGCATTAGTCGAATTATGCTCAGACAAAATCTCCTGCTCTCCCCCTGCTCCCATCCTAATTTCCCTCTGAAACTCTCCCCCTACCCCGCTCGGCCCCACTGACAACAAAGGCATTTCTTGCCTATCTACCTCACTATTTAAACTACTCTCCTCTTGCTCCTCATCTCCTATGCCCAATAAGCCCTTAGTATGCCCCACAAGGGCATTCTTGAGGCTATTATGGGCATTCACAAGGGCAACTACCCCACTAAATTCTCTAGGGCTTAGTTCGCCGATTGCTCGGCATAGAGAAGCCCATTGAGAAGGGTCTATGCCATGATTGACTTTTGACCATACATAGAACTCGTTTTTACCTAAATCATTGTCAATTATAGATTTAGAATACATAAGAAGGCTCCTTTAAACTAGAGAAATAACATAAGTAGTTAGTTTATAAGGGCTTAGGTTTGACTTGTAGGCAGAGGTCGGTTCAACCCATACGATAGACTATATGGTAATAGTCGGGTAGGGAGTAGTCAAGGGGTGAGAATTTCTTGAGCACTTGTATTTCAATATTGGAAAGTGAAAGTCATTCAATTAGAGTAGGTGGTAGTTAAGATATATTTGGGAAATATTAAAATGGCTAAGAAACGTGTTCCAATTGCTGTTATTCCACTAGATCGGATTTTTGAAAAAGATGAAAATTTTGATCTGTATTGTCGTGTTCTCAGAAGCACTATGACTGGAACACCAGTTCAAATTTCAAAGAAATCCAAGGGCAAAGAAAAGGCTTCGATACTCTGGATTGACGAAGCAATCACTTACCTTGGTCTCGATAGGATTGGAATCAAAAGACCTGATAAGGCAATTCATCGACTCATTGACAAAGGGGCATTACACCCAAAAAAAATCTCAGGTAGATTGGCTTTTGATAGAGATGAATTAGAAAAAGTAGTGGCAAACGGCGACCATAAACGAGGTAGAGGACGACCAAAAAAGGGGTAATCTGCATAGATTCTGCATAAAATTAAATAATTAATATTCAATAATTATTTTATAGGAAGTGAAAATATTTTTATAAATACTTGTTTTACAATGATTTGTTGAAACTGGGCGGTACTGGACTCGAACCAGTGACCTCACGGGTGTGATCCGTGCGCTCTAACCAACTGAGCTAATCGCCCATCATCTATAATTAAACTATTCATACCGATTGGCCGGGAATTTGTCAATGAAATATTAAGTCCGCGATGGGGCAACCCGGCAACATCGCAGGCATCCGTAAAAAAACGGGGTACGAATAATCTTAACCGTATATTTTTACCCAAAACTTGATAAAATCTGGATAATGTCCGGTGAATTACACATAAAAAGCGAAAAATTAATCCTAGCGTCCGGTTCTCCGCGGCGGTCGGAGTTGATGCGTCAGGCAGGGTATGATTTTGAGGTGGTCATCCCTCCTTATACCGAACCTTCCGGATCGTCCAGTCATTCTTTTGCCACATCTGCCTGGGCGGAGGCCCTGGCCTATTTCAAGGCTCGTTCGGTAGCTCAGCTTCATCCGGACGCGATCGTTATTGGGGCCGATACGCTAGTGGTACATGGGGATCACATCCTTGGTAAAGCCAGGGATGAGAAGGATGCCAGGCGTATCCTCTCGACCCTTTTCTCCGGTCGCAGCGAGGTGATTACCGGTTTAACGGTATTGGCCCTAAACCAGAATAAGCGTATCATTACCCATGAAACCACCAGCCTAGTCATGCGCCCCATGAATGCGGATGAGCTGGAGGAGTACCTCCGTAGCGGCGCCTGGCGGGACAAGGCTGGGGCTTATGCTCTGCAGGAGGGCGGCGACCGGTTTCTTCAATCGATGGAGGGCAGCGAAACGAATGTCGTGGGTCTGCCGATGGAAAGGTTGCAGAATATCCTGCTGCAATTTCAAAAACCGCAAGATACCGATTGGACCATATAAATGCGAAAAATAACTAAAAAACCGCTGATTCCGATAGGTATGGTATGGGTGGTTTTGTTGGTTTTTTCCTGTGATGAAAAACCTAAAACCAACACTCCGCCCGCTGCCGATCCTCTCTATCCGCCCGCTTCGCTGCCGGTGGAAACCCTGACCATCGCGGGCGAATCTTTCACCATAGAGCTGGCTTTCCAGCGGCACACCCGCCTCAAAGGATTGATGTTTCGGGACTCTCTGCCGTCCAATACCGGCATGTTATTTCTCTTTGATCGTGAAAAACCGCGCAGTTTCTACATGAAAAATTGCCTGATCGATCTCGATATCCTTTTTCTTAAAGCCACTGGCGTAATCGCACAGATTACCACCATGAAAACCCCCATCCCTGGAAAGCCGCTCATTTACTATCCTTGCGAAATTCCGGTAAAATATGTTCTGGAACTGCCCGCCGGAACCGCCCAGCGGCTGGGAATAAAGGCAGGTCAAAAAATTATCCTTACCTCCCGCATTACCAATGCCTTACCCGATTCCGATTAAGCCGGATTGACTTTGCAGAAATGCTGCCGTACGATTAAATAGACGTAACATTCGATTTGACAAAAGGATAGCGTAAATAGGAACTCGCTCATGAATCTCAGCCAAATAGGTATTAATACCCTCCAGGAAAGCTGGAAGATCCTGCTAGAGCTGGCGCCCTGGCTGCTGGTGGGGCTGTTGATAGCGGGAATTCTGCATGTTTTTTTGCCAGCAGGTTTCATCCACCGGCATCTGGGCGGGAGAAAATTCATCAATGTCTTCAAGGCGGTCGGCATGGGCTTGCCAATGCCCCTATGTTCCTGCGGGGTCATCCCCGCCGCCATCGGCTTGAAAAAAGACGGCGCTTCCAACGGCGCGGCCATCGGTTTTCTCATCAGTACCCCCCAGACCGGCGTGGACTGCATCCTGGTGACAGCCGCTTTTTTAGGCTGGCCCTTTGCTATTTTCACGGTCTTCAGTACCCTGATCAGCGGCCTGTTCGGCGGTCTGCTGGTTAATCTTTTTGATGCCGGCGATCCTCTCGCCGCAGCACCGGTTGTGCAGAATAACTCCTGCTGCACCCACCACGAAAAACGTTCATGGAAAACCGTTTTCCAATTCGGCCTCGTCGAACTTCTCCGGGATTTCTATAAATGGTTAATCATCGGGATTCTGGTATCGGCCGTGATTTCTGTTTTCATTCCCGAAAATCACCTGGCTGAGATTCCCTGGACCCAGGGCCTCTCAGGAATGCTCCTCATGCTGGTCATATCCCTGCCTCTGTATATTTGTACCAACGCCTCCATTCCCTTGGCGGCCGCCCTGGTCACCGCCGGCATGTCGCCTGGTTCTGCCTTAGTCCTGCTTATGGCCGGACCCACCACCAATGCAGCGACCATGGGAGCGGTCTATCATAGTTTCGGCAAAAAAGTCCTTATGATCTATCTAGCCACTGTGGCGGGCCTGAGTATCGCGCTGGGGCTTCTATTTGATAAACTCCCGATCAACGTCCACCGTGCCACGCAACACATACACGGCCAATCTGATTTTCTCTCTATCGCCGCCGCAATTGTTCTGCTGGGATTGTTAGCTTATATCTCAATCCAGGATCTACAGGCCCTATTCCACAAACATTCCAAACATGACTGCTGTGAACATGATAACTGATTTTTTTTGCCTTGTCATGCCCATCGGGAATATCTATCTTCCAACATTTTTAAAAAGCAAAGAACGATCGTTTCTTACTTTTCGACTAAAGCTTTGAGAGCAAGCGACCTTGTCTTAATGGAATTCTATCTCATTATTTTACAAGTATTTATATAATAATAACTGTCGGTTTGACGTCGGTCTGGTTACTTGATACAATTTTGGAAACGGTATTTATATACAATTTGGATAAAAAATTGGTCACAGCAATAGGTTACGACGATATTTTCATACAACATCGCACCGGCAAACATCCTGAGCGGCCCGCCCGACTGGTTAGTATTGTGGAAAAGTTAAAAAAAGAGGTATTATGGGATCGGCTGCTGCCGGTGGAAAAACGGGTGGATCCGGACATGTGGATTCGGCTGATTCATTCGGAGGCGTATATCGAAAGGCTGAAATCGGCCTGTGAAAATGAGCTGCCGTTTATCGATACCCCGGATTCGGCGATCTGCCGGGATTCCTATGAGGTGGCCCGGCAGGCGGTTTCGGTGACATTAGCGGCCTGCGATCAGGTCGTGGCAGGGGAGGCGCAGAACGGGTTTTGTGCCTTGCGTCCTCCGGGCCACCATGCCGAAGCGGACCGGTCGATGGGATTTTGTTTGTTTAATAATGTGGCCATTGCCAGCCGATACTTACAAAAGCAGCATGGCTTGAAGCGGATATTGATCCTGGACTGGGATGTCCATCATGGCAACGGCACGCAGAACAGTTTTCTGCGGGATGATACGGTGTTTTATTGCAGCCTGCATCAGCACCCGGCGACGTGTTTTCCGGGTACCGGCTGGCCCAATGAGTTCGGGGAAGGGACGGGGCGTGGCTATACCCTGAACCTGCCGCTGGAGCCGGGGGCTGGGGATGAGGAGTTTTTAGAGTTATTTCGCGTCAATTTTTTGCCGATGGCACGAGAGTTCAGGCCTTCGTTTGTCCTGATTTCCGCCGGATTTGACGGGCACCGGAAAGATCCGCTGGCCCAGTTGAATTTGTCAGAAGAGGCGTATATACTGGCCGGCAGAGAGCTGAAACGGCTGGCGGAGGAATATTGCCAGGGCCGGCTTTTGTCTTTACTGGAAGGCGGTTATCAGTTAGGTGTATTAAGTCAGTGTGTGGCTGATCATATAAAGGTTTTGATGGAATGATATATATTTGAGGTAATTCGATATGAAAAAAGGCTGGATGATTCTGAATGTGTTTTGTTTAGCGGCAGCTCTGGTAGCAGCCGGATGTACGGGGAAAGTCAAAAAAACCGATATTTCGGAACAACCGACAGAACCGGCGGTGGCCGAGGGAGAAAGTCCAACTCCTGCGGAAGTAACGGTGGTGGAAGGCCAACCGGCGGAAACCGAAATCCTTTCGAAGGAACATGGGCTGCTAACGGCCGATAAACTGGTGTATGATTTTGGTGAGTTGGATCCTAAAAAGAAATTTCAGGGAGAATATGTATTGAAAAATGAGGGGAAAGCGGCCCTGGAGATCGTGAATCCGGTGTGGAAAAGCTGCGGGTGTACGCAGTTGACACTGGATAAATATAAGCTGGAACCGGGGGAAACAGCGGTGATGAAAGTGGAATATACTTCCAATTCCAATCCGGGGGAAACGGAAAAAACCATCCGGGTGGATGTGGTTCCGCCGGGTCAGCCGAAGTCCCTGACGCTGAAACTGAAGGCCCGTGTGATCCAGCATGTTCAGGCGGTTCCGGAGAAGCTGGAATTTCAGATCCGGGATACCGCGGAGAATGCCAATACGGTCACGTTGAAAAGCATAGATGGCAGCGAGTTTTCCATCACCCGATTCAATAGCAGCGCCAACGCGGTAGATGGAGTTTTTGATCCGGAGGTAAAAGCGGTGGAATTGAAGCTGCCCCTGAAGCTCAACATGGATAATTTGCGCAAGATTCAAAATGGGGTTCTCAATATTACCATCAATCACCCCAAAGTGGATTCGGTATCGATTCCCTTCAGCGTCCAGCCTCCTTTTACTACCTATCCCCGCACCCAGTTTTTCCGAGATATGCAGCGGGAAAAAGTGGAAAAGGTACAGGTGACGGTGGTTTCCAATTATAATGAGCCTTTTGAAATCAGCGATCTGCGTAGTGAGAAGGGTTCGATCAAAGTGGTGAATAAAGCCAAAGACGAAAATACCGGCAGCTATAAAATCGATCTGGAGGTTACCGCTCCGGAAAAGGGAAATATTCTGAATGACTATTTGTATATCGATATTGCCGGGCGTCCGGAAGACGTTCTGAAAGTCCATTGTTACGGCAGGATCAAAAAGGGGTAAGCAAGATTTCCGGCAAAAAAGTTAAAGGAAACAGGCAATACATGAGATTCCATTTTTGGCAACCCTGTGTGGTTCTGTTGGTTGTCCTGCTGCTGATATGGCCGCATGGGGTCAGCGATGGGAATTCCACGCCGGTGGATCCACTGGTTCAAAATCAGGGGGCAGATGTTATTGCCGTCGAAACCAAAATAGAGAAACCCCAGCCTCCTTCCGGTTTTGTTTTGTTATTTACCGGCAATTGGCTGGGGCAGATCGAGCCGTGCGGGTGTTCCGAAAAACAGTTGGGGGGCATTGATCGCCGCAATCCCATTCTCAACGCCATCCCCACCTCCTCCCGCTTGCTGGTGGATGCCGGGCCGCTGGTTGATTTTGATGATAAAGAGAAACAGCAGTCGCAAGCCCAATCGCAATTGAAATTTGAAACATTTCTCTTTAGTCTGAAACACCTGAAATATGATGCGATTTGCCTAAGTGGCGATGAATTGCTGATTAAAAATGAGATGAAACTTTCCGATCATTCACCGCTGGTAGTGACCAACATGAAAGAAGAAGCCCGGGAAAAATTCGGGGCGCTGGGCTATCTGGAAAAAACGCTGGTGGTGGGGGAGCATCGACTGGATTGTCTGGTTCTGTCGCTGGCCCGGGAGCTATCCTCTTCTGCCCCGGATCATCAGAAAAAGCTGCTGCAGTTGCAGGAGTCGGTGACTGCGGTGAAGGGGATGCTGGTTTCCCGGCAAATTGATCCGGAAGAAGCGGCACCGAATAAATTGATCGTGGTGACCATGTCTGAAAAGAACAAGGGCCTGGCGGAGAAGCTGCAGCAGATACCGGCGATTGATGTGATTGTCACGTTGGGGGCGGCGGATGAACCGGAAAAATGCGAAACGAAGACCGGGCCGGTTATGGTTACTACCGGTCGAATGGGTAAATATATTACGCGCATCGATGTGCCGCTTACCTATGCCGGGGAATCCGGGCAACTGTACTTTAAACAGATTGCGATTGAGGAAGAATTTGAAAAAGACCCGGTAATAGTCAGCCGCATCGATGATTATCAGTTGCAGATGCAGATGGAACAACTGGTGGAGGATGAAACGAAGATTGTTCGTCAGTCGCTGGAGGGGGGCAACCGGTTTGTGGGTAATGCCTCGTGCGGCGCGGCAGACTGCCATGAAGAGATATACAAGAAGTGGCGTGAGTTTCGGCATGGTTATGCTTTGGCGACTTTGGAAAAAGTGAATCGCCAATACGATCCCACCTGTGTCGCCTGCCATACGGTAGGCATGGCGTATGAAAGCGGATACCGGTCGCGGGAGAAAACGCCCAATTTGGCGGATGTGGGGTGCGAGATGTGCCACGGGCCGGGTGAGAAACATGAGCAGGATGTGTATGAGGAATACGAGGTTATCTTTACCTCCTGCGAGCAATGCCACGACCACGAATCCAGCCCCAAATTCGAGAAAGAACGGGTGGATTATTTTAAAAAGATCGAGCACTGGACCGAGCCGCGAGAGTATTGGGAATAGTCCCTTTTTGCTTTTTCGATTATTGGTGTTCTTTTGTGGGATACTCACCAGGAATACGTCCTATAACTAAAGATTATTAGTGGGAATTGACGAATAGAATTGCAGTTATAGTGTGCTGATTCGTTGCCAATTAGTGGTTTTTAGTAGAAAAACATGAGAAAATTCGTCCTGGAATATATACGATTTGTCTTGTTTTTTCTGCTAGTAGGTGGTTTTTGTGTTGTTTCGGAGGCTTCCACCTGGCAGGTGGGCGGCGGCGGGGATTTTACCAGCATTCAAGCGGCGCTGAGTGATCCCAATGTTGTTGATGGTGATATAATAGTAGTGGCTGAGGGTATTTACTATGAGAACATCGATTTTCTAGGTAAGGCGGTGACGCTGAGCAGTGCCGATCCGAACGATCCGAACGTAGTGGCGGCTACAATCATTGACGGAAGCCAGCCAGCCGATTCGGCATATGCTAGCGTGGTGAGTTTTCGGAATGGGGAAGGGCGGGATTCAGTTTTGACCGGATTTACCTTGCGGAATGGCAAGGGAACCTATGCCGGGAGCAACAGCTTTGGCGGCGGAGTGTTATGTCTGGGAACCAGCCCGACCATAACCAAATGCGTCATTACCGGGAATACCACCACTCATATGGGTGGGGGTATTCATTGTGAAGCGAAAGCCGGGCCGTATCTTAGTAATTGTACGATCAGTCAGAATAGTGCGACCAATCGCGGGGGCGGGATTCAATGCACTCTTTCAACGGTAACGTTGGAAAATTGTATTATTAGGGGAAATCAGAGTAAAAATGGGGGGGGAATATGCCTGTATAATGTTTCTGATGAAAATGTGATCCGTAAAACCAGTATTGTTAGTAATACCGGGGATTTATACGGGGGTGGAATCTATTGTTACAAAAGCAAAGTATCCCTTTATGATTCGATAGTATCTACCAACAGTTCTCCCGGTGGCGGCGGGATTTATTTATACTCTCAAAGTTCAGGGACCTTCCGGAATACCATTTTTTCCGGGAATCGGGCTGCCAATGGGGGCGGATTATTTTGCAGCAGTTCCAGCAGCCCGGTGCTGACCTATTGCGTGATAGCAGGGAATTATGCATCTGCGGACGGAGGTGGGCTGCGTTGCCTTTCATTAAGTAATCCGGAAATAAGAAATTGTATATTCTGGCAGAATAAGCCGCAGCAGATTTCTAAGGTTACTTCCACGCCGTAGATTCAGTATTGTTTTGTGCAAAATGGCTGGGGTACGGCTGGGGATCATAATATTCCGTTTAACCAGCCGGGTTTGGATCCGAATTTTATATTGGAGGGAAGCTGGGATCCCAACACGAACTGGGTAGAGACGGATTTTGGGAGAAATGGAAGTACAGCCTACCATTTGGAGTCGGATTCGCCCTGTGTGGATCAGGGGGATCCTAATTTACCGCCGAATGCAGATGAGGAAGATATAGACGGCCAGCCGCGGTTTTGCGGCTATGGGGTGGATATGGGAATTGACGAAACAAGCCCGGAGAAAAGGGTTTACAATACTGATAGCGAAGTATGGTATGCAACCATACAAAGTGCCATTGATGCGGCGGAGCCGACTGAGGAACTGATAGTGGATCCGGGGCGGTATCTGGAGAATATTCTTTGTCAGAGGCAGATAGTAGTACGCAGTGTGGATCCGAATCAATCCGATTTTGTGGCGGCGACGATTCTGGATGGCAGCGGCAACATGGATGCGACGGTTACTTGTATTGGGATTGAAGGCTCCGAAAATATTGAAATAAAAGGATTTACTATTATGGGCGGCAGTGGTTCGTTAGCGCAGACGGGGGGTGGGATGTTTTGTATGTATTGCAAGCCAGCGATTCGTAAATGCGTGATTAACGGCAACCAGGCAAGTATGGGCGGCGGGGTTGGGTGTCTGTATGCCACTCCGACGATAAGCCACTGTATTATAAGCAATAATGATTGTGCAACTTTAGATCCACAGGGAAGCGGTGGCGGGTTATATGTACTTCGTTGTGAAAATGCTGTGATTGAGAATTGTCTGATGACGGGGAATCGAGCGAATGTATTGGGGGGAGCGATACTTAGCGTAGATTCGATTGGAGTCGATGTCAATTTTTGTACGCTATCAGGCAACCGAACTCCGGAGGAAGGATCGGGGTTGGGAATAATGAATTGTCAAGAGGTTACGATCAGCAACAGCATATTGTGGGGGAACAGTAATGATTCGGCATTTATAGGTAATCCAGACGAACTGGTGGTAAGTTATTGTGATATAGAGGGTGGTGCGGGTGGTTTGGGGAATATGGCGGTGGATCCGGTGTTTGTGGAGGCAGGCAGATGGGATGATAACGGGACGGAGGAGGATTTGACGGATGATTTTTGGGTGGAGGGGAATTATCAATTGCAGTCGCAAGTTGAGTATTGGGATGAGGTTACGGGAGGTATGAAGACGGACCCCAATACCAGTCCGTGTATTGATGCTGGGAATCCGGGGTGGCCGGCGGAGGGGGAGGATAGTGATGGGGAATTGTATCCGGGGGAGAATGTGCGAGTGAATATGGGGCATTTGGGGAATACCAATATGGCAAGGAAGGGGCCGTCGGGGTGGGGGAAACGGGCGGATTTGAATAATGATGGAGTGGTGCAACTGTCGGACTGGGCGTTATTTATGGGAAAATGGCAAGCAGAGGGAGAGTCCTATAACTATGGAGATATGAGCTGGGATGGGGTGGTGGATGTGGGGGATGGAGTTATTATGGCTGAAAATTGGCTGGGGGAGACGGGGTGGTATTCGAGAGAGTAATTTTTG
This sequence comes from uncultured Pirellulales bacterium, assembly GCA_964580995.1. GTDB lineage: Bacteria > Planctomycetota > Phycisphaerae > Sedimentisphaerales > SM23-30 > JAKJEP01. The sequence goes on from CAZOMV010000050.1 coordinate 23,909, forward strand.
CCTGGGTTTTTTGACTGTAGATTTTATTTTGCAAGGATTTACAGTTATAGAAGTAAGGGGTTTCCGGTCGATAAAATATAGTATTTGTACCGGAAAAAGTGGAACAGATGGGGGTTTTTCCGGTCTAAAACGGTGTGTAAAAGTGTGATAAAGTTATCGTGTTTATATAAAAAACCAGTGTAAAACTGAAGAAAAGTATGACCTTTTCGAGTAAAAAACGAACAATTTGCAGGTGGTTAGTTCGGTGACAAAACGGATATGGTATGTGAACTATGGGCTATTTTTGGCATCGGCGCTGGTGGTGGCAGTCGGTCTGATTCGATTGTTTGGGAGTGATTTTGGCACGGCCCTGGAGGGGTCGGAAATAATATCCGGTTCTGAGGAGAATACCGGATTGGCGGAAGCCGGAGCGGCTGGGGGGGAGAGGGCAGAGTCGCCATTGGTATTGGCGGCCCAGAAGTATGCGTGGGTGATGAACCCGCCGCCACCGCCGCCGCGGACGAAGACGCCGCCGACGGTACCGCAGGATTTGAAGGTGACGGGGCAGACCAAGGATACGGTATCGCTAACGTGGGCAGCGGCCGGTAAGGCGGCGGAGGCGGATCCGGAAGTCAAGGGATACAAGGTTTATCAGAATGGCGCGGTACGCAAGACGGTGACGGGTACGGAGTTCAAGGATGAGGGGCTGGCAGCGGAGACGGAATACAAGTACACGGTCAGCGCCATCAATGCGATGAATGATGAATCGGAGGTATCGGCGGAGGTGGCGGCCAAGACGGAGAAGGCCCCGCCGCCCCGGCCGCCGTCGGTGCCGCAGGAAGTGAAGGTGACGGCCAGTACGTATAATTCGGTGACGCTGAGCTGGCAGCCGTCGGTGAAGATGGAGGAGGGGCATCCGGAAGTTAAAGGGTATAAGATTTACCAGAATGGCACGTTCCGCAAGGAAGCGGCTGGGACGGAGGATACGGATACGGGATTGAATCCGGAAACGGAATACCGCTACACGGTAACGGCGGTGAATGCGGAAAATGATGAGTCGGCAGCGAGTGCGGAAGCGGTGGTGCGGACGGAGAAAGCACCGGTCCCCAAGCCGCCGGATCCGGCATTTACGCTGAAAGGGTCGGTAGTGATTGGTGAGGGGGGCGGGTACGCGATCTTGAAGCTGGCGAGCAAGAATTTTCCGCAGGTGGCGGCGGCGGGGGAAGTGATTGAGAATTATAAGCTGGTGCGGATCGCGGATGGAGCAGTGGAGTTGGAGCGGGAAGGGTACAAGTATGGTCTGGAGGTACCCAAGCCGCAGCCGGGCAAGATGCCGGTACCGCCGACAGCGGGAGTACCGGGGCCGCCAGTACCGGGGGTAGGGAATCAGCCGGGAGTGCCGCCGACCCAACCGACCCGACCCAGCCGTATCCGGCCAACCCGGCCAACCCGGTCAATCCAGCCAACGCAACCCAATCCGGCGAATCCGGTGAATCCGATCAATCAGTTTAACCCGACCAACCCGACCAACCCGACCAGCCCGACCAACCCGGTTGTGCCGCCTGAGCCGAAGTAAGTAAAAAAATGAGAAGGAAAGAAGCATTTAAAATTTCAGATTTGAGATAAAGAGGAAAAGAATTTGAGAATGGAAAGAGTTTTATTTTGGCAGCCGGAGTTTCCAGGGATCGGCAGAGGCAAGACGGTAGAAATGAAAGATGAGAATCGTTTTGGCAGGATTGCGGTTTGGTTTGGTCCGATAGAAGACGGGAATTTTTGCCGCTGCATGCAGGAGATCGGAATCGAGTGAGACCTGGATTTTTTGAGCATCCCAGTGATCGAGAATTACGGTTAGCGCCCTTGGCCCCAGGAGTTTTTGGGCGGCGTCGGTACCGGATAGCTGGGGATCGTTGGGATCAATCAGTTGTTCGAGTCGCGGATAATCGTGGTCGGCCAGGGCGAGCAAAAGCTGGTCGGTTAGCTGCTGAATTTGGTATTGATCGGAATCAACCGGGAAGGACTGGGAGTCATCGGTTGAGGGGGGAAGAGGTTTGGGCGAATGGGTGCAGGAGGAGACGGCCAAACCCAGCAGGAGCAGAAAAATACTGGAACAATTTTGTTTCATAACGTTACAAAATAGTATGGAGTTTCTAAAACATGTTCAATCAATATGAAGATCATAATAACGGGCCAGCCGGTGAGAAGTCAAGAGCGAAAGGGGAGTGTGAAGGACAATTTAAACGGGTCCGGTCAGCGCGTTTTCGCGGGCTGTTTTGTTCCTGCTGGTCGATCGTGTTTTTATTATTGTGTGTACTAGTATGGACGGTTGGTACGATCAGTCTAGGTCCGCGTGTGGTCCAGGCGCAGGAGCCGGCAGAAACGGAGGTTCAGGACAGTAACGATGTGAAGGTCGAGGAAGAGGCGGCTGAGGAAACCGAAGCGGAGGGAGAAAATCCGGCGGAGAAGGCAGATTCTGATGCGGTGCAGGCGGAGATTGACAAGCTCTTGCAGCAAATTATGGAGGAGGAGGATCCGGAGAAGGTGGAAAAGCTGATGGAGCAACTGGAGAAGTTGACGGAACTTCAGCAGGAGAATCTGGAAACGAATCCGGGTGAGAATCCGCCAACGCTGCCGGCGGGTGAGGAAGTGAAGCCGGCGGTTCCTCCGGCAACGGTTCCGGTACCCCAGCCGGCGGTAAAACCGGCGGTAAAGCCGGTCGCAGAGAAACCGGTGATCCTGCCGAACGGAGGTAAAACACCGATTTTAACGGTGGAACCAGCGGATGCCAATGCGGTCTCGGTGCCGGCGGGGGTCAGCTATGATCCGGAAGCGACAGTGAAAATCAAGATCGAAGAGAACATGCTGGATGTGAATGAACTGATTAATGTGGTGGGGATGAATTTGAAATTTTCGTTTTTATACGATACGCCGGCGGGGGTAGCGGGCCAGGTGAAGATGCAGCAGTTTGGGGAGATCAAGAACCGGGATTTGCTGCCGCTGCTGGAATCGGTATTGAGTTTCTTTGACTATACGATGATCCGGGAGGATCCGTTTATCCGGATTGTGAAGCGAACGGAGGCGCATAAGAAGGCGCTGCCGACCGTGGGGAAGGGACCGGAGCTGGCGCCCGTAGTGCCGGGGGATTCGGTGATTTCGCAGATCCTGGAGATGAAGTATATCAAGGTGGCGGATGCGATCGCCTTTTTGCAGCAGTTTGCATCGGATCCGTCCGTGCTGGTGCCGGTGGCGAATACGAATTATCTGATCGTGACGGAGTATGCCCGCCGGCTGCCGCGGATTCTGGAGATGCTGGAGTTGATTGATCAGCCGGGTCCGAACCGGCGGCTGGAGCCGATGACGGTCCAGTATGTTACGGCAGACGAAGTGGTGAAGCAATTGGCGGCGTTGATCAAGGATTTGCAGAGTCAGCAGAGTCCCACGACCGCAACTCCGACGCCGACACCAACGACACCCAGAAGACCGACAACCCGGCCAAGAACGGGTGAGACACCAGCGGCGGCAGGAGGAGGAGTGACCACAGCGACGGTAGAAGGAGGTCCGGCGTTTCATGTGGATGGGCGGACGAACCGGATTTTTGTGATCGGGACGGATGAGCAGATTTTACAGGTGAAAGAGCTGCTGGCGCTATTGGATATCAAGGACGGCCCGGCGATCCGGCTGGTGACGATTCAGGTGCAGAATGTGATCGTTAAGGATGTCACCAGCCAGTTGAAAGAGATGATCGAAGCGTTGAATGAGAAGGATGTGCCCAGTACGACGGGGACCGGTACAACCCAGGCGGCGCCGGGAACCCCGGCGGAAGCGCGGGCGGCGGCGGAGCGGGCGCGGAGCCGGACCGTCAGCAGCCGGAACAGGAACCAGTCGCAGTATTCCACTGCCACGCGGGCGGGGGAAGATGGTCCGGTATTGATCGAGGATGAGAAGACGAACCGGTTATTTGTGATCGGATCGGATGAGCAGATTGCGCAGGTGAAGGAACTTTTAACGCTGCTGGATGTGCTGCCGTATTATGAGCAGTTGATTATCAAGATTTATCAGCCGCAGTTCGTGGAGGCGGCGGAGATGCAGAAGATCCTGTCGGATCTGGGGATTATCAAATCGGACAAGGATCGGCCGCGGGACCGGGCGCGACAGGCGCGGGAAGGGGAAACGGAGGAGATCAACCGTCCGATTACCACGGAGGCCAACGCGGAGGCGGCGGAGGCGGGGATACCGGGGGAGACAGCGGCCTACCCGGCGCTGGAGGAAGCGGAGATCCGGGTGGCGATTATGGAATCGACGAACAAGATGTTCGTGCTGGCGACGGAGCGGCAGCATCAGAATATCGAGGATATGATGCAGCAGGTGGATCTGGAGCCGAACGAGATGATGGGGGCGATTCAGATTTATCCGTTGGAGAATCGCAAGCCGGAGGATGTGGCGGCGATGCTGAAGGATCTGCTGGAGTCGGAAAAGCTGGATGTGAAGAAAGAGACGAATATACCGGGCAAGGAGGGGGCGCCGATTATTGTGGCGCTGGAGGATATTTACGCGATTGCGGTGCGGGGCAACGCCAAGCAGCATCGGGATATAGCGAAAATCATCCAGGAGCTGGATAAGCGTCTGCCGCAGGTGCTGGTGGAGGCGATCCTGGTGCAGGTGAACAGTAATGATGCACTGAAGGTAGGGGTATCCCTGAAGAATAAATACGATGTAGGGGGTGGTCGAACGGTTTCCGGGATTTCGCCATTTTCGCAAGCGGATGACATTGCCGTCGGTACGAATGGGATTGTATCAGGGACAGGAGGTACGATCGGATTTTATGAGAATGATTTTATCTATGCGACGCTGGAGGCGATGCAGGAAGATGGGAATGCGAAGATTGTGTCGAAGCCGCGGATCATGGTGAATGATAACGAGAAGGGTTCGATTACCAGCGAGCGGCAGGAGCCGACGTCGGAAACGGTAATTTCGCCGGGATCGGATACTCCGATCACCAGTTTCAAGGGATATGAATCGGCGGGTACCACGCTGGATATTACCCCGCATATTAGTGAAGGCGGGTTCCTGAGCCTGGAGATCAGTTTGCAGGTGAACAGTTTTGACGGGGAGGGCAGCGGGAATTTACCGCCGGCGAAGACGAGCAATCAGATTACCACGCTGGTGACGGTGCCGCATGATAAGATTATCGTGCTGGGCGGCTTAGGGACACGGACGGACTCCCTGGCAATTGAGAAGGTTCCGCTGCTGGGAGATATTCCCCTGTTAGGAGCCTTGTTTCGCAAGACGACGCAATCCCAGTTGGAGGGGGTTTTGTATGTGTTTGTGAAGGCGAATATTGTCCGGGATGAGAATTTTGAGGATCTGGAAGAGCTGTCGGAGAAGAACCGGCTGCAATTGCGGGAGAAGGAGATTAATTACGGGCGGAGTTCGGATTTCATACCGGGTCTGCCGCCGGTGAAAGAGGCGGATGAAAAGAGTGCGCTGGACGACTAGGAAAGAAAGCAAAGAGAAAAATTTACGATTTGAGAAAGACACGGCCAAGATGGCCATGTCACAATTAAGTTTATAAAAAAGAAAGTTGCGCTCACTATGGCAGGCAGCGTATAAAATAGGGATATGAAAGAAGAGTTACTGAAAATAGCGGAAGAGACGGAGATCGTCAGCCCAAAGCAGTTGGCGAGTTTTTTCGAGAAGCATGCAGACAGCCCGGAGCGTCTGGATCTGGTGCTGCTGAATTCGGGTGCGTTTACGGAGGAGCAGATTCTGCGGTTATTCGGTGCTTATCTGGGCCTTCCGTATGTGGAGCATATTAAGCCGGCGGAGGTGCCGGCGGAGTTTGTGGCGCGGGTGCCGGCGAATTACGCACAGCATCACAGCCTGGTGGCGACGGAGGTGCGGGATTCGGTGATGACGGTGGCGACGAGCCAGCCGCTGAGTCTGCATCCGCTAGACAATATCAGCAAAATGGTGAACATGGTGGTGAAGCCGGCGCTGGCGAGCCGGGCGGCGATCAGTTCGGCGGTGAATTCGGCGTATGAGCAGCGGGTGACGGTGCTGGAGGAGGTGGCGGACGAGATTGATGCGCAGAATATCGAGGGGCTGATCGGGGATGTTTCCTCGTCGGAGGATTTGCTGGACGTGGTGAACCGGCCGCCGGTGATCCGGCTGGTGAATGATATTCTGTTTCGGGCTTTGCAATTGCGGGCGTCGGATGTGCATATTCATCCGTATGAGCAGAAGATTTTGATCCGGTACCGGATCGACGGGCTGATGTACGATATGCTGACGCTGGATTACCGGATTCTGCCGGTGATTGTGTCGCGTATTAAGGTGATGGCGGGGATGGATATTGCGGAGAGGCGGATGCCGCAGGATGGGCGATGTTCGGTGAAGATCGGGACGCGGGAGATCGATCTGCGGGTAAGCACGGTGCCGACGTCGTATGGGGAGCGGAGCGTGCTGCGGCTGCTGGACAAGAGTACGGGACTGTATGACCTGGAGGAGCTGGGATTTAATCCAAGTGAGTTGGGCCGGGTAGATCTTCTGCTGAAGCGGACACACGGGGTGTTTTTTGTGACGGGACCGACGGGCAGCGGCAAAACAACGACGCTGTACAGTTTTTTGAAGCGGATCGACGCGTCGGAGAAGAATATAATCACGATCGAGGATCCGATCGAGTATCAGTTGGAGGGGATATCGCAGATTCAGGTGGCGACCAAGAAGGGGATGACGTTTATCACGGCGCTGCGGCATGTGTTGCGGCAGGACCCGGATGTAATCATGGTGGGTGAGGTTCGGGATCAGGAGACAGCGCGGATGGTGATCCAGTCGTCGCTGACGGGGCATCTGGTGTTCAGTACGCTGCACACGAACGATTCGGCGGGAGCGATAACGCGTATGGTGGATCTGGGGGTGGAGCCGTATCTGGTGGCGTCGTCGGTGATCGCGGTGCAGGCGCAGCGGCTGGTGCGGAAGCTGTGCCCGGACTGCAAGGAATGTATCCCGGCGGATTCGCGAAAGATGCGGGAGCTGGGGATCGGATTCGGGGCGTTTGAGAAGGTGTATCAGAGCCGGGGGTGCGAGAAGTGTTTTCAGACGGGGTATCGGGGGCGGACGGGGATTTATGAATTGATGACGGTGGATGATGATGTCCGGCAGTGTGTGTATCAGCGGCAGACGGCGGGGGCGATCAAGAAGGTGGCGATGGACGCGGGGCTGGTGACGCTGCGAATGGATGGATTGAAGAAGGTGGAGACGGGGATGACGTCGCTGGAGGAAGTGCTGCGAGTGGCACAGGCGGATGATATATAGGAATGGTTGACGATGCCTTCGTATGAATATATAGCGATGGATAAGGGCGGCAAGGAGAGCCACGGGAATGTGGTGGCGGAGTCGGCTTCGGCGGCGCGGCGGCAACTGCGGAACCGGAATCTGCACGCGACGGCGCTGCGCCCGGTGAGCGAGGCGGCGCAGGAGCGGAAGTGGGAGCTGGCGAGTATTTTTCGGGGCAGCCGGCGTCGGGAGGTGCTGGATTTTACGCGGCAGTTGGGGACGATGATCGGGGCGGAAGTGAAGATTACGGAGGCAATGGCGGTATTGATCTCGCAGAACGGGGAGCAGAAGCTGGCGCAGATTTTGCAGAATATCCGGGATCAGATTGTGGCGGGCGAATCGCTGGCGGATAGTTTGAAACAGTATCCGGACTGGTTTGACTCGATTTATGTGGCGATGATCCATATCGGGGAGGTGACGGGGAATTTGGGCCGGTCGCTGAAGCTGCTGGGGGATTATATGAGCAAGAAGCAGCGGCTGGAGGCGAAGGTGAAGTCGGCGCTGATGTATCCGGCGATATTGGTGGTGATTGCGCTGCTGGTGACGCTGGTTTTGATGACGGTAGTGGTGCCGAAGATTACCAGTATTATCGAGAATACGGGGCGGGAGCTGCCGACGATTACGGTGGTATTGATGAAAATGAGCAACGGGCTGATTCGGTATTGGTGGCTGCTTTTGCTGTTGGTGGTATTGGCAGGTTGGGCCGTGAAGCGGTTGTTGAGTACGCCGAAGGGGCGGCTGGCGTTTGACCGGTTTTTGCTGCGGATTCCGGTGATCGGGGAGCTGCTGAAGCAGAGCATCGTGGCGCGGTTTACCTCCACGCTGTCGGCGCTGATCAAAAGCGGGCTGCCAATGGCCGATGGTTTGCAGGTGGTGGCGGAGATTACGGGCAATCAGGTGATGGCGCGGGCGATCCGGGCGGCGCGGGAGCGGATTATGGCGGGGGCGGATATCGCCACGCCGCTGCGGGAGAGTATGGTGGTGTCGGCGGCGGTGGCGCATATGATTGCGGTGGGAGAGCGGACGGGGGAACTGGAGAGTATGCTGGTGACGATTGCGGAGAGCATTGAGGAAAAGACGGATATCAGTGTGCAGCGGATCAGTTCAGTGATTGAGCCTATTATCATTGTAGTGATGGCGATGGTGGTGGGATTTATTGTGGTAGCGACGATGCTGCCGATTTTGAAAGTAGCGGATATTAGTAACCTTAAATAAAGGAGATTGGTTGTGAAACGGAACTGGAACAGAAAGCGGAGCGGTTTTACGCTGGTGGAACTAATGGTGGTAATTGTGATCCTGGGTTTGCTGGCGGGATTGGTTGGGACCAATGTGATCAAGAAAATCAAAGCGGCACGGATCACGACGGCGAAGGCACAGATCAAGACCCTGGAACAGGCGGTGCTGGATTATTATATGGATGTGGGTCAGTATCCGGATAATTCGATCGGCCTCGAGGCGTTGGTGGAGCAGCCATCGGGAGTGGAGAACTGGGATAAAGACGGTTATCTGGCAGAGCTGAAGATTCCCAAGGATCCCTGGCATAATGAGTATGTTTATTATTTAGAAACAGCTACAGAGGGTGGTGAGAAGTATTATATTTACAGTATGGGACCGGATGGCAAAGATGGTACCGAGGATGATGTGTATAGCACCGAACTGGAAGAAGATGAAGAAGCCGTGGAAACGAAGTAATCGCGGTTTTGTGCTGCTGGAGATCGTGGTTGTTTTTCTGATTCTGGCTTCGCTGATTGGTCTGGCTTCGCTGAATCTGGTGGGTCTGGTGCAGCGGACGCGGCTGGATGAGGATGTGTCGCGTTTTGCGCAGACGCTGCGGGTCGCGGCGGAGCAGGCGGTGTTTTTGGGCCGCGACATCGAGATCGAGTTAGAGGTGACGGATGGCTATTATACGGTGTATGAAACGGGCGGGCCGAAGACGGACGAGAGTGAGGAGGGGAAGACGGTTTTGATTCCGACGCGCGGATTGAATCGCAGTTATATCGATGTGATCGAGTATGAGGATGGCTCGCGGCAGTATTCGGGCGAGCTGGTTTTGAAAGCAACGCCGGAAGGCTGGAGCAATACGGTGCTGTTCAGTCTGCTGGATGACCGGGATGAGCATGAGCGTTATTTGCGGTGCGACCGGATGACGACGCGGGTAATTGTGAGCAGTCAGGAGCTGGAGTTTCCGGAGCCGCAGGCGGAACTGTAAGAAGAAAATTAAAAATAAAATATCAAAATTGTGGTAAAAGAAAATACGACAAATCGCAGAGGCTTTACGCTGATTGAATGTGCAGCGGGTCTAGTTGTGTTGGCGATACTGCTGGTGGGGGTGCTGGTGGCGTACCGCCAGACGGTGGATGGGGTGGCGGTGAATGTATTGCGGGAGCGAGCCATGGCGGTGGCGGAACGGCAGATGGAGAATCTGATGGCGAGTTTGCAGGAGCCGAATTCGGTGAGTACCAGCGGGGAGGATGAATACGATCCGCAGTTTACGTGGGAGCTGAAATTGGCGCGGGAGGTGATCGTAGGAACCACCCCCAGCCAGGACATGAAAAATACGGCAATCAAGGCGACGGTGGTGGTGGAATGCGAAGGGGCGGAGGTGCAAAAAGCGGCGAAAGTGGAGCTGGTGCGTTATTTTGCGTATTTGAAGCCGCTGCCGGGGAATACGCTGGCGGTGCCGTTTCAGTATGAGACGGAGGAGCCGCAGTGGATTACGGAACTGCGGGAGAAGCTGGGCCGGGAGCCGACCTCGGATGAGATATTTGAAGAGATGTTGAAAGAATTGAATTTGTCGGATGAAGAGATGAAAGAGATACAATCTTTGGAGGAGGAAGAGGGGCAGGAGGAAAATCTGGAGGAAGAGGATGATAATGAGGAGAATCCGGATGAGGGAGATTTAGAGAAGGAAGAGGAAGAGGAAGAAGAAGAAGAAGAAGAGGATTTGGATGTGAAGGTGCGGGAGCTGATGAGATAAAGAAGATTAAAAATCAAAATGCAAAGAGCAAAATTAAGGTATCGCCTGCGGCGATAGAGATGGTTAATTGTGAAGAAGCGGATTGGTAAAAAAGTGAAAAGGATTCGGAATCGGCGGCGGAGGGGAGTATCGATTCTGGAGATGCTGGTAACGCTGCTGCTGGTGGCGATGATTATCGCGGCGGTGCTAGAGGTCTTGCAGAGTACGGGGCAGCAGATCGATCGGCTGACGCAGGAGATGACGCAGCGGGCGCTGATTCAGGCGAGCCTGGATAAGTTGATGGAGGATATTTCTCTGGCGGGCCAGGATCAGGCTACCTTACAGGTAACGGATGATGCGTCAAGCTGGTATGAATCCTCGCGGGTGACGATTGAATGGCCGGATGCGCAGGGAGGGGAGGCGTATAAGCGGATCGACTGGGCGGCCGCGCCGGGGCAGGACGAGGAGAGTCTGGTTTTGTATCGTCGAGTGAAGACGAAGGGCAGCGAGGAGGACGAATATTTTATCCCGTTGTGTGAGAATTTGTATTCGTTTCGGGTGCAATTGCTGGCGGCGGGAGCGGGAGAAGAGCCGATTGAGGATCCCAACAGCAACCAGATGGTGGACGTGGTGGTGGAATCGTATCGGGACCAGCGGCAGGATCCGGAGCGGCTGCTGGTGGTGAGCCGGACGTTTTGCCGGGAGCGGCTGGAATAAAAAATTCAAATAGCAAAAACAAAATAGTAAAATGACAGAGCAAAAATCAAATATTATGCAAAGAGTTTGTTCATACTTGCGAATATGATGAGACGGAAAGTGGTACATAGCCGCGCAGGCGGTATTGTTTTGCTGATGACGCTGGTGGCGCTGCTGATCCTGGCCTCGGTGATCGTGCAGTTTGAGGTGGATACGAATTTGCTGATCCGGGCCAGCCGTTACCGGCAGGAGAAGGTGCAATGTACGTATGCGGCGGAGTCGGGGATGATTATCGGCAGCCATTTGATTCAGGAGGTATTTAAGAAGCCGGTGACGACGTCGCTGAACGCGGAGGGAACGGGGGAAATGACGGATCCTAATCTCTATGGCGATCCGAACGACCCGAACAGCCAGTATGATCCGAACGATCCGAACAGCGGGAGTATGCAGTTGACTGCCGCGAATCCGGAATCGCCGTTTCTGGTGTATAGCAAGACGATCGAAGTGGGGGAGGCGACGGTGGAGATCGAGATCCACGATGAGAACGCGAAGTGGCCGATGGTGTGGGCGCTGACTTCCCCTTTTGAGAATGACCGGGACGGGCGGTTGACGCGGGAGAAGCTGAATCTGCTGGGAGGCTGGCTGGGGGCGGATGAGGAGGTGATGCAGGAGGTGGCGGGGTTGGCGCGGGAGTTGGGTAAGAAGGTAAAAGTACCAACTTCCGATGTTACCGTTGCCACCGCCAAAGGAGACGCATCGAAAGAAAAGACAACGGGGAAAACCAGCCGAAGCCGAACGCGTACGGTGCAGAAGAAGCGGATCGGGTATCAGAAGCGGCTGGCGGAGCGGGACAGCCGGTACCAGGCGATGGGGCAGTTTGCCAGCCAGTGGCAGGATGCGATTCTGCATAATACGGAGTACGAGGCATTAAAGGAGGAAATGCGGCAAGAGGGTTCGGCTCTGGAGTATCTGGGAATCTGGGGGAACACGAAAGTGAATGTGAACAACGCGTCGGCGGAGGTCTTGCAGGCGGCGCTGGAGCCGATCGGGATCACAGCGGATCTGGCACAGGCGATTGTGGAGCAGAGGAAGACAAAGGCTATTGCGAATATTACGGCTCTGAACGATCTGGTGCCTTCGGATAACCGTTTGCGGGAGGCGCTGGGGAGTCTGGCGGATGTCAAGAGCGATACGTTTTCGATTCATGTGACGGCGCGGTTGGGTCGAACGCATAAGACGCTGATCGCGGGGGCATATGTGGATGACCGGGGGCGAGTGAAAAAAATAGCGAATATACCGGGAGAGTAATTTTGGCGCAGAAAAGTTGTTTAGGAATTCATTATAGCAGCAGAGGCATCACGGCGGTGCTGGTGGAACGGCAGGGGGCTGGGTATCGCGCGGTTGCCGATTGGCGCTTGCCGGGTTCCGGCCCGGACGGGCAGGCGGATGGCAAGGCATTGTTTGACCGACTGGCGGAGGAGGTATTTCCTAAAGCGGGCCGGAAGCCGGCCACGGCGTTATCATTAAGCGGGACGTTTTATCAGACGCTGCATCATCATAGTGAATTTGACGATCCGGAATTGATCGGCAAGACGCTGCGGTTTGACGTGGAAGAGGATTTTGCCGTCGATACGGAATCGCAGGCAATTTGTTTTCAGGTGGTGGAGAGCGCCGGTCCGGGCAGCAATTTGATGGTTCATATGGTGCCGCGGGAATTTTTGGGTACGATTTTTTCGCAGTTGGATCAGGCGGGCCTGGATGCGTTGATTGCCGAGCCGGATCTGGTGGTATGGCAGCATTATTTGCGGGCACAAAGCCAGCCGTCTGCCGAGCAGGCGGTTGTGAATATCGCCTGGTCGGAAGGGATTTTATATCTGTTGGTACTGGACGGAAATCAGCAACTGAGATTGGCCCGCTCGTCGATCTGTACGGCGACGGATCAGATGGCAGCGCTGATTTCCTCGGAAATCAATCGGAGTATCTCCCCTTTGTCGGAGGCCCATAAGCCGTTCCTTTTATATTATCATGAAGAGGGGTTGAAGAATATTATCAGCGAGGTTTCGCGTCAGACGGGTTTGGCGGCCCATTCGCTGGAGGAACCGGACGTTACCCGGGCGTTTGCGCTGGGGGCGGCGAGCCATTGGCTGGCGGGGCCTCCGTTTGTGGATTTCCGTTCGGATGGCATGGTGCCGCATACAGTGGTGGCGGAGAATAACAAGGCGCTAGTGTGTTTGTCGGGGGCGATGGTATTGTTGTTTCTGTCACTGATGCTGATCACGAGTCTTTTTTCGTTGAAATATGAGAAGATGATCGGGAAGGCGGACCGGAGTGTGGAAGAGAGCTGGCAACAGATCAATCCGGGTAAGCGGGCGTCGAAGAAGAGTTTTTATACCCGAGAGATTAAGGCAGAGCTGGAACGCTTGCAGAAGAAACAGAAAGGGCAGGGATCCCAGGTGTCGAAGGATTCAGCCAGTCATGCCTTATTGTTGATATTGGAGCGACTGGTGCAGTTGCCGAAGAATTTCGATTTGATGATCGAGTCACTGCGGGTGAATGCGGATTCAAGCTCCCTATCGGGGTCGGTGCCTGATCTGGAGGCGATGAAGGAAATGGTCAAAGTGATCGAAGGCCCCGAATCTCCGCTGGAGATTATCAACTGGAATTTTATGAATGCGGGCGCGGGTTCGCAAAAGGGGGAAGGGTCGCGTCGGACGTTTAATATTCCGCTGCAGGTGAAAAAAGAAAGAGTGCCAGATAAGGAACGAAATACGAATGTTAACAACTAAGCCATTGGGTAAAGTGAAGGTATGGGCGATTGGGCTGCCGGTTCTGCTGTTGCTCGGTGTGCTGATGACCAGCCAGAGAATGTTTTCTCTGCGTGCGGAGGCCCAGGATCAGGTGGAGGTGGCCTTGGCGGCCCAGGAGAATGTGGAGCGAATCCTGGAACTGCGTGCCCGGATGGGAGAAGGGGCGGCGGCAGGATCAGTAGCGGCAAGTTATGAGGGACTTGCCTCGGCCATGCAGTGTGCGGCACGGAGTGGGATTGCCTCAACGAGTGTGAGCCGGGGGGAGAGCACCAAGCCGCGGAAACTGAAGGAAGGAGGATATTTGCATCAGGAGAGTTATAAACTGAACAATATTACGATTTTGCAGGCGACGAAGTTTGTGGATCACGCGGAGCAGGATTTTACCGGGACGAACTGCAAAGAATTGACGTTATCGCATGTTCGCAGCCAGAATAAGGATATCTGGAATGCGACGGTGGTTCTGGAATATACTACGCAGTAAATTTTGCACATCTGAAAACTTTGATGCGGTGGGGGTCGGGACCATTGGTTAGCCGCCCGGTTCAGGGCGATCCTGCGGTTGCGCGGCTGTTGCGGTATTTCTTCGGGGTCATGCCGATTATTTTGGAAAATTTCCGGGTAAAATAGCTGTGGTCATAAAAGCCGCACTCCTGGGCAATTTGTGTTATACCCATACTGCTTTGACTCAGGAAATGACAAGCCCTGTGAATCCGTACTTTCAATATATATTGCAGCGGCGAGAGCTGGAATAATTTTTTGAACCGCCGCTCAAACTGGCTGACGGAAAGGCAGGCCATCTCCGCCAGGCAATGCAGTTCGATTTTGGCGGCATACTTTCGGGTGATATATTCAATAATATCCGCCATCTCGTGGTATGGCTCCAGCACGGCCCCGGCTGTCTTGTAGTCCCGCAGAGTACCGGCAATGCCGATAACCTTGCCGGAGCGGGAGTAAAGCGGAATCTTACTGCACAAGTACCATACCAGATGGCCGTCCGGGCCTGGCACCAGCCAAATCCGGTTCACATAGCCCTTTCGCTGCTTCATCACCTCCTGATCTTCCTCGATATATTTTTGGGCAATCTCCAGCGGATAAAAATCCAGATCGGTTTTGCCCAGCATTTCCCTCTCATCCGCCAGGCCCAGCATATGCAAAAGGGAGCTGTTGACTTTGGTGAACTGGCTCTTGCGATTTTTGACAAACAGATAAATTTCCGGAAGATTGTCGAACAACAGGGAGATGCCGCGGGCTTCATTGACCCGATTCAGGAATTCAGATTGAAATCGTGCCAGATCCATATGCCGAAAATATACCAGAAATTGCGTAGATTGCAATAGAATAAATTGGATCCGGTTTTGTATAATTTTAACTGTGAGTTAACAGCCGATGAAATACTAAGTGAGGTGCAAAATTGATGGAAAAGCTCTATCAGCAGCGGCTTAAGCGGTATGTGACGGCGATGCGGAATGAGAAGCCGGACCGGGTGCCGATTCGGCCTTTTGTGGCGGAATTTACCGCCAAATACGCGGGGTTCACCTGTCAGGAAGTCGTACACGATTATACCAAAGCCTTTGAGGCGGCCTGTCGCTGTGCGGCTGATTTCGACTGGGATGCGGTGGTGGCCAATATGGTGTATGTGTGGACGGGGCTGACGCAGGCCATCGGGCTGAAGTATTACGGGGTGCCGGGGATCGATGTGCCGGCGGACACGGGATTTCAATATCGGGAACCGCCGGAGGATCAGGCGTTTATGCAGCCGGAGGAATACGACGGGCTGATCGAGGATCCGACGGGATTTTTGTTCAATGTGTGGCTGCCGCGGGTATCGCAGGATGTTTGCGCGATCGGCCAGCCGAGCACCTACCGGAACAATTTGTCGTTTCTCAAGGGGGGGATGGCGATGCTGCGGTATTTTACGGCGTTCGGGCCGCAGTGCCAGCGGCTGAAGGAGGAGTGCGGGACGGTGTCGGCGATTGCGGGGATTTTGAAGGCGCCGATGGATATCATCGCGGATAAGCTGCGAGGGTATCTGGGGCTGACGATGGATCTGTTCGAGCGGCCGGCCAAGGTGAAGGCGGCCTGCGAGGCGTTGATGCCGCATCTGTTGAGCGTGGCACTGGCGGGGGCGGACCCGGACAAAAATGTGCCCATCGGATTCTGGATGCACCGGGGGTGCGTGCCGTTTGTTTCGCATGAGACATTTAATAAACTGTACTGGCCGACGCTGAAGCCGATCATCGAGGAGTTGTGGCGGCAGGGGCATCAGGTGCTGTTTTACGCGGAGGGTAAGTGGGGGCATCATTTGCAGGCATTTGCGGAACTGCCGGACAAAAGCATAGTTTATCATGTGGACCAGGATGATATTTTTGCGGTGCGGGATGCCTTGGGGCACAAATTCTGCATCAGCGGGGGGATTCCGAATTATCTGCTGGCGTTTGAGACGCCGGAGAAGGTGCGGGCGTACTGCAAGAAGGTGATCGATGGGGTGGCGCGGGAAGGCGGATATATCCTGGATGCCAGCGCGATTGTGCAGAATGATGCGAAGGTTGAGAATATCAAGGCAATGACGGATTTCACGCGGGAGTATGGAGTGTATTAAGATGGCGGAAGAACGGAAAGTTGAAATCAAGCCGGGAGTTTGTATTCCGTGGGAGGAAAAACGGAAAGAGCTGAAGGCGATTTCGGGAGATGAGGAACTGGTGAAGAAAATCTGGGAAGACAACGAGGCGCTGGCATATATGTACATCTGGCAGTGTTTGTTGTCGTTCTGATTCATACTCGACAGTCATAAGTTTACCTTAGGCTGCTTTCTTGCTAATCCCCTTATTCTTACGTTTTATTTGTTTTTGTCGAATTAATTGCGTTATCAAGTCTTTGGCGAAACCGTGTAAATGGTTTTTGATGACATTGACCAAAGCAGTTCGTGTTACAAATTCTGACGGCGTGTGGGCCGAAAAGGTTCTAAGGAATCGTAAAGAAATAACTGATACTTTTCGTGCCTTTGGTCCGATAATAGG
>CAZOMV010000051.1:0-40464 GCA_964580995.1 uncultured Pirellulales bacterium
TTATCAGAAGATGGTGGCGGCGCTGGGGGAGACGATCCGGGTGATGGGGGAGGTGGACGGGATGATTGAGGGGGAGGGCGGCTGGCCGGGGGCGTTTGGGGGGTAGGGGGAAAATGGTCCGCGTGTGCAGCAAGCTGCATACCCTACGTCAAAGACCACCTCCCTGCTGGAAGGCAGGAAGGTGGCAGCCGGTGTAAATGGACGATATGGACTTTATGGACGAGATGGACAGAAGAAAAAACCTGGATTCCTGCTTGCGCAGGAATGGCAGGCTGGCCTGCACCATTACGACGCGAGGTTGGTCGGCAAGCAGTCGCTTCCGTTGGGCGCTGCGGCAGACAATACGGGGTGAATAAAAATCTGGATTCCTGCTTGCGCAGGAATGACCGGCGGGCGATAACCTGGTATAGGGGGGACGTATGCAAGATCGCTGGCGAAAGGGTATGGACAATTTGTCCATACCCTTCCGATTGTCACGGAAGGCGGCACGCAGCGAATGAATTGTGCGAATACGGAGGGGATTTTCCGGATTATTCAGTCGATACCGCCGGAGGGAGGAAACGTTGTTCTGGCTGCGGACATCGACGGATCCGTTTTATCCTGATTTTGTTTGTTTGCTGGGGGATGGGCGGTAGGGAACATACCTTATTATTTTCTTGTGTGGGAGAGGTTTTTCCGGTATAGGTTCTTTAGTTGGTATCCGAGTTTATGAGTCGCGAATCGAGGTATGAATGATGAAGAACAACGTCTTTTTTCTGGTGTTATTCCTTGTTTTTTTAAATGCTTTGGCGGTACCGGTATGGGGGGCGGCGGCCGGCGGGTCGATGTTGTGGCAGATTGGCCGGGCGGATCATGATACGGGGGAATTCGCGCTGGGCCGGGATGGCTGGCGGGATTTTAGCTCGCGTTTTCCGGCGGATTGCCGGTATGTGGTGGGCCAGTCTGAAGAGCGGGCGGATTGGCCGTATGTGCTGCCTGGTCCCTCGGATGATTGGGCTGGGGGGAAGGAGCATACGTTTACTATTGTATTTTCCCTCGACCAGGCAGGGGAGTCGGGCAATGGCCGGCTTTTGATCGATCTGCTGGATACTCATAGTATAAATCCACCCTTGCTGGTGATCGGCATTAATGGCCGTTCGTATGAAAAGCAGATGCCGGCGGGCGGCGGGGACGGTTCGATTACGGGTAATCCGGCAGTGGGCCGGGAAAACCTGATACCGATCGAAGTGCCGGCTTCGGAACTGAAAAAGGGGGAAAATCAGGTGACGATAACGAATCAGGCGGGTTCATGGGTGCTGTTTGATTGCATCCGGATGGACGGGCCTGCCGGGCTGGTGGAGCCGGCAACGAAACTGCTGGAGGTACGTACCGAGCCGATGCTGGTCAGCGGTACAGATGGCCGATTGTATCAGCCGGTAACCATGCGAATTCAGCGGATCGGGGAACCGGTCGAGGTGACGGCCGGTATCGAGGGCGGAAAAATGGATCGTTATGTTCTTGCCGGCGGCGATCAGGAACTTGCGTTTTTGGTACCCGAAGTCGAAAAGGAAACAACAGCCCGGATAGTAATTGAAGAGGCAGGACAAACTACGGCGGCCCAGGACGTGGAACTCAAGCCGGTGCGGAAGTGGGAGGTGCATCTGGTGCATCAAACGCATCTGGATATCGGCTATACGCACACGCAGGAGGAAGTGCTGCGGATCCAGGTGGAGCATCTGCGGAAGGCGCTGCAGTATATTGACGATACGAAGGATTATCCGGAGGAGGCACGGTTTGTGTGGCATCCGGAAGGGATGTGGGCGGTGGAAGAGTTTATGCGGGTGGCGAATGAGGAGGAGAAGGCCCGATTTGTGGCGGCGGCGCGGGCGGGAAGTATTCATCTGGATGCGCTGTATGCGCAGGCGATGTCGGGGATTTACACCGAGGAAGAGCTGATGGAGCTGATGGCGTCGGCCAAGCGGTTTGAAAAGGAGTATGGGGTTCGAATCGATTCGATTATGCAGTCGGATGTGCCGGGTTATACGTGGGGGCTGGTCTCGGCGCTGGCGCACAATGGGGTACGTTATATGTCGGTCGGGCCGAATTGCGGGCATCGGATCGGCTGGACGTTTGATTGGGGGGATAAGCCGTTTTACTGGGTGTCGCCGAGCGGAGAGTACAAGGTTCTGTTCTGGATGCCGCTTAAGGATAAAGGGTATTCGTGGTTTCATGGCAATCCGGTGGGGCATAAGATTGAGAAGGAGAAGATACTGAATTACCTGAGCTATCTGGAAGAGCAGGGATATCCGTATGATCTGCTGATGGTACGGTACAATATCGGGGGGGACAACGGGCCGCCGAATCCGGCGCTGTGCGATTTTGTGAAGGAATGGAACGAAAAGTATGCGTATCCGAAGATGGTGGTGGCCCGGAACAGCGGGGCGATGAAGCGGCTGGAGGAGAAATATGGCGATCAACTGCCGGTGGTGAAGGGGGACTTTACGCCGTACTGGGAGGACGGGGCGGCCTCGACGGCGGCGGATAAGGCGATCGATCGGCGGGCGTGTGAGAAGCTGGTACAGGCGCAGACGCTATGGGCGATGTTCGACCGGGAGCGATACCCGGCGGCGCGGTTTGATCAGGCGTGGACGAATCTGATTATGTACGATGAGCATACGTGGGGGGCGTGGAACAGTATCAGTGCGCCGGAGGAACCGTTTGTGAAACAACAGGCGGCGTACAAGCAGAACTTTGCGCTGGAGGGGGCGCGGATGACGGAGGAACTGGCGGCGGAGGCGGTGCGGGGGGAGAGTAAGGCTGGTTCTACTGTGGTGGATGTGATGAATACCTGTTCGTGGCCGCAGACGCAACTGGTGATATTGACGCCGCCCCAGTTGCAGGCGGGGGATAAGGTGGTGGATGAGAAAGGTAAGGCCGTCGCTTCCCAGCGGCTGGGATCCGGTGAGCTGGCGTTTGTGGCGCGCGAGGTGCCGCCGTTTGGAGTGAGGCGGTATTCGGTTTTAAAAGGGGACGGAAGTACGAAGGGGGCGGCGAAGGCGACGGGGCTGACGATTGGCAATGATATACTGTCGGTGGAGATCAATCCGCAAAGCGGAGCAATCCAGAGCCTGCGATGTAAAGGGATTACGGGGGATCTGGTGGATGGGAGCCAGGGGCAGGGGATCAATGATTACTTGTATATTATCGGCAGGGACCCGGCGCAGGATAATCATCGGGTAGAAGGGCCGGTGAAGGTGACGGTGGAGGATGCCGGGCCGGTGGTGGCCACGCTGTCGATTGAGTCGGCGGCGCCGGGCTGCGCGAAACTGACCCGCAAGGTGCGGATTTTCGAGGGCGGGGATACCATTGAACTTATCAATATCGTGGATAAGGTGAAGGAACTGCGGCCGGAAGGGGTATATTTTGCTTATCCGCTTAATATTCCTGGCGGCATTTCCCGGATTGATATTCCCTGGGCGGTTGAGCAGCCGGAAAAGGATCAGATTCCGGGGGCTAACCGGAATTTTTACTGTGTGCAGCGGTGGGTGGATATATCGAACGAGGATTATGGGTTGACGTGGGTGACGGTGGATGCCCCGATGCTGCAGTTTGATCCGATCAAGATTGCGGCGGCGGCGGTGGGGGCGGAGCAGTACCGCCAGACGATTGAGCCGGGGCAGACCTTCTATTCTTGGGTAATGAATAATCACTGGGAAACGAATTATGCGGCGTATCAGGAAGGGGTCTGCACGTTCCGTTATGTGCTGCGGCCGCACGCGGGCGGTTATAATCAGGCGGAGGCGCAGCGGACGGGACGGGGCGTGTGTAATCCGTTGCTGGTTTTCGAGGTGGCCCCGTCAAAGACGCCGCCGGCGCCGCTGCTGGAGGTCGAAGGGGAGGGGATTGTGGTTACCTCGCTGAAACCGACCCGCGACGGGCAGTCGCTGATGGTGCGGTTGTTTAATTCCGGTAATCGGAAGGCGACCGCGCGGCTAAAATGGGCGAAACCGCCGCAGGAAACCTGGCACAGCAATCCGATGGAAGACAAAATCTCACCTTGTACCAAGCTGGTGGAAATGGTTCCTTACCAGATCGTTACCTTGCGAGTGGAGCCATAATCTTATTTGGATTTATTTTTCCGGCAGCGTAAAGGGAAAACAAAACAGCCAACCGGTATTTTCGGGTGAGGGCTGGGTGGTTTGCGGCCAGATCCAACGGGCATCGGTACCGGCGAATTGGGCAGGATAGTGGCCCCACGGCGCATCGCCATAGCCGCCGAGATTTTCGACCTTTACCTTTTCCTTTTGCGGCCACTGATCGGGATGAGTCAGCCAGGCGGGCGGGATTACTTCCGGGCAGGGGAGCACCGTGACCTGGTCCGGCTGGGTGGTGATCTGCTGGGTTACCGTTTGTATCGTACCCATCAAAGCAGGCCGCTGGGCCTGGCTTTTGGCCCGGACCGCCAGGATATTATTCTTTTGTCCGGGATAGAGGGTAATCCGGGCGGAGGCCCCCCAGCCGGCGTATTGATAAACGTTTTCACCGTTGAGATAAATTTCATAGTTACCGTCGCAGGCGAACATGACTTCCATGGCTGTTCCGGGATCCGAGGCTGGTTCGGCCTGCTGGGCAAGTTCCTGAAAGGCATCCGCTTTCATGGTTTCGACGTCAAAGAGGAGGAAGCAGGCACCGGCGGGGCGGCGGGACAGGGGGACCAGCCGGGTTAGCTGGAGGCGGGAGTCCGGGCCTTTTACGATTACGGGTATATTCTCCGAATCCGGATTTTCCCGGGAGATATAAATCGAGGGGACAGCGGAAGCCGGGCGGAATTCTCTGGCCAACCAAGACTGCGGTAAGCCAAAAATATGCGGACCGCGGCAAATGCGAACGGGCCGGTCCTTTATTGGCTGGGATTGAGCCGGCCCGGCCAGCTTGACAGCGGAGGGTAACTGTACTTCCAGTTTCAGTTCGCCGGTCCAGTCGCAGGGGACATTGGCCCAGCCGTTTTCGACCTGGGGAGCCTGGCCGTTCACAAGGATGGAATCGGCCCAGGCCGGTATTCGTAATTTCAAGGCAGTTTTTACCGGTGTGGGGGCAACCAGGATAACCTGCCAGATATCCGATTTTTGTTTCCGGGCGGCCACTTTGATATTTTGGCCGGCTAGGATAAATTCCGCGCGGGTTTCCGCCAGCCAGGTAATCCAAAAGGCATTTTCCGATTGCACAATCGCCCAGCGAACGATATCACCGAGAACTTGGGTGCCGTGCATCGAACAGCACCAGTAGGATTCGGTGCCATAGTAGGCTATTTGGGCGGCGGGACAGGCTTGACCGGCCTGCAGCAAGGGAAGAAAGTAGGTGTGACCAAAGCCGCCGTTGGAAAACTGGGCGGCATAGAGATGATTATTCAAGATGGATTCAGTCCAGTCGAGATATTGGGTATCTTGCGTGGCCCGCCAAAGCAGCAGGTTGACCCGAATCCAGTCTGCCTCGCTGCAGCCTTCATCCTGCTGGTAATCCAGATCGAAAATTTCCGTCACACCCTGGGTGGGCAGGAGGAATTTTTCCCGGATAGTCTGGCAGCCGGCGGTTACGTGGGCGAGAAATTCGTTCGAGCCGGTCAGATAATCCAGGTCCAGCATCCCGCGATAGGCAACCAGGCGGCCATGGCTGTGGTGGTGGGCGAATTCCGTATCCAGCAGGGAAAGCCGGGCGATGTAGCGGGCCTCGTCCCAATATTTCGTCTCCCCGGTTACTTCTCCCAGAGCAACCAGACCATCGATCATGGAAGGGTAACAGGTAGTGAAACCGGAGGAGTAAGAGCCGCCGACCTGGGTGAAATTTTCTTCTTTCCCGAAATATTTGCGCGTGGAAAGAATATAATCGCCCAGTTTTTTGGCAGTTTGGAGCAGGTCCGGGTCCTGATGATCGCGGCAGTATTCCGCCAGGGCCAGCAGAAGGCGGCCGTTGCCCCACAGTATGGGCATGTCCCTTTCCTGGCTGATCTGTTGGTCCAAATTTTGATCGACGCCGAAGTGGCCGTCAGGTTTCTGCCAGGCCGGGATATTGTCTCGAAGAGATTTGAGGAACGGAATTTCCTGATTCAGCAGAGGAGCGACGTTGTTCCAGGCACCCAGCATCCGGCCGGACACGTCCCCGCTGTATTCGGTAAACCGACGCTGCTGATGGAAATGGAGGTCCGAAAGGACGAATTCGATGTCATTGAGTGGAGGGGAATTCAGTCGCTGGACGGCCTGTCGGAGATGCTGCTGAATTTCACCGCGGGCTTCGATGGGGCTGCCGAAGCGGAAGGATTCCGCTCCGCACAAAGCAGGAAGTTGGCTGGAAAAAGAGAATACCAGAAAGAGAAAAAAAAAGGATAGGTTTGTTTTTAACATGGCCGATTCCTTTGTTCGATACTTTTCGATTATAAATAATCACTGGTAAGTTATTAAATGGAGAAAGGGAAATTCAGTCAAGAAGTTATCGGATTTTTTTAGTTTTTTAGAGCGGTAAATAAAAAAGGGATGGACATAAGGAATCTTTTTTTGGATATAGGGAAACTTTGTTGGGGTCCGCTACATTTTTTTCTTTGCATGATTCAGGACGCAATTTTTTTATACTCAATAAGGAGGGAACCGGGGCAATCATCGATGATAAGTTTGAGTTTCTGTAATTCTGTGCCGGTGATGACGACCGGTTCAGCGGGATCGTAGGCTGCGTATTTTGTAATCTGGTACCTGGCCTGGGGATCGATTTCAAAGAGGGAACTATCGAAGCCGCTGTAGGGGGATTCGTGGCGGCGGAAGGCGACAATCATGCCGTCCTGTTCGGCCGGGCGATGGTACTGCATGGCGCACCAGTCTTTGGGGCTGAGGGAGGCCGGGGTCAGGGGGTAATAATTGCCGAAGTAATATTTGCGGATTCGTTTGGCTTCGGCGATGCCTTTTTTCAGGAGGTCGCGCGGGTATTCTTCCTTGCGGTCCTTCAGTGTGACATTGTATTCCGACATTCCCTTGCGGGCGGTGTCGCGATTGTAATCCAGGGGGCGGACATCTTCGCAGAACGAAATCCCACCGCCGTTGACGCCGCTACGGAATAAATAGGGAGTGGCTCCCATCATACCGCTGGTGCTGAAGGGGACATAGCGGTTCAGGCCGGCGGTCATAATCTGATTGAGCATGGCGGCCTGGTTGAAATCGTATCCGAGCAGGGGAAAGATGGTGCCGTCGGTGCGCCAGAGCGGGAGGGCACGGGACATGGTTTCCAGGTCGATGCGGGTGCCGCCGCTGGCACAATCGTCAATTAACAAATGAGGATTGACACGACGGATATCATCCCACATTTGATACAATCCTTCCATATAACGAATTTCGCAGATACCGACACGGTCGGGGTCCTTCTGGTTTTCGAATTGCCAGTATGGCAGCGGATTCAGATTATAGTCAAACCTCAGGCAGCCCAGGCGGTATTCTTTAATGGCGGCCAGCAGCACCTTGGTCATGTATTCGCGGGCCTGGGGATTGCCCAGATTAAAGAGACCGCCGCCGTTATTGTCGGGGGAGATGACATACTCGGGATGATTTTTGGCGATATAGGTACCGGCGACAACCCGTTCCGGCTCGAACCAGAGTAGAAATTTATAGCCCTGCTCGGCCACGGCGTCGGCAACGGGTTTAAGGCCGCGGGGGAAGCGGATAGGGTCGGGAATGATTTCCTCGACCGGCAGGCCGTAATTGCCCATGCCGGCGGCAAAGCCATCGCGGGTGAAATAGGCATCGAGCCAGAAATACTCAAATCCCAATCCCGCGATGGATTCCAGGTGAGAGAGTACATGTTCTTGCGTGGAGTAGTTTAATTCGTAGAAGGAGGTGCTCAGATGGGTGATGGGGGGGACGGCGGTCTGGCCGTTGAGTTTGGGGACGATATGAGCCAGCATGGTCTGACGGAATAAATTGTAGGAACGAAGCTCGTCCTGGCCGAACCAGTAGAGCTGGAGAATACGGGGGGTGCGGATGGTTTCGCCGGGATGGAGTTTGGTATGGATAAATTGCATGCCGGCCTGCATACGGACAGATCCTTCTTTACTGTTTTCGACTTTGGCGGTCCACTGCCCGGACCAGCCGATGGCGGTGATGACGCCGGAGGAGCCGAAGTCCAGATTGAAGAACGGGCCGTCTTTGAGGGAGGCCCGGCCCTCGACGGTGACAAGCTGGGCGGCTTTACCGGCAGACAAGGTCTCATCATAATTCATCCAGTCATCCACGCCGTTGTGGGAGCCGTGAATCCGGTGGAGGACCGGGATGGTGCCTGTTCCCGGTGTAATGGTTACATCCAGGGCCTGGACCTGTTCGAGTACGGGCGTATCGGTACCGGAGGTATTGGTAAAATAGACAGTCCAGTCCACGCCGGCGGTGTCGGTGTAGATGGTGGCGACCGCTTTGACCTCCAGGCCGGTCTGGGGATCGGTGAGGGTAAGGGTTCGCTGCTGACGGGTTGGATCCAGGATTTTGTCTTCCACATTCTTTTTCCAGTTTCCAAGCAGTTCCGAGGATTTTTTCCCGCCATAGACAAAGGAAAAGGGAAAGTCGCTGCCGAAGCGGGAAACGTTTGCCAGATCGTCCAGCCAAAGTTCGCTGCCATCGGCCAGGATCACCCGGGCCTCGGCCCAATCGGCCTGGTCCCAGCCGCGGCCGTCACCGCCATCGTCCACCACCAGGTCGAACGAATGGGCGCCCTTCAGGGGAATGTCAATCGGGCGGAAGCCATCGGCCGGTTTCATGATGTCGGTGGCGAAAACATCCTTGCCCTCTACCTGTACATGAAAACGGACGGAGGCAGCGGCCTGGTCCACATTTCGATCCAGCCCGATGACGGCCTGAAACCGCTGGGCGGGCTGAAGGAGCGTGACCCGCAGGACACTGTGAGAATTTACGCCGATCCCTTTGGGATAGGTTTTATCCCCCAGTCGCAGCGGGCCGCCGGCGGCGCAGCGGCCGACTTTGGTATCGCCGGGGCTGTCTTCATGTATGACAATCAACTGGTTCCGTGCCGCCGGGGCCGAGGCGGGATCGGCGGAGAACGCCTGCTGTGCCCACTGGCGATTCCAGTCAACCTCATTTTCCGCCCCAGCGGGTGCGGATGGCATCAGGAGAACGATACCACACCCTGCCAGAAGCAAAATACCCAAAGATAACGACCTGTTTTTTTTTGTAGAAGCCATCCTAATCCAATCCTTTCCAAACCTTTTTTACATTACTTTCTTATTCGATAAAATCACATTTGCGTTTTATTGTCCGTATGGTTCCGTGATCCGAAACGAACTCTTATTGGGCAGCGGCATCCGTAATGGAATTTCCGTATGCCATAATTACGGCGGCGGCCATTAAAAAGGCGATGGCCAGGTACATGGTCGTTCGAGGTTTTCCCGTTACCCCTTTCCATTCCCCACTGATGAATCCGACACCCTGGCCGCCCATGATCTGCATGGCCTGCTGTACGCCGAACCCGACGGAGGCTCCCAGCGGACCGAGCAATACCATGCCTCGGCCCATCAGAGTAACCGCCAGGCAGATATTGAAGCCAATAAGGGACGACAGAAGGATTTCCTTGCGGCATTCGTTCAGGATGTGCCAGGATTTGTTTTTGGTCATCAGGAAGGCCGGATACAAAATATTGACCAGAACCCCCGCCGTCAAACCGGCGGCCCAGACGGCGAAATTGGCGGGGATTTCATGGGCGCCCCGGTCCTGCATGGCCTTGACAATAGGTCCCTGGCTATAGACAAAGGCCAGGCTGATGCCGCAGGAGGTAATGCCGGCAATCACGGCCATGAGCAGCCCGACGAGAAAACTACCGGTGGTTTTTTCTTGTTGGTGTAAGGCCTGGTTTCTGCCCCAGCCGGCCCAGGAAACCAGAGTTACCCCGATCAGCATCACCGCAACCCCGCCCAACACGATCAATCCCGGCGGGGAGAAGAGGCCGGGGGCATTTTCGAATTTGCCCGTGCCTTTAAAGATCATGGGGATGATGACTCCGATGGAAACTCCCAGACCCGCTAAAATCGCGCCGGTTAGGCTGAAGCCGATGCGTACCAGGCAGAGAAAACTGAGGACATTGGCAATCCCCCAGCTCAGAGAGAACAAGTTGGATTTGAGGAAAACCGAGGATTCGACGCTTTGGTAGGCCTGCAGGGCGTTGGGGCAAAAGCAGAGAGTGATTCCCCAGGGAATGATGACTAATCCGACCAGCATGGCGACAAACGCCCAATGCTCGTACCGGAATTTTTTCATGATTTTCATGGGCCAGGGGGCACTGCCCATACAGAGACCGGCGATCACCACCAGCAGCGTTCCAAATATCACTTTGGGATCCATACGCAAACCTTTATTTCACAAATACTAGGGAGGAACTATTATTATGTTATGTTTGATTAGAAATTCCGTATGTACCCGACGGTCCAGCCGCCATCGACGGCGATGACCTGGCCGGTTAGATAGCTGCTTTCGGGGGCGGCGAGGAACAGGACGGCATAGGCGATTTCCTCGCATTGGCCGGGGCGGCCTAACGCAATATGAGAGAGGAGGTCTTTGCCCCAGTCGGTGGGATTGCCGTCATCTCCGTAAAAGATTTTTTTCGTCGGGCCGGTTAGAATGGAACCGGGAGCGATGCAGTTTACCAGGATGCCCTTGGAGCCTAACTCGATAGCCATACACTGGGTAAGATTTGCCACCCCGGCTTTGGCGGCATCGTAGGCACATTGTAAACGCAGCGGAACAATGCCGGCGACCGAGGAGATATTGATAATCCGGCCGCCTCCCTGTGGAATCATGACCTGGGCGGTATATTTACTCATGAGATAGACGCCAGTCAAATCGACATTCAGAATCCAGTCCCATTTGTCGCGCGGGAACTGGTCAATGGTGCATCGTTCACTGCCGGAATAGACCCCGGCGTTATTGACCAGGATATCCAGCGAGCCGAAGTCTTTGGCAATTTTCCGGATCGTATCTTCGATCTGCGGTTCATTGGTTACATCCAGGGCCATGCTGACGGCGTTGGGAGATCCGGCGGCGGCTTTTTCCGCTGCTTCGAGGTTATAATCGGAGAAAATTACTTTGGCCCCATTGGCGGCCAGGACCTGGGAGATGGATTTGCCGATATGCCCGCCGGCACCTGTGACCAGGGCCACTTTTCCTGTAAGTTCGACTCTCATCATGTTTTACCTCCGTGAACTGCTTATTTTACTAATCGAGAAAACCAAGGGTAAACCATATTGTGCTGCACTGGAAATTTAAGATAAAAGGAAATAATTTTCTTGTCAAGAATAAAATATTTAAATATCATAATATCTACTTAAAATATATCAAAAAGAAAGGTTGAGTATGCAAGAGGTTCAGAAGATTGTCAGAAATTTTGAACGAACCGTAGCGGGATTACCAGCAGAAGTGCCCATGATGGTATGGAGCGGGGGGCCGTCGGTTCCTGCTTTTACCCATGTGCCAGCCGATAGATATTTCCGGGAGGCGGAAGCCTGTTTAAAAGCCATGCTGGCCTTTTATCATCTGCTGCCGGAAGTAGTGATGGTTCCCGGCCTGATTCCGGATTTTGGTGTGGCGCCGCAACCGTCGGCATTCGGTGCGAAAATCCGGTATTTTGCCAATCAGGCGCCCCATGCGGATACCTGTGTGACCATCGAGCAAATTCCCCATTTGAAGCCTTCCAATCCGAAGAGAGATGGCGTGATGCCGGAGTTTTTCGCGGCATTACAATATTTCTGTGATCATCTACCGCCGGATTTATGTGAAAGCTATTGCCTGGGTCATGCCGTGGTTTTGGGACCCATGGATCTAGCCGGTTTGATTCTGGGGTACGGCGAGCTGTATGAAGGATTCTATACCCATCCTGCGGAAATCCACCAATTGCTGAAAATCACGACGGAAAGCGTGATATCGTATATTAAAGCGCATGAGCCGATCAGCGGGCCGATCCGGCGATTAACCTTGGCGGATCATCAATCTGCCATGATATCCCGGGCGCAGGTGGAGGAATTCTGGGCCCCCTATATCCGGCAGGTGGTTGCCGAATTTCCCGGGGCGATGCATATCTATCATAATGAGTCAAATACGAGCCATATGATGGATATGATACCGGAGTTAGGTTTTACGGTATTTCATATGGGAAATGAAGTAAAAGGCGATTATGCGGAAGGTCTGCGAGCAACTAAAGCGGCGATAGGCGACAGAGTGACCATGATGGGGAACATGCACAGCCAGGATATTTTATTGCGTAAGACAGCCGCCGAAATCTATCAGGAGGCCGTCCGGCAACTGGAAGTCGGCGCTCCGAACGGGAGGTTTGTGCTGGCGGTGCGGGCGGGGTTTGCTCCGGAGACACCCATAGAGAATGTCCGGGCTATGATTCAGGCAGGTCTGGATTGGAATCGGAAAAAGATATTGGCAATGCCATAAAACTAATTATGACGCTAGCGTCAAAAACTCTTCGACCCCTTGTTATTGGGGAGCCAGGGCTGTTTTTGGAAGTCAATATCGACTTTTGGCGGTTCCGTCAATTATGTCCGTAGAAATCAGTGGTTTATGGCATATTGAAAAGATTTTATTGACATATAAGTACTTATGCACAAATGAAATAGATCTGTTTTTGTGACAACGGACAAAATTTTTAAAAAATCATATAATATTTGCTGGTAAAATACATGATATATAGTTATTATAATATTTAAGTTTCAAGGAAACACAAGTTCTGCATCTAAAAACAAAAGGAAAGAGCCTAGTCATGAGTACACTAAACGGATTTTCTCGAATTAATACAGCCAATCGAGTGTATCAGGCTGTGGAGTCAATCAAGGAATATATCCTGCGAGAGGATTTAAAGCCAGGTGCCGAATTACCACCGGAGGATGATATGGCCAAGCAGATCGGGGTGAGCAAATTTTCCATGCGGGAGGCGCTGCGGATAGCGCAGGCGCAAGGGCTGCTGGAGATCAATCGCGGCAGCCGGACCAAAGTAGCCCAGCCGACGGCGGAACCGGCTATCGAGGCGATGTCGAACATGATGAGGAATTCGGAACATGCCTTATTGGATTTAACGGAAGCCCGTGCCGGTCTGGAATGTCATATTGCCCGGCTGGCCGCACAAAGGGCACAGCCGGAACAGATGGAAGCCATGCAGGAAGCGCTGGTGCAGATGGAAAAAAATCGCAAGAATCTTTCGTTATGTGCAGAATATGATACGGAGTTTCATCATCTGCTGGCGCAGGCGACGGGGAATGTTATATTTGAGATCATGCTGGCGCCGGTGGCCAAATTGTTGGAAAAATCCCGGAAGGCGACTCTGAAAACGGCGACGCCGGAGAAGTCGCTGGAGGGGCATAAAAAGATTTTGGAGGCGATTCGAAACCGGGATTCGGAATTGGCGGCTCACTGTATGGCGGATCATCTGCGAACGGCGGAGAAGGGCTTAAAGGAAAATGAGGATACGGAATCGTGACTGGGTAAAAAGAGATGGATAAATGGTTTTTGGAGGCTATTGAACCATGGAAGAGATGAAAAGGAACATGAGAAAGAAGGCGTTTACGCTGGTAGAGTTGTTGGTGGTGATTGCCATCATTGCTATTCTGGTATCCATCCTGCTGCCCTCGCTGGCCAAGGCGCGGGAACTGGCCCGGCGGTCCGTCTGTTCTGGAAATCTGCACAAATGGGGTGTGTCTATTCATGCTTATGCCTGGGATGGCAATGATAAGATTCCGGAAACAGCGTGGCTGTGGGGACCCAGTGTTAGAATACCCAATGGGATGTGGACCCCTGAGATTGCCACCCGAACGAGTGCCAGTCTGGGGCAAAGGGCCGCGGAGGTTGGTATGTGGTCACTGGATATCATGAAAGAGTATATCAGTGAATTAAATGAAGATAAAACGCTGGGGAATTCGGGATTATTGTGCCCGAGTGCGCCTGGTTATAGCCAGACATGTAGGGATCTTTATGAGGCGAATGGTTATATACAGACTTCTTATACGTATTTTGGCCAGGTGAGCAAGTGGGCAGCCACCGCCAGTGCCAGCACACTGAATCCGGCTAATAACGAACTTTGGTTAATACGGGATCTGGCGGACGAGAATCTGAATGATGGGACCAAAATCATTATGTCGGATATTCTGATGTTGGAAACGTACGCAGGTGCGGGCTGGTGTTACAATCATACCAATGGAGGAAAGCCTTCCTATGGTAATGCTGCGTTTGGTGATGGGAATAACGTAGATTATGGTGATGAAGAGCCGCCTATTGCGGGTGTGAATCATCTTCATTGTGATCTCAGTGTTCAGTGGAAGGATGAAAATCAGTTTGATACGGCCTATATGATGAAGACGACCGTCACGAAGTCGGGTACCAAGATCCCCTGGGTCAGTGTCGGTGGTCAAATTGTGACGACCTATTGACCGGGACAAAGGTTTTAACCGGCGAAAAATAAAAAGGTATTTGGAAGTTGCGTATGCGTAGCAGACAGCCGAACAAAATGACAAACAAAAGAGTTTTCGTTACCGGCTCCGGAACGGGCATCGGCAGAGAGATAGCGCTGGAATTTGCCCGGGAAGGTGCTGCCGTGGTGCTGCACTACTCGCACAGCGATCAGGGCGCCTTATCGGCTGAGGAAGAAATCCGGCAAATGGGAGGCAAAGCCAAAGCCTTCCAGGCCGATTTCAATCAAGTGAAGGAAGTACAGCAATTAGCGCGTCAGACGACGGATTTTCTGGGTGGTCTGGATGTGCTGGTCAATAACGCGGGCATTACCATGAATTTGCCCTTTGAGGAGGTGACGCCGGAGCAGTTTGACACGCTCTATCAGGTGAATGTCCGGGCGCAATTTTTCCTGACGCAGGCGGCGCTACCGGCGCTGGTCCAAAGCCGGGGAGCGATTATCAATATGACCTCCATCCATGCCCTGGAAGGGATGCCGCAGCATTCGGTTTATGCGGGCACGAAGGGTGCGATTGTCGCTTATACGCGGGAACTGGCGATTGAATTATCCCTGAAAGGGGTCCGGGTGAACGCAATCGCCGCTGGGGCGGTGCAGGTGGAAAATCATTACAAGGTAATTCCGGATTATGATCCCAAAGCGTTCGGGGATGTGATCCCCAGCGGTTTTATGGGCCGGCCGATCGATGTGGCGCAATTGGCGGTTTTCCTGGCCTCGGAGGCGGCGCGTTATATTGTTGGGCAGACGATCGTGCTGGATGGAGGAACCACAGCGTGGATGCCGTTCAGCAACGCGTTTCGCCAGCCGAATCCCTGTCATTTCGGCAAGGGGTATGTTCCAGGATTGTAAACAGCAGACTATTGAATCATGGAAAGGTAAAAAAGAAAGGAGGCAGAACCAGATTGGATGTCAAGTGGAGAAAGCGTAAAAGTAGTTTTAGGGTTCTTACAGGAGTTTGAGAAGGAGTACAAAAAAATGAGAAGAAGATATGTTATTTTAGTATTGTTGGTAAGTCTTTGTTATGGTTCGTTGACATCAGGGGAGATCTTGACCTGGAATCTCAAGGATGACCTGGTTTTTCAGCATGTGGAACCGCTGGGCGATAATCCCAATGGCCAGTGGACGTATGGTGTGGCCGACGCCGCAGCGGACCGGAATGCCCCCAGCACCGCGGGTTTTCAGGCTTTTACTATTTCCTATGAACAAGCTATCGGCGTGCCCTGGTGGCACTTTGAACCGGCCTGGTTTGCGGAGATTCCCGGTCTGTGGTTGAATACTACTGACGGAGATGTCTATGGCAGTGTGCCGGGCGAAGTGGGTATGCACCCCGGCTATCAAACTTCGGGCAATCACCAGTGCGTGGTGCGATGGACCGCACCGGATGACGGGGAAGTTCGGCTGACGGGACAGTGGTGGTCCACGTTGGGATCCACTACGTTGCGTGATCTTTGCATTGTGAAAAACGAGAACTTTACGTTACGGAAGAATCTTGACAATTTGGGTCAAGCGGTTCCGTTTAATTTTACCGTTTGTGTCTATGGCGGTGATATCATAGATTTTGCGGTGGGCGTC
The DNA here is from genome assembly GCA_964580995.1 of uncultured Pirellulales bacterium. Lineage (GTDB taxonomy): Bacteria > Planctomycetota > Phycisphaerae > Sedimentisphaerales > SM23-30 > JAKJEP01. The sequence continues at coordinate 16,045 of CAZOMV010000051.1, forward strand.
GGGAGTGACGGCGGTTATGGTGGCGATTCAGAAACCCTGACTCTGGCGATTACCCTGGATACCAGTGTGGATCCGGGCGGATGCCCCATCTTTGATCCCAACGCAGGCGAGGATCCCATAGAACCCAATGAGCCGGTCGATGATCCCGATGCCACCAGTTGGAATATAACGGAGGATATCCAATTTGTAAGCAATCCGAGCACCATATACTGGTCCTATGGATCGGTGCATGTTCCGGTTATCACTCCGGAGGATCCGAACAATCCTCCGGCGCGGCCCTGGGATGTAGATCATCTGGATACAACGGAGCTGAATCTCTTTGATGAAGCGATCCAACTGGGTGGCACGGCAGCGAACTGGTGGTTTTATGCGGAGTCCAATCCTCTCTATAATACGTATCTGATTCCTTGTGTTTACAAAAATATCACAGCCGGAGATATGTACGGCTGCCCGCCGGGGAAGACGGCTTTGCATCCCCAGGCGATAGATGAGAATACGGGACTCGAAGATGTTTGTGTGGTTCGATGGACTTCCAATCGGACTGCTACCTTCATCGTAGAGGGTGCCTTTAATGCCGGTGCTGCCAGTGCCTGCGATTATTTCATTATTCAGAATGCGACTACGCAGTTATTCCGGGAACTGGATACGTATGAAACCAAACCATTCAAGCTTTTGGTTTCTCTGGATGCGGGTGACACCCTGGATTTTGTAGTGGGAGCAGGAACAGATCGGGGCTTTAGTGACACGACTCCGTTGGATTTAAGCATTATCGCTAATCCGCCCTGTGAGGATGTAGGCATTTATCTGGAGACTGATTTTAATCAGGACTGTTATATCAACCTGGAGGATTTTGCTATATTGGCACAAAACTGGCTCAAGTGTACCGATCCGCAAAATCCAGGATGCGAATAAAACCATGTAATCACAAGAGAAGGAGTATATAAAAATGAGAAGATTTATAATTTTAGCAATGGCTATTAGTTTATGTTCTTGTGCCGCGGCCCCGGCGGAAATGTTAATCTGGGATATCTGGGATGATATGGTATTTAACCATGAGGACCCCAACAGTGTCAATCCCACCGGCCCGTGGACCTGGGGCGCGGCCCCCAAGCTGGCCGACCGAAATACTCCCAATACCACGGGATTTATCAAATGCACCGATTCCTTTATTCAAGCGGGCGTTCCCTGGTGGCACTTTGAGCCGGTATTATCCAACGCCATCATTCCCGCTATCTGGAAGAATACCAATCCAGGAGAATTATACGGCAGCCTGCCGGGCAAAGTGGGAATGGCGCCCGGTTATAATGCGTTGGGTGGTCACGAAGAACAGGCGGTCGTCCGATGGACCGCTCCCCAAAACGGCAAGGTCCATCTAACCGGTTCTTGGTCCGCAAATGGTGTTGCTGCTCTGCGTGATCTTTACATTGTGGTGAATCAAACGGATGAAATTCAGAAGATACTGGATGACAATGGGGCTACCCCGCATCTGATTAATGAGACGCTCTGTATTTACGCCGGTACGACGATTGATTTCGCGATCGGCGTCGGCAGCGACGGCGGCACTGGCGCCGATACAGAAAGTCTGGATCTGGTGATTATGCTGGATACCAGTTTTACCGATCCCAATGATTGCGATCCCAGCTTTTGGGAACCATTTATTGAACCGGATCTGGATCCGGAGGCCGCCTCCTGGGATTTTCACGAAGATTTGCGTTTTACCAAGGGCAATCCCACCCTGTTCTGGGCCTATGGGTCAGTAGATGTCCCTTTAATCAGTTATGATCCGGAAGATAAGCCTGCCCGTCTGTGGGATCCGGATGTTTTGGATACGACCACATTGAATCTCTTTAATGGATTTACCATGGATCCGGTTAATGAGACGATCCCCTGGTGGCATTACGATCCGGCGGCGGCGGCTTTTGTACCCGCCATTTTCAAAAATACCTCCGGTGTGCCTCTCTACAATTGTCCGGACGGCAAGTCCGCCTTGCATCCGGAAGTTATAGCCGATCCCAATCTGGTAGGGTCGGAAGATGTTTGCGTGGCCCGCTGGATTGCCCCGCGAGCGGGTAAATATCTGGTCCAGGGTACTTTCTATGCGGACGGAGCGGGATTGGGTGATTATTTCATCATCCGGAACGGTACTATGCAACTATTGCAAGTGCTCAACAGCGGCAGTGACAGTCCGTTCAAATTAGTACTCAACTTGGCGGAAGATGACACGATTGATTTTGTAGTGGGAGCAGGTCTGGACGGTGCTGCCAGTGATACCACGCCGCTGGATGCCGCTATCAAAGAAAATCCGACGTGTGCGGATGTAGGGATTTTCCAGCCGCTCGATCTGGATCATGATTGCTATATCAATCTGAATGAACTAGCCCGATTGGCGGAAGACTGGCTCAAATGCAATGATCCTCGAAATCCGGAATGTACGGAGTAAGTCCTTTTGTTTTTTCCCGGTCAGTGTCGTCGATACGGCACTGGCCGGGAATGTTTGATGGAAAAGATGATACAGAATGGCAAAATAGATTATGAAAGTTCCTGATTGAAGAAGAAAGAAGGAGGTGATTGAAAACCAAACAATAATAAGTGTTTGTTTTTAGAAAACTTTGTGTGTTGTGTATTTTGGGAATGAATGTATTTGGTTACATTTTGACAGGATTGTCAAAGGAGATGAAAATGAAAAAAAGTATTGTTTTAGCATTCGTGGTTTCTCTAGGTATGGCCGGCCTGGCCACAGCGGCGGGTACATGGGATTTTAACGCGGATTTTTCCGCCGCTTCTAATCCCAACGGGGACTGGACCTATGGTATGATCCCGGACTTTACTGCCATTACTCCCGGTTATTCGATGACCACCCTTGATACGAGTATGGCAGTAGGTGATGCTGTAAATAATTGGTGGACCATGGCCAATGCAGCTTATTTGATTCCCTGCGTGTATCATAACTATGGGGTTGCGCCTGATCTGTATGCCAATCCGGTAGGCATGACCGCCTTGCATCCGGGTCCCCTCCCTGGCGGCACAGCGAATGACGTTTCCTATGCTGCCGTGGTACGCTGGACGGCTCCTGCGGATTGTCCGGCTATCGCTATCGATGGTACTTTTTTTGCTGGAAATGTGGGTGCAACCTCGAATTTGGTAGTTTTAAACGGCGGTTCAGCAGCGGGAAGTGCATTGATTGAAGATTACGTTACGGTTGCTGATACTCCGATTTCCCAGGTAGTAAATGGAATCAGTGCCGGAGATACCATCGATTTTATCGTAGGTACAGCAGGTGAGTTTCCTAATGATACCACTCCTCTGGAAGCTGTCATTGTCTGTATTCCCGAACCGATTAGTATGCTGCTGCTTGGGCTGGGTTCGGTAGCGTTGCTGCGCCGGCGCAAATGAATGGAAAAATCGAATGTGTAAAAAACAGGAGATGAACGAGTAAGATAGGAAGTTGTGAAAAGCCCTGTCGTGTCCTTTGCGGCAGGGTTTTTTCATCTTAGATTGATATTTAACAGGAAGGTAATTTCAGTAAAGTTTTATTAATATTCAAACGAGAAAACAGCAAGAAAGATATTCATGCGTATAATAGTTCCGATTAAACAAGTACCCGAAACCAATGCCGTGCGGATGGACGAAGAGACCGGCACCATGATCCGCGAGGATGTGGAAGCCATCATCAATCCGCTGGACCTCTACGCGATTGAGGTGGCCATCCGGCTGCGGGAAACGCAGGGCGGAGAAATCATTGCCCTTTCCATGGGGCCACGGAAGGCGATGGTCGCTCTTCGGGAGGCGATAGCCATGGGCTGTGATGCCGCCGTGCTGCTTTCGGACAAGGCGTTTGCCGGGTCCGATACCTGGGCGACCAGTTATGTGCTGGCAAAAGCGATCGAACGAATCGGTTCTTATGACCTGATCTTATGTGGGGAACGGGCGACCGATGGGGACACCGGCCAGGTCGGCCCGGGAATTGCGTCCTTTCTGGATCTGCCGGTCGCTACTTATATTGCACATCTTCAAAGCGTAAAAGATAAAACCTGTCGTTTGCATCGTCTGGTGGAAGATGGCCACGAAATTCTCGACGTGGAGCTTCCGGCGGTGTTGACAGTAATTAAAGAGGCGGCGGACCCTCGCTTGCCGACGTTACGCGGTAAACAGCGGGCCCGCCAGTTAGACATTCCCGTCTGGACAGCGAAAGATATTCAGGCGGATGCGGACAAGCTGGGACTGGACGGTTCACCGACGCGTGTAGTCAGAATATTTCGTCCCCAGGTCACCCGCCGGTGCGAAAAAATGGTCGCGGCGGACGAGGCCCACATTACACGTTCGGTCGATCAATTAATGGCATTTCTCCAACGAAAGAATTTGCTGGTACATTGAAAAAGCAAGATGAAGAATAAACAAGAATATTCAGGTGTCTGGATTTTGGCTGAACAAGCGGGTGGGCGAGTTCAGCGTATCAGTTTTGAGCTGGTAACTCGCGGACGGGAGCTGGCTGATAAGCGGCGGACTGATTTGACCGCGATCCTTTTCGGTCATCAGATTGACCGGGATGATTTGCAGGAACTGATCCTCTGCGGAGCCGATCGGGTCATTGCGATGGAAGCAGCCCAGCTCGAATACTTTCTGGTAGAACCTTACGCCGCTTGTATGCTGAAAATCATGGAAGAATACTGCCCGGAAATCATGATTGCCGGTGCCACTACGACAGGTCGTACTCTGATGCCCTATGTTGCCGTAAAGGCCCATGCGGGGCTGACTGCCGACTGCACCGCATTGGATATCGAAAAAGATACGGGGAATCTGCTGCAGATACGGCCGGCCATCGGCGGCAATATTCTGGCCACCATTAAAACTCCGGTCCATCGGCCCCAGATGGCGACGGTCCGGCCGCACTCCACCAAACCGGCTGTTCGGCAAGGCAATAGAACCGGTAAGATTGTATGTATTCAAGCGCCCGCAGAGTGTCTTAAGAGCCGAATGAGCCGTGTGGATTTTATTGCCGACGAATCGGGTCATGTCCTCCAGGACGCAGATGTGGTGGTTTCTGTTGGACGCGGAATTAAAAAAGGGGAAAACCTCTCTGCGGTCGAGACTCTTTGTGACTCGCTGGATGCGGCTCTGGGCGCCAGCCGCGATGTGGTGGACCGGGGTTGGCTGAGTTATCCACACCAGGTGGGTCTTTCGGGAAAAACAGTCAGTCCGAAACTGTACTTTGCATTGGGGATTTCCGGAACGATTCAGCATTTGGCAGGCATGCAGACCGCCGAAACCATTGTGGCGGTGAATTCCGATCCCGAGGCACAAATATTTCGTGTGGCTGATTTCGGTATTGTCGGTGATCTTTTTGAAATTTTACCTGTACTTACGGAACGCATCAAACGAAGGAAAGACTCCCTATGAAAACGGCAATGGATAAAAAATATAAGACACAAGCGTTGGATATCATCGAAAAGCTTCCGGCTGCGATCCAGCAACGGGTGAAAAAATATAAACCGGTAACCTTTGAAATCGTCCGGGAGCTGCAGAATATGGTCGGGGAAAAGTATGTGATTTTCGGGGATCAGGAGAAACTGGAAACCTTTTCGCATGATGAGATTGCCGAGAAGGAATATGCGCATATGCCGGAGGTGGTTGTCCGTCCTGCCACAGCCGGGGAAATCGCAGCGATCCTGAAGCTGGCCAATCGAGAACTCATCCCGGTTACTCCCCGCGGTGCGGGCAGTGGCCTGTCGGGCGGGGCGGTGCCGGTGTACGGCGGCATCGTTCTATCGGTGGATCGCATGAACAAGATCCTGGAAATTGACCAAGAAAACATGATGATCACGGTTGAGCCGGGAGTGGTCACCAACGAAATCAATGCCTTTATTAAAAAGGATAATTTATTTTATGCAGGCTATCCGATGAGTCTGGAAACCTGCTTTATCGGCGGCAATGTGGCGGAAAATGCCGGCGGGGGAAAAGCCGTGAAATACGGAGTGACCGGCCGCTATGTGACCGGTCTGGAAGTCGTGACTCCCAAAGGGGATATCGTCCGGATGGGCGGAAAGCTGGTAAAAGACGTCACCGGTTATAATCTGGTTCAGCTCATGGTGGGTTCGGAAGGAACGCTGGGAATCTTTACCAAAATCATCTTGAAACTGATGCCTTTGCCCAAAGCTTCGGTGGATTTACTGGTTCCTTTCCAAACGGTACAGGAAGCAATCGATGCAGTACCTAAAATAATGACTTGCGCGGGAGTCATTCCCACGGCCATTGAATTTATGGATCAAATTTCCTTCCGAGCCGCCTGCGAATATCTGAACGAGACGATTCCCTATCAACAGGCCGGCGCCATGTTGCTGATTACGGTCGATGGACCGAATGTGGAACAGGTGGAACGGGAATACGAACTGGTTGGTGAGATCTGTTATAGTTCCGGTGCTCTGGAAGTGTATGTGGCGGATAACTTTACCACTTCCGAAAGAATCTGGAAAATACGTAGAAATATTCCGGAAGCTTTTAAAGTGCAATCGCCGCATCGAAGCGCGGAAGACATCGTCGTTCCGATTGCCGCCATTCCCCGGATGGTGGAGGGGCTTCAGGAGATAGCGAAGAAATATGATATTTCCATGCCCTGTTATGGTCATGCCGGAGATGGCAACCTGCATGCAACGCCGGTCATGAATTCCACCTGGAGCATGGAACAGTGGAAAGAAAAGATCCCCCTGATTCTGACGGATATTTATAAGCTGACGTATGATCTGGGCGGGATGTTGTCCGGCGAACACGGAATCGGGCATAAACGCAAAGAATATATGTCCCTGGTGATGACCGAGGCAAACCTGGAAATGATGAAAGCCATCAAGATGGCACTGGATCCCAATTGCATTTTGAATCCGGGTAAAATATTCGATATATGATGTCGATAAATATTTCTCCCGATTGCGAGGTTGGAGTGAAACAGACAAAAGTAGGCATTACCTGTTTTTTACACAAAATGATACTGCTGGTGTTTCTTTTGAATTTCAGCTATGCTGCCGCAGAGAATAGTGATATTGTAATTAATGAAATCATGTATAATCCTTCCGCTTCCAATACCGGCGGAGAGTTTGTCGAGATTACCAATCGCGGCACCGAATCGGTAGATGTCAGCGGGTGGCAATTGGTGGATTCATCGCAGATAATGTTCACTCTGCCTGCCGGGACCGCGATTCCGCGGGGCGGGTATCTGGTCTTTTACGATGATGCGGCGGCCCTGGATTTTTACGGTCTGAATAGGAGCCTTTCCTATGGCCCCTATACCGGCGGGCTGGACGGCGGCGGAGAACGGATCCAATTGAAGAATGCCGTCGGCATGGTGATAGACGAAGTAATCTATGATGACAACTGGCCCTGGCCGACGGAGCCGGATGGCAATGGCCCTTCGCTGGAGCTTTGGGATTCCTGGCTGGACAATAGTCAGGGTGCCAGTTGGGGCGCCGGCCAATCGTATTCTCCGGGGGTGGCCAATAATCCGGCCTCATCCGGTAGCGGGAATGTCGTCATTACCGAAATCATGTATGCCCCGGTGAAACAGCAGTATATGGAAACGGTCTGCTGGCTGATTACCCCTCATTATCCGGCCAATTTTTATTGGCAGGATGACGATGACTCCGCGGGAGAATACATCGAGCTTTATAACCGAACGGCTCAATCGGTCGATTTGTCCGGCTGGCAGATGATCGATCAGGATGGTTTATTGTATGCCTTTACCGGGGGCAGTATTGCTCCTTATTCGTACCTGGCGGTCTGTTCCGATGCCGCCGCCGTGGCCGCTCACTATGGCATCAGCAACGCAGTCGGAAATTTCACCACCGCCGGGCAGCGGCTTTCCAACAGCGGAGAGCGGATTACACTTACCAACCATCTGGGCGCGGTCATCGATTCCGTCCGCTATAAAGACGAACCACCCTGGCCCATTGGCCCGGACCAGGATGGGGTTTCGCTGGAATGTCTGGATCCCCATTCGGAAAACGATACGCCCGTCAACTGGCGGGCTTCCCGCGGCAACCAGTTCGCAGCCAATATGGTCGTAATGGATGTCAACACCAACAACGGCTCCTTCGAGCCGAATGATTCCGGCTGGAACAAGACCGGCAACCATGCAGGAACCGATCGCACGGATACGGATTATTATGATGGGACCGGCTGCGAAAAACTGGTTGCCACCGCCGCGGGCGGCAGCAGTTCCCATAGTCTTAATCGGACTTTGATCGGGATGACAACGGGGCTGCAATATACGCTAACCTGTCGGCTGAAGTATTTAAGCGGGCATAATACCCTCACGTTCCGGTTTTCCGGCGGTGGTTTGCAAACCACAGTAACCGGCACCGGAGGCTGGCAGTATGTGGAAACTACGGGTATTATCAACTCCAGCTTGTTATACTTTTACATCAATGGAGCCGGCGAATGGCTGGTGGACCAGATACGAATCACCTCCACTACCCAGGGAAATGCAACGACCCCCATCCCCAATCCCCTGGTTGTCGGCGATGAGATTTTTAACCTGGGTGGAACTCCCGGACGGGCCAATACCGTATCCTCATCCGGTATCCCACCTTTTATCAATGTAGATAAAATGAAGCATATCCCCCAGTGTCCCACCTCTGCGGATTCGGTTCTTATTACCACCGAAGTGAGCAGTAAGGATAGTATAACCAGTGTTTCCCTGGATTATCAGGTTTATATCGATCCCTACCAGACTCCGGTCCAGTCGCATTCCGTTTCGATGTACGACGATGGTTTGCATGGTGATGACTTGGTCGGGGATGGCAAATACGGAATTGTCCTGGAGGCGTTGGCTTCCCAGACACTGGTGCGTTATCGGGTAACGGCCACCGACAACCATCAGCATAGTTGGACGTATCCGGATGAGTATGAGCCGAACCCCAACCGGGCTTACTTTGTGTATGACGGGGAGGAAGACACGAATTTGCCGGCCTATTTTCTGATTATGCCCAAGTCCAGCCTGGATACCCTGATTAACAATCTCTGGTATCGAACCTATTATGACGCCGCCCTGGTGGTAGAGGGAAAAGTCTATGACCATGTCGGCGTCCATTATAAAGGACAGGGGACACGGGACTTTTCCAAACGGAGTTGGAAGATTGCCTTCAATAAAGGCGAATATCTGCGGGATCTGTCCTCGCTGGACCTGACTATGCACTTTCCCATTATGCAGAAAGTGATCCATGACCTTTTCTGGACAGTAGGGGAAGAAAATGTGGCTACCGAGATGGTACGTCTGTATGCCAGCGGCTACTGGCCGCCGAATGTGATTCAGCCGGAAATCGGTTTCGGCTTTTACGGTGTCTATCTGGCCCAGGAATCCCCCGACCGTTCCTGGATGAAAAAACACGGCTACGACGAAGATCAGGATGAGATATTCAAGCCCGCTGCCCCCGGCTACTGGGGGCCGCAGCCCTGGTCGGATCTGACTTATTATTCGGACTTCGGTTTGTATCCCAAGATGTACGAAAAGAAGGCGGACCGGCTCGGTTCCTTTGACAGCATCATCGACTTGTGTGACAAGATTGATAATACCTCCGATGCAGAAATATTTAATGTGATGTCGGCCAACGTGGATTTGAATAACTGGCTCTACAACTGGGGGGTCCATATGGCGGTTCAGGATTTTGATATTCACGGCAACAATTTTTTCCTGCTGAAACAGGCCGAAAGCTCAATCTGGAAAAATTATTCGTTCGATTTCTCCTATGCCTTTAGCTGGCCGGGTTTTGAATATGCTTACCATCCTTATTACACCTACAATGGTTATTATAACCGCTGGAACGAACGCTGTTTCCCCAATGCTGCCTACCCGCAATTGAATGACCGTTATTTGACTATTTTGGAGGATCTCTTGGACCACTATCTGACCATCGAACAGGTGCATCAGAAGCTGGATGAGGCTTATACCCGGGCGGCGGCGGACCGTCTGGAGGAACTGAACTTGGGTTACGGGGGAAATGCCCCCTATGTCCGGGAAGTCAATACCCTTAAAAATTTCTACACCTCCCGTTATACCTGGCTCAAAAACTGGCTGGCCAGCCAATCCTTCACGCGCCCTGCCAACGCCCATCCGCTGATAACCTTGAACCCCCCGGTACAGCAAAACGATGGGATTGCCATCACCTGGCAATATAGCGATGCAGAAGGAGATGCTTGTACTGTTGATTTATACTGGACGGATTTTAAATGGACTTTTTTAACCCCGATTCCCGACGCCAACGATCTTTCCGCCACCGCCGGCAGTTTTCTCTGGCATCAGGATCTCCCGGAAGACTATGCCAATCGCAACATATATATCCAGGCCGTCATCCGGGATAATAATAGCTATCTCGTCGGCCGCGCTACCACCGATAATCCGGTATTGGTGCTGGCGGATTGCTCCGATATCATACAGTATAATCTTGGTCTGCCCGGTGATTTCAACGAGGATTGCTATGTCAATATCGATGATTTTGTTCGCTGGACCGAAGACTGGCTGACCAATTATGATCCATCCGGTTCCGGCCAGGGCATATCCGGCAGTTGGAACTTCCGGGAGGGTTTGTCCTTTGCCGCCAATCCCAATGGCCCCTGGTCCTATGGCGCCTCGCCCCATGCCGCCATTCCGGCGGCGGTCGATACAGCTATTTTTTATCCATATAACAACTCGTTTATTGAGTCCGGTTCCGGTACCCCCTGGTGGCACTACGATTCTTCGCATCCGTTCTACAATCCCGCCATTGTCCCCTGTCTGTACTACAACAATACCTCCGGTTCGGTCTATGGCTGCCCAGCCGGAATGGCAGCTTTGCACAGCGGCCTCACCTCCGGCAGCGAAGCCATCGCCGTGGTTCGCTGGACCGCGCCAGCCGCCGGCATGGTCCAGGTTAGCGGTACTTTCTATGCCGGGAATGCCGGTCGCTGTGATTACTATCTAATCGATAACCAGACCACCGTACTGGCAAGCGAACTGGATACCTACAATCAATTTTCATTCAACCTGAATGTCAATGTCAGTACGGGGGATACCCTCGATTTTTGTGTCGGCGCCGGCACCGACGGCGGTTCCGCCGACACCACCCCCCTGGAAGTGGAAATCGCCGCCACTACCTGCGCCAGCCTGGGGGAGTATCTGGATTCCGATATCAATCAGGATTGTATCATCAATTTAAAGGATTTCTGGATTTTCGCGCAACAATACCTCCATTGCAACAATCCCCAGGATCCAGATTGTTCCCTAATGGGGCCGTAGTAGTTTTCGTATGGAATGGAATTCAAGTGGAGAGTTTTACTATGCTGGGTTTAGATAAAATCGATAAAAAGTACCAAATCGGCATTCTGATTCTAGCCGCCGTAGTGCTCGTTGTGACAGGGATTCGTATGATCCCCCAAAGTGCCAATTCAGCCGCCTCTTCCTCGCAGGGGATAGCGGTGTTCTGTACCAATCCGGAGTGCAGCTATCAAGGATCGTTATCCACCCCGGAATTATGGAAAATTATGCAGGATACCAATGCAAAATTACAATATGCCGATCAGGTTCCTCCCTTCGGCATGGCCATGATGATGGGTTGGGGCAGTGAGGAAGGCCCTTTGCTTTGCCCCAAATGCAATGATGCCTCGTTAACCATTAAACAAAAAACGGAAAAAGAAGGAGAATAAAAATCCGAACCAATCAAAAAAAGTTGGAAACCATGAAGGACCAGCAGAACCAGCAGGGATAAGCTTGGATTCGTGACAAGGATTTGCGGACAACGCCCCTCGGAGAGGAGAATTTACGCCGGAACCACCTGCGATGCTTTTGGGGGTTCAGTTTGTAACGGCGGTCCGGATGTCCGACGGTTTCAAGGGGAGGAGGGGATAATATGGGGGGTTGTGTATAAAAAAGTGGATATTTTGTCAAATAATGGGGTTTTTGGCGGATCGGGTGGTAAAAGTAATTATTTTCGCAATCGGCAGTTTTATGAATTGCTAAACGTGGAAAAGGCGTCTATAATAAATGACGGTTGAAATGATTGTGTAAATAACGTTAAAATAGCAAAGTTAGCGTTAGAATGATAGTGATTCTACCATTACGTCATTTCTCTGAAATATTTGCGGTAAACCTGTAGAGAATCGACGATTTTGGTAAAAGTATTTCCTTCGCTGTGTATTGGGGATCTCCAAATCAATCCCCCCATTATTCAGGGCGGCATGGGTGTCCGGGTTTCGCTTTCGAGCCTGGCCTCGGCGGCAGCGAATGAGGGGTGTGTGGGAGTGATCGCCAGTGCGGGGATCGGGCGTTTTGCCGATTACCCCAATATGGATTTTTCCGAGGTGAATGAAAAGGCGCTGCGGCAGGAGATTCGCAAAGCCCGGCAGATGACCAGCGGGATTCTGGGGGTGAATATCATGGTGGCACTGTCGGATTATGAAAATCTGGCCCGGGCGGCGGTGGATGAAGGGATCGATGTCATTATATCGGGAGCGGGGTTGCCATTGCATTTGCCGGAATATGCACGGGGAAGCCATGTAAAACTGATTCCGATTGTATCTTCGGCGCGCGCGTTCAAGATTATCTGCGCGAAATGGCAGAAGAATTATGCCCGGCTTCCCGATGCGGTGATTGTGGAAGGCCCGCAGGCAGGCGGGCATTTGGGTTATTCGTATGGTGAAATTGCGACGGGTACGGCCATGCGGCTGGAGGATATTGTGGCGGAAATTCTCCCGGTTGCCCGGAGTTTTAGTCCGTCGATCCCGGTGATTGCGGCGGGTGGTATTTTTGACGGGGCGGATATTGCCTATTATCTGGGGATGGGCGCATCAGGGGTGCAGATGGCGACCCGGTTTGTCTGTACGCAGGAATGCGATGCGGATGACAAGTTCAAGCAGGCCTATCTAAATGCCAAAGAAGAGGATGTAACGGTGATCAACAGTCCGGTGGGATTGCCGGGCAAAGTGATCCGGAACGGTTTTGTCGATCGGATCCAGGCGGGGAGCTGTTTGCCGTACAAGTGCAAATATCAATGCTTGAAAAGTTGTAATTCGAAAGAGGCGCCCTATTGCATTGCGGAAGTGCTGGATAATGCAGCCAAGGGGAAGCTGACGAATTCGTTTGTTTTTGCCGGTTCGAATGTGTACCGGTGTAACGAGATCGTGACAGTGAAAACATTGATCCAAAAATTAACCCAAGAATATATTTTGTTCGGGCAAAACAATTTTGCCCCTTTCCCTGAAGATCTGGAGAGTAAGAAAGTTAGATCTGAACCCTAAGATGGAGAAATATCATGGGTAAGAAACTGTATGTTGGAAATTTGAGCTATGATGTAAACAATGCCACGCTGGAGAGCATGTTTGCGGAGTTCGGAACGGTCGAGAGCGTGAATATTATCAGCGACCGGATGACAGGTCAAAGCAAAGGTTTTGGCTTTATCGAAATGGGCAGCGACGCCGAAGCACAGAGCGCGATCGCGGCGCTGGACGGCAAGGATTGTGGTGGCCGCGCATTGAAGGTCAATGAAGCCAAACCGCAGCCCAGCCGCAGCGGTGGCGGTGGCGGCGGCGGTCGTGGCGGCTATGGTGGCGGCGGCGGTGGTGGCGGCGGCGGTCGTGGTGGCTATGGCGGTGGCGGCGGTGGTGGTGCCGGCGGCGGTCGGAAACGCTATTAATCGCAGTCGATAAGAAGAATAGTTCATTAAAGGGCTGGTTAGTTTCCCACTGATTAGCCCTTATCTTCTTTCTTTTAGAGTGTGAAGTAACCGAATAAAGAAGCTTAGTAGCTTGTACCGTCGAGAGGGGGGATCGTTTTGGGTGCGATGTAAGTGCCTTTTATACAGGTACTAACGAACGTTTTTGGGTTGTGGGGATTTTATTTTACAACCGATTTGCCTGCTACCGGATTATATTTTATATTTAGTCAGGTACTTGGGAGATAAACAGGTAATTTAGAAAGGGTTTCTATGGAAGACAAAGATCTGGTTTACTGAGACCTACAACAGTAAGAGTAAAAGAAGACTGCCAGGAAAGTATTTTTGGCGGTCTTTTTTTTATGGTTTCGGCGTATCTGGCGGGATCATTTTCTTGCAGTTTGGGGGATGATGGGTACTATAGTCCTCGGACTGCAGGGGGAAAAACCGGCAGGAGAGTTTGCGAAGGATGTTACGACTAGGAAAGTTGATATTGCCGAAGCCCTATTTTCAGGCGTCGCTGAGCGGGTACAGTGACCGGGCGATGCGATTGCTGGCGAAGGAATTCGGAGCGCCGCTGACCTTTACCGGGGTGATGCTGGACAAGATGACGTTGCATCCGTCGGTGCTGAAGCGGTCGGGTTTTGCTGCACAGGAAGATGAGCATCCGGTGGGGGCGCAGATTATGGGCAGTTCCGCCGAGCTGATGAGCCGGGCGGCGAAGAATCTGGAGGCGGCGGGGTACGATCTGATCGATTTGAATTTTGCCTGCCCGGCGCCCAAGGTGCTGCGGCGGGAGCGGGGCGGATATCTGCTGAATCAGCCGGAGCTGGTGCTGGAAATTTACCGGCGGGTGCGGGAGGCGGTGCGATGTCCGGTGCTGATGAAGCTGCGGATCGGGGTGGATTCGTCGGAGGCGGCACGGGAGAATTTCCGGCGGATTTACGAGGGGGCCTGCGGGGAGGGAATTGACGCCCTGGTGGTGCACGGGCGGTCGGTGGACCAGAAATATAAGGGACATGCAAACTGGGACGCGGTGGCGGAGGTGAAGCGGCGGTATCCGCGGACGACGGTGGTGGGCAGCGGCGATCTGATGACGGCGGAGGCAGCGGTAGAGCGGATGCACAGCAGCGGGGTGGATGGGGTGGCGATCGCGCGGGGGGCGATCGGCAATCCGTGGATTTTCCGGGAGCTGGATTGTCTGCTGGCGGGACGGCCCAAACCCCAACCGCCCAGCGTGACGGAACAGGGGGAAGTTTTGCTGAAGCATTTCGATATGGTGACGCAGTTGTATGCCCGGCGGAAGGCTTTTTTGTATTTCCGGAAATTCGCCGTCCGCTACAGCCGTCGGCACCCGCACCGCAAAACGGTGCAGTTAGATCTGATGACGGCCAAGGACGAGCAGGCGGTGCGCGATAAAATCAGGCAGTGGTACGGGGTAGGCTAAGCGGCGCAGATTGTATAAACCATGGTCGTCAGGCTTCGGGCTTTTGGGCAGTGAAGATCGGATTAAGATTCTGGGCCAGTTGTTTGAGCGTTTCCAGTTCAGCCGGAGTAATCGGTTTGAAGTTCTCGGCGATATTGAGAGCCATGCGGAAACAGGCTTCTTCGCCGGGCGGGAGGGCGGCGGTGACCGGCTGGGAGAGGGTGAAACGCAACGATAGTTCCGCTTCCCGGGGGTCGGTGAGGGGCTGGTACCAGCATTTGGCATATTGCTGACGCTGGGGGTCATCCTGGGGCCAGGACTGGCGGGCCAGGGCCTTCAGGGCGAGGATGGCGACTTTTTTCTCCTGCGCCTTTTGGATGACCTGGGGGCCGAAATCGCCTTTATAAAAGGTGGCAAAGTTGATGGGGAACAGGATGGAGTCGAAGTCGAACCGGTCCATGGCGGTGAGGGCGGCCTCAACGGAATGGGCGGAAAAACCCAGGTGGCGAACGATGCCCTGTTTTTTGGCTTCGATGAAAACTTCCATGGCCCCACTTTTGGCGAAAACGGCATCCACATCCTTTTCCAGGTCGGTGATCGCATGAAGCTGATAGAGGTCAAAATGATCGGTTCTTAGTCGTTCCAGCGATTGTTTCAGTTCGGCCTGGGCGCCTTCACGCTGGCGCTGGCCGGTTTTACAGGCGAGAAAGACATTTTTTCGATACGGTTCGAGGGCGGGGCCGAGTTTGAGCTCGGCGTCGCCGTAGCTGGGGGCGACATCGAAGTACGTCACGCCGCGTTCGACGGCCTCCGCAACGAGTTTGTCAGCCTGTTTCTGTTCGGCGTTCATGACCAGGATGCCGCCAAAGCCGATGATCGAGAGTTGGATCCCGGTCTTGCCGTATTCGCGGGTGGGGAATTTGGGTGGTTCAGGTAAGTTGGGTTCCTGGGCGGCGGCTAGAGGGAGGGAGTTCAGGGCATCGCCGGCGGCGACGGCACCGGTGGTGTATAACGTTTTTTTGAGGAATTCGCGACGTTTCATAGTGGTTTTCCTTAGGTATTTACTGTTTTAAAAATTCTTCGAAAACGCCGGTTTCAAACGAATACCTTACCAGGTGTCGGCGGCATAGATGCGCCGGGCGGCCCGGTCGATATTGCCTTCCTGGGGTGAGCATTCCAGGCCGACGGGAATTTTATATCCGATTTCTTGGATGGCCTGGAAGATGCGGGTATAGTTTAGTTCGCCCGTACCCGGTTCATTGCGGTCGGGAGAGTCGGCCAGTTGGAGGTAGCCGATGAATTCTTTGCCGCGGCGGAGATTATCAATCAGATTGCCCTCCGTCCGCTGCATGTGAAAGAGGTCCCAGTTCAGCTTGACCCAGGGGGAACCGACCGTCTTGCAAATAGCGATGCTGTCGCTGCTGCCGTAGAGGCAATGGCCGGGGTGATTGAAGGGATTCATCGGCTCGAGAATGATGGTCTTGCGGTATTTTTCCAGGATGGGAACGGCCTTTTGAAGTTTGGCGATGACGGCATTGTGCAT
Source organism: uncultured Pirellulales bacterium (assembly GCA_964580995.1). Lineage (GTDB taxonomy): Bacteria > Planctomycetota > Phycisphaerae > Sedimentisphaerales > SM23-30 > JAKJEP01. Next base: position 32,681 of record CAZOMV010000051.1, read on the forward strand.
TTCTTTTCGGGTTAATTTTTCGATGTCATTGCCGGCCACCACGCAAAACATCTCACAGCCGGGCAGCTTTTCCGCCACCTGACAACTTTTCTCAATGGCCGCCTGAAAGTTGTCCGCCGTGGCATAGGGATTGTTTAGCTCGGTACCAAAACCCCAGGCGGTGAACTGCGATACCGTCATTTTATGCTCATTCAAGAGCTGGGCCATCAAGTCGATATCGTGTTTTTCGTGCGACCAGAACTCAATGGCGGGAAAGCCCAGCTGGGCCGCCTTGACAATTCGCTGCTCAAAGGGGCCGTCGAACCACATCTCGATATTGACGGCGAAGGGAGTATGAGGGGTGCGGCCGGGCTTGTCCACCTGGGGGGATTCCGCCGCCGCCCGGGCGGTTTTTTCTGCCAGTCCTGTAACTCCTGCCATGGCCACTGATCCTGCCAGAAAGGCCCGCCGTGATACCTTCGCTGTGTTCATTTCATACTCCTGTTATTTGCGGTTGATACGATACAACAGATCGTTCCCTTTCATGATGTGTTATTGTATTCAACTATTTGGGGGAAAGACAAGTGTTTTTTCGAGGTACCCTTTAGAATGGACAAAAGCAGGTGATTTGGTAATAATGGAAACCGAGAGTAAGGTATAATTATTTTGTTACAAAGGATATAGCGATGAAGAAGATAAGCATTCTTGGGATAGCTGTGGGGATGGTTTTGAGTTTGGCTGGGGGGGTGGTAGCGGAGAAGGGGGGATCGCTGGAGAAGGTGATTCAGGAGGCGGCGGAGGTGAGGCCCAGCCCACAGCAACTGGAGTGGCAGAAGCTGGAGTATATCGCGTTTGTGCATTTTACGGTGAATACCTTTACGGACAAGGAGTGGGGGGAGGGGACGGAGGATCCGAAGGTGTTTCTGCCGACGGAGCTGGACGCGCGGCAGTGGGCGCGGGTGTGTAAGGAGGCGGGCATGAATATGATGATCCTGACGGCGAAACATCATGATGGATTTTGTTTGTGGCCCAGCCGGTTCACGGAGCATTCCGTGAAGAACAGTTTGTGGCGGGAGGGCAAGGGGGATGTGGTGCGGGAGGCGGCGGAGGCGTGCCGGGAGTATGGTTTGAAATTCGGGTTTTATCTGTCGCCGTGGGACCGGCATGAAAAGAGCTACGGCGATTCGCCGCGCTATAACGAATATTTCAAGAATCAATTGCAGGAACTGCTGAGCAACTATGGGGAGATTACGGAAGTGTGGTTTGACGGGGCCTGTGGGGAAGGGGCCAACGGCAAGAAGCAGGAATATGACTGGCCGGGTTATTATGAGGCGGTGCGCAGGCTGCAGCCCAAGGCGGTCATCGCGATCTGCGGGCCGGATGTGCGGTGGGTGGGAAACGAAAGCGGGGTGGCGCGGGAGACGGAATGGAGCGTCGAGCCGGCTGAATTGATGGCGGAGGCGGCTGGTAAGCTGCGGTGGCATCCGGCGGAATGCGATGTTTCGATTCGGCCGGGGTGGTTTTATCACGCCAGCGAAGATGATAAGGTGAAGACGGTGGAACAGTTGCTGGAGATATATTATCAGTCGGTGGGGCGGAATTCGGTTTTGCTGCTGAATGTTCCGCCGGACCGGCGGGGGCTGTTTCATGAAGTGGATGTGGAGCGGCTGCTGGGGCTGCGGAAGGTGATGGATGAGATATTCAAGGCGGATTTGGCGCTGAAGGCCGCGGCGAAGGCGTCGAATGTGTGGGAGGATGAGCTGCTTTGCGGGCCGGTGAATACGGTGGATGGGGATTCGGAGTCGTTCTGGGCGACGGAGGACGGGGTGAGCGAGGCGTGGATCGAGTACGATCTGGGGGAGCCGAAGAAATTCAATCTGGCGGTTTTGCAGGAGAATATTACGCTGGGGCAGCGGATCGAAGAGTTTGTGGTGGAGTGGTGGGATGGCGAGGAATGGAAGGAAGGCACACGCGGAACGACAGTGGGGTATAAGCGGATTTTGCCGATGACGGCGGTGAAGGCGCAAAAAGTCCGGGTGCGGATTCTGCGCAGCCGGGTGAGCGCCACGTTATCGAGTTTCAGCTTGTTTTATGACCCGATCACTGGCAGGTGACCGGTTTTGGTCGGATTCAGGCGGCGTAGCTGTGGAGGCCGGCGAAGATGCGGGCGAGGTTGACCCAGAGGAGGGTGATGAGGACGGCCAGGAGGCCCAGGAGGACCAGCAGAGAATTGATGCGTGGAAATTTTCGGCCATACATGCTGCGGAAATGCAGATAGATCAGATAGACCAGCCAGGTGACCAGGGACCATAATTCTTTGGGATCCCAGCCCCAAAAATCGCCCCAGGCCAGTTTGCCCCAGTAGCTGCCGAGAATGAGTCCCAGGGTCAGCAGTGGAAAGCCCAGGCAGACCATGCGATAGGCGGCGCGTTCGTAGTCAACCAGCTCAGGATTGGCAGGGCCGCCGGATTTGACCAATTGGGCTGCGGCCTGAACGGCGGCCTTGGCCATCAGGATATAGGAGAGGACATAGACGGCGACATGGGGAGCGAAAAGCCAGGATTGCAAAGCGGGAGGCAGGTTTTGGGGATTGGCATTGAAGATAAAACCGGCGGGGAAGAGGACGATGACACCGAGAAGCATATCGGCAGCCTCATTCCCGACACGCAGGGCTTTGCGGCAAAAGAGGGAAACAGGGTAAATCATCCCCAGGCTTAAAAAGATTTCGAACATATTCTGCAGGGGTACGTGATCGACATGGATCCAGCGGTAGAGAAAGGCGGCCAGGACAACCAGAAAGCCCAGGAAGTAAAAAATATGTCCCGTTTTTTTGCGGCGGGCCAGGGTCAGGCCGAAGGCCAGCAGGTAGAGCAGCATGGCGGCGTAGATGAGATACCCCTGTAGATTCGCTTTAATTTCCATGCACACTCCGTTGGCCGAAGTGGCGGATGAGGTGCCTGATCCAGCATTGCCAGAAAACGCCGGCGCAGAGCAGGAAATACCCCAGGAAGACGGCCCGTAGCCCCGAATCGGAGATGATATCCAGAACCGTGTACCAGCGGGCTTCCCGGCCGCGGGAGGTATCGACGGCATCCCGGCCGTAGGAAGACTGGTAGAGATGGTAGCCGCCGTAGCGGAGGGGGTGGTTCACTTCGATGAGGGCCGGCTGCTGCCGGTAGTTATGGTAGTCCAGAATCATGACATTGCTATAGAAGTCTTTGATACCGACAGTGGCACCGGGTTCATAGGTGAACGAAAAGCCTTCGATTTGGAGGACATGGGGCATGTCGGCGGGGAAAACATAGGAGGTTTTTTTTGTGCCGTTCGCCCATTCAATTTCGACCTGTAAGGCCGGGTTGACCTCATCCGGGAGGCGGTCGGTGACGCGGTCAGTGATCTTCAAATTTCGCAGGACGCGCAGGATGGTGATTTTTTTCAGGGGCGGCGGGAGAAGCAGTTCCCGGCCAGGCTGGTCGGGTATTTGCCAGTGCGCGGGGGAGGGCGGCGGTGTGTTGGGATCTGAAGTTTTCCGGACATGGAGCGAACCGGCACCCCAGTGATACTCCATCCAGAAATCCTCCAGATAAACGGAGAAAGGAAGCGGCCCCAGGACTTCACCGGTTTCTTTTTCCAGAATCTGGTTCTGCTGGGAGCCTTCGTAAATGGCCATGACGCCTTTGTGGATCTTCTGGGTGCCCAGAAGCCGGTTTTGCAGGAGATGGCCTTTGGGTGAACTCCACATACTGCCCAGGAGGATGACGACGCAGCCCAGGTGGATCAGGAAGAGGCCGGGTTTTCGCAGGAGGGAGGGGAAAATCAGCAGGCCGGCCAGCAGTAAGCAGACAAAAAACAGCCAGTAAAAAACGGCTGGGGCGGTATTGAACAGGAATCCGGCCTTTTGGGATCCCAGAAACGAGCTGATGACGGACAAGCAGAGCAGGATGCCCAGCGTCAGCAGTGTCAGCCATAACACCGCGCGACGAAGCTGCTGGAGAAGGCCGGTATTTTGAGGCATTGCTTGCTATCCTGAGTAAGGGGGCCGAAATTGCGGCCGGGAAAAATACTCGTTGTAATTCCTGTCAATCGTTAGTATTATAGCAGGCGGCAGATTGAATGCAAGGCCAAGTATTCTCAGAAGTTAAACTTGCTATGGTTATGAAATCCGGAAGACCCGGGTAAAAAGGCAGGCTGATATGTTCCAGTTACCACTGGCGGAGCAGGTGATTTTTTGGGTGGTATTACTGCTGGGGCTGGCAGCGGCGACGGTGGGGGTCTTGCAGTTGCGGAAGGGCGGGGCATTAAACGGTTTGCTGTTGTCGCATTTGATGGCGGTGACGCTGCTGCTGGAGGCGGGGCTGCTGATCCTGCGGGCAACAGCGGAGGGTGCGATTCCTCTGACAGGGCTGTTTGAATCGTTGATCGTGCTGACGCTGGTTTTCGGGTTGATGTATTTGATTTTCGGGATGTTCATTCAACAGGTTTGGTTCAGTTCGATTGCCAGTTGGGTGATACTGACACTGATCGTGTTGACAGGATTGGCGGCGGAACCGGCGGGGGGGGTGCGTGATATTGTACCGCAGCCCTGGGCGCTGGCACACGGATTGGCGATGACGCTGGGCAGCGCAATAACGCTTTTGGGAGCGGCGGCGGCGTTTCTGTATCTGGTGGGACATCGGCGGCTGAAACACGGGCAATTTTCGAAGGTGCTGGGGGTGGTTCCGAATCTGGAAAAACTCAAACGGCTGAATCAGTGGGCGCTGCGAATTGCGTTTGTGTTTTTTAGTCTGGGGCTGGTGACGGGAATTGGGATGGCGGGGATGCTGGCGCGGCGGGAGGAAATCCAGGTAGGGCAGTGGATTCGCGATCCGAGACTGCTGGGGGCGCTGGCGGTGTGGCTGATGGTGGGATTGCTGCTGCTGGGGGAGGCGGTGCATCTGGTAAAGTTCCGGACGGCGGCGATTTTGACCTTGCTGATTTTGGCGGTATTGATTTTGGGAGTGATTTTCCGGACGTCGATGAAAGGGGCGCACGATTTTACCCGTACCATAAAGACAGAACAGGCCAGTCAGATACCAGATAGCAGGGGCGGCAGTCAGCAGGCGATAGAAAAGCAATGAATATGAAGATACTGGTAATCGGATTGAATCATAAGACCGCGCCGGTGGGAGTGCGGGAGCGGCTGGCATGCAATCCGGAGCAGACGGGGAAGTTTCTCCGGCAGCTCAAAGAGAAATTTAGTCAGGCGGAATTTGCGTTGCTATCGACGTGCAACCGGGTAGAACTGTACAGTGCCTTTGCGGAAGAGTGCGGTGTGCTGCGGGGGGATTTGGAAACGTATCTGGCGGAATGGAGCGGAGTGAGCCGGGAGGAATTTCAGGGATATTTGTATGTGCATGAGGATGCGGAGGCGGCTCGTCATTTGCTGGAGGTGTCATGCAGTCTGGACAGCATGGTGGTGGGTGAGCCGCAGATCCTGGGGCAGGTGAAGGACTGTTACCGACTGGCGACGGCGGCGCAGAGTACGGGGAAGATATTGAACCGGCTGTTTCATTGTGCTTTCGCCACGAGCAAGGAAGTGTATGCGACGACTTCGATTGCCCAGCGGCGGGTGAGTGTGGCGGGGGTGGCGGTGGAACTGACGCGGCAGCTTTTTGCGGATATGGGCGGGACGAAGGTGGTGGTGATCGGGGCGGGGGAGATGGGGGAACTTTTGATTAAGCATCTGCTGGAGGCGGGCTGCCGGAATATCATGCTGATGAATCGAACGCGGGAACGAGGGGAAAAGGTGGCCCAGCAGTATGGAATTCAGGCGGATGGATGGGAGAATCTGGCAAACCAGGTAAAACAGGCGGATATGATTATCGCGGCGGCGGTGGCGGAGGAATATTTGTTCAGTCGGGCGGCGTTGGCGAAGATGATCGAACACCGACGGCGAACGCTGCTCATTATCGATATTGCGGTGCCGCGGAATTTTGATCCGGCGATTCATAAGCTGCCGGATGTGTATTTGTACAGTGTGGATGATCTGGCAAATGTGGCGCAGGAAAATCTGGCGGCGCGGCAGGAAGATCGGGAGGCGGCAGGTGCGATCGTCGAGGATAATGTCATCAGCTTTATGGACTGGTTTGGGGTGAGCGATATCGGGCCGCTGGTGGGGCGGATGCGGGAGAGCTTCCGTCAGATCGGGGCGGTGGAACTGGCGGGGTTTCTGGCAGGGGAGCCGAAAGCGGCGGATCCCGCCAGCCGGCGGCAGTTGGAGATCATGGTCAACCGGACGATCAATAAGGTGGTGCACCGGCTGGTGAACAGCCTGTATTTCATAGCGAAAAAGCGGGGGCCGGAGGAAGCGATCCACTTCATTAATACCATTCTCGAACAAAAAGACCGCAGCGAAAAATAGAAAAAAATGGAAAAAACGCGGATTTTGACACGATAGCTAATTTTTCGGATTTTTTCTGTAACGGATAGCGGTTGGCTGCGACTATTAGTATATATGGATGACGGCTCTTCTAAGAGGAGAGAAAATCGTGAAAAACAGTGCTTGCGTAAGTTGTGGAGTGTATTATAATTACCGGCATAACCAATTGCTGGAGGGTTATGGATATGATTGCGTTTTTAAATGACTGGAGTGGACTGGAAAAGTTTTTCCTGGTGTGTGCCATACTCGGCGGTGTGTTTTTTATCATACGGCTGTTGTTGCAGTTTATGGGCGCGCATGGGGGGGATGGATCCTTCGATGGTCATTTTGACATAGGGCAAGGGGATGTGGATACAAATGTGGATGTTCATACCGATAGCGGTACTGGACATGATCATGATACGGATATCAGTTTCCGGCTGTTGTCTCTGCAGGGTTTTACATCCTTTTTTATGATGTTTGGGGTGGTGGGGCTGGCGTTGTACCGGCAAAGCGGTTGGGATCCGACCCGATCGATAGCCGGGGCGACGATGGCAGGACTGGCAACGATCTGGTTGCTGAAGTGGATGTTTCATGCAGCGCGTAAGTTGCAGTCGAGCGGGAATATCAAGCTGGAAAATGCCATTGGTCAGGAGGGGACGGTATATCTGACGATTCCGCCGAAGGGGACGGGGAAGGTGCAGGTGAAGGTGCAGGATCATCTGAAGATATATGAGGCGGTTACGGAAGGGGATTTGCAGATTAAGACCGGGGAAAGGATACAAGTAATCCGGATAGTGTCCGGTACGACTCTGGTGGTGGAGCCAATATAATAAAAGTTAAAATTTGGAGCAATTTGAATACATTTTTTGGGAGGTATGATTATGGAACCGTGGCTTATTGCAGTAGTTGTGTTTGCAGCAATTATATTTTTTGGATCTTTTATTTATCTGGCATCCCGGTATCGCCGCTGCCCGTCGGACCGGATTCTGGTGGTGTATGGTAAGGTAGGGAAGGATCAGTCTTCCAAGTGCATCCACGGGGGTGGTACGTTTGTGCTGCCGCTGATTCAGGATTATGCCTATTTGAGTCTGACGCCGATGACCATCAGCATTCCGCTGCAGAACGCCTTGTCGCTGCAGAATATCCGCATCAACGTACCCAGTACGTTCACGGTGGGTATCAGTACGGATAGCAGCATCATGAATAATGCCGCGGAACGGCTGCTGCGGCTGCCGCCGCGGGATATCGAAGAGATGGCCAAGGAAATCATCTTCGGCCAGCTTCGTTTGACGGTGGCATCGCTGACGATTGAGCAGATCAACCAGGACCGGGAAAGTTTTCTGGAGTCCATCCGCAAGAATGTGGAGCCGGAACTGAACAAGATCGGCCTCTACCTGATCAACGT
>CAZOMV010000052.1:0-40149 GCA_964580995.1 uncultured Pirellulales bacterium
TTACCTCTTATCTATCGGTTAATGTCAGATTAAGTCTTGACTAATTCAATTCATTCCATCTACTTTTTTCTTTTCTTCTTCACCCGCAGATTTCTGTTTCGAATTCTGTTAGGTGGTTTGTTTTCAATGGTTTTACGCAAGTCTCCGTGGGGCAAACTTTCCACCACATCCGGCAATCCTTTTAGAAAAATGGCATCTCGCTGATGGTGATGGTAGGCCTGAAAGATGTATTCATTCCAATAATGGATATCCAATCCGTATTTCATAAATTCCGAATAAGATCCCACTTGGTTTTCTGCTCCCAGCATGGTTCGTCGGATACAGGCTACCCAATCTTCTTTGGACTCCCCGATCAATACGTAGGGGGTAGTAAAAACGATATGGTAGCCAAATTGTTTCAAAAAGGGAGGCAATAACCGGACCAGCCAACATTGCCCTTTTTCTCCCCAATAGCCGGACGGCACATAACACGAATAATTTTCCTGGGTGATAATATCCTGAAGCAAAACCCTTCCTGCCTGAATACCCAGATGCTCATAAATACCCATTCGGGAATTTTGCATACATTTTAGAACTTCCATCATATCGGCAGAACCATTCATCTGATTGGCTGCCTCCAGAAAACAAGTACCAATCGTTTCCCGATCAGGACCGAACCGAAGGTCAAAAAAGGCCCAGCAGGTAAAATAACTTGCTGTCAGAGGACTCATGGGAGGACCACTGGGCATATATTCCTCCTCGGCAGGTTCTGCAATATCGTAATAGGCTTTTAACTCCGGCAAAACCGATGCTTGTTCGGCAAATACCGAGGTAAGATTCTGCATGATTACATAGGCAGCATGGAGGGGGTCTAGCCCATCTTGGATCAGCTTTCTGATATCTTTTTCGCCATCGGTTTCATTTCCTATCCCCAGATGCTTTTGCATTTGAGCGATTAAGGGAGATTTTTTGTCAAATTCTTGGAGCCGCTTTGCTACTGTTTCGCCAATTAAGCCCATTTCAATATCACTCCATGTCTGAATATTAAAATTTTATAAAATAGCTATTCCAATTAATTCACTTCTGCTATTGAGCCTGTTGCACAAACCCATTTTTGAGCTATTCAATCTGTGTTTTTGATGCAAAAATAAGGTTTTTGTATGGCATTTTTGGTATTATGCAACAGGCTCTATTACCTTATTATAATCAAAAAGATTTATTCTGCAACTGACTGGCGCATTTTTATATGAAGCACAACGATTCCGGTTACGAGCAGCCCACCATGGGCGGGCTGTGATTTATCGCCTGGGCCTTAGAGCATAAAGGGAAAAGAGCCAGGCGGTGGGCGCGGTTTGCGGGGGATGAGGGGGTGCGGAATGCGTGTTTTAATGCGGGGCCGCGGGAGAGGCTGGGGTGAGGGGATAAACGTTAATATCTGGATTGATTTACGAGACAGCAGCGCCGGCAGATATAGCGCAAGACGGCAATAAACACGGCCCAAGTGGCACCTAACAGTATAGGGATTATAACCGGCACCACGGGGTATATAACGGAAAGATGGTGGCGCAGAAAACCCGCAGATCCACCCAGGAGTCCAAAAAACAGGATGATAAAGAGTATCTGTAGTGTCGGTTTTTGGCGAAAAATCAAACCTGTTGCGAGTGTGACTGGAATCATCAATACCGGGACGAAGAAAAGTTTTATATTTAAAGCATGAAAAACAAAAGTATGGTTTTTAATAGTGAATACCGGCAGGATTGGTTCAAAAAGGGTGGTTAAGGCAGCCAAAAAAGTTACAAACACCGTGATGAGTATTGTTGTGACAACGGCTAAAGTCAAAGCAGACCAGAAACGTTCCCGGCGACCGCCGGAAAGCAACAGGCTGGATTGAACATGTAGATTCATTGAAACAACCATTATACCAGGCATGAAAAATATCATATGTCCGCCTGGTCCCGTATAACAAAGATAACAGAGCATAGGCAGGATAATAATCAATAACCATACCCAGTTTTGTTTTTCCTTTGAGAGCATAATCCCGAATGATTTATACAAACCACCCCAGATATAGGGCCAGGCGCTGCCTGATTCGGCCCGGCGGACGCGGGAGAGGAAAAAGTTTTCTACACCGGAAGATATTCTTATGGCGTCGGGTTTTTTCCTGCCTGTTTCCGCCAATCTGGCCAGTTTTAATTTTTCCATTTTCTCCTTGTTCCAAAAGTCAAATGCTCCCAGCCACAATTTGCCGCAATAGTGCCGGGCCAGATCAGGGCGGCCCCAATACCTCCATGCCCATACATTGATCCATCCGCCTACTAGAATCATCGGCAGAGGATTTGTCACCAACATATCCACCATGAACACACTCATATTCAATGATTTTTCGCCAAACACCAGCAAGGGCAAAAAACCAAAAACAAGACTCCAGGCTCTAAACCGAAATACCAGCCAGACTCCGAGCCAATAAAACATGGTAAAGGTGGCAAAGGCGGACAGGCAGGCCGGAAGAGTTTGGACGAAATTCAAATCCGGAAAAAGAAAAAAACCAAGAGACCATAGAAAGGAGAGGGGCAGGCCCGTCCAGAATAAAAATTTTCTCGGGATATTTTGATGGCCGGGCAGGCAGTAGGAAAAGGGTTTGGTCAGAATCTCCAGCGGCAAGGAAGCTAGAAAAGTGCCAGCAAAAATCATCCATATCGCGGGGACACAAAAAACACCCAGATGATTTCTGGCATCTCCTTTGGCCATAGCTGTAACTATACCGAAAGCGGCAAAGGCAGCGAACAAGCTCAAAAGCCAGAAAATTCTTCTCTGATACAGGTGTTTGAGGTTGGCGGATAAGATGTTCATGGTATTTTCCTTAGCTGACCACAATCCGGTAAATTTCATCCAAAGACAAGGGACGGATTTCGATTTGGCAGTTCAGGTTTCTGGCCTGGGTTTCCAAAGACTCCTGAGAAGTATGCTGGACGGTTATCAGGGCGTTGCTGCCGCTGATTTCGCAGCTTATGGTATCGGCAAAGGGCAGGGACGCAGGCAAGAGGCCGTTTAAAGAGGTGAGGATGAACCGGGTGAATTCCTCGCGCAGGCAGTCGAAGCTGCAATCCCGCAGCAGGCGGCCTTTTTGCATAATGAGGGTATGGTCGATCACCTTTTCGATATCGCTGAGAATATGGGAGGAGATGATGATGGTGCGGTTTTCATCCTGGATGATCTGGAGGAGCAAGTCCAGGAATTGGCTTCTGGCGATGGGGTCCAGGGCGGAGGCCGGCTCATCCAGAATCAGCAGTTCCGGCTCAAAACCGATGGCCAGGAGGATAGCCACTTTTTGCCGCTGGCCGGGTGAAAGGGAGCCAACACGGTCCTTCAGAGAGATATCGAAATCCTGAACGTATTTTTCTTCCAGTTTGGGATTCCAGGTTTGGTAATAGGCACTGACATAACGGATCAATTGTTTGACGGTCATCCATTCGAGCAGTTCCCCTTCCTGATGGACATAGCCGATCCGTGCCAGTTCTTTGGGGGTGAGTTTAGCGGCGTCGGTGTCGAAGGTGATACAACTGCCTTGATCGGCGAGATACAAACCGATCAGGCAGCGAAGCAGGGTACTCTTGCCGGCGCCATTGGCGCCGATAAGGCCGATGATCTGGCCGCGCTGGATGTCCAGGTCCAGGTTGTCCAGGGCCTGAATTCTGCCGAATTTTTTGGAGACGCTCTGCATCTGGACGATGGGATTACCGTTTTTCATTTTTGCCTCCGGTTTTTGGAATGGTATTCCTGGTATTGTTTTTTGAAAGATGCTATAGCTTCCTCTTCGGATACCCCTAGCTGGATAGCGGTGATGGCGGCCTTATTCAGAACGGAATCCAATAGTCTGGTTTTGAGCTGGTCGAGTTGGCCTTTTTTTACTTTCGATACAAAAAGACCGATGCCCCGTTTCCGTTCCACCAGTCCCTCGGTTTCCAGAAAGGAATAGGCTTTGCTGATGGTCATCGGGTTAACCTTCAGCCGGGCGGCCAGGTCGCGCACGGTTTCGAGCTGGTCGCCTTCCCGGAGTCCGTCGGTCATGATCTGCTGGCGGATTTGGCGGATCACCTGGGTGTAGATCGGCACGCCGCTGTGATGATCGATTTCGAGCAACATAAACTGCACCATTCAGTATTAGTGTATTACTTACTTAATACACTATACATCAAAGATCGAACCGAGTCAAATGAAAAAAAAGATTTTGTACTTTTGTGGTTTTCAGCGGAAATAGTCGGCGACAGTCTTGTCGGATTCACTATAAGGTATTTGAGTTTAACGCTTTAAGCCTCCGGCATGAGGAGATTATTTTAGTCAGAATCCAAAGATAGACGCCAGCGTCAAAAGCTCGTCGACCCCTTGTTATTGGGGAGCCAGAGCCGTTTTTGGATGTCGATATTGACTTTTGGCGGTTCCGTCAAGATACGGTTCCACGGAGGAGCATCAGGAAGATGGAATTTACGAAGAGTTGACATAACGAAAACATCCCGGTAGAATCAATGCCTCAAAAAACCTCCGTTAATGAGGCATTGAAAGAGAGAGTCCTGTAGATCACACCTAAATAAAGCAGAAAAGGGAAAACTATGAGCAAGCGAACTATGAAGACAGCGGTGGTATCGGTGTTGGCGATGGCGGCGGGGGTTTTGTATGCGGTGGAAGGGCCGGAATCGGGGGTGCTGGAGAAGGCCCAGATGGAGCAGATGGCGGGGCAGGCGGTGGATATATCGCCGTGGGCCTATGAATGGCGGGCGGATCGGGCGGTGCAGGAGAAACCGGAGGCGTATTTTATCCCGCACCGGCTGGAGCGGCTCGATAAGGTGTATCGGACGGCGTATTACACCATGACGGAGACCGAGTTAAAAGGCAGTTATGGCCATTTGATACCTGGATTACTGAACCCGTTGCTCCCGCAACCGAAAGGCCGGCTCCAGGCAGGATTGCTCTGGGTGGGACGACTGGCCGATTATCAAGTGGAACTCTCCTGGCCCGCCGGCGTTCCGGGGATTCCCTCGCCGGAAGGAGTGGAAGTGCGGGTGTTTCCCACGAACTTCGGGTGGTTTGGATGGACCGTGGATGAGATACTGGGTAAGCCGGAGGTATCGGCAGATCAGCATACCTGGATTTACCCAGGCGGTTCAGCGACAGAAATGATAGCGGTTTTCTACGAGGGGGCCGAGTTTGCGCAGCCGCGTATCCGGGTGATCAGCCCCCATATGGGGGTGTGGCAGCGGATGGATGTGGAAATTGAATGGGGCTTCCAGGCGGCCGCGGAGAAATCCGATTTTGACGGGAGGGTGGAGACGTATTTGGCGATGGCCGGCCCGGTGGCGGCTTTGGCGGAGGATCCGGGGACGAAGGTGACGGATGGGCATCGCTGGCAATCGCGGGCGGCGGGCGGCGGCAGACGAGGAATCGTTGTGCCGCTGCTGTACACCCCCGGCGGCCAGCCGGCCCTGGATAGCCGGGTTACGATTTGGACCCAGACGGCCGGTTTTACGTTTCGGGTTTGCGACCTGGAGAAGGGGCCGATCCTGATCCCCGAACATGGCGTTTTCGTGACGAAGGCTGGGAGTGGAAAAACCGCCCGGCAGTTTGCCGGGGAACTGGCTGCGAAGAATCTCAAGAGTATTTGCCAGAGGGTTCGAGAACATCGCGAGGCGGCGTCGTGGGAAGAGGTTATGCAAAAGGTCCGTTTATCGACCTGCCCGGCGGGAACACCGCTTCCGCCCTTTCCCGCGGTGGAGGATCCGGCCATGCAGGTACAACTGCCGGATGCACGCTGGACGGATGCCTGGCGGGCGGCATCGTTTCAGTTGAAGGGGAAACATATGTGGGGCGGGCTGGCGTTTGAGGTGGGGCGAGTGGCTCATGAGATGGATCTGGTGGGTTTGCACGAAGAGGCGGATAAGGTCTATCAATATTTCCTGGAGTCGCCGGGCGTCAAACCAGACGGGGATTATACGGATGGAACGGGCGCACTGGAGTGGGCGAAGAATATGCAGCACGACATGGGCTACAATCATGATGGCACGCACGCCTCGACGGGCCGGCTGCTGTTTGCCATGGCGGATCGCTATTTCCTCACGGGGGACAAGGAATGGTTTCAGAAAAATCGTCTGCGCTTGCAGGCGGCGGCGGACTGGATCATCCGTCAGCGGAAACTCTATATGAAGGATGTCCCCAACCGGGAGGAACTTTTTGCGGCCGGCCTGATGCCGCCGTACATGCTGGGCGATTATGCGATGCCCAGTTGCGACTGGCGCTGGTATTACAGCGACAACATTTTCTCTCTCCAGGGAGTTCAGCGTTTTGCTGACGCCTTAACGGAGTTCGATGCGGAAGCAGGCCGGCACTATCGCCAGGAGGCCGAGGCCTTTCGCCAAGACATCCGCCGGGCGGTGGAACAGGAGGCGGTGTTATCCCCGGTGCGGCAGGGACAGGACGGCTTATATCACAGTTTTCTTACATCCACGTGCTATACCCGGGGCGTATTGACAAGCCTGGAATTGGGTTCCATTCAGCGTCCGCAGGGTGATCTTCTTATGGGGGCCTTGCCGCTGGCCGAACCATTCGGGGTGATGGATGCCAAAGATATCCGCATGATCGGAACCATACAGAAAATGGAGGAAATAGCGACTTCGCCCCAAGTTGCCAGTTTCATCCTAACAGGCGGCAATGGAAAAACGCTAGACGCAATCGAAGGCCCGGGATCGCCTGCCAACCAAGCCGGGGAGCAGGACGACACCTGGTTCTGGAATTGCTTTGGAGGAGGTTTGGCGAAATGTTCGCACAATGCCAACATCTACCTGCTGCAGGATGATGTAGCGAATTTCCTGCGATTTTGGATGCACGCCTACGCGGCCATTGTGGGCGCCGACGGGAAATTGTGGGAATGGGCCCATTTGGGTGAATACAGCAACTGTGCCGGTCCCGACAACGGCACGGCGGGCTGGTTCCTGGAGAATTTCCGCAATCTGCTGGTGATGGAGGAGGGACAGTCTTTGTGGATTGCCCGGGCGACGCCGCGGGTGTGGCTGGAGCAGGGTAAGAAGATTTCGGTGAAGAATGCCCCGACGTATTTCGGGACTTTGGCGTATGAGATTGTCTCGGATGTGGATCACGGCAAGATTACCGCGACCGTTGAGATGCCCGACCGCAGTCCGGTCCAGAGTTTGATGGTGCGATTCCGCCATCCCCAGGCGGCGGCGATGAAGAGTGTGACGGTCAATGGACAGCCGTGGAACGGATTTAATCCGGACCAGGAGGTTGTCGAAATAACGGGATTGACGGGAAAGGCGGTGGTTACGGCCAGTTATTAACCTGTATAAGGTATGGCATCGGGGGAAGAAGAAAGTGTTGACGTGACGAAATCTTGCGGTTAGAATCGGCGACCATAAGATCTTTTGTTAGAGAGGCATTGCGAAAGATGCTGCGAAAGTAAGAGTCCTGAATCACACCTGAATAAAGCAGAAAGGAAAACCATGAGTAAGCGAACCACGAAGGCGGCTGTTGTATCGATATTGGCGATGATGGCGGGGGTTTTGTATGCAGGCCAGGCGGCGTTGGGGGTGCTGGAGAAGGCTCAGTTGGAGCAGATGGCGGGGCAGGCGGTGGAGATTTCGCCGTGGACGTATGAATGGCGGGCGGACCGGGCGGTGCAGGCGAAGCCGGAGGCGTATTTTATCCCGCGGCGGCTGGAGCGGATCGATACGGTGTATCGGACAGCCTCTACGGCGCTGCCGCCGGACCAGTTGAAGAGCATTTTTTATGATTTGCAGGACCTGGTGAAGGAGCTGCCGCCCAAACCGAAAGGATCGCTGCAGGCAGGGCTGCTGTGGACGGGCGGGGTGGTGGATTATGAAGTGGAACTGAACTGGCCGGCGAAGGCGGGGAAGATCCCGGCGCCGGAAGCGGTGGAGGTGCGGGTGTATCCGACGTCGTGGGGGTGGTTCGGGTGGACGGTGGATAAGATTATGGGCAAGCCGGAGGTGTCGGCTGACGGGCGGAAGTGGATGTATAAAAGCGAGCCGGGGCTGCTGATGGACGCGGCTTATAACGGGCGGGTGCCGGCGGCGACGGAGATGGTGGCGGTCTTTTTTGAGGGCAGCCAATGGGGAGATAAAACGGCGGTGCCGGATATCCGGATTACCGGTCCGAGTTTAGGGGAGTGGAAACGGATGGACGTGGAGATCGAGTGGGGTTTCCAGGCGGGGACCGAAAAGTCGGAATTTGAAGGCCGGATCGAGACGCATGTGGCGCTGACCGGCGCGGCGGCGGCCCTGGCGGAGGATAAGGGGACCAAGGTGACGGGCGGGGACCGGTGGCAGTCGCAGGCGGCGGGCGAGGGCCGGCGGGGTATTGCGCTGCCGGTGCTGTACGCCCCCAATAGCCGGCCGGGTCTGGACAGCCGGGTGACGGTCTGGATGAAGTCGGATGGTTTTACGTTCCGCGTCAGCGATCTGGAGAAGGGATCGATCTGGATACCGCAGCACGGCGTTTTTGTGACGAAGGCGGGCAGCGGCCAAACCGCGCGGCAGTATGCGCAGGAACTGGCGGCGAAGAATCTCAAGAGCATCCGGCAGAGGATCTGGGAACACCGGGAGGCCGTCTCGTGGGAAGAGGTAATGAAGGAAGTGCGGATCTGGACCTGCCCGGAAGGGACGGAGCTGAAACCGTTTCCGGCGGGTGATGATCCGGTGATGATGGTGGATCTGCCGGATGCCGGGTGGACGGGAGCGTGGCGGGCGGCGACGAATCAGTTGCGGGGGCCGCATATGTGGGGCGGGCTGGGATTTGAAGTGGGCCGGGTGGCTCATGAAATGGAAATGATCGGCCTGCATGACAAGGCGGATGCGATCTATGCACACTTTTTGAAGAGTCCGGGCATCAAGTCGGACGGCGATTATACCGACGGCGCCGGGTCGCTGGAGTGGGCGTCGGCCATGCGGCATGACATGGGCTACAGCCATGACGGGACGCACGCCTCGACGGGGCGGGTGCTGTTTGCGATGACGGAGCGGTATTTCCTGACGGGGGATAAGGAGTGGTTCCAGAAGAACCGGCTGCGTTTGCAGGCGGCGGCGGACTGGATCATCCGGCAGCGGAAGCTATATATGCTGAACGTGCCCAAGCGGGAGGAGTTGTTCGTGGCGGGCCTGCTGCCGCCGGAGATGCTGGGCGATTATGCGATTCCGACGTGCGACTGGCACTGGTATTACATGGTCAATGTTTTTTCGCTGCAGGGTGTGCAGCGGTTTGGGGATGCGCTGGCGGAATTTGAACCGGAGACGGGTGCGAAGTACCGGCAGGAGGCGGAGGCGTATCGGAAGGACCTGCGCCGGACGGTGGAGCAGGAGGCGGCGCTGTCACCGGTGCGGCTGGGGAGGGACGGGATGTATCATAGTTTTATTCCGCGGATGGCGTATACGCGGGGCCTGACGGGGCCGGAGTTGGGTGCGCCGCAGTTTCCGGAATGCGATATGTGGGTGGGTTCGCTGCCGCTGGCGGAGCCGCTGGGGGTGCTGGAGGCCGGCGACTATCGCATGATGGATACGCTGGACATGATGGAGGAAATGGGGACATCGGTTGAGCGGGTGCGGGAACGGGAAGAGGCCCGGAAGCAGAAGGGTCTGCCCACGGAAGAGGCCTGGTTCTGGCACTGTTATTCGATGCTGCCCAAGGCTTCCCACACGGCCAATATCTATCTGCTGCAGGATGATATTCCGAACTTCCTGCGGTTTTTCTTTAATACGTATGCGTCGATGGTGGGTGCGGACGGCAAGATATGGGAGCATTGGCATCTGGGCCAGTTTACCAACTGCGAGGCGCCGGACAACGGGACGGCGGGCTGGTTCATGGAGAATTTCCGGGACCTGCTGGTGATGGAGGAAGGGCCGTCGCTATGGATCGCGAAGGCGACGCCGCGGGCGTGGCTGGAGCAGGGCAAGAAGATTTCGGTGAAGAATGCCCCGACGTATTTCGGGACTTTGGCGTATGAGATGGTTTCGGACGTGGAGAACGGCAAGATTTCGGCGACGGTCGAGATCCCCAACCGCAGTCCGGTTCAGAATGTTTTCTTGCGGTTCCGCCATCCGCAGAGCAAGCCGATGAAGAGCGTGACGGTTAACGGCCAGCCGTGGAATGACTTTGACGCGGCGAAGGAAATCATTCGTCTGCACGATGTCAGCGGTACGGTCAAGGTAACGGCGACTTATTGAGGAGCTTGCCATGAAGAAAGATTATGCAAGGCAAGATATATCGAAATATAGTTTCAGGCAAATCCACTGTTGGTGGGTAGCGGTTGGGCTGATGTTGGCATGCGCCGGGGTGAGCCGGGCGGAGGAGGAGGCCGGGGTTACCGGTACGCCGGCCCTGCCGTTTGCCTGGGAATTGAGCCAGCGTAATTTGCCCATGCTTTGTGCTGATTTTGATTATCCCGTGCGACAGGTCATTATCGATGGTGAGGTCTGGATGATCTTTGTTCCCGGCCGACAGGCGTATGGGGGCCGGTGCCCGGTCTTGCGCTATAAGGGGCCTGATCTGGAGCATCTGGTGCGCCAACCCGATGGCGTGGCAGATCTACACGGCGGCTCGGGCCACCTGGGATGCGGTATGTGGCTGGACGAATCGACCAAAACCTTGTATGGCCTGATCCATACCGAATATGACGGCAATGATGGGGGCGCCTGGACCAACAAGAAGACCCGGCTGGCGACGAGCAAAGACCTGGGATTGACGTGGACCCTGGTGGGCGACATCCTGACGCGGGCATTGCCGAACCGGGAGGATTATTCGGGTTCCTTCTTCGAGATGGGACCGGCTGATTTCGATTTCTACGCTGACACCCGGGGCGGCTATTTCTATGTAACCTGTTGGAACGGTTTCGTCGCCAAAAAGGGTAAACTGAATAGTTTCGTCACGTACAGTGAAGTGGCCCGCTGCGCGATTGCTGACAAAATGGCGCCGGGCAAGTGGTTCAAGTTCTGTAACGGCACCTGGACGGAGCCGGGGCTGGGCGGCAAGGCCTCCCGCGTGGGGTTCAGCCTGCGCGGCATTTATGGGAATACCATCTACAGCACCTATCTCAACAAATACCTCCGTATCGGGATCCACGCCGGCGTTGTGGATCCCCGGTTTACCAAGCTTGGCTTTCTGGATAGTTCGGTGAACATCTCGGCGTGCACGGATCTGGCCAAACAGGATTGGCTGCCGATGGCAAAACTGTTGGATGAACCTGCGAACCGGTTGTTCGGCTTTACGCTGGCTGATGCCAGTGGAATCGATCCGGTCACCTGTGACCAGACACTGCGTGCCTACAATTTCTGGCTGGACGGAAACCGGTCCCTGGACATCACCCTGAACGAAGGTAGTACGCCATCGCGATATTTACCGCCGTATGATTCTTATACGTACGAGCCGCATCCGGAATCCGGCGACCGCCTCGAAAGCCGAAAGACCCAGATCATCGGCTCGGCCGATCCGGCGATGCTATACGAGGGCGACGAGTGGACCGTTGAACAGGGCGAACATTATTACCAGGGACAAGCGAAGACCGCCAGCCAGGCGGGGCAAAGCGTGCAATTTGAATTTTCGGGCGGTGCGATCTACTGGCGGGCGGCGGGCGGCCCCGACTGTGGCAAGGCCGACGTACTGATCGACGGCGTACTGGAGAAGACGGTGGATTGTTTCTTTGCCGAATGCCCGCTGGTGTATCAATTTGCGTTCGTCAAAACCGGCCTTGATCCTCAAAAGACCCATACCATCCAGATTGTGGTTCGGGGCGAGAAGAATCCCGGCGCTTCCGGGACCATGATTCGACATATTGCTTT
Organism: uncultured Pirellulales bacterium; assembly: GCA_964580995.1. GTDB lineage: Bacteria > Planctomycetota > Phycisphaerae > Sedimentisphaerales > SM23-30 > JAKJEP01. Next base: position 11,832 of record CAZOMV010000052.1, read on the forward strand.
TGAGTATAGAAAATAGGTTTACCATGATAAAAGAGTATTGGACGCACAGTAGTTTCTCCAAAGGGAATTGCAAACAAATCGAGACCGGATTTTTATTAAGGGCCGTCTGCGCCTGGGCAGCCGCTGTGCTGATTCTGTCGTGCGGCGGGGTGAGCCGGGCGGCGGAGACCGTCGGGGAAACCGGTGCGCCTGCCCTGCCGTTGGCCTGGGACGTGGCCCAGCGGGCGCATCCCTGGCTGGAGAATTGCGACTATCCGATGCGGCAGGTGGTCATTGACGGGGAGGTCTGGATCATGCACGTTCCCAACAGCGATGTCTATAAGGAGCAATGCAAGGTATGCCGTTTCAAGGGGCCGGACCTGGAGCATCTGGAGCGCCAACCGGATGGCTATGGCGAATTTCCGGGGGCCGCGGCCTTTCTGGGATGCGGCCTGTGGTGGGATGAGCAGACCCGGATGCTGTACGGCCTGATGCACAGCGAGTACGCCCACAACAATCAGCAGGGCTGGTGCAGCAAGAAGACCCGGCTGGCGACGAGCAAGGATCTGGGGTTGACGTGGACGCTGGTGGGAGACATTTTGACGCGGGCGCTGCCGAAGGTGGAGGATTATGCGGGGTCCTGCTTTGAAGCGGGTCCCGCGGATTTTGATTTTTATGCCGACACCCGGGGCGGTTATTTTTATGTAAGCTCGTGGAATTCCTTTACCCCCAAGCAGGGCAAGCTCAACGGGTTCGCGATGTACAGCGAAGTGGCCCGCTGTGCCATCGCCGACAAGATGGCGCCGGGCAAGTGGTTCAAGTTCTGCAACGGCACCTGGACCGAGCCGGGGCTGGGCGGAAAGGCGTCCCGGCTGGGATTCAGCCAGCGCGGCATTTACGGGAATACGATTTACAGTACCTATCTGAAGAAGTATCTGCGGATCGGGATCCATATCGGCATCAAAGATAACCGGGGTATGCCCGGCTACGGATTCGAAGACCGCTCGGTCTGTATCTCGGCGTGCACGGACCTGGGCAAACAGGACTGGCTGCCGATGGCGAAGCTGTTTGAGGAACCCGGCAACACGACTTTTGGTATCACCCTGGCCGATGAAAAGGGGATGGACCCGGTGGTCTGCGGTCAGAAGCTGCGGGCCTACAACTACTGGCAGAACGTGGAAGGGAAAAACCGAGTGCTGGACATCAGCCTGAAAGAAGGCAGTACGCCATCCCGGTATTTTCCGCCGTATGATTCTTATACGTACGAGCCGCATCCGGAATCGGGCGACCGTATTGAGAGCCGCCAGACCCGGATTATCGGCTCGGCCGACCCAAATGTGAAATACGACGGTGAGGGGTGGACCGTAGAAAAGGGCGAGCATTACTATCAGGGGCAGGCGAACACGGCTTCTAAGGCGGGACAGAGTGTGCAATTCACGTTCCGGGGCAGCAGTATCTATTGGCGGGCGGCGGCGGGCAGTGACGCGGGGCAGGCAGATGTGTATATTGACGATGTGTTAGAAAAAACGGTGGATTGTTTCTTTGCGGAATGTCCGCTGGTGTATCCGTTTGCGTTTATCAAGAGCGGCCTTGATCCCGAAAAGATTCACACCATCAAGATTGTGGTCCGGGGCGACAAGAATCCCGGCTCTTCCGGGACGATGATCCGGCATATTGCCTTCGAGTATGGGAAATAGTGTGGATTTACAAAATTGAAGTTTTGCATAATGGAGGTTAGGCATCATTTTGTAAAACTTCAGTTACATAAAACAGAAAAGGAAAAACTATGAACAAGCGAATCGTGCAGATGGCAGCAGCGGTGTTGGTTATGGTGTCAGGCGGATTGTATGCGGCGGAAGGGTCGGCAGCGGGGGTGATGGAGAAGGCCCGGCTGGAGCAGATGGCGGGGCAGGCGGTGGAGATTTCGCCGTGGACGTATGAATGGCGGGCGGACCGGGCGGTGCAGGCGAAGCCGGAGGCGTATTTTATTCCGCGGCGGCTGGAGCGGATCGACAGGGTGTATCGGACGGCATACGATGCCTTGCCGCAGGACCAACTGAAAAGCATTTATTACAACCAGCCGGATATGCTTTCGCCATTACCACCCAAACCCAAAGGTCAGCTACTAGCGGGACTGCTTTGGGTAGGTGGGCTCTCAGACTATCAAATAGAATTGCTTTGGCCGGCTGGCCAGGATGTCCCCGCAACGGAAGCGGTGGAAGTTCGAGTTTATCCTACCGCCTGGGGTTGGTTTGGCTGGACCGTGGATCGGATTCTAACCAACCCGGTCATATCCGAAGACCGTCGTACTTGGACGTATAAAAGTGAACCTGGCGTGAAAATGGACTGGGCCTATAGTACGCAGGTCCCGGCAGCTACGGAAATGGTGGCGGTTTTCTGTGAGGGAAACAATTTAGTTGTGCCAAGTATGCGAGTGACCAGCGGAAATGTCGGGGTGTGGAAACGAGTGGATGTGGAAATCGAATGGGGCTTCGAAGCCGGAAAAGAAAATACAGACTTTGACGGCAGGATTGAAACTCGTGTAGTCATGGCCGGGCCTGTCTCACCTCTAGCAGAGGATAAAGGTACAACGGTAACAAATGGCAATAGCTGGCAATCGAAGGCAGCAGGCAATGCCAGGCGAGGCATCGTCGTACCTGTTTTGTATGCCCCCACTAGTCGAACGGGTCTGGACAGCCGAATTACGGTGTGGACAAAAACGGATGGTTTTACGTTTCGTATTAGCGATCTGGAGAACGGACCGATTTTGATTCCGGAACACGGTATTTTCGTAACGAAGGTCGGCAGCGGAAAGACTGCCCGGCAATTCACTGAGGAACTAGCCGCCAAAAACAGCAAGAGCATTCGCCAGATGGTCCGTGAGCATCGCGAGGCGGCCTCCTGGGATGAGGTTCTGCGTGAGGTCCGGTTGTGGCGTTGTCCGGCCGGGACGGCGGTCCCGCCCTTCCCGCCGACCCCCGAGCCTGCCATGCAGGTCCAACTCCCGGATCAACGCTGGGTCGATATGTGGCGGACCGCCACCGATCAGTTGCGGGGCAGGCACATGTGGGGCAATCTCGCCGCTGAAGTGGCTCCGGTCGCCCACGCGATGGAGGTGGTCGGCCTGCATGACGAGGCAGCCAAGATCTATGACTACTTCCTGGCCTCCCCAGGCGTGAAGTCGGACGGGGATTATGCCGATCCCAGTGGTTCGCTGGAATGGGCGAAGTCCATGCGGCACGACATGGGATACAGTCATGAGGGCGTGCACTGCTCGACGGGAAGGCTCATGTTCTCGATGATGGAACGCTTCTTTCTGACCGGTGACAAGGAGTGGTTCCAGCGCAACCGTGCCCGTTTGCAGGCGGCGGCCGACTGGATCATCCGCGAGCGCAATGCCTACATGCAGGACATTCCGAACAGGAAGGATCTCCATGTCGTTGGTCTCATGCCGCCCTGCTTCATGGGTGATTACGCCCTCCCGGCCTGCGATTGGCACTGGTACTACTTCGACAACGCTTTTGCCCTCCAGGGCTTGAGCCGTTTTGCCGACGTGATGATGGAGTTGGATCCACCCGCCGGAGGGAAGTACCGCGCTGAGGCGGAAGCCTTCCGTGCCGACATCCGCCGAGCCGTGGAACGCGATGTGGCCCTGGCGCCGGTACGACTTGCGCGCGATGGGACGTACCGCCGCTATATCCCCTGGAAGGCGTATGGACAAGGCCTGATGATTACCGAGTTGGGCGCGCCCCAATATAGTGGAGGTGGGCCGTTAGATGTCATGCTCGGGGCATTGCCGCTGGCCTCGCCATCTTCTGTGCTGGAGGCCAACGATGCCCGCATCGTGGACACCCTGAACGTGATGGAGGAGAGCGGAACGTCAGTGAAAGGCACGCGAGAGTTAGAAGATGCACGGAAGAAAGCGGGACTTCCCACCGCCGACGCATGGTTCTGGATAACTTATGGAGAGCTGCCGAAGTGGTCTTTTAATGCCAATATCTACCTGCTCCAAGACGACGTGCCAAACTTCCTGCGTTTCTGGATGAACGAGTCGGTCTCCATGGTGGGCGCCAATGGAAAACTCTGGGAACATTGGAGCCCGGATAACTATACGGACTGTACCGCTCCCGACAACGGGACTTCCGGTTGGTTCCTGGGAAACTTCCGCAACCTGTTGGTGATGGAAGAGGGCCAGTCCCTGTGGATAGCCCGCGCCACACCGCGGGTGTGGCTGGAGCAGGGGAAGAAAATTTCCGTGCGGAACGCCCCGACCTATTTCGGGACGCTGGCATATGAGATTGTCTCGGACGTGGACAACGGCAAGATTACCGCGACCGTGGAGATACCCAACCGCAGTGCGGCCCAGAGCGTGAAGGTGCGATTCCGCCATCCCCAGGCGGCGCCGATTCAGAGTGTGACGGTCAACGGCCAGCCGTGGAGCGGATTTAATCCGGACAAAGAGGTAATCGAGCTGACGGGGCTGACGGGAAAAGTGGAGGTAGTGGCCGGCTACTGAAAAGACGTAATTCTTATCCCGAAAAGTTAATAGTTTCCCCAAGGTTTTGGCGGTAAAACCTTGGGGAATTTTTACGGATTCGTATTGACGGTTTTATACGTAATCACCGCCGCGCCCGGCTGTTCCAGGATCTCCACCGGCAGGCCTTTTTCCATTAGTTCCTTACCGGTCAGGCGGAGCGTCTGGTCGGAATCGAGATTGGTCAGTTCATAGGCAGTATCCGGAATCAGGCCATGTAATTTCAAATCGATGCCATAGAATGGATTCTGGGGACGGCGGAAGGCCTGGATAAAACCACGGCCCTGCTCCGGGCGGTCAAACTGCCAGGCCAGCCAGACATCACTGCCCGTGGCATACGGGGTCAGGGGATAATAATCCCCATAATAATCCGGGGCGAATTCCCGCCACTGGGCCAGCAGGGTTCGCATCCGTTCATAGTCCAGATTCGTATTGCGGGCATCGCAATTTAAAACAATCGAAGGGTAGGTATTGCTGCGGAAATGATAGCGGTCCAGCGACAGGGCACCGGAACCAAAATAGGGAACCCAGAAGAACAGGCCGTAACTATGGCATTGCATCCCAACCGGTTCATAGGCATAATCGCTGCGCCACAGCGGGACCGAACGCTGCAAGGTTTCCAGATCGATCCGCCGGCCGCCCGAAGAACAGGTATCGATCAGCATGTCCGGCTTGAGGGCCAGCAGGTCATCCCAGAATTGCAGATACCCCTCGATATACCGGATTTCCGTGATCCCCTGGCGATCCCCGGCATCGTTGGCCCGCCAGAACGGCAGCGGCTCGATATTGAAATCCTGCCGGTAGAGGTCGATACCCTGCTCTTTGATCAGTTTGGCATAGTGATTGAAGACCCAGTTTCGAGCTTCTTCCTTACCCAGGTCCAGCAGAAAGCGGCCTTCCAGTTTTTGTCCCTGGTTAATGGTCTGCTCGATGCCGGGCACTTGCGGCGGCTGGAGCAGCCACTGGGGATGATTCTCATACAGCCAGGAACCGGTCCAGATGTGTTCCGGTTCAAACCAGACGATGGTTTTGACTCCTTGGGCGTGGGCATGATCGCTGATCGGCCGCAGGCCGCGGGGAAACCGGGCCGGGTCCGGCTCCCACTGATCCACCACCAACCCGCCCCACTTCGGCTCAATGAGGTACCAGCCGGCATCCATCCACCAGTAATCCAATTTGACGCCTTCTTCCAGGTACCGGTCGATGAACAGGATTTGCGTGGCTTCGGTGGCCTGGGTCATTTCGCCGTAATATTGCGAGCTGGCCGCCTCCAGCAGCGGAGGCAGGGGCTGGCCGGCCAGGCGCGGAAGATTATGCTCGATCATCCAGCGGCGCCAGAGATTCTGGCCCCGCAGCCAATCGCCGTCATAAAATAATAATACCATTTTGGGGCTGCGCACCTGCTCACCGGGCAGCAGCTTGAAATGAGTTAATTCCTGTCCGGCCCAGAGATGCATCCCTTTCCGCGGTTCCGCCTGCATTTGCATCTTCCACTGCCCCGACCAGCCGACCACCGCGATCAGGCCGCCCTCGGAAGAGGAAAGATTGAAAAAGGGAAAATTCTGGTCCGTCGGGCGACCGCCATAGGGTGCGAAGGCGGCGGGCTGATCCGAGGGTACCTCCATGCTCAGCGGGCGGTAGGATTCTACGCCCCGGCCGTCACCCAGACTGTAATGCAGCGTATGTTTTTCTTCTTTTCCGGCGGCCCAATAAAAATCCAGCGGCAGAATATCCTGTAAAATCGGGGTATCCGTTTGAGAAGTGTTTTGGAAATACAAGGTCCATTCCACCACGGGAAAATCCCGCCAGCTTACTATTTCACAGCGGACTTCCAGGCCAGTCTGGCTGTCCAGGGCTTTCCAGATAAGACGGCTGCGATTCTCATCCCGATCTTCCCTTGCTTTGGAAATTTTCCAGGAGCCAATCAGGTCGCGGGAAGCTGTTTGATTATAGACAAAGGAGAAGGGCAGCGGATCGGCCGTTTCCGTCATTTGAGCAACCAGCCAGGCATCCCTGCACTGCATTTCATCCGGTGTCGGGACCACCGCCAGAACCGACGTACTTAAAAAACACATACACCATAAAATGGGAAGATATTGTCTGCATTTCATCATCAGGATTTCCTTTCATTTACAACTAACTACGGTTTTGCAAAATGGAGATTAGGCATAACCATTATTATCATTGCCCTATAGTAGTAACTCACCCGGTTATGTCAAAATCTTTTGGGGCAATCCTGCCCTTTTTAAGCGTTGCCGTTGGAATATTGTGCAACCTGTTGTATAATAAGGTGTTAAGAGCAGGTTTTTGAGATCGACATGGTTTGGCGATTCAGAGGATTTCCCCCGGATATGGGAAAATTTGGTTGTGCTTGCAAAATAGTAAGTGGGCAGATAGAATTGGATGGTTGTAGTTACGCTGGAAAATTTTATTATTGTTAACAAATTGGAGAAATTATGCGAAAAGGGGTTTTGCGAAGGTTGTTTGTTTTTTTTGTGGGTATGTTTTTGAGTCTGGGGGTGCTGCTGGGGAGTGCCTCTGGTCAGCCGGGGCAGTATGGCCAGCCGAGTGCGCCACAGGATAGTATTGCGGCGGACCAGCGGCCGTGGAAGGGATTTCCGTGGCTGATAGGGGTGGGATTGATGGCGATTACCCTGATGGTAAGTTTTAAGGATGCCAAAAAGACGCATCTGGACTAATAGCCCGGTGCAGGGCCTATGAAAATTGGTAATATCCAAGGCGATGGGGCGAACCCCATCCTGCCGGGAAAGAAGTCGGTTTTAGCGGAAATTTGCGAGGTGTAGCCATGAAAAATAAGAAAGATCGGTGGCTGGTGGTTTTGCTGTGCGTGAATGCATTGCTGTTGACGGGGGTGGTGATGCACTATGTGGAGTTGCCGCAGGCGCAGGCGCAAACGGCACGGGCAGGCAATGCGGCGGGTGGGGAGTATTTTCTGCTGCCGGGCAGGATTCAATCTCAGTCGGGAGAGGTAGTCTGGGTTGTGGATGTGAGCAATCAACTGCTAACCAACTGCCTATACAATCGAAACCGGGGTGAGATTCAGTTTGGCGAGATCCTGGATCTCAATCAGGTGTACGATAACTTTTTAGTACCGGCTGTTCCGACTACTCCGGACAGTTCCGTGGTACCGGCACCATAAGAAAGGAGAAATTTTATGATTTCGAAAAATACCGTAATCGGATTTCTGATTTTTTCGGCGGTTTTCCTTGTCTGCGTGCTGGTCCTCCAAAATACCATGGAACCCCAGTCAGCCTATGGCAAGGCGGTGGGTATGCAGGGAAGTGGGTGTGTTGCAACAATCGCCCAGGTGGAAAGCGGCAGCGATGCGATCTGGATGCTGAAGACGGATGCCCATTTATTGATGGCGTACCAAACGGATTCAAAGGGAAGGATCGTACTTTTAGGGGCGGTGGATCTGGAACAGATTTTTTCGCGGGCACGCCAAGGGCAGATAAACGAGACGCCGGCGGAAGAAGGCGGATCGGCTCCGGTTCCGCGCAGGAGAAGGTAGTTTGTCAGCAGTTCCAGGGAAAGCAGACGGGTCCGTTGGCAATCTGGCCCAGGCGGTTTTGGCAGGAGAACGAATCACGCGGGGGGAGGCTTTGCGTCTGCTGGCATTGAGGGGGGAGGATCGCTACGATTTGTTTTATTGGGCGAATCGGATCCGAAGGGAACGGGCGAGCACGGAGATTTCGCTTTGCAGTATCGCTTCGGCCCGGACGGGCCGGTGCAGTGAGGACTGCCGGTTTTGTGCGCAGTCGGGGCATTATCAGACACAGATTGAATCGCAGCAGATGAGCAGCCAGGATTTGCGGGCGGCGGCGGAGTCGGCGCGGAAGGCGGGAGCGCATTCGTTTGGGATTGTGTCCAGCGGGTATGGGCCGGCGGAGAGTGAGCTGGATCGGCTGGAAGAAGTTTTTCGGTATGTAGCCCAGATGGGCGATCTGCAATGCTGCGCGTCGCTGGGGTGTCTGGATGGGGAGCAGGCCCGGCGGCTGCGGGCGATGGGGGTGCAGCGGTGCCATCACAACCTGGAGACGTCGCGGCGATTTTTTCCGGAGATTGTCAGTACGCACAGCTATGAGGTCCGGCTGGCCACGGTGCGAGCGGCCAAGGAAGCGGGGATGGAGGTGTGCAGCGGGGGGATTTTCGGGATGGGCGAAACGGCGGAGGACCGGGTGGATTTGGCGCTGGCCCTGCGGGAGCTGGAGGTGGATTGTGTGCCGATTAATTTTTTGAATCCGATACCGGGTACGCCTTTGGAGGGAACGGAGCCGCTGCGACCGATGACTGCGCTGCAGATTATCGCGATGTTCCGATTTGTGCTGCCGGATCAGCAGATTAAAGTGGCCGGGGGACGGGAGAAATGCCTGCGGGACCTGCAAAGCTGGATGTTTTACGCAGGGGCCAGCAGTTGCATGGTGGGCAATTATCTGACGACGGCGGGGCGGAATCTGGCGGATGATTTTCAGATGCTGGGGGATTTGGAGCTGCCGCTGGGGAGATAGTAATTCCTGTGCGATACCGGCCTGCCCACGTTTCCGCGGGCAGGCACATTCCGAAATACTATCAATCGATCCGTTTTACCTGGTTGAAAACCGGTACACGGTCTGGGAAGAATATTTTTCTCCGGGCCTCAAAATCGTGGAGGGGAAATCCGGATGATTCGGCGAATCGGGGTAATGCTGGGTCTCCAGGCAGAGGGCATAGCGATAGTTATATACCTTCCCGCCTTTACCCTTATGCTTGCCATCCAGGAAATTGCCCGAATAGAACTGCACGCCCGGCTCCGTGGTGGATACTTCCATCCGCCGGCCGCTGATCGGTTCATGCAGAGTGATGACTTTTGTCAGCGAATGGTCCTTTTTATTCAATACCCAGTTATGGTCATAGCCGCCGCCAAAGGCGATCTGTTCATCCTCCTTCTGATTGATCCTAGCCCCGACCGGCGCCGGTTTGGTAAAGTCCATCGGCGTCCCTTGCACCGGCCGCAGCTCGCCCGTTGGTATCAGGCCCTTGTCCACCACCGTAAACCGGTCCGCGTCAATCCACATCACATGCCCCAGGATATCCCCGCTGCCCTGGCCGGCCAGATTAAAATAGCTGTGATTGGTCAGATTCACCGGCGTAGCCTTATCCGTCATCGCGGAATACTCGATGGACAGTTCGTTGGCATTGGTCAGATAGTAATACACCGTGACCGACAGATTGCCCGGATAGCCTTCCTCTCCATCCTTACTGAGATAGGTCAGCTTCACGCCAGTCGCATTTTTTTTCTGCACCGGCTCGCTCTTCCAGACCACCTTATCAAAGCCCTTGAGACCGCCATGCAGGTGATTTGCGTCATTGTTTATCGCCAGGGTGTATTCCACCCCATCCAGAGTAAACTTACCCTTGGCGATCCGGTTGCCGTAGCGGCCCACCACATTGCCGAAATAGCTGTCGTTATACTGGATGTAATCCTCCAGCGTATCGAATCCCTGCACCACGTCCGCCATTTTGCCCTGCCGGTCCGGCACCCATAGGGAAACCACCGTCGCCCCGTAATTCGTAACGGTCATCTTCATACCGTTGGCATTGGTTAGCGTATAAAGAAATACCTCCTGACCGTCCACCATCCCGAATGTTTCTTCTATCATCTGCAATTTTCCTTTACTATCTTTCTGATCTGTCGATCCGCAACCTGCCAAAACCACTGCCAGCAACAATACACTGAACCATTGGGTTGTTTTTGTCATCATGTTTTTCCTTTCGTAAAATAGAGATTATAACACACTATCGATTATCCTGATACCATCGGTAACACTGCAAATATGCACCGCAAATTTGTCACCATAGTCCGGATGGCTGCGCGGGTATCCGGTGGCCACCGCCTGCTGGAGCAGTTCCACCGCCTCCGCCCGCACGATGGCACCGGCCGCCCCCTTGTCGCCGCCGCCCAGCATCCGTTCACCCAGTACCCCCCCCACCGTCCGGGCAATATCGCACATGGTCTCCAGCTCCGGCCCCGAAATGTCATACTCATCCCGCAGGCCGATCCCGTCCGCGCGGAAGATCGAGCCGATCTTCTCTACCTCGCCGGCCTTCCAGGCCGCCATCATTTCATAAAACCGCTTTTGCGCCTTATATATATACGTAAGGCGATCACAGAGATGCGGATGAGTTCCCTGGAAAGTTTGTAAAAGTTTTTGATACAGATCCTCCTTTTTCACATCGGCCAGAGAACGTATCGCAAACTTCTTTTCCTGCGCCAGCTTCACCAACTGCTCACATTCGGCCCGGCGAACCTTATAAGTTGATTTTTCCAGTCCCGGCCGCACGGTGCCGGTATCCAGGCTGACGATCCGGAAATCCAAAGCACCCGCCCCCAGCGGGACATACTCGATGGAACGAGTTGCCGGCTGGTAATGCGTTCCCATGCCGGCTTTGGCAAAATAGATCATGATCTGGTCGAGCTGGCCGCAGGGCGAGCCGATATACTCATTTTCCACCGCCTGGGCCATGTCGATAATCTTAAAATCATCTACACCCGAAATGCCATTCACCTCAAACAGCGTCAAAATCAGATTGATGGTCAGTGAGGCGGAGCGGCTCATTCCGCCGCCGGGTATGTTGCCGTACAACACGGCGTCAAAGCCACGGGAGACGCCATACCCTTCCTTTTTCAGGATGTACGTCACCCCATACGGAAAACGCGCCCAGGAATCGTGCACCGTCCGCGGCGCCGGAATCTGTTCCGCCCGGAACGCCACCACCCCATCGTCCGGGAAATTCCCGCTGTAAAGCCGGATCGTCCCGCTGTCATTGGGCTTATATCCCAGCCAGATGAACCGGTCGGTACCCACCCCGAACAGTTCCGTGCCGTTATAATCTCCATGTTCCACCCCCAGACAAAACCGGGACGAGGTCCTGCGGATACATCCGCTGGAAATAGACAGTTCCCGTTCGGCGGCGATGTTTTTTAAGTGACTCGCCGCTTCTCGATCATTATTTATATGCAACGGAAGATACCTCCTTTTATTTCGCAATGCCTATCGGGCTGAAGATCGCGTACAAAATCAGCGTTATGATCACTACCACCACGCCGGCCGCCAAAGCTCCCTTCGAGGAATGAAGCTCGATCTTCGTGTTGGTCTTAAACTCTACCGGCTGGGCCAGGGGTTTCACCAGGGTAATGACCGCCATAATCACCAGGCACAGGGCAAAACAGATTGCCATGCGATTTAAAAACTGAATGGAGGGCACCGCATACTTGATCGCACCATAGGAAACGATACTGGTCAGCAGGCCGACCACCCCGGAAAAGCGCGGGGCCTTGTGTACGGCCAGCCCGAAGATAAACACCGCCAGAATACCCGGCGAAATAAAGCCCTGGCTTTCCTGGATAATGGTGAAGATACTGTGGCTGAATTTCGGATTGCCCAGCGCCGGGGCCAGAAAAACAGCAATGATCGAAAAGAACACCACGGAAATCCGGCCCAGCAGCACGATCGTTTTCTGACTGGCCTTGGGATTCATGTACCGGATGAATACATCCATCGTGAAGATGGTGGATGCCGCATTGAGCATGGCCGCCAGCGAGCTGACGATGGCCCCCAGCAGGGCCGCCAGGACAAAGCCGACCAGACCTACGTTGCGGGGTATGACCCGGCTGAGCAGTTGACCCAGCGCCGAATCATATTTATAGCCGATAAACTTTTCCGTATGGGTCATGGCCCCGGCTGTGCTGGCCGCTTCTTCCGTCTTCTGATTATAAACCTTTAATTCCTCCGCCCAGGCGGGAAATACCTGCTGCCAGGATTTGTCATCCGATTTAAACAGGGTGTATTGATTCACTTCGAGCTGGTCATATTGCGTTTTAGTTAGCGGCAGCACAAAATGATTTTTGGTTTTTACTGCCTTGACGGCTGCCTCATCGGCAAAAATCGCCAGCAGAAATTTTCCCTCCCCCCACACCGAAATCTCCGCCTCGCTGGGCGCTTCCGCCACCTGAACCACCTGCGTAGCGGGATTGGCCTGGTAGTATTTGGCAATCACCGGAGCATTATCGGTTACCGCTTTCGACCGCATCTCCGTCGAGAACAGATTAAAGGCGATAATACCGGGGATCACAATTACAAACGGTATCAGCAGCTTCATAAACGCACAAAACACAATACCCTTTTGTCCCTGCGCCAGCGACGCTGAACCCAGGGTCCGCTGGGTGATGTACTGGTTCAGGCCCCAATAGTAAAAATTGGGGATCCACAAACCCAGCAGCAGCGCCGTCCAGGGCAGGACCGCATCATCTTTCGGCAAAAACATGTTCAGGCGAATCTTGTTAATATCCATAAAACGATCCATGATGGATTGGTCCTGCGTAAAGGTCTTTACCGCCACGGCTCCCGTCTGTACATCTTCAATATAAGTCGCTTCAGAAACTCCCCCCAGCATTTTGAACGCAAATATCATAATCACCGCCCCGCCCACAATCAGCGCGCTGCCCTGAATCAAATCCGCCCAGGCACACGCCTTCAAGCCGCCGGCCGCAACATATACCATCGCGATGATCCCGATCACCAGCGAGGCCAATTGCAGCGAGGGGACAAACTTCAATTGCATCTCGCTGGCCATCGTGTTGATGGTCAGCGCCCCCGAATACGTTACCGCTCCCAGCAGCAGCATATAGATCAGCAGCATACTCACCGCCATGATTACTCGCGCACCCTGATTGTAACGGTACTCCAGAAATTCCGGCATGGTGTAGATACCCGCCTTGAGAAAATAGGGCAGAAAACAGAACGCCACCACCACCAGGGTGATCGCCGCCATCCATTCATAGCTGGCGATTGCCAGGCCGACATGGCTGGCCGCGTTGCCGCTCATGCCGACAAACTGTTCCGACGAAATATTCGCCGCAATCAGGGAAAAACCGATCAGCGGCCAGACCAGGCTGCGGCCCGCCAGAAAATAATCCTCGCCGCTTCCCCCCTCCTTGCGGCTCTTGTACATACTCACAACCAGTACCAGCGCCACAAACGCCACAAATACCACCACATCCAGTATTCCGATTCCCATATTTTGTTTCCTTACTTACATTGGTTGGGTGTGCACCGCACACTTTTTATTTTCCGGTCATCATCTTGATAAATTCCGTTTCATTTGCATCGTAGGGGCTGCCGTCGGGCCGCAGGACGTCATGGAACCACAGCGGCGGTTCCGCCTCGTATTTTTTATCCCATGAGTCCCAGGGATACTGCGTCTGGGTCTTGCCGGCCACAAAGCCCCAGTTGCACGCCCCGATCTTATGTTTCTTAAACAACGGCAGAGCATACATAAACGTATTTCCCAGGGTTCGGGCCATATACTCCGTACAGATCAGCGGCCGGCCATGCTTGAGCAGCAGTTCCGTCCGGGCCTTCAAATCCTTGAACGGCCGGTACTCATGGTAGGTAATCACATCCGAGTTGTCCAGCGCAAAACGGTTCAATTCATCCAGCTTGTCCTCCCGCCAGTCCCCCTGCCACAGCCCCACGCTCAGCGGCTGGGAGGGGTTCACCTCCCGGCCCCACTGGAACAGCTTCTTTTGCAGCAGCAGGGCCAGTTCCCTTTTGTTCTCCAGCTCGTATTGTTGGTACAGGGGGATGTTTCCCTGGGCCGGCTCATTATACAAATCCCACAGCAGTACCCGCTTGTCGTCCTGGTAGCGGGTCATAATTCCCTTGATATACCCCTCCAGCTCATCATGCCGGGCCGGGTCCTTCAGGATATCCACATGGGGCGCTTGCAGCCAGCCGGAATTGTGCGTACGCGGCATCGGGTCCGGCTGCTTACCCAGCTTCGGGATCGGGCACCACACCCCGTCCAGCGGCACAAACATGATTTTGACATGATGCTTATCGGCAATCGCCAGAAACTGATCCATCCGCTTTAGGAATCCTTCGCTGTCCTGCTGCCACAATAAATCATGCAGGAAGACCCGCATAAAATTCATCCCCAGCTCTTCCGCCCAGCCCAGTTCCCGGTCAATCGTCTGCGGGTCAAAGGTGTCCGCCTGCCACATCTCCAACTGGTTGATGGCCGTGCTCGGCGTAAAATTAGCCCCCACCAGCCATGGCTGCCCCGCATACCACTGGTTGGCCTTTTCCGCCGACCACCGCTGGCTCGCCTCCGCTGCCAGAGAAACGGAGACCCAGCCTGTCAGCACCAAGAATAAACTTAACCTTATCTTCATAGCTCTTCTCCTGATAGAATATTTATTTCCCGGTCATCATCTTGATAAATTCCACCTCATTTTCATCATAGGGGCTGCCGTCCGGCCGCAAAATCTCATGAAACCACAGCGGCGGCTCCGCTGTATATTTCTTTTCCCACGAATCCCACGGATACTGGGTCTGGGTCTTGCCTGCCACAAATCCCCAGTTGCATGCCCCAATCCGATGCTCTTTAAAATACGGCAAGGCGCACATAAACGTACTGCCCACCGGCCGGGCCATATATTCCGTGCAAATCAGCGGCCGGTTATATGTAAACAATAATTCCGTCCGGGCCTTCAGATCTTTAAAAGCTCCATACGAATGATAGGTAATTACATCCGAACAATCCACTGCAATCCGGGTGGTTTCATCCAGCTTTCCTTCCTCCCAACTGCCTTTCCACAGACCTACGCTCAGCGGCTGATCGGGCCTCACTTCCCAGCCCCACTGAAACAACTTGTGCAGCAATTGGACCGCCAGTTCCTTTTTGTTTTTCGGCTCAAACTGACCATACGAATTGTTATTATGATTGTCCGGCTCGTTATACAAATCCCACAGCAGCACCCGCGGATCCTGTTTAAACCGGGTTAGCAGGCCCTTGATATATCCTTCCAGCTCGTGGTGCCGGGCCGGATCCTTCAACAAATCGATATGGGGCGACTGAACCCAACCCGAATTATGGACATGCGGCTTAGGCGCCCGCTGCTGGCCCAGTTTGGGAAACGGATCCCATACACTGTCCAGCGGCACAAACATAATCTTGATATGATGCTTATCCGCAATCGCCAAAAATTGATCCACCCGCTGGAGAAATCCTTCACTGTCCTGCTGCCACAGCAGATCATGCAGAAACACCCGCATAAAATTCATCCCCAAATCTTCCGCCCAGCCCAGTTCCCGGTCGATCGTCTCCGGGTCAAAGGTATCCGCCTGCCACATCTCCAACTGATTGATGGCCGTACTCGGCGTAAAATTGGCCCCTACCAGCCACGGCTGCCCCGCATACCACTGGCTGGCCTTCTCCACTGACCACCGCTGATTCGCCCCTTTTTCATCCGCCGCCAGACAACAAGATGCAATCAGCAACCCTATCAGCCCATACATTATCTTTTTCATACCTGTGTCCTTACTCTTTCTTTTCGGTTTATTTTTGTTTGTATCCGCAAATCACCTGGCCGTTCTGATTGCGGCCGATATAAAAACCATATTGACTCATCCATATACAGCGATCCTCCCACACCTTCCCTGGCTCTTTCGCATCCGGAAAATGCAAAATCACCTGTTCTCCCTGCTTTTGCCATTTCCCCATCACGCCGGAACCGGTGATACGGCCATCCGTTTCCAACACCAGCGGCTGCTCCGGACCATAATCCACCGAATGCAGCCAGGTACCGGCCAGATCATTTGTATCCAACGAATGCCATTTTTTCGGGCTTTCCGTAATCGGCTCCCCCGCCAGCGGCCAGCCGTCCGCCGGCCAGTACAAGGGCCGAATCTGCAGCGCCCGTCCCAGCTTGACATCACGGGTATCCCAGGTGTGATGCACCAGATAATCCCCTTTCGCCGTCTGTAGAATCGAATTGTGCCCCGGCCCCCGCCAATTGTCATGATTCGCCAGCACCAGGCTGGCATATCCTTCCGTCATCGGCCGTCCGGTATAATCCGCATACGGTCCGGTAATCTTCTCCGCCCGCCCCACCATCACCTTATAATTGCTGTCCAGGCCGTTCATGGTATGGTCATACGAAACAAACAAATAGTAAAAACCATCCCGATACACAATAAATGGCGCCTCAATCGCCTGCTCCACCGGCCGCCGGGCCAGCGAATACATATTCGGTTTTGCCGCATCGGGCTTGCCCGTCGCCGGGTCCAGTTCCACCATCTTAATCCCGCCCCAGAACGATCCAAACGCCAACCAGCAACTACCGTCCCGATCCGCAAAAAACGCCGGATCGATCGCGTTATAATTGCCGCCCCCGACGGTCGATTCGATCACCAGTCCCCGATCCAGCCATTCATAATCCGGATGATTGGGGTCCAACGTCCGGTTCAGCGCCAAGCCGATACAGGACCGCTGGCTGCCCAGGGACGAAACCGCGTAGTATAGCCGATACCAGCCGTCATAAAAGGCAATATCCGGCGCCCACACCCCATGCGTATCCGGAATCTTTTCCTTCGCCCAATCCGGTACCTCTTTCGCGAAAACCCGCCCGCTCTTCTTCCAGTGAACCAAATCTTCCGATCGGTACATGGGAATCCCCGCCCCCGTCGCAAAGATCACATACCCATCCCCCGCCGACACAATCGCCGGATCGGGAATATCCCGCAGCGAATAGTCCTGGGCGGAAATAAGCGTACCAGAAACACTCGCCAGCAGAAAAAACCAAAAATAAAAATGACAGGTATTGTTTCGCATGATTCGAAAATCCTTTCGCACGATTTTCCAGCCTATCAGAACCGTTATTATGTACAAATAATCCTATCATGAAACACTGCTTTGCGAAATAAATCCACGCTTTTGCGCAAAATTCTCCTTATTCTCCTGGACCTGCCAATCCCTTTTCAATACCATAAAACCAGCCGGAAAAAACCGGCTGAAAAAACACCATGAATTTTTTAAATATTTATAATTCAAATATTTATAAACATACGAGAATCTATGCGTAAAATTCCGACGGTCCTGCTGATGATGGAAATGCTCCGGGCCTCCACCCGCGGCCACCTGGCTGGCATCGCCAAATATTCCCGATTACACGGCCCCTGGACCTTTTACCGCCAGCCCCTCAGCTATCTACAACCTTATCAAAATACCGGAAAAACGGAACCATCCCCCACCGGAACCATTGACGGCATCATTACCTATATCACCCACAAAAAAGAGCTGCAATCTCTTCCCCCCGGTGTGCCCACCATTATTATCCCCTTCCTGGAACTGATCCCGGGTTTTCCGAACATGGCAACCTCCGGCCTGTCCGGCAAAATGGGCGCGGAATATTTTCTCGAACGCGGTTTCCAAAACTTCGCCTTCTGCGGCTTCCCGGACATCTACTGGTCGCAGTTGCGCAGCCGCCATTTCGAGCAAGCCATCCACCAGGCCGGTTTTGCTGCCCATGTTTACCAGCCGCCCCGGACCATTGCCCAGGCGAAACACCTGTGGAGCGTTGAACAGCAGTATGTTGTCACATGGCTGCTCTCGCTGCCCAAACCGATCGGCATCATGGCTTGTAACGACGACCGGGGGCAAAAGGTTCTCGATGCCTGTAAAACCGCCGGCCTGCTCGTCCCCGAACAGGTCGCGGTGCTCGGCGTCGATAATGACGATATGATCTGCGATATCACCGACCCGCCCCTTTCCAGCATCGCCGTCAATTTTGAAACCGTCGGCTACGAAGCCGCCAAGCTCCTCGATAAACTAATGAAGGGTGAGAAATACACCGGCCAAACCATTCCGCCCGTTTCTCCCATCCGGGTGGTAACCCGCCAGTCTACCGACATTTTGGCGGTGGAAGATGCTGAGATTGCCGCGGCGCTGCGATTCATCCGCCGGAACCGCAATCAGGCCATGCAGGTCGGCGATGTCGTCAATGCCACCACCGTTTCCCGCCGCAGCCTCGAAAAACGTTTCCGCAGCACCCTCAACCGCTCCATCCTCGACGAAATCCGCCACGTCCGCATGAACCATATGGCCCAGCTCCTGGCGGAAACCGACATGACCATCGACCAGATCGCCCTGGCCATGGGCCTGCCCGACTCCAAACACATCGCCGAACTTTTCCGCAAAGAATTGGGCCTAACTCCACGAGCTTACCGCCGCAATTTTACCTCGAAGTAAACAGGGAACCGATAAAATACGGCAGGAGGTACACGGCACACCCTTATCTTACTTGCGTTTGGAAAAATAATTTGCCTTCACCCAGTTGAAGTTTAATAGAATATGTACCCCGGCCAGCACGGCCAGCAAGATCCCGCCTCCCTCATGCAGAAACTCAAATGTTTCAGGCGAAAAATTCCCGCGACCGACTCCCGTCACCAACTGATTGACCATCAGCACCAGCAAGATCGGATTCAAAATCTTGTGCATCGTGTTCTTTTTCATCATCGTCCCTTTCCCATCGTTTCTTTCAAGTTCTGTAATTCCTCACGATTCGTTTGCTGCCGGTACCGAGACCGGGCATAGCGGCGATACCATCGCGCCGCCTCCTGCAGCCAGAGTTCCTCCTGCCCTTTCTCTTCGATCCGCGCCGAAAACTTTTCCAGCGTCTCGGCGGGCCGGCGCACCAGCCCTTTCCCGCGAATCCGCTTATCCATCCGGCACAGCAAACGATGTAACGCACGAACCCGCGGATCGGCGGGCAGGCTGCGCAGATACCGCTGATATTTCCGCCACTGCCGATAGCCGAAGATCAGAACCACCAGCAGAATCAGCGCCCAGCCGATAAAACTAGTCACCAAATCCATCAGCCGGCCCAGAATCCACCGGAAGACTCCCTTGACTCCATCCAGATACAACGACACCCGCAAGTTCTGCAACTGATACTTGATACTGTCCCATAAATACCCCGTCTGGCTGCCCTCCTCCCCTTCCGGCACCCCGCCCGAGGCCGTCGCCTCCACCAGCACCCACTGTTTTTGCTCTGTGTCCCATGCCTCCACCCACGCGTGGGCATCCTGATTCCGGGCGATCCAGCAGTCCAGGTAGGGATTGCGTTCTAGGGCGACATACCCCGTAATATACCGGCACGGCACTCCCGCCAGCCGCAGCAAAACCGCTGCCCCTGCCGCAAAATATTCACAGTGTGCCGCCGGCTGAACGACCAGAAAGTACGTCAGCGGATCCGGGTACAGATTCAAGTCTCCATGGCTTTCCAGACCCAGATGGTAGGTATAATTCGTATTGAAATACGAGACGACCGCATCCATTTTTTGCCCTGGGCCGGGGCAGTTTGCGAAAATCTCGTTTGCCAGCTGCCTGACCCGCGGGTCAATGTCCTCCGGAAGTTGCAGACATTTCTGGAGATATTCTTGCCCCGGATCCGATACCACCGGGGTATCGGGGACTGCCGCTACATAGTTCACGCCGCTGTATAAGTCCGGCGAATCATAGGCATCATTTTCATATTGCAGCAGGGTCTTCACCGGAGCCTGGAAAACCGCGGTTCCCAGCGGCGCAAACATTCCGGCATCCAGCTTCGTCGAGGGCCAGATATCCAGCGTCTGCCAATCCTCCGAATCCACCGAATACGGCACAAAAACCTCGCTGGTATAGGGCAATTGCAGATGGCTCACCGCCTGCTCCGCCGGCTCGAGTATCTGCGCTTCCGATTCCGTCGTCCATCTGGACTTCTCATACTTCTCAAAGGCCGTCGCGCGCAAATACCCCGGCGCACTTATACTAAAAACATGCAATGCCACCTGTTTGGCGCCGGCCTGATTGATCCGCTTCACACTGTCCAGCCGAACTTCATTGGTAAATTCCACCGTGGCCGCCTCACTGTCAAACATCCGCTGAATCAGAGTCGATGCCTGCAGCCGAGCCACCAGATCCTCCACCGCCAGTTGATTGTTCGTCCAGCGATTGCCGATCAGCCAGCCGCCCGCCAGGGCAATCGACAGAAACAGCAGCACAATCAGATTGCGCCCATAGGCATCCCGAATCGAAACCACCCCCTGCGGCACCCGCAGACTGTTGTAATAGAAGATCATCAAGCCAATATAACTGATCGCGAATATGCGAAACACCAATCCCGCCTCATATTGTTTATAGATCAAGCCCGTCGTAAACACCGCAAACAGACCCCCAAACGGAATTGCGTTCAGAATCATCTTCCGGGGCTTTAGAAAAAAATGCACCACGATCAAACCCAGAAGCCATTCCGCCTGCGGCTCCCACTGCGGATGTCCGTAAAACCGCTCCATCCGCATCTCTTCCACCGGCGTTACCAGACGATATTTCGCCGCGAACAACAGCGTCACCAGCAGAAACAGGATCACCCGCCGCGAAGGACGCATCTCCCAATGCCATCGGCCAAACAAACCAACCAGCCCTATCACCACCAGAACACCCGGCATGAACACACTCCGGCTGGCGTAGGCCAGTGCGGCCGCGATATTCAGAACTAACAGCAAGGCGAAAAACCGGTAACTCTTCATAAGCGTTCGATTCCCCCCTGACGGATCGTCTCCGATTCAAAAAGATGGAACTGCCCGGCCCAGTTCTGCGCCTCCTCGAATGGCAGCGAGACCGGACGATCCCGGACAATGAACACCCGCACATGACAGCCCGCATCCACGGCCAGATGCAGCAGCTTCTCCCGGTGGCTGTCCCAATCCAGCAGGACAAAAACCACCGATGAGGTCTGGGTCAGTTCTTCCTCCAGCGCCGGGGTAATCACCTCAAACGGATTGCTGTGGCAGTGGCCGACGCTGGCCAGGATATCCAGCAAATTCTCAAAATGTGCGGTGTGCCGCCCGCTGCGAAAGACGTAGAGATCGGGACCAGCCGCAAAGAAGTCGATAATCCGCTCATCCCGCGAAAGAAAGTCCGCGATCGAGGCGGTCAGGCTTACCGCCGCCTCAAAATTGGGATAGCCGCTCCTTTTGGGGATGCGACTTCTGGCGATATGCGTATCCAAAACCACGGCTACATGGCAATAATATTCCTCGTGATATTCCTTCACGACCGGTATCGCCAGCCGCGCCCAGGCCCGCGTATCGATTTTTCGCGGGGAGTCTCCCGCTTGAAACGGACGGTTGCCGATATATTCCGGCGACTCCCCCACCTGGCTGGCCAGCACGATTCCGCCCGGCTGATACCGCTGATCCACCGCCACGTTCAATCGCTGCAGCGGATGATAGTCCGGCAGCACCAGAACCGATTTCGTTCGCCGCCGCAGGCCCCGCAGCCGGTTGCGATACAGATTAAACGGAAACGTGGAATACGCGCACGGTTCCGCTATCTCATATAACCCCCGCCTCAATACCTGGAAATGAACATCGAAATGGGCCGTTTCGCCAGCCGCCAGTCGAAACAGATAACGATCCGGACCCGTCATTTGAACTGAGCGCGGCAATTCCGTAAATCCCAGCGAAACATCATACGCCGGAAAAAACGACTCATTCGTCAGTTGATACCGCACCGTAACCTCTTTACCCGCGATGATTTTATCCGGCAACTGCCCGAACACCCGAATTTTCGGCCGCAAAATTACCCCCACCATGGATCCCAGCAGCAAAATACAGATCAGCGAGGTCAGAATCTGGTACTCCGGCAGCGCCAGGGTTAATCCCCCTGCCAGAATCACCCCGCCCAGTACCAGCTTCGCCGGCTCCGCCAGATAAAAATGCTCGATCATCCGCCGCCAGCGATTCAGATTGGCCAAACCCCGGATCTTCATGTCGGTACCTTCACCCGGGCTAAAATATCTTCAATCACCTGCAATTTCGTTGACCCGTCAAACCGGCTCTTCGACGTCAGCAAGACCCGATGCGGCAGAACATACGGAACCAGCCGCTGAATATCGTCCGGTGTCACATGATCCCGCCCGGCATAAAACGCCGCCGCCTGGGCTGAGCGTGACAGCATGATCGAACCGCGCGGACTGACCCCGAGCATCAAACGCGGCTCTTCCCGCGTCGCCGTCACGATCGAAACGATATACCCCGACAGCGACGGATCCACATACACCTTCTGCACCGCCTGCTGCATCTGACGGACCTGGCCCAATTCGAGAACCGGTTCGATCTTATCCAGCGGATGGTCATGGGTATAGGATTGCAGGATATCCACCTCCACCTCATGGGATGGATAGCCGATGTCCAGCCGCACCAGAAACCGGTCCAACTGGGCTTCCGGCAGGGGGTAGGTCCCGTGAAAATCCACCGGATTCTGGGTCGCCAGCACCATAAAAGGCTGCTCCAGCTTGTAGCTCTCGCCCTCGATCGTCGCCTGCGACTCGTTCATCGCCTCCAGCAGCGCTGACTGCGTACGCGGCGAGGCCCGGTTGATCTCATCGGCCAGCAGAATATGACAGAAAATGGGACCCCGCCGAAAATCAAACGAACCGGTAACCGGATTATACACCGACGATCCCAGGATATCCGCCGGCAGCAGGTCGGGCGTGAACTGAATCCGCCGGAAATGGGCGTCGATACTCCGGGCCAGGGCCTTGGCCAGCGTGGTCTTGCCGACCCCGGGAATGTCCTCCAGCAGTACCGAGCCGCCCGCCAGCATCGCAATCAGCAGAATATCGATACACTCCGCCTTGCCGTAGATGACGCTCTGCAGGTTCTGCCGCAACGCCGCAAACGCCTCTTCCTTCCCTTGTACCAGCTCTTCCGTCATAAAAATCCCTATATGGTTAATATCTAACAGCAACCTGAAACAATAGACCGCCATTATACAATCAGCCATCCCAAAGGAAAGCATTTCCCATTTTTAATCCCCAACCGACTCCAAAGTTTCCCATCATTCCAATTGACTAACCCCCCTTTGCGGTCTATAATAACTTACAGCGTATGGATGAGGCATAAGTATTTGTTTTTAAATAGTTTATAGGAGTACCCGTGGATAGAACACTCATCATTATCAAGCCCGACGCCGTGCAGCGGCAGTTGATTGGGCGGATCATCACCCGTTTTGAAGAGAAGGGGCTGCAGATTATCGCCAGCCGGTTCATGCAGATCACCCGCAATCTGGCGGAGCAGCATTACGCAGTACACAAAGGCAAGCCATTTTTCGATTCGCTGCTCAATTATATCACCAGCGGGCCGGTCCTGGTCCTGGTCCTGCAGGCACCGGGCGTGATCCCCATCGCGCGAAAGCTGATGGGGAAAACCTTCGGCTGTGAGGCGGAACCGGGCACCATCCGCGGCGACTTCGGCGCCTCCCGCGGATTCAATCTGATCCACGGCAGCGATTCACCCGAATCGGCCGAATATGAAATTAATTTATATTTCAGTGATAACGAATTGGTAAACTACCCCCTGGCCAACGAACATTGGCTCTATGGAGATAATTGAATACGATGCTATTAAAAAAGATCAGCAGTGTTCCTTTGATTCCGGTGGAAAAAGAAGGCGCCCATAAAGTATTCAATCGGATTGTTTTTGGCCCCAAAGACGCCGCCCCCAATTTTTCCACCCGCGTCTTCGAATTCGAACCGGCCGGCCATACCCCCTATCATTACCACCCATACGAACATCAGGTGCTCGTGCTGGAAGGGGAACTGGCCTATGTCACGGAAACCAAAGAGGAAATCCCTCTCACCCCCGGCGACGCGGTGATGGTCATGCCCGGTGAGATGCACCAGTTTCGCAACCGATCCAATACCAATAAGGCTAAAATGGTTTGCGTAATTCCGATTGAATATCAAAATAATCGATAAGAATATCCAAAAGTTGGGTTTATGGATAAAGATCTCCTGAAAAAGCTGGAGCGTCTGCGGAACGAGATTCGTCGGCATGATCATTTGTATTATATCCAGAATATGCCGGCCATCTCGGATCAGGAATACGACCTACTCTTCAGCCAGTTGAAAAAACTGGAATCCGACCACCCGCAGCTCATCACAGCCGACTCCCCCACCCAGCGGGTTAGCGGTGCTCCGCTGGAGGGCTTCACCACTGTCACCCATTCCCTGCCCATGCTCAGCATGGACAACACCTACTCACCGGCTGAACTCCGCGAATTCGACCAGCGCGTGCGGAAAATCCTCGAAATCCCCGAAGTGGAGTATGTCGTAGAAACCAAAATCGACGGCGTCGCCGTCTCGCTGCGATACGAGAAAGACTTGTTGGTTCTGGCGGCCACCCGCGGTGACGGCGTACGCGGTGACGACATCACTGCCAATATCCGCACGATCCCCTCTGTCCCGTTGCGGCTGACACCGCCCGCCCAAAAAAAATCCATCGGCTCCCTCTTTGCCGACCAACCCGACCAACCCGAAGATATTCCGGATATTCTCGAAGTCCGCGGCGAGGTCTTCATGCCCACCGCCGAATTCGACCGTATCAACCGCCAGCGCGAAAAAAACGGCGACCCCCTATTCGCCAACCCCCGCAACGCCACCGCCGGCTCCCTCAAGCTTCTCGACAGCCGAACCGTCGCTCAGCGCGGCCTGCGCTTTCTCGGTTACGCCCTCGGCCAGCTCAGCCGCCCCCTGGCCCCCACCCATTACCAGTCCCTGCAAACGTTGCGCAGTTTTTCCATCCCCGTCAATCCCCACATGGAACTGGCCCCCGGCATCGAAGCCGTCATCGACATCTGCAGCCGCTGGGAACAAAAGAAAAACTCCCTCGATTTTCAGATCGACGGTATGGTCGTTAAGGTCAACCGCCTCGCCCAGCAGCAAACCCTCGGCAAAACCGCCCGCGCCCCCCGCTGGTGCATCGCCTACAAATTCGCCGCCGAACGGGCCGCCACTCTCGTTAAAAGCATCGACGTCCAGGTCGGCAAAAGCGGCGCCCTCACCCCCGTCGCCAACCTCGAACCGGTCCAGCTCTCCGGCACCACCGTCAGCCGCGCCAGCCTCCACAACTTCGAGGAACTCGCCCGCAAAGACGTCCGCGAAGGCGACACCGTGCTCGTTGAAAAGGCCGGCGAAATCATCCCGCAAGTTGTCGAAGTGCTCAAAGACAAACGGCCCAAATCCGCCCGCCCCTTTCATCTGCCGACGAAATGCCCCGAATGCCGGGGCGAGGTCCTCAAGGACGAGGACGGCGTCTATCTCCGCTGCATCAATCCCGAATGCCCCGCCCAGCTCGTCGAACGCCTTCGCCATTTTGCCGCCCGCGACCAGATGGACATCGACGGCCTGGGTATCGCTCTCGTCGAGCAGCTCGTCGCCGCCGGCTTGGTCCGCAGCTACGCCGACCTCTATAAGCTCACCGCCGAACAACTGGCCGCCCTGGAACGCATGGGCGAAAAATCCGCTGGCAATCTTATTCAAGCCATCGAAGTAAGCAAAACCCGGCCGCTGGCCCGCGTATTGGCCGGGCTGGGCATCCTGCACGTCGGCACCCGCCTCGCCGAGATCCTCGCCGATGCGTTCGGCTCCATCACCGCCCTGCTCGACGCCCAGCCGGAGCAACTCGAACTAATCAACGAGATCGGCCCCGTCCTGGCCCAGAGCATCCACAAATTCTGCCACAGTCCCCATACTCGCAAACTCATCGAAGACCTGATGGCTGTGGGCCTGACCATGCCCGGCCCCGACACCTCTAAAACCAGAACCGGCCCCTTCACCGGCCTGACCGTCGTCGTCACCGGCACCATCGAAGGCTTCTCCCGCAACGACATCGAGGCCCTCATCAAATCCCAGGGCGGCAAACCCACCGGCAGCGTCAGCAAAAAAACCGACCTGGTCATCGTCGGCGAAAACCCCGGCTCCAAAGCCGACAAAGCCGCCCAACTTGGCGTCAAAACCCTCTCCGCCCCCGAATTCCTGAAAATGATACGAAATGTATGAGTCTGAATGAAATAGTAATGATCAAAAATAATTCAGTAGTATTTCCGGTTATCATAAAAATCATTAAAACAACCATTGTTCTGGGTGTATTCTTATTTTTGTTTTTTATTGCCTATCTATTTGGTGTATTCAGTCCTGGAATTATACCAGAAGATGTTGCTGTCAGCCCCGTTGTTGTATCGCCTGATGGGAATTATCACGCCCAGGTATTTCGTCGAGAATTTGAGATAACAAAAATTCAAGAAGATCCTAGAGGGTATAGATGGATTCTTGTGATTTGTTTGACTAATGGGGCAAAATGTGCTGAAGGGTGTATTGCAGTTGATAGTTCTAATCATTCTATTACTCGTATAAAAAAATTGCGTAATATTACATATGATCTTTCCTGGGACACATCACAAAAAACAATCACATGTAAATCTAATGCTTTGAGTAAAAACGCATACTATCTGGGCCATTCTGTTTTTTCTTTTGAAAATGAGTGTGAGATTCATAATGATATATCCCCTATGAGTGAAGATATTAAGAATCTATTGATGCAATATGGTATAGAGGATAATAAAATTACTTCGATGTCTTACTTTAATCTTAGTGGCGAAAATGTTGGTGCAAGTTCCAATGGTTATATTTATAACAAAGAAAATGTTTTATTGGTCATCGGTCCAGATTATAAATCACAAGGGAAAATAATATCCTATGGTCCTATTTTACTATTGGGATCAGTGAAAGCGTATGCTATAGCCACTTCTAAATGGATGGTAATTGACGGTCTGCCAGATTGTATGGGTGGATTATATGCAGATAAAATATTTATATCTGATTCAGTAGATTTGGAATTTATTAATCGCAGAAGTGGATTTAATACTCCACCGATTGTGGTCAATACTTCCAAAGATTAGGAATCACTTTAAATAATTCGCTAAGTTTACTATATTGATAGTTTAAATTTTTTTGTTATGGTAATTGTATGACCAAACTTCGCATGTCCTGGCCCAACCGCATCACCGTGGCCCGGATTCTGCTCATCCTGCCCTTCGTCGTGGCGATGCTGCAAATCAACCGGCCCGAATACCAGCCGTGGGCCCGCTACCTGGCCCTGCTGATCTTTCTGGTCATGGCGGTGAGCGACGGGCTGGACGGGTATCTGGCCCGCAAATACCATCGCGTCACCATGCTCGGCACCTTTCTCGACCCCCTGGCCGACAAACTCCTGATCACCTGTGCTTCCCTCCTGCTGGCCGCCCCGGCGACCGCCATCCCCGGCGCCCGGCTGCCCAGCACCATCGTCGCCATCATCATCGGCAAGGACCTCTACATCACCATCGGTTTTATCATCCTCTACTTCCTCACTTCCGAACACAAAATCGTCCCCGTCTCCATCGGCAAACTCTGCACCGCCGCCCAGCTCTCCATGGTCGTCGCCACCCTCCTGGCCCCCGACCTCACCCCCCGCCTGCCCGCCTACCGCTATTTCCTCCATTTCCTCTGGTGGTCCTCCGCCGCCCTCGCCGTCGCCGCCGTCCTCATCTACACCCGCAACGGCTCCCGCTACTACAACGAATTCGAACACCGCCAGAAACTCCTCAAACACCAGCCCCCCAAACCCGACCAACCCGACCAACCCGCCTAACTCCCAGGTGCAACATGAACCAACTGCCTTATCTCCTGCCGCTGCTGATCCCTCCGCTGATTATCATCTCCGATTAAAAGGCTTTTGCAAATTAGAAATCAATTTCTATTTTGCAAGAAAACTTTCCTGTATTCCCGCCTGTGCGCCTGTGTGTCTAAGCCCGTCTTTCTTTTATCGCAGCCCCCCTGACTGCCCCCAACGAACCTTCTACCCTCCAGCCCCAGCCGCTCCCCTCTTCGCTTCATCTGGTCGGGTTGAAAGCATTAATTTATTCCAGCCGGATATTCGTCCAGCCATCCTACCCATGAAGTGGCGGAAAATTACCTCCAACATTTTTTCCTGCCCAAGCCGCTTTTTTTGGGCTATAATACTAGCAGTGGAATTAAACGGACGTAAACCGCCTAAAAAAATTATCATAACTTATTGCAAAATAATAACATGCAAACAAACG
>CAZOMV010000053.1:0-38931 GCA_964580995.1 uncultured Pirellulales bacterium
CCTGCCAATCCTTTTTATACCTCAAGAACCATCAAATACAAATTCCTATACTATCGAGTTATTGTTACAAAGAGAAAAATTTTGGGATTATCCGATTTCCCATTTATTCTTTCTATTGAGGCCGTGATGTTATAACCACTGTTCAACCAAGAATGGAAAGAATCCAGCAAACCACGGCAAACATACCCAAAGGTTTTATCTTGTATGACTATCCGGATCGCCTGGGGATCATTGAGATTACCCGGTTCTTTTTCAAAATGAACTATCCGTCCTTCCGATAGAGTTACATAAGGTACATTCTGCAAGTAATATCGGTACCCTTGCACCGGCAGCAAAAGCTCAAAGGGAGGATGTGCGTTCGTAAAGGGATGTATAACCGTGTAATCATCATCCGGCAATTTGGCACCGGAATAACCCAACAGGGCGAAATCGGAAATCCTGGCGTCAGCACGAAGCCGCAAGGATTCCATAAATCGCGGAAAATCCTTTCGATTCCGCGGGGGCAATCGCTTCATGAAAGAACTAAGAACATTCTTATGTTCCTTTTTATCGGTAGTAAAGCCTGGATAATTTTCAAATCCTCTTTCTTTTGCCAAACAAAATTCATCCTGCCCAGCCAGATAGATTAAATCCGCATCATCTCCCTTGCGAACCAGTTCCGCCACAAACAATCGCTGGCGTTCCTGGCCCGCCGATGAAGTTTGCCAGGACAATAATAGTCGGTCAGGTTCAATGATATGTTCTATAAATTGCATTTTTTAAGCGTCTTTTCCAGCAATTCTTTCCGTTTAAAAATCATATCTAACATAAAATCCAGTCTTTTTTGCGTCAGCCTGCATGGGTCATCGCAAATCATACCGCATAGAGGTTCAAGAATTTCCTCCACCTGCTTGCGTGAAAAGCTTAAACATCGCTTTATTATAGGCCCGGCCTTTTCGTAAGACATGATAAATTTTGCCAGAAATTGATAATAATTCAACGATTCCATATCGTCCAGAAACCATTTCATGTGATGTTTTGCAAAACGAGGACTTTCCAGGTAACTCTTTAACTTGTTAGGGTCTCGGTATTTAATAAAATCGTCTTCTTGGATTCCATATTCGAGAGCGGTACCATTATCAAAAGCTGGAGCAAATACTATTTTGAAATCTTTGGTTTTTTTCTTTGCTCTCTCAATAATCAAACCCCAATTATCCTGATGGCGATCCGTATTCCCAATAAGACTATCCAGAAGAAAAATACCTGCCCAATGTTCAACAAACTCAGGAACAGCTTCATCCATTCCCATGATTGAGGTAAAATTATGTTTTTCACCCTTGTCCCGGTCATAATTTTCAACCAGTTGCATCATATATTGCCCACCCTCAGTATATATATCTTCCCGCTCATCATAAAACCACTCGATTAAGGCGCCATACACATTCTGTCCTTGATGGTAATTTCGATTCAGGCCCACATGAGCGGGAGGAACGGGAACACCAATCAGGCAGCCCAGCCGGTAGGCAATGACCTCCAACCAAAACTGCCATGGACACCATTCCTGTGAGCGAGA
The DNA here is from genome assembly GCA_964580995.1 of uncultured Pirellulales bacterium. Taxonomy (GTDB): domain Bacteria; phylum Planctomycetota; class Phycisphaerae; order Sedimentisphaerales; family SM23-30; genus JAKJEP01. The sequence continues at coordinate 1,553 of CAZOMV010000053.1, forward strand.
TAATTTGAATAAATACCGCCAATCGGGTTTAATACAATTCATCGACGGCTGGACGGGAGAGAAATATACATCTTTTTCCCGTGCCCCTTTGGGAAAGACACCTTCGTAATGCTCATCGCGCCGCTAGGTACTATCTATTTCAATTTTTTGATTGTAAAACTCTAAAACCAAAATATATCTCGATCAATTTAACCAGCAAAGCCATAGGAACCTTTTATTCCGGCAATAGCTGAAAAAGCCATTTTGAATTTTACCACGGTATTGATTGAGAGGCAATGTAAAATTGGGAGGGGGATTTTGGCTTTTCTAAGGTAAGCGATGGGGTTATAATGGTTTTATGGATAAAGCGGTACTGCGGATTGTGGATGCGAATTTTAACCGGGCGCGGGAGGCGCTGCGGTGTATGGAGGAGTATGGGCGGTTTGTGCTGGACGATGCGGAATTGAGCGGGCGGGCGAAGGGGCTGCGGCATGAGCTGTGTCAGGCGATAGCGGAAATGCCTGATTTTGAGCTGCTGATGGCGCGGGATACGCCGGGGGATGTGGGGACGGGGATTACGACGGAGTCGGAAACCCATCGGGCGGATTTTGCGGCGGTGGTGCAGGCGGCGGCGAAGCGGCTGACGGAGGCGCTGCGGTGTCTGGAGGAGTACGGCAAGCTGGCCAGCAGCCGGTTTGCGGCCCGGATGGAGGCAATCCGGTATGAATGTTATGACCTGGAAAAGCAGCTATTGACGCGGGGGAATCCGGCGGAACGGTTTGGCAAGGTGCGGCTGTACGTTTTGCTGACGGAGGCGTTATGCAAACGGCCCATTCTGGAAACGGCTAGGCTGGTGCTGGAAGGGGGGGCGGATGCCATCCAGTTGCGGGAAAAAGATAAGGCGGATGGGGAACTGCTGGCTCTGGCGAAAGAGGTGCGGGTGCTGTGCCATGCCCATGATGCCCTGTTTTTCATGAATGACCGGGCGGATCTGGCGGTGCTGGCGGGGGCGGACGGGGTGCATCTGGGGCAGGAGGATTTGCCGGTAGCCCAGGCACGGCGGATAGTGGGGCCGAAGATGATACTGGGTAAAAGCACGCATTCGCTGGAAGAATTGAAAGCGGCACTGGCGGAGGGGGCGGATTATATTGCGGTGGGGGCCATTTTTGCCAGCCCGACCAAGCCGCAAGTGGCTTGCGGGGGGTTGGAGCTGCTGCGTCAGGCGGCGGCGATGTGTACCCGGCCGATCCTGGCTATCGGTGGTATCAGTGCTGATAATGCCGGGGAAGTCATTGCGGCGGGCGCCCGGGGAGTGGCGGTTTGTCAGGCGGTTATCGGACAGGAGGACCCGGCGGGGGCGGCGGAAAAAATTAAAAAACAGATAGAAAAGATATAATCATTTGTTATATAATGATTTGTAGATTTACGGCTTTTGGGAAAACGGTTTATTTTTTTAATGAACTTGCCTGTGGTAAAAACGTATATAAACCAGCAGAGATATATCATTGAAGCAGCGAACTGACGAGCAATTATTGGCGGAGTATCTCCGCGGCGACCGGCAGGCGTTCACCGAGCTGATCGGAAGGTACCAGTCGGAATTGTATAATTTTCTGCTCAAGTTTTTATCTCAGCCGGCGTTGGCTGAGGATGTCTTTCAGGAGACGTTTTTGCAGGTGCATTTGTCAGCGGAAAGTTTTCAAGCGGAGCGGCGGTTTCGGCCGTGGCTATACACTATCGCGGTGAATAAAGCCCGTGATATGCTGCGGAAACAGAAACGGCGTCAAACCGTGCAGATTACCAGCCAGGGGGAGGATGACAGCAACGGTCAGGCGTGGGATAATCTGCTGCGGGACGAAACGACGCCACAGGATATTTTTGATCAGGAGCAGGAAAAGGAATTGGTCCGGGAGACCGTGGAAAAAATGCCGGACCATTTGCGTGAAATCCTGATTTTGGCGTATTTTCAACAAATCCCATATCAGGAAATCTCTGATATCCTGAAAATTCCGCTGGGAACGGTAAAATCAAGGCTGCACGCCGCGGTAAAGCAATTTGCGAAATTATATCACGAGGTTACCGCAGAAAAAACAGAATAACGCATTATGGACAAAGCAAGAAACGACAAATTACAAAGACTGCTGGATTATCACCTGCATCTGGATAACACGGACCAGCACCGGGAAACCGATGCGCTGCTGGCGAAGGATGCCGAGGTGCGGCAACTGAGCGAAAGTGTGCGTAAGATGCTGCGGCCGCTGGCGTCCTGGCCGGCGGAAACACCGCCGGACTATCTGATGGGACGGACATTGCAGTTAATCGAGCACCACGATCAGACCCGGCGTCTGGCGGAAAGTACCCGTCCAAGTGCGGGGGCCGGGCAAACCGCCGATACAAGCAGGGGGCGAGGACGGTGGATTCTGGGCAATCTGCGGGATTTTGCGGCGGTAGCGGCGACGATTATGCTGGTGCTGATGGTGAGTCAGCCGGGGGTTCGTTATGCCCGAAATCTTTCCAACAAGCTCAACTGTGCCTCCCAGATGCGGCAGGTGGGGGTCGGCTTATCGGAATATGCCCTCGATAACGATGGTTCCCTGCCGTATGTTCCGCATCAGCCCGGCGCCACCTGGTGGAATGTGGGCAATCAGGATGCGAACAATACCTCCAATACGCGAAATGTGTTTCTGCTGGTCAAGAACGGGTATCTGCCGGCGCGGGTATTTCTCTGCCCCGGCGAGGCGAACCATAAAACCATTACCATCCAGATTACTCCGGCAGAACTGGAATCGATGCGTGACTTTGCCAGTCCCGATCAGATCGACTACAGCTTTCGCTTGTTATTCGATCAGGGACTGCTGCACTGGGACACCTTGAATCATACCGTGATAATGACGGATAAAAACCCGCTGTTCCAGGATCTGGGCCAAAAACCGCAGGGGCAAGGGGATCTGTCCCTGACGGAGAATCTTTTGCGGGCCAACTCCCCCAATCACCAAAGCCGGGGGCAGAATGTTCTGTTCAATGACGGGCACGTTGAGTTCATGACGGACCGGTATCTGGGCCTGAGCCAGGACGATATTTTCAATATTGAGTCGGCCACCCGCTATAAAGGCAATGAAGTGCCCCAGTCCCAGCAGGATGTTTTTGTGGCCCCGTGAGGGGATTTCTGTTTTTACTATGCCACCGACAGGATATTCTGTAACTATTTGAAAATATTGATGTTATATAAATTTTCATCCATCTTTTCCGGGGGAATTTTACCCTTGGTCAATTCCAGCAAATCTTGTATAATAAAAAATCTATTGCTACTCGCTGAAAAATAACAGTTTGTATATGGATTACACTCAGGAGAAAAAGGAGCCACATATGACAGTGAAGTATTTTTTGGATGAAAAAGATATTCCCAAGCAATGGTACAATCTGGCGGCGGACCTGCCGACTCCCTTGCAGCCGCCGCTGGGTCCCAACGGCAAGCCGATCACGCCGGATATGCTGACACCGGTCTTTCCGATGAACCTGATCGAGCAGGAGGTCTCCCAGCAGCGGTGGATCGATATTCCGGAAGAGATCCTCAACCATCTGTATCGCTGGCGGCCGTCTCCGCTGTACCGGGCGATCTATCTGGAAAAGGCGCTGGGCACACCCGCGCGCATTTACTATAAGAACGAGGGCGTCAGCCCGGCGGGCAGCCACAAGCCCAATACGGCGATACCCCAGGCGTGGTACAATAAAAAATTCGGCATCAAGAAGCTGACCACGGAGACCGGGGCGGGCCAGTGGGGCAGTGCCCTGAGTTTTGCCTGTGCCCTGATTGGGCTGGAATGCAAGGTGTTCATGGTGCGGATCAGCTTCGACCAGAAGCCGTTCCGCCGGCTGATGATGGAAACCTGGGGCGCTAAATGTATCGCCAGTCCCAGCGATCAGACCAATGCGGGCCGGCAGATTCTCAAAGAGAAACCGGACACCCCCGGCAGTCTGGGGATCGCGATCAGCGAGGCGATCGAGGCGGCGGTCACCGATCCGAAGGGGGAAACCCGTTATTCGCTGGGTTCGGTGCTCAATCATGTGATGCTGCACCAGACGATCATCGGGCTGGAGGCAAAGAAGCAACTGGCCAAGGCGAACGAAAAGAAAGTGGATGTGGTCATCGGCTGTGCCGGCGGCGGCAGCAACTTTGCGGGGCTGTCGTTCCCGTTTGTAGCCGATAAAATCGCCGGGGCCAAAATCAAGATTATCCCAGTGGAGCCGGCCACCTGCCCGACGCTGACGCGAGCGCCGTTTGTGTACGATCACGGTGACACGGCCCGGATGACGCCGCTGCTGCCGATGCATTCGCTGGGCCATACCTTTGTGCCCTCACCGATTCACGCCGGCGGGCTGCGGTATCACGGCATGGCGCCGCTGGTTTCGCAGGCGGCGGTGGAAGGGCTGCTGGAGCCGCTGGCCCTGAACCAGTTGGAATGTTACGAGGCGGCGATGCTGTGGGCGCGGACGGAAGGATTCATCAGTGCCCCGGAAACCAGCCACGCGATTGCCGCGACGATCCGCGAGGCCAAACAGGCCAGGGAAGAGGGCAAGGAAAAGGTCATTCTGATGAACTGGAGCGGACACGGCCTGATGGACCTGACGGGGTATCAGGCATTTATGGAAGGCCGCTTGAAAGATATTCCGCTGCCGGAAGCGGAACTGCGGGATTCGCTGAAGGTGATGGAAGGCCTGCCGAAACCGTCCCTGGCCAAGACCGGGAAATGGTAAGATGACCATCGAACGGCACGATATTCGAAAGATTCGCTGCCGGATGCTGGGCCATGAAGTGCCCTTTGGATATTGCCGGCAGGGTAGCGGCGAGCTGCCCTGCCGGAAAATTTTCGACTGCTGGTTTGAAACTTTCCCCGTCGAAGATTTTATCCGCCAGCACTACAGCCCCGAACAAATCGAAAAATTCCTCTCCCCGCCGCCGGACAAAGTGACTACGTTAATCGACCTGATCCATCGGGCGCAGCAGCGGGGGAAAACATAACGCAAAAAGTAACCAATAAACTTTCAGCACACCGGTAAAGAGTGAAAATAGGCTTGTGAGTTTTTTATGGATCGATTTTCAGAGAATTTAGGACGACCTGATATAAAAATTGCGGGATTGGCAATATGGATACATGGTTATCAATTCCCAGATTCAAATGACTACTACGATGGAAATTGGCTTAGAGCCTCAGCAATATGTTCTTCAGCGGGCTCGATCGTTCAGATTACTGGAAGCTTTATATGCCTGCAAGACATCGTACATTTAATGGATACTTCCGAGAAGCTGTATTCCCGACTTAAGGGGAAAGCTGAACTACCCTGTATAGAGCCCGAATTACATGTTTTGTTAGAAATCAATAAACTTGGACAGATAGAAATGATTGTGAATATAACTCCCGATCATTTAAACCAGGAACACAGATTTGTATTTCCTATCGACCAAAGTTTTTTGCCCGATCTTATTTCAAACTGTCAATCTGTTTTGAATGAATATCCTGTTAGGGGAAAATTTTGAGCAAGAAAACACCGATATAAAACACATTGCTCTCTGCTACAGCAGCCATATATACTCCACAGGAACTTATGGGAGAATAACTATGAAAGATCCTATCCTACAAGAACTCTGGAAGACAAAAGACAAAATTGCCAAAGAGTGCGGCTACAACATCGATAAACTGGCCAAAAGACTGGAAGAGAAAGAAAAAAAGGAAGGTTCAACTCCAAAAAAGTTGCTTATTTTTGGATGGTTACAGGAAATGGATTTATCGCATGAAGGCCTCCGGCATACGTAGCGGAAGCGGTACATATGGGCGGTACCGTAAGATACCGCCTCCTGCCGTATGGCACCAGGAAGGCTCTCGGGTCGCTTCCCAGCGTTGCCCTATCCTCCTTCTTGGCGGCACGATTATACCAGGCCATGCCGGCGGCATAAAGCGATAAATCCAAAACACTTATATCAATAACAAGCATCGGTTCCACCAACTAATTTGGAGTTGATCCAAAAGCAAAAAATCGTGGTCAGGCGAACAAAAGTGAAAAAATAAACACCGAACCTTTAATAAATTTGGTTCAACTCCAAAAAAGCTGCCGATCCTGTTTAGAGTTCGGGGGCGAAGACATCCTTTCACGCAATAAACAGAATGGTTAGAGTTGTTTCAGTCTGTCACCAGATATTTGTCTCGGCGGCGGCCTGTTTGGTTTTGGCGTTTTGGACGGCCTGTTCGAGTGTGCCGTAGCCTTCCTGCCCTTCTGTTAAACGAGTTATGTTTTTCTTCTGGGCGATGACCTTGAATTCCTCAAAGACCTGGTCGATGGCTTTGGCAAATGGCCAGTCGGTTTTGGCCTGCTGGGCCTGATACATCATATCATCCCAGCGTAAGATAAGTGCATAGAGAATAGGTAGTTCCGCCACCTGAACCCGGAAAAGCAGTTCGGGATCGCTCTGTACCGCCTGTTCAGCCTTTTTGAGAATTCCCATCCCGCGGTTCAGCAGGTCGAAGGTGAGGAATTTGGCGTCAATTCCCGAGAAGCAGCCCAGCCAGTCGCCGGAGGCTTCGACGGCATTGTGGGTAAGCTGGAGATATTCGTAGAGGGCGGGGGCGGCGGGGCCGTAATAGCCGGCGAGGAATTCGTTGACAAGTTTATGCGAATCGAGGGTGGGGTTCCAGAGCAGTTTGGCCAGCACCCAGCCGCGTAGCTCGGCCATTTCGCCGCCGTTGGTGTTGTAGCAGCCCTGCTCGAAGAGGCCTTTGACATTATGGTCCGCAAAAAATTTAACATTCGGCCCCAGCACCCGCAGGTTGGGGTGAATCAGGAGATAATGACTGAAATTCGTGGTGTAATCCCAGATATAGAGCCGGCTGCAGATTGGGGCCCAGCCGGTAATGTCGTCCCTGAATTTGGCGTTGCGATCATCGGCCAGCGGCTGGCTGAAGGAGCATTCGATGCTGCACAGCCGGACGATGACGTTGGGCCGGGGCTTGACGAATTTGGGCGGGGTGCGGGTGTACTGGTAGGCCAGGGTATCGATGGCCACGTGAGGGAATTCGGATTCGATATCGGCGGCGACGGCGTTGACAAAATGGAGCAGGGAACCGGCGGGGCTGCCTTCCTTTTCATCGATAGCAGCGCAGTTGGCACACTGGCAATTGCCGATCCAGTCGTTCTGGGAAACCGAGGCAATGGTGGCGGCGGGATTGTTCCGCAAACGCTCTTTGAGATTTTTTACCAACTCTTGACGCATTTCCTCGTTGGTCAGGCATAGCTGGGCATGATCGCAGGTCCGTTTGCCGTTGATCTCGCTGAACCATTCGGGGTGATCGTTGAAGTATCTGTCCGGCGGAATCAGGGGGTAAAAAGTATGAACGAAACCTTCGTAGATATGTTTGCCGCCGTGTTTTTCTTCGAGGCGCTCGGAGGCGCCGTTGCATTTGTTCCGTGCGGCCCAGTCCCCATCGAAGGCATCAAACCAGAACGACTCTCGATATTCCAGCGGTGGGATATATTGGATATTCAGATCCGTAAGAGTAATCGTCTGCTGTTGCGGGATGGTACTGACGGTAGAGGACCACCAGCGGCAGCCAAGCTGCTCTTCGAGGAAGGTATAGACCGCGTACAGCGTGCCGCGGGGATAGCCGCCGGCCAGGATCAGTTTATTATCCAGCGTGCGAATCACAATCCCGTCCTGCCCCAGCTTCTCCGGATTGAATTGGGGATCGGCGGTTTGAGCCATTTTAACGCCGACCAGCAGGCACGGCTGAGAATCGGCAGGCTCATTTTGGATGGGGAAGGTGGCGCCGGTAATCTGGTTGAGGAAACGGGCCAGCTCTTCCGCGGCGAATTGTTCAGGCAGAGGGGCGTCGGCGGCGACAGCAATCACGGCTTTGGCCTGCCCGTTTTCGGCGATGGTCAGGGCGTAAGCGGAATGGGTCCAGAGGATTACCAGCAGAATACAGGACAAAATTTTCCCAAAGGTATTCATAACGAAACTCCTATTTAGGTTGTCTTATTTACTTTTTATAAACCTGGGCAGGGTCATAGACCGGTTGGGCGATGAATTCGAGTTCGTCGTTGGTTTGCGGTTTGACCTGGCGATAGAAACAGGACTGGTAGCCGACGTGGCATTGGCCCTGGTTGACTTCGACCTTGAGGATAATGCAGTCCTGGTCGCAATCGACGAGGATCTGTTTGACTTTCTGGACCGCGCCGGATTCCTCCCCCTTGAACCACAGTTTTTTGCGGGACCGGCTAAAGTACACCCCCTGGCCCAGCTCGATGGTTTTGGCCAGGGCCTCCTCATTCATATAGGCCACCATGAGCACTTCGCCGGTCCGGGCATCCTGGGCAACGGCGGTAATCAAACCCTCAGCGTTGAATTTGGGCGTAAAAGCAGTTCCTGTTTCGATTTCCTTGGGGGCGGACATTTCAAATAATCTCCCGTCTTTCTTATTCTGTAGTTGTCAATTCCTTTATCACAATGCCGGTATTTACAATCGCGGGGGGGCAAACCCCGAATACTTGCTGGTTTATATCATGAAAACCTGCCTTTGTCATCAACTCTTTGAATCTTACTGCTGAACAGTGATGAACGTGGTTTTCGACACGGGTCACGCAGATATCGAAAACAAAAAATCCGACCGGATTATCCCGGCAGCCGTCCACCAGCATCAGCCGGCCTCGCTCTGCCAGTACCCGGTGCATTTCCCGAACGGCCTGGTCTTGGTGGGGATAGTGATGGAACGAATTACAGCACGTCACAATATCAAAGGAATTGTCCTCAAAAGGCAGATTTTCCGCATCACCCAGGGTAAAGCTGACTTTGGGACTCAGGTTCCATTTTTCCGCTTTTTCGCGGGCCTTGCGGATCATATTTTCCGACATGTCCAGGCCCACGATCGATTTTACCTGCGGCAGGGGGTAGAGATACCGCACCGCCAGCGAGCCGGTCCCGCAGCCGATATCGAGTACCCGGATTTCCTGCAGGCCCCGCCGAATCCAGTGCCGAAACAGGGCCTGTACCCTTCGGTAGCAGGGTTCGAAAAGGAGGATGTTAATGATATCGCGGTCATAATGCTCCGCCCAGCGGTGAAAATGCGCATTGGCCGCCTGTTTCCATATATGATCCTTGCCTGCATCGGTAATTTCCATAGGCAATACTATACCGATTTTCGGCACCAAATCAAGCAGGCAAAAACGTTTATTATCGGTCCTACGCTGCTATTTTCAGGCAAAAAAAACGCTGCTTCAGTCTTTGTACTGGAGAACCCTGTCCAGATAACCGAAGTTTTGCAATAGGTTAAGGAAAAAAATTCGGGCGCGCATAATGAATATTCCGAAAATTGAAACCAATCTTCAGAAATGCGATCTCTTTGAATTATACTCGATTCAGGAGATCGTAAATCAACTGATCGACGAAGTGGAATCACGCAATGGGAAGCAGGGCCAGCCGGGTGAACAGGAAAAGCGGAAAGAAGGTCGATTCAAGTCCGATATAGTTGGCACTTTGCTGCGATTGACCGATGTAAAACCCGGTGAACGAAAAGAATACTACGTACGTATTCTCGATGTATCCCGTACCGGGATGCGTCTGTCCGTGGACCATAATTTCATTCCTTCCCGACTGGTCGAGGTTGTCTTTAATCGTCCCGGCAAAAGTGTCAAACAATGCTACGTTGAGGTTGTCCGTATTTATAAAATGAGCAACGAAAGTGGCAGTTGGCTGGAACTGGGCTGCCGCAGCACCAGCAATGTACTGGTTCGCCGGCTCCGGCTGCAGGAACAGCAGGTCGTAAAAGCCAGGCATAAATTACAGAACAAGAAAAATATCCTGATTATCGTGATCGGCCCGAATACGAAAGAAACCAAAGAAATAGTAGCCATGCTGGAACAGGAAGGCTACCATGTGCGGCAAAACGATAACGTTCAGCAGGCCTTTGAAAGTGCCCGGAAGATTTCGGCCAGCCTGATTCTTTTGAGTCAGGGTTCCCTGTTTTGCCGCGATAGAAATCTTTTCACGCAGTTGTCGAAAAAACCGGAGCAGCCCGCCTTTTTGGCCATCGTGGAACAGGAAGAGCATCGGTTTCCGCTTTTTAAGGCCGGTGTGGATGAATGCCTGACCGCGCAGACCGGTAATGAATTTTTACGGCACGGAATCGAGCGGGCTCTGGTGACACATGCCATTCGACAAGTGGAGCGAAAATCGATTTCCTCCCTGAAAGCCTTGATTTTGAGCCGGGAAAGCTCGCGAATCAATCATATTACCTATTTTCTCGAAGAAAACGGGTATCTGTGCAAGATCGTTTCCAACCTGCAAAGGGCATTAAAAATAAAAGAGTCTTTCAATCTGGTTTTTACGGATTTTAATGGGGATCTGGAAGAATTGCAGGAAATCCGAACCCACTTTCAAAATCAGAAACTGATCGCCTTGTGCGATGAGATCAAGCTGGGGTATCAGGCGGTAGCCAACGGCGCCAATAACTATTTATCCATGCCCCCCAGCGATAAAGATATCCGGATGGTGCTGGCAGACTGCAAAACCCTCGTGTAACCCATTACCAATTCGGGGGGGGGAATGCAAATCCCGCCTTTTCAGGGGAATTTTTATTCTGAAGTTTTGCAAAACTTCAGTTTATGGATAGAATGACTGCCGGTTTATGATGTATGAAAGGAATCAGCATATGCCGGTATCTAGGCCCATCCTGCTAGCAATCAGCGGTTATAAGAAATCAGGAAAAACCACCCTGATCGAATCGCTGGTGTCAGTTCTGACCAAGCGAGGTCTGCGGGTGGGAGTAATCAAGCATCAAAACGAAGCGGTGGAGCCGGAGCGGCCCGGCAGCGATACGCAGCGGTTTGGGTCGGCGGGCGCCGCGGTCGTCGGGTATGACGGACAGTCCATATTTTGGAAAGCTGTTTCGGGGAATTTGCAGGTGGAATCCGCCGGGGCTTTGTCCCGTGATTCGACGGATCATCCGGAGGAAGCCGACAGGATACTTTCCGATCTCATCCGGCGTTTGGAAGCGTATGCGGACCTGATCCTGATCGAGGGATTTAAAAAGTGTTCGGTCGATAAAATCTGGCTGCTGAAGGAGGGCGAGGAAAAGCCGCCGGCGGAGATTACGCTTGTTATTCAGGTACTGCGCTGGGGGGAGGACCGGCTAACCGCCGCCTTGGGGATTATTGAGAAATATCTAAAGGCAAAACCACATGAGGACTGAGAAAATGCAATTTGTTATAAAACTGGCCATAGCCGTTTTGGTGATCGTTCTTTGTACCCAGATTGCCAGAATCCGGCCAACCCTGGCGGGCCTGATTGTGGTGATGCCGCTAACCGGGCTGATCGTTCTGCTCTGGGTTTACAGCGACTGCCAGGCAGACCCGGTGCGTATGAGCCGTTATACCCTGGGGGCCGTCTGGGGGATTCTTCCCACCCTCATCTTTTTCGGTTCCGCCTATGTATGTTTTCGCAGAGGCATGACACTGGGGTGGGTGCTGGGGATCAGTTCGATTGTGTGGATACTGGCGGCCCTGGTTCATCAATATTTTTTGCGTCCGCGATGAGTTGGCAGCAGTGCGAGCCGCGATGAATCAGCCGGGCGATTTGCAGGGCGGATAAAATACTTTCGGTATCGAAGACCATAAATTGCCCCTGCCATTGCCAGTTCACCTTTCCGCAAAGAAAGAGGATTTTCCGCACGTCCGGCGTCAGCCGTTTTGCCACAGCCCGAAAGTCATCGGTATATAACTGGAAACATTCGTCGAATTGCGGATCGCCGGTTTGCAGGGAAGTAAAATTGCGAAATGTACCCATCGGCAAAAGAGGATTTTTCGTCAGAGCAACCACCGAAGGGAGGGGGTCTTTTAGCTGCCAGACAATGACGCAGTGATGGTGAAGAACGCGATCCTGGGCAGTTCCGGTTTCGTGGCGATAATCGAAGGCGAAAACCGAACGCTCCTCCATTCTGCCGGAAATGACATTCAAAATACGCCGGGAATGGCCGAACTGCATCAGATAGCAATCGGCCAGCCTCTCCAGCAGATCAAGGGTATCCCCGCTGCTGTAACGCATATGGAGGCGCAATGCCAGTCCTGCCAGCATCTGGCGGCGTTTGCGATAGTAATAAATGACCCATCCGATCAGAATCGCTCCTGCAAGACAGGCTATCCATAGCGTGGGTTCCATCATACCGCCATCATACGCATAAAATCCGCCCCCGTCGAGAAAAAGGCTTTAACCAATGAAAATTTCGAGTGTCCTATCAGGTAGAATGAACTTGAAATCGAAAAGATGAATGATATATATAGAATAAATGAATAAACGAAAAAAAAGAGGTACAAAATGAATGCTAAAAGATTGTTAGTCGTTGTTTTATCAATACTTGCGTTAGGGACGAATGTTCAGGCCGACAGCCGTCACGGCGGCCCTTCCCGGGATCGGGGCCATGGGGACCGCGGGCATGATACCCGGGTGAGTGTCCATATTGGCTCCAGCCGGCCTTATTACCGGCCCGCTCCCTATCCCCGGCATGTGTATCATTACGCACCCCATCGGGTTTATTATCATCACTATCCATATTATTACCATAGCCGGGTTTATGTAACCACCCCAATTCCGCCAGTAATTGTGGAGCGTCCGGTCATTGTTCAGGAACCGACGATTATCGACACCGGTTCGACGGTGGTCCAGGTCTCCCGGCAGGAGCAGCTCATCGACAAGGTTCTGCACGAATCAACGGATTTACGACGCCGGGCCGCCCGGGAACTGGCGGAATTTGATAATATATCATCGACGGCGGTTTTAATTGATGTTCTGGTAAACGATTCCAGCGCGGAAGTGCGGGAAGCCGCCGCCAAAAGCCTGGGGGAAATTGGTGACCCGGCTGCCTATGAATTTTTGGTGCGGAGTGCCAGCCTGGATGGCGATGAGCTGGTCAGAGAACGGGCCGGTAAGTCCGCCGATGAGATCCGCAATGCCGAGGGCGCGGATAAGTTGATCCTCAGCCCCGCCATGCCGCCCATGAACTACGGGAAGGAAAAGCTGGGTGTGTATCTGCAGGATTTGCGGTTCGGCCAATCGGATGTCCGCAAGCAGGCGGCCGATAAACTCGAAGACTATCGGGGTACCCAGTCGGTGGCCGCGTTGATTAATACTCTAATCAATGACTCCAATGACAATGTGCGGGAGGAGGCAGCGGAGAGCCTGGGCAAGCTGGGCGACCGGGCCTGCCTGCCTTTCGTGGAGATGGCCAAATACAATGATCCCTCCGGTTCGGTCCGGAAGGATGCGGAAAAAGCCGTCGAAAAAATTTATAACACGATCCAATAAGAAGTTTTAGCATCTGGGAGTCCTTCACCAAAATGCTGTAATGGACAAACGGTTAATTCCGTTTGTCCATTGGCATTTGTGAGGCTTGCCAGATCTGATCGCATTTTTGGATGATGTAGCTGCTTAACGCCCGCCGCAACCAGGCGAACTGATTTTTCTCCATTGCATTTTTCATGTTGGTAACTATTTGGTCCGTGCCGGCGGGCAGTTGGACATTGGCGGCCTGCATTTGCCGGATTTTATCCAATGCCTCCGCCGCCTGCGCTTGCAAAGCCTCGACGATTTCCTGCGGCGGACGGACGGTAAAATCGGTGATATTGGCTTTGGACGAAAGGGCGAAGGTTTGCAAGCCGTAGGGGCCGACGATGATTCGCCAGTCGGCGGGGACATTCAGCGATTCGCTGGTGGCTAAATTGATGACCGGATCGGTTAGGCCGGTATGCTGTAATTTCACTTCGACGGGATAATATTCCCGGTTCACCAGATACAGATACCGTTTGCCATCGGCCAGCAGGGTGCGAACCGCGACGGGATCGGTGGAAGCACCGACCGTCTGGAATTTTTTAGCAGGCAGTGTCTGATAGGCGCGGGCGAAGCTTTGAATTTCGTCGGTGTGGGTGGAATCGAGGTAAAGGCCGCCGCGGGTGATCTGGCAGGCATCGAGCTGGGCCAGGGCGTGGGTCGCATGTTCCATATAGTGAGGCCCGGCCTGGAAGGGAGAGGTGATTCGCAACTGATAATCCCACCAGAAGCCGTCGGGGGGATAGGTGGAGTTCATGTGAAAGTTGCCCTCAGCCGGTTTGCCGCAGAGTACGGCGAATTGCCTTGCCTGCGGATCGTCCGGGGCGCAGGGGTACCATTTGTGGTCGCCCCAGGCTTCCACCCAGCAGTCGAAAATGAAGGCGCCGGAAGCAGGCAGAGCCGCCACCGCATCGAGCGTTTTGCTGTCGAGGAAATCGTGATCGCGGAACATGCAGGAACTTTCCAGCGGGGTATTCACCCCCGCAGTGCCCCAGCCGTCGCGGTCCCGGGCCTGCACGAAGGAGAGATCAACTTCGATGCCGGGTTCATTCTGATAGAGATTAACGTCGAAGCCGCCTTCTCGGTAGAGATCGTAGGTAGTTTTGCGGGCGTAGAGTTGATGGGCAGGGCTGTTGGCGATGCCCACCCAGCCGGGAATGGTGGTTTCGGTCCACATCGAAATGGTCAGTCGCAAATCCGGACGGGCGGCTACCACGATATCCCGCATCTGGCGGAAGAGGTCGCGGATTTTCAGGCAGCGCCATTCCATCCATTTTTCCAGATGGTTGTTGACCAGAAATTCATACCGTTTCGAGAAGCGGTCGGGCGCTTTATTATCGACAGGGATTTCGATGCCGGTTTCTTTCTGGAAGAGGGCGGCGGTATAATCGTCATAGCCGGCGTTAAGGGAGAAAAACCAGGTGATAGTCGCATGCCACATGTTTACGGCGATGCCTTTGAAGGCGGGGTATTGGCTGTAGCGGTTGGCGATTTCGCTGGTAACGGCCAAAATCGCCTTCTGAACGGTCGGATGCAGAGGATTGAACATCACACCTTTGCCAAACGGACCGGCACGTTCTCCATAGGCATTTCCCTCGAGTCGGCCTTCAGCACTCTTCTGGAGATTGAGTACATTATAGATGGGTGTCCAGTCCATGGTGCTGCTCTGGACCTGATCGTTGCTGAGCATATTATTGTAGGTATCAGCGCCGGCCTTGATGGAGTCCAGATCAATGTTCATATTCTGCATGAGGCTGCCCAGCCGCAGCAGGGTCATGGAAGCCTGGAACTCCAGCCCTTCTTCGCTGAAACGCTGGAGGGTCTGCGCGACCCAGTCAGCCGGGTGAGTGGTCCAGGGACTGTAGTATTGGCGGTCCGGGGCGGACACCCAGCCGAAATCACCGCACGGTTCGATATCAGAAGGATAGAGCGGATGATGATACCAGATGACGGGATAGGTCAGCAGCCGCTGGCCGGTGTGCTTCATGTAGGAGATCATGCGTTCAACCCATTCTTCGTGGGTAAAGGCCCCGACACTGCCGCATTTGCCGCAGGGATCTTCAAACTGGATGCCGAAATCGCGGCGGGGGCTATCGGCCGGGGCGGCGGGGATGTCAAGAGTGGGGAGATCTTCGAGTTCGTAGATTTTTACATCAGCGACGGCGGCAGGTTCCCCATCGCTCCAGGTCATAAAGACAATACTGCAATCGTTCCAGCGGGGCCAGAAGATGCGTTTGAGTTCCAGCATCCCGCCGGAGAGGGGTTGATTGACACCGGTGAAAACACCGACCGTCAGGTCGTAACTCGTGCCGTCCATCATGCACATGTACCGGCGTTTATCGTCGGGATAACGGACGACAGCCAGGTGCGGCCGCCCGATATGTTCGACCTGAAACCGGTAGCCGAAACGGGAGAGCGGCCTGCCTTCCGCTTCGCGGTAGCGTCCGGCGGGTGATTCCGCCACCTGGATATTGCCATGACCAAAGTAGGTTTCCGCCGGATATTCCTGCGTGCAATCGAATTCCCGAACCAACTGTTTAATTTTGGCAGACTCAGCGAAAAGTGGGCTGCCTGCCATTAGCACTACAATCAAGAGCCATACATTACGTATTTTCATTTTTGTTCTCCGGTGAAATTTCCTGATTCTGACTGGAATCGAATATGCCTTGAATCCATGTGTATGGAAGAATCTTTCGTTTTGCCGTTTTCAACGATGATTTTATTATTTATGGTTAGAGTAGGATTTTCAGATAACCGGGGTATGGAGATATCGGCGGTCACCCCTGACGGGATTTCATAGTGGAACGACAATCCGGCTTTCTCTCGTCGCCAGCTTATCGGAACAGGGCCGAACTCAGTGACCACGATGCCTTGGGCGAAGACAAGGTTGCCCAGCCGCGGTTCGATCACAATCCGCTTTTGGGCGACGGGCAGTTCCACGCGCACACCCAGCACATAGGCACTGAGAAAATACGCCGGCGGGCTGGCCATATTATGACAGGCCTCGCCGGGGCCAAAACCTTCCCATACCGTTTTGGTTTCATAGTTCACCATCGCCACCCAGCGCTGCCGGATTAAATCCAATACCAGTTGATCCACTTCCGAGTTGTTCATCTGATAGAACACCTCAAACAGATACCGATGTACATAGGGAGAAAAATCTTCCCGGGTATAATTCGCCAGCAGCCATTGATTCACCCGCTCCCGGCGATCTTCCGGAACGATGCCGAAATATAAAGCCATCACAGCGCCATGGGCCGTTGGTGGTATTTTCTGGCCGTCTTGGATCGCGCCATAATACGAACCGCTTGGTTCATCCCATAAATGCTCGTTGACCGCTTTGGATAAGGCAGCCGCCTCGGCGGCATATTGGCCGTGTTGATCGCTCTGGCCCAGGAGTTTCACCATGGCCGCCATATCGTTGAATGCTTTATAAATCGCGGCATTCAGCGTTATGCCCTCGCAAACCTGATAAACCAGCGGATTTCCGGGAAAGACAAATTCGCGGGCGTTGACCAGGCCGTTGGGGGTTTTCCGGTCAAGGAACCATTTTAGCTGCCCGGTAATCGCCGGCCATAATTTTTGTGCCAGTTCCAGATCGCCGGTTGCATCATAATACGTGCGGATCCCCTGCATCCAAAGGCAGGCATAATCCTCGATGTAGCTGTGGATGTCCCAATAATCACTGGGATAATTGGCCCGGACCCGGCCATCCGGCTGGGAGCTTTGCCCGATATGACGGAGCATGTTCCGGATCAAACGCGGGTCGCCATACCACGGTTTGCCATCGGCCCCGGGGCCGGCAAAGGCCACCCGCGTGATCGGATATTCATCCGAAACCCCATCCCCCAGCCATTCGACCCGTTCCCGCGTGGCACAATCGACATAAGCATCTTCGGAACAAAGCAGTACGGTGCGCATCGAATTTTGCCACAGGGTATTGAGCATTTCGTCATTGCAGGTGAATTGCCCGACCAGATCAAACGGATACAGGCGATTGATAATCTTCACATCCTGTAATTGGATCGAGCCGGAGCGGACCTCAATCACCAGATACTTGAAACCAAAAGTATCCCCGCTGCGATATTCCTGCCGGCCGGCGCGGGCAATATATCGGTTGGGCATATTCCAGTTGGAAACGGGCTGGCTGCCGCTGCTGTAATAGGTCTGGGCGTAGTTCAATTCCAGTTGGCTGCCTTCTTCGGCCTCGAAGTCCAGGGCCGAATAAGCCTGGGTAAATTCCCCGGCGTCGATAATCAGCGTTTCTCCGCTTTGCAAGGAAATGGGCAGATGGAGAGGCTGTGTCGTTTCGGTTTTCGTTTTATGCTCGATGATCTGTAAGGATTTTACTTCCTGTTCCCGCAATAAGGGGATGGAGCGCGGTTTTAGCTCGCCCCAGAGCGACCCATCGATTTTGTATGGCTGGGTCCATTGGGTATCATCGAAACCCGGGCGCATCCAGTCGCGGCGATCCCGGCGAGCGTCGATATTGTCAGCGATACTGCTCCACATATGTTTGCCCGGCAGGAGGTCGGAAATTTCGGGGGATAGGCCAAAACGGGTTTTGTCATTGGCCCGCCAGGCTTCATCGGTGGGTATGGTGATAAGCTGTCCTGTATTGTCTTTCATATCCAGTCGCGCGGTAAAACCGGGCACGTGATTCATCATCCGGCCGTTGACCGCGCCGGAATAATTGTGTACCAGAACCGCGATGGCGTTGGGGCCGGGCTGTAAATACTTCTGAATATCCAGCGTATCATATTCCGGATATCTCGGATCGAACCGGCAAGGCCCGCGGTCCACATAGGCGCCATTGACCCACAAAATATACCGTGCATCGGCGAAAAGATGCAGTTTTGCCCCGGCCGGTTGGCCCGTCAAATTAAACTCTCTGCGAAAGACGCAATAGACCTGTTTGAGAACGGGTTTTTCCTCGATCCAGATTATCGACTGCTGCAAGGCTGGCCCAATTTCATCGCCGGCGGCATTACCGTATGCCGGGTGTGCCCCCATGGCCAGCCAGATCACCCCAAAGACAGGGAGGAATCTGGCCAGTTTTTTTTGAGATTTCCCCGAACAGGTCAAACCAGAATGTAGTGATCGTGACACAAATGCTCCTTACTTTTATCCTCAGATACGTTCCATCAGGTAGAAGTAGGAGAAAATATATCCGCTTTTGCCGGATTCGTCAAAATATTTCCAATATTCACGGTCCGCCATTGATTTTTCCGGAGAAAGTGGTATAAGGCAAAAAAGTGTAATCAGGAGAAAATGGTATGAGTAAAAAATATGGAATGGAAAAGGCCATCCTGCTTTGCTGTCTGCTGGGTGCAACAGGGCTGATCGGCTGTGACAAGGGGAAAAATATCCCCGATAACCAAGAGAACAACAAACCCGTACAGGAGCAAGCAGTGAAACCAGACCAGGCAAATTCTAAACCGCAGGTGGCATTTGAGACAACGATGGGGGAAATCGTGATCGAGCTGGACGGCCAGGCGGCACCGGTTACGACAGCGAATTTTCTGCAGTATGTCAAGGCCGGTTTTTTTGACGGGAAAGACGGCAAAGGGGAAACCATTTTTCACCGGGTGATACCGGATTTTATGATTCAGGGCGGCGGGTTTACGTCCAAGATGAATCAGAAAACTGCCGGCAAGCCGATCGTCAATGAAGCAGCGAACGGCTTGAAGAATGACCGGGGTACGATTGCGATGGCCCGGACCAACAATCCCAACAGTGCCACCTGTCAGTTTTTTATCAACCTCAAGAATAACGATTTTCTGAATTATGCCCCCGGCAATCCCGGCTATGCGGTATTTGGCAAGGTCATCAAGGGTATGGAAGCAGTGGATGCGATTGCGAAGGTAAAGACCGGCAATCATGGCCCGCATGGCGATGTGCCCGTGGAGCCGGTGGTAATTCAATCGGCGAAAGTAATTTCGGAATAATATCGGAATCCCTATTTTGCGGAGGTAATGGTTATGGATGCCCTGGAAGCCATTTTATCCCGGCGGAGTATCCGTAAATACCAGGACCGGCCCGTTCCGGAGGAAGTGGTGCATCAATTGCTGGAGGCGGGGATGAGTGCACCCACAGCCCGGAATGTAAAGCCGTGGTATTTTCTGGTAATCAATGAGCGTACCATCCTGGATGCGATTGTCGAGTTTCATCCGTATGCGGCCATGCTGCGGGAAGCGCCGCTGGCGATCCTGGTATGCGGGGACCGGGAGGCGGAGCCGATGGATGGTTTCTTATCGCAGAATTGCTCGGCAGCCACGGAAAATATTCTGCTGGCGGCCCATGCGCTGGGATTAGGAGCGGTGTGGCTGGGAATCTATCCCCGCCAGGAGCGAATCGAAGCGATCAGCAAACTCATTGGATTGCCGGAACTGGTTCTCCCCGTAACCCTGATCGCGGTGGGGTATCCAGCGGAGGAAAAAAAGACGAGAAACCGCTACGACCGATCCAAGGTACGCTATAACCACTGGTGATGGTTTTATATCTTCCACTCTGGAGGGAGAGCGCGAGCGTAGAAGCGGCCATCCAGCCGAATAATCTCTACCTGGCAATCGAACGTTTCGGATAAACGATCGGAGGTCAGGGTTTCCACCGGGCTGCCTTGAGCTACCATGGCACCATTTTTCAGGAGAAGGATCTGATCGATGGGATAGGGCAACTCATCCAGATGGTGGGAAACAACCAGCAGGGCCGGGGCCTGGGGGCGAGCCAGCAGTTTTTCCAGGGCGTGAAGGATACCAACCCGGGCCCCCATATCCAGCCCGGCGGTCGGTTCATCGAGAATGAGAAGGCTCGGCCGGCAGACCATGGCCCGGGCGATCAGAACCCGCATCTGTTCCCCGGTCGATAATTTCCCAAACGGTTGAAAGGCCTTATCGGTGAGGCTTAACGAGGCGATCTCCCGGTCCACACGCTGCCAGTCGGCCGGCGTAACCGTTTTGTATTCGGGCAGCACAATCGTACCGAACAAGCCCGTGGCGACCAGCGTCCGGACGGCCATTTCGCTTTCGAATTCGGGGACACGAGACGGGGCGATCAACCCGATATTTTCGCGGACCTGCGCCAGCTCCACCTGGCCGAACGTGTGCCCCAAAATCCGCACGGTGCCCTGCGTGGGCCAGAGATAACCGGTGATAATGGCGATGAGAGACGACTTGCCGGCGCCGTTGGGACCGATGACGGCACAGCACTGACCTTGCTGCACCGAAAGATGGATATCCCGCAGCAGACATCTGCCCTCGACGGTCAGGGATACGTTCGCTAAGTGGATGGCCTCGGATGTCATAGGGGAAAGTCTCCCGGTTTATGGTTTTTCCGCGGTAATCCACGCGGCGCTATGGTCTTCGGATACGGCGATACTTTGCGGATTGACAAAGCCGGCCTGACAAATGACGGCAAAGAGTTCGGAGCGGGAAAAGGCCCCGACCATGATGTTGAATAAGGCGGGGATCAGCGGGCCGGTTTTCTCGTCGTTGAGCAAAAATTCCTGGACCAGCAGCAGGCCGCCCTGGGTCATGGATTTCCAGGCTTTGGCCAGTTTCCCTTCCGCCCCGCTGGCCGGCCCGTGCAGGACATTGGAAGCCAGAAACACATCATGGCCCCAGCCAAAATCATCGGTATCCCAGTTTCCCGCCTGCAAAGTGATCCGGTCTTCCATGCCATGATCCGTAATGTTCTCTTTGGCGATGGCGATGGTTTCAGGCAGGTCAAAGAGGATGGCTTTGAGCCGGGGGAATTTTCGGCAGAAGGCAATGGAATAGGAGCCGGGGCCGCCTCCCAGGTCGAATAACTGCCGGCGGGAGGAGAGGTCGATTTTGTCCAAAATGATTTCCAGCCGGCCGGCCTGCGCGATATTTTTCATACCCAGAATAAAATTGCGATGCTGCTGCTGGGGAGAAATCACCGGAGTTTTTTCCCGGCGCAATTCATCCTCCAGCGTATTCCAGAAGTTCCAGGTCGATTCGGAATGCGCGATAATATCCCCCTGATACAACTCCCGGCCGCGGACTAAATACCGGTCTGAAAACTCGGAATTTCGATACACCTTTTCCTGTTTCTCCAAAAGTCCCAGGGTAACACAGGCAATCAGGACCTTTCCCGTCATCTCCGGTTTGGTATCGCAATACCGGGCGATCTCTTCCAGGGGCAGCGGTTTTCGGGCCAGCAGAGTGAATACCTCCAGCTTCGTCACGACCTGTAAAAGCCGGGAAGCCCGAAAACTCCAGGTCAGTTCATTCAGCATAGCGATATTATCAATCGTTTGCATTGGTTTTCCTTATAGCCGGGTTATATATGTGCCAGGCGATAATTTCTAGGGGAAAGTCCGTGGAATTTTTTGAAATTCCGCGAGAAATGATAGGGATCCTCGAAACCAACCTGGGCGGCGATTTGATGGATCGGCTGGCTGGAGGTAAGTAATAAACTGGCCGCCTTGTTCAGCTTCAATCTCATAATATACTCCTGGGGCGTAATCTCATCGAACTGCCGGAACAGCCGGGCCAGGTAGCGAACATTGATCCCGCAGGCCTCGGCGACCCCGGCGGGGGAGAACAGCCGGGAAAAATGATCGTCGATATACCGTTTGCATTCCCGGTAGGTCGCCATGGCCAGAGAGGTGGACGAGCCGGACACCGCCAGCCGGCAGGCCTGTTCCAGCAGCAGGCTGCGGAGATAATTGCAGCAAAGCGGCTGGGAATATTCCGTTTTTTCCAGCCCCTTTTTCAAAAGCTGTTCGATCAGGAAAAAAGTCTCTCCCGGGTTGGCCAGCTCGATGACTCCCTGGGAGGCCAGAGAGCTTTTTTGAAACAAATCCGCTGCTTCCGAGCCGACAAAGGCGACGAAAATATGTTCCATCGGATGTTGGGGGTCGCATTTATAATGGTGCGGCATACCGGGAGTAAAGCCGCCCAGGGTTCCTTTTTTCAATTGATGGCGGGTGCCGTTGATTTCCAGGGAGCATTTTCCCTTGGTCACATATTCGATGATATAATACGGATAGGTACTGCGTTTGATTTCAAAATCCGGGGCGCAGATTTCAAAACCGCCAAAGACAATCGCCAGCTCCCTGGTGGAATCGGGTCCGGTCTCGAAAAAGAAATACTTCGCCTGCTGGACACTGCCTTCCAGCGCCTGGGGGTATTTGCTGCTGAGATCATCCTTCTTAATGGGCTGCTTTTGCATATCCGCTTTTGCTAAACCGGAAAAATATCCAATGTTACTTTTATCCATCATTTTGTCACTTCTGTCTATGGACGTCAAGGATAATATCCACAAAGATTGGCAATAGAGTATAGAAATGATTTGGAAAGGACCTATACATGGAAAGTAATCAAATGGAAAGTGAATTTGAATTTATCCGGTTGGTGGGCGACGAAAGGCGGGTGGGGACCACGCTGGCCAGTGTTTCGCGGCACTGGCAGGGCGATAAGGAACGTTTTCTTTTTATCAGTCCTCACGATGATGATGTGGTATTAGGCGGTGGGCTGCTCCTGCAACTGGCGCAGCGGGAAGGGGTGTCCGTCCATATCCTGATCGTCACCGATGGCAGCATGGGGTACTGTAGCCCTGAAGAAAAGGACTCCATATCCCAAATTCGTTATGCGGAAGCCTACGAATGTTACCAGAATCTGGGCATACCCAGGGAAAATATTACCTGGGTGGGGTATCCCGACTGCCAGCTGGTCA
This sequence comes from uncultured Pirellulales bacterium, assembly GCA_964580995.1. Taxonomy (GTDB): domain Bacteria; phylum Planctomycetota; class Phycisphaerae; order Sedimentisphaerales; family SM23-30; genus JAKJEP01. The sequence continues at coordinate 24,597 of CAZOMV010000053.1, forward strand.
ACTATTGCGGCAGAAAGCTGGCGGCTCCGGGCGATAAGGGTGCCATAGAGGGATATACCGGCTTGCAGAATACCTTTACCTATTACCTGCGAAAAATCCGGCCAACCCAGTGCTTCCTGCCCACCTCCAACGACTTGCATCCGGATCATCAGATCTCCCATGCCGAACTGCTGATTAGCCTGTTCCATGCCTCCGGCAATATCTGGCCGGAATTGGGCTTGGCCCTGGAAAAAGTTCCTTATGTGCATGAAATGGGTGTCTATTGCGATTTTCCCGAACCGCCCAAGTTGCGGATGCGCGCCCCGTTATCCTATCTGGAAAAGAAGCTGGAAGGCATCGCCGCCTTTAAGTCGCAGAAGCAGATCGGCGCCTTGATCGATATTGTCCGGAAAACCGGTCCGGAAGAATATCTGCGGGCTTTACGCTTCAGCCTGTACCAGCCCGTCCGGTACCGCAACCAGTTTGAAGTGAAACAGTCCATCCATTACATCCGCTGAGTGGAAAATGTATGAGTAAAGCCATCTTATATCTTGGCGATACCGGCCTGCGGGAAGCCGCGTGCTATCTGGCGGGTGTCATGGCCCATTATGGAATCGGTTTTGATTATTTCTCTTCTAATAAAAAGTTTGATACGGACTGGCTGGCTCGAAAATACCGGGCGATCCTTCTCAGCGATTATCCGGCGGAAAATTTCACCCCGGAACAACTGCAAAGCCTGGCGGAAAAAGTAAAAAGCGGCCCGGGCCTGCTGATGATCGGCGGCTGGGAGTCTTTTTCCGGCCTGGGCGGGGGATATACCCACACGGCCTTGAAAGATGTTTTACCCGTGGTTATGCAGGATGGCGATGATCGGGTCAACAGCTCCAGCCCCTGCCTGATCGAAAAAAATGCGGACCATCCGATTCTGGAGAGTTTACCGTTTGAACAAGAGGTAACCGGTGTGGGCGGGTATAATGCCTTCCGGGCCAAAGAAAACAGCCAGACCCTGCTTTCTCTGCACCGGTTTCAGGTAAAACACACCCGGCTGCTGTACCATTTCGAAGAAAAAGAATCTGCCCCCTTGTTAGTGGCAGGCCAATATGGTGCGGGTCGGGTCGCGGCCTTTGCCAGCGATGTGGCGCCGCACTGGGTGGGGGGGCTGGTGGATTGGGGTATGCCGCGGATCAAGGCCCAGGCCCCCGGTTCGATTCCTGTGGAGGTAGGCGGCTACTATGCCCGGTTTTTCGCCAACCTGGTCAACTGGGTAGCCAATAATAGATAATGACGGAAACGCCAAAAGTCGATATTGACATCCAAAAACGGTTCTGGCTCCCCAATACAAGGGATCGAAGAGCTTTTGACGCTGGCGTCAATAATGATTAGAAGTTCGTAAAGGAGATTACGTGATACGGAAAGGAAACGTCATCATCGGTCAGTCGGGCGGTCCGACTTCGGTTATTAATGCCTCGCTGGCTGGGATTGTTCAGGCAGCCGGGCAGTGGGAAGCGGTGGGGAAGGTGCTGGGGATGCGCTACGGGATCGAAGGATTCCTGCAGGGAAAAATCATGGACCTGGGGCAGGAGTCCGCCGCCGCCCTCGAAGGGCTGAAAACCACCCCGTCCAGTGCCCTGGGTTCCTGCCGGCATAAACTAAAGGAAGAGGACCTCCCGGCGGTACTGGAGATGCTGAAAAGGCACGATATCCGGTACTTGTTTTTAATCGGCGGCAATGACACAATGGATACGATCCACCGCGTGGAAGCCTATGCCCGGAAGAATCACTACGAGCTGGTCGGTATCGGTGTCCCCAAAACGGTGGACAACGATCTGTTCGGCACGGATCATACCCCCGGCTTTGCCAGCGCCGCCCGGTACATGGCCCTGTCGGTCATGCAGGCGGGCATCCTGGCGCGGGATATGCAAAAGGTGGATCAGTTCGTCGTTTTCCAGACCATTGGACGCTCCGCCGGCTGGCTGGCGGCGGCGGCGGCCCTGGGAAAAACAGATCCGCGGGATGCCCCGCACCTCCTTTGCCTGCCGGAACGGCCTTTTGAAAAGGCAAAATTCCTGGCGGATGTGAAAAGGGCCTACGAGCAATCCGGATTTGTTTCTGTGGTCTGCGGGGAGGGGATCACCTACGCCGACGGCCGGCCGGTTTCCGCTTCCGAGACAACGGACAAGTTCAGCAATGTCGAGTTCGGCGCGATGGGCGGTGCCAGCGCCGCCACCGTTCTGCACCGCATGATCTCGAAGGAATTCGGCTTCCGGGGAGAATTTCAGATTACCGAGTCTTTGCCGATGTGCGCCGCCGACCGGGCGGTTCCCCAGGATATCGAGGAGGCGTACCGGTGCGGCCAGGCAGCCGTACAACTGGCCCAGCAGGGTAAAACGGGCCTGATGGTCACGCTCGTGCGGGAATCGACCCATCCCTATCGATGTACGACAGGTGCGATTGCCCTGTCGGAGGTGGCGGTCAAAGCCAAACCCATGCCCGATGCCTTTATCAATCCCGAAGGAAATTTTGTAACCCCGGCCTTTCTGGAGTATCTCAGGCCGCTGGTGGGGGAACTGCCCCATTACACCCGGCTGGCATACCATATGCTTTGAGAATGTGGCAGTATTTCCCGCCCGCCCATCGGAAAATGCCTCACCGGTAGCAGGCCCGGCAATCAGGCGTTTCCCATAGCACGATTTTGCGGAGGGCCAGATGGGCCGGCAGTTTATCGGCCAGCTTATCATAGACATACTTGGCTACGGTTTCGGTGGAGGGATTGCCGTTTTGGAAATCCGGCAGTTCGTTGATGGAGGCCGCCTGGCCCAGGGGTTCCACCGCTTGCTTCAGCAGCTTTTGCAGCTTATGAAAATCGATCACCATGCCATACGCATCCAGCTCCTGGCTTTCCACCGTGGCGGCGACCTTCCAGTCGTGTTCGTGCCGGGGTTCTTTCTGGTTGTCCGGCAGCCGCAAAAAATGAGATGCCTTAAAAACGATTTCAACCGTGGTGCTGTACATAGATTTACCTGTCCCCTACCCGAACTATTTGGGCAGGGTACCTAATTTTACCTTGAGCCGGTCATAGACATTGGGGGGAATCAGGCCCGAGACATCGCCGCCGAACCGGCCCACTTCTCGGATCAGGGTGGAAGTGGTAAAGCCGTATCGCTCGCCGGTCATAATGAACATGGTCTCGACCCCCGCCACCGCCCGGTTGGTCAGGGCCAACTGAAATTCATACTGCACGTCGGTCAGGTTCCGCAGGCCGCGCATAATCACCTGGGCTTTTTTGCTTTTGACATATTCCACCGTCAGCCCCGTGAACCGCTCGACCAGAATACCGGGCATGTCTTTGACCAGTTCCTGGATCATCTCGACCCGTTCCGCCCCAGTAAACAGGGAATCCTTCTCCGGATTGTCGCCCACCGCGATAATCAGCTCATCGACAATCTTGATCCCCCGTTGAATTACGTCCAGATGGCCATTGGTAATCGGGTCGAAAGAACCCGGAAAAACCGCTCGTACAAATTTATTCGGAGTCATATCTTCCGCTCACATAAAAAAAAACGGCTGTCGGTTCACACCATGTTACGGTAAAAAAGTATGATACAGCAAGTTTCTCCCCCTGGCAAGGCAAATTCAGACACGGAGCCAGCGGTTCAGGATCGCCTTTTTCTTCTGCCTAAGCAGGCCCACCCGGCCCCCAGCAGAACCAGCCCGGCCGGTTCGGGAATGGGCTTGAGTAAATACGCCGAAGAGATGCCCTGGGGATTGGTGCCATAACCCACAATCCAGCCATTGTCATTGATGTCGAACGCGGCCTCCAGCGACCAGCCCAGAGACGGGTCGATCAGGGTATTCAGGTCGATGGGGTTCCCGCCGGGTACAATAGCAAAAAGGGTGGCGTGATAATCGGAACTGCCGGACCGGGAATACCCCACGATCTGGCCGCCATTATTGATGGCATAGGCGGCGCTTTGCATACCGCTCAGGGCGCCCAGATTGGTATTATTGCCCTGCCCGGAGGCATCGAACAAGGTGGCGTAACTTTGCCCCTCCGCCGTTGTGGCAAAACCCACGATCTGGTCGCTATCATTGATGCAATACGCGGAACTGCTGCTTCCGCCCAGCGAACCCAGGTTTACATTGACGCCGTTGCCGCTAGGGTCAAAAAACATCGCCTGCGTCTGTATAAACATTTGCTCGCTGATCAATTCGCCCACGATCTTGCCGCTGTTGTTAACAGACCAGGCGCAACTGCCCTGACTGGCCAGGCTGAAGGCTTTATATGCGATCCCGAAGAAGGGAATCTGTGTTTCTTCAAACCAGACCGCCCGGTTCTTATTCGCGGTATCCGCCGTCTGCCCGACGATCAGCCCGTCCTCGTTGATCGAACGCGCCATCCCCTGGCTGCCGCCCAGACTGCCCAGCGGGGTATTGTTCTTATTACCCGTATGATCAAACAAAGCGGCGGCTTTGGCCTGAAACTGTCCGCCAAAACCGGCGGACGCCCCCACGATCACACCCAGATTATTGATGGCATACGCACAACTGGTATAATTGCTCAATAAAATCGTATTGCCGTCCCCACTGGAATCAAAACGTACCGCCCGGCTGCTCGTTAAAGAATAGTTGATAACTCCTACGGCCAAACCGTCATTGTTGATCGAATAGGCACAACTTGCCTGGTTATTCCCCAGATCGATCAAATCATAACAAACGGTAGCGGAAGAATTGGAAATTCCCAGCCCAAACCAGACTGCACCTAGGAATATGAATCGAAAAATTGTTTTTTCCATTTCAGTCATCTCTGCATACCCAAAAATGAAAACTAAAAAATCCTTCCAGGTGAACCCAAAATCGAAGGTTCCCTCAAGCATAAAATTAATAATACCCGAAAAGAGGGCGGAAATCAAGAAAAAAAATGATAAAAACGTCGGCCGGGAAAAAACGGGTACGCAAAACACAAGTGATTATTTGCCAATATCATAGGGCCGTTTGCAGCGCAACCCGGAAGATAGCGCCGCTGGGCTGGGCGGCGGCGATCTCGACGAAGCCGCGATGGGCCTGGGCGAATTTTTTCACCAGGGCCAGCCCCAGCCCCGTGCCGGTGGTTTCCCGCCGGGACTCCTCCCCGATCCGGTAGAATTCCTCGAAAATCTTCTGCCGCTGGTTGTGGGGCACGCCGGGACCGTGGTCCTCCACCTCGATCAGCACGAAGCTGCCCCGCAGCAGGGTACGGACCGTAATCGTTTTGTCCTCCGCGCCGCGGGCATATTTCACCGCGTTATCGATCAGGTTGATCGCGATCTGCATGACGGCATCCCGGTCAAACGGGACCGATTCCATAACCGTAAAATCCTTCACCAGCGTAAAACCATGCTGGGCGGCATAGGGGCTGAGCATCTCCACAATCCCCCCGACACAGGCATTGATGTCCCCCAGCTGGAAGTTATACTTTTTCTTGCCCCGTTGAATGCGGGAAAAGTCCAGCACATTTTCGATCAGCCGGCTGAGCCGCTCGCTCTCCTGCCGCATATTCGAATAATATTCCTGCCGCTTGGTATCGTTTTTAATCCAGTTCTTTTCCAGCATCTCCGTGTACATGCGGATCGAGGTCAGCGGCGTGCGCAGCTCGTGCGAAACCGCCGAGATGAAATCATCCTTCTGCCGCGCCAGCTTCAACTGGGCATGCACGTTCCGCCACAGGCTGGCCACCCCCAGCATCACCACCACAAACACCAGGCCGAGGATGCCGAAATACCAGTTCCGCATCTGGCCGATCTGCCGGGGAATCCAGCCGGGATCGATTTCGCGCAGATACAAAGCCAGATTGCCGAATCCGAAATCGAGAACGGCGGTATAAGCCACACCCTGCTCATCGGCGGCATGGTCCAGCTCGAAATCCATCCCTTCCCGCATGAACTGCCGGGCGGACGCGGCCACCTCCTCCAGCAGCTTGCGGTCATGGAGCTGAAATCCTTGCAGGAAATGCCGGTCTTCAATCTGTACATGGCGGAGCATAAAGATGTCCCCGCCAAAAATCGCGATGCTATTCCCCGCATGGGCAACCATCAGCGGCACAAACGGCTCGATGCGTATCTGCACCAGATCCGAGGTAGGACTGCTTGTCGGCTGAACAGCCGCCGGAGCAGGCGCATTTTCTCTCAGAACGGAAACCCCCTCTGTCTGCAATTCGACCTGCGGCATGAGGGCCGGTTCGGCCGGTGCCATGATGGCCGGACTTGGCGGCGTTCCTTCCAACAGCGCATCTGACTTCGATACGTCTTTTTTACCGCCGCCGTAGGATAACGTCTCGGATGTTTCCTCTTCCGGCTTATTGCTCAGCGGCGAGGAGGGTTCCGAGGCAGGAACGGCAAGCTGTGACTCCATTCTTTGCCCGCGTCTTTTATGCAGGGTCAAATCAAGCCGGTCAACCGGCTCGCCGGCATTGCGAAAATTTTGCTCCACCGTCGCTCGCTGCTGGGTAATCACCTGTTCCTGCCGATCGGATTGCTGAAGACTTTCAATTTTGAGTTCACTGCTGCTTTGGCGACGGGCTTTTCCCTGCGATTTCGGAGGAGCGGATTTCGCCAAGGCCCCCTTACTCTTTGGTGCATCATAGGCATCTTTATCGGTTTGAACCCGGTTGGCATATTCTTCCATTTTGCGAAATCCCGTCACTGCCTCCGGGATTTTTTTATCGGCCTCCGCCCAGGTGTCCGGCCAGGAGCCATTCAGCACCGGCAGCAGGCTGGTTTTGATTTTTTGCAAATACTGCTGGGCCGGGGTAAATTTTTGCTGAACCGATTTCTGTTCCTGTTCCTGCTGCGGATTATAAAAAGGACTGATGACCGAGCCGCCCGGCTCAATCTGAAAGTACCCGTAGGCCAGGCCGTGCTCCATCTGGTCCCCCAGCGGCGAACGCAGCAGAGTAACCTGCTGACCGGCCTGGCCGGCCACATTCTCAGGGACATAATAGTACTGGTAATCGGTATAGGGCCGTTTCTGTTCGGTCAAAATGAATTTATCCAGCTTGCCCTTGACATCCTGCTGGATCTGCTCGGCGACGGAGGCAAACTCCGCGTACCGCCGGCCCGCCAGCCCCTCCTGTTGCAGACTGATGGCACGATACCCCAGCCCGCTCAGCCCGCACAGGCTGATGAAAATAAGGATCGATACGATAATCAAACGCCGGTACATAATAAACAGGTCCTATTCATTTTCATATTTATAACCCGCTCCGCGCACGGTTTTAATAATTTGCGGCTCGGTGGTGTCCTTCTCGATCTTCGCCCGCAGCTTGGCAATGTGCATATCCACGGTTCGCGTGCCTAGCTCGGTCATAGTCTCCCCCCAGACTTTCTCATACAGTTCATCCCGGCTGATGATCCGATGCGGATAGGCCGCCAAATACTGAATGATCTGGGCCTCGCGGGTGGTAATCTCCACGCTGCGGCTGTGGTTCTTCACGGTCAGGGCGGAAATGTCCACCTCCCAGCCGCCAAAAGAAAAACACTGGCCCACCGCCCGGCCCGGACTCATCCGCCGCAAAACCGCCAGCATCCGCGCCAGCAGCTCCTCCAGCGAAAAAGGCTTGGTAATGTAATCATCCGCCCCCAGATTCAGCCCGCTGATCTTCTCCTGCTCCTGCCCCTTGGCCGTCAGCATAATAATCGGGGTCTGCAAACCGTTCTGCCGCCATTGCCGGCAAAGCTGCTCCCCGCTGATCTTCGGCAGCATCAGGTCCAGCAGGATCAGATCAAACCGCTTGCCAGCCGCCAGCCGCTGCGCCTCCAACCCGTCCATCGCTTCGGCTACCGCAAAATCATGATACTCCAGAAAATCCTTCAGCCCCTGCCGGATCTTCGGCTCATCTTCCACGATCAATATCGTTGTTTTCGTTTCCATATCTCATTCCACCTGCTGTACCAACACCAATTGTGCCACGGCCATTTTGGCCGTGTTCTTCACGTAGGGTGGGGCTTGCCCCACCGTCTTCCTGATTCGGTAGGGTGGGTTCTTAACCCACCGTCTTCCTAAATTATACCATACCGCATCCCTTTGCGCATGTAAATGTTCTGTAAAAAAAGATGGTCCGTATTTTACATCCAATTTACTTGGCGTTCAAGGATTTTGATTTCATAATTCAGGTAGTGATAATGTCCGTTTTCTGGCAATACCTTGAAAGGAGCGTACCATGAAAATCCGATCCAAATGCACAAAAGCTGTCCTGGTTCTAACCGTTTCCCTTGTATGGATGAATATCGCCTGGGGCAAATCCCTTCCTTCCCCCCTCGCCTTCGATCTGTCGCTGGACAAACCCGTACTCCACGCTGATCTGAAGCAAACGGCCTATCTGCGGATCGCCCTGAAGGGGCTTTGCATCGAACGGGAGCAAACCCGCCCGCCGGTCAATATCGCCATTGTGATCGACAAGTCCGGCTCGATGGGCGGCGAAAAAATCGCCGAAGCCCGCAAAGCCGCCATCATGGCCGTCCAGCGTCTCAACTCCAATGACATTCTTGCCGTCGTAACCTACGATTCCAATGTCAACATGCTGATTCCCGCGACCAAAGTCTCCGACCGGGACGCCATGGAACGGCTGATTCAATCGATCCAGGCCGGGGGCAGCACCGCCTTATATGCCGGCGTCAGCCAGGGGGCGGCGGAAATCCGGAAGTTTCTGGAACCGGGCCGGGTCAACCGGATGCTGCTGCTCTCCGATGGCCTGGCCAATGTCGGGCCGCAAACCCCCGACGAATTGGGCCGCCTGGGCGGCTCCCTCATCGAGGAGGGCATCTCCGTCACCACCATCGGGCTGGGCCTGGGATACAACGAAGACCTCATGACGCAACTGGCCTACAAAAGCGACGGCAGCCATTATTTCGCCGAACAGGCCGCCGAACTGGCGGGGATTTTCAATAGCGAGTTTAACCAGGCCCTGGCGGTCGTCGCCCGGGAGATTCAGATCGAGATTGTCTGTCCCGCCGGCATCCGGCCCGTTCGACTGCTGGGACGGGAGGGAGAGATTCAGGGACAGACCGTCAAAACGTATATCAACCAGCTCTTCAGCGAGAATGAGAAATATCTGCTGCTGGAAATGGAAGTGCCACCGATGGCCGGCGATTGCGCCCAAACGGTGGCTACCGTGCGGATCCATTATGGGGATATGAACACCCATACCACGCAGGAATGGGTCGGCAGCACGGGTGTCACATTCTCCACCGATGAAAAACGAATCGAAGCGAATACCAATGCCCGGGTGATGGTCGATGTCGTGGAACAGATCGCCATCGAGCGCAATAAAATGGCGCTGCAGCTCCGGGATCAGGGAGAAGTCAAAAAGGCCGGGGAAATGCTGAAGAGCAACGCCAGCTATTTAAAAGAATATGGCGGCAAGTATCAATCCCGGAAGCTGGATGAATATGCCGAAGACAATCGCAAAGATGCCGACAATCTGGATGAAAACAACTGGACCCGGCAGCGAAAGTCCATGCGCGCCTCCCAGTTCCAGCGCGAAACCCAACAATAATAGAATTTTCAGGTAGGATGTGCAACTTGTTGCACACGCGGTTCAATTAATATACCTTAAATAAAAGGAACCAATTATGAAAAAGACTATCGCATTACTGTTTCTTGTCCTGCTATCGACAACGTATCAACTCACCTTCGCCAACGCCACGGGGGCCATCTCCGAGGTTACCGTATATCGCGGTCAGGCCCTGGTAACCCGCACCCTCGATCTGGAGGTGCCCGCCGGCAGTTCCGAGATCATCGTTACCGGCCTGCCCCACCAGATTGTATCGGAAAGCCTCTATGCCCAGGCCTCCGGGGACGCGATGGTCCTCAGCGTCCGCTATCGGGAACAGGCGGTTCAGGAGGATACCCGCGAAGAGGTCAAGCAGCTCGATGCCAAAATCGAAGACATGAATCGCCAGATCAAACATACCCAGAGGAATCTGGAGCACGGCAGCAATTTGCGGGGCCGCTATGAACCATTCTGGAACCTCTCGACGACCACCGCCAATCACGATTTCGACCGGGCACTGCTTCAATATGAACCCATCGAAAAACTGACCGGTTATCTGGAAGGGAAAATGACCCAACTCCATGAAAATGCCCTGAATCTGGAAGATCAACTGGAAGATTTGCAAAAGGAACTGAATCTGCTGCAGCGCCAGCGGGAGGAACTGGCCGCCGGCCGCTCCCGCACCGAACGGGAAGCCGTGCTAAATATCCACAAAATCGATGATGCGAAAATCTCCCTGCAACTGAGCTACCTGGTGAACGATGCCAACTGGCTGCCCCAGTACAATCTCCGGGCCGATGCGGAACAAACCAAAGTCCAGGTGGAGTACAACGCCATCATCCATCAGGCCAGCGGCGAAAACTGGGACGGCGTCACCCTGCGCCTTTCCACCGCGGAGCCGAGCATGGCGGCCTTCGCCCCGGCCCTGGACCCGATGAAGGTACTGCTGGGAGCCGGTGTTTCGCTAGGAGACCGATCATCAGGCCAGGATGCGAATAAGGATTCGCAGCCGGTTGCTCAGCAGATGGAAAATGCCCCTTCTTCGTCCTATCTGGATTTAAGCGGAGAATTCAAAAATATCCAGCAGAATCGCAGAATCGCCGCCGGCAAGGGAAAAATCGCCCAGCAGGAACTCAATCAACTGGCAACGTTAAATCAGGCCATCGAATTGCAGGTGGATGATAAAGCCCTGGGCCTGATTCAAAAACAGGCCAAAGAGTTTGCCCGTAAAGAGGGCGTGAGCGTCTCCTATCAACTGGCCGGCAAGCTCTCCCTGCCCAGCCGCAGCGACCAGCAACTGGTCACTATCGCCCGCATCGACGCCGGCGCTGCCTTTTGTTTTGTCGCCACCCCCCTGCTGACCGATTATGTCTATCTGCAGGCCGAGATGGTCAACGACAGCGATACCATCCTGCTGCCCGGCCCGGCCAGCCTGTACCGCGGCAGCGATTTCGTCGGCAAAGGCGAAATGCCCCTGGTCACCATGGGCGAGAAATTCACCGCCGGCTTCGGCGTGGATTCCCAGATTCAGGTCACCCGCGAATTCAAGGATAAGAAAATCGAAACCCTCTGGGGCAACCGCGTCGATACCTACCATTACCGGATTGCCCTTCAAAATTACAAAAAGACCCCGGTCCCGCTGCGGCTGCTGGAACGCCTGCCCTACACCGAAGATGAAACGCTGGCCATCACGGATTGGCAGAGCAGCGTGCCGTTGAGCGAGAATACCGAGTATGTCGCGAATCTAAAGGCCAAAGGCATCCTCCGCTGGGACCTCACCCTGGCGCCCGATACCACCGGCGAAAAGGCCACCGTCGTCACCTACAGCTACACCATGAAATACGATAATGACATGCACGTGATTTCCGCCCAGTAACCGATTCGATTGTTTTGTAATGGGTGGCATCGTCTGTCCGCAGGACAGGCGATGGTGATCCTGAAACTATCAAAATAAACACCACACAGGGCAGGCAATATGTTACCTGCCCTTTTTTGTTATTTCCAATTTCGAACCTTTGAATATTGTTTAGAATTTATCTTTTAGTATTTGGAATTTTTGTAAAGATAATTACCACATCTCCCGCTCATCGGCGAAGGGGCCGGCGGAACCTTTGGGTTTTTTCGCCTTATCGCGGGTTTTCAGGATCGCCCCGGCAATCGCGATATCCTCTTCGTTGGTGATCTTGATATTGCTGGTAGTCCCCTCGACCACCTGGACCGGGATCCCCAGCGCCTCCACCAGTTGCGCGTCGTCGGTAATCTTCTCCTTCACCGACTCGATATTTTCATACGCCTTGCGAATAATCTCCGGCTTGAATACCTGCGGCGTCTGCGCCTCCCACATTTCCGTCCGGTCCAGCGTCTTGCTGATAAGATTGCTTTCCCCCACCTGCTTGATCGTACCCACCAGCCGATGCGCCAGAATCGCGGCCCCGCTTTTGGCTGCCGCGGCAAATACCGCGTCGATCTGCTCCGCCGTCACACACGGCCGCACCGCATCGTGCAGGGCAATCAGGTTCATGCCTTCTTTTACTTCCGCCAGCAGCTTTTGAACCGTTTTATATCGTTCGTCATCACCAATAATCACCTTCACCCCGTGAAAACCGGCGCTGGCCCCCCACTTGATCTGAAACAGTTCTTCCTCGTCCGCCGGGATCGCCAGCACCACCTGGCCGACATCCTCCCGGTCGGCAAACCGTTCCACCGTCCGCAAAAAAACCGCCCGACCGTCTATATCGCAGAACTGCTTCTTCCTTTTCCCCTTGAACCGGGTACTGGCCCCCGCCGCCGGAATCAATACCGCCACTTTATTCGCCATCAGATCTTCTCGCTTCTAACCAGACTGTCATTGCATTATCTTACTCAAGTTTTGCAAAACCTTACATCTCATTACCAGATAGTATCTTACGCCTGGGAGAACCGCTGTCAAGGAATATCCTTTTCCAACCAAATGGACAGATAGCCGGATAAAAGGGGAATATCCTATATACAAAAAAAAGAGACCACCTTGGAAAGTGATCTCTTTTGATTTGTGTTGCTAAAAGACGGTTTAATACCGGCCGCGTCCGCCCCCCCCGCCGCCCCCGCCACCACCGCCGCCGCCATAACCGCCCCGGCCCCGTCCGCCGCCGCTGCCGCCCCGTCCGCCGCCGCCGCCATGACTCTCTTTTGGCTTGGCTTCGTTGACTTTGAGGGGACGTCCGCCGACTTCCTGGCCATCCAGCGCCGAAATCGCCGCTTGGGCTTCTTCGTCCGTACTCATCTCGACGAATCCGAAGCCTTTGCTGCGACCCGTTGCCCGGTCGCTGATGATATTGGCGCTTTCCACTGTCCCGTGGGCAGCGAAAAGCTGCTCCAGAGCCGCGCTATCAACATCATAGCTCATGTTACCGACATACAATTTCTTACCCATAACACTCTCCTAAAACAGGATTTACTCGACCCGCATTTTACTTTCCAGGTCTGACTGAAAGAGGAAAACACTCGTTCCTATTCGGTTGGGAACCGCGACTGAGATAACACGATGGGGTCCAGGCAAAAAACTGGCAAGAACCGAACAACTGACTGCCTAACTCATTCGACAATCCAACTCAAACGGCATTATATCTGCGGCCATTTGATTGTCTATAAAAAATAATGTAAAAAATATTTTGTTACTATAAGTTCTTATTAACAGGCTATTTAGAGTTTAGTAGAACAAAAAAGGCTGAGCAGCACGCTCAGCCGTAAGTGGGTATATTTAGTGTTTTTTCATGTTACTCCACAGGTTCCTTTTTGCATGTTTTCCACAAAGAGCGGAGGGCTGTGGTTCCGCAGGTGTTCTTGAGTCGATAACAAACTGGAGGCAGCAAGGTTGTCTGACTGTTCCGCCTCATCTATGGCTGGTGTTTTGATAAAACCAAAACCGCTCTTTGGGTCTGTTATCTCGTTTATTTCCAAGGTGTTAAGGGCTGTCAAATCCTCAAGGGGATAGGCAAAGTGGCAAGCGGTCGGCAGACCCAGCCCAGCCATCAGTAAGCTGGTGGTAAAAAGATAATGAAAAAAGAACAGGGACTGATCCATAACGCAAATCCTTTTAAATACATAGATTATATAAATGCTCGTATCCTCTCTTCCACTTCCGAGTCGCAACGGATGTATCGACAGCAGAGTAAAAAATAGATGAACAAAACAGAAAAAAACTCTGCAAAAAACGTGAAAAACACGGAAAAATCCCTGAAAAAACGGCTTAAATTACGCCAAAATCCCCGTTATCAGTATTGCCGGATTCGATGCAAGATTTTGAAAAAATTGGCCCGACCAAGCCGCCAAAAGCGACCTTGCCCCGGCCTTGCCCGCCTCTTGCCCCCACGGAAGCAAACCTCCTCCTACCCCACCCCGGGATAATCTCCCCCCACTCCCTCTCTAATTGTGCCGCGGCTGTGCCAGCCGTGCTCTTCCCCCCTCTCCCGCCCGCCTGCCATTCCCGTTCTGAGTTCAACCTTTAGGTTGTCTTTTGTCTTCCAAATCGGGTGGCACCTTCCTGCCTTCCAGCCGGGAGGTCTTCTTATCCACCCTCGTATTGTCCGGCGCAGCGACCAGCGGGAGCGCCATATTCTCATTCGCCCTCGCGTCGTTCTGCCGTCTGCTAAGACTGGTAGGGTATGCTCTGCATACCATCTTCCTTTTTGCCCTTTGCTCCCTCCGTTATCTTTTGTAAAACCTCTTTTCCGAATCCTATCCCGTCACTATTATAATATTCTCTTTCCTCTGTACTACTATCTATCATATTCTTGTTTTTCTGCATGATTTTCATGCGGCAAAAGTGGTAAGTTCTTTAATACCAGCATC
>CAZOMV010000054.1:0-37179 GCA_964580995.1 uncultured Pirellulales bacterium
AACTGCAATACCAAGTCAATGGAGAGTGGATCACCATCCAGAAAGGAACCTCTCTCGGCCATACAGCAAAGTTGAAATTCGAACCGGTTACGGGCCAGATATTTCGTCTGAACATACTGAAGGCGTCAGAAGGTCCGACGATTAACGAATTCTGGTTACTGCCTTAAACATAGACAACCATGTCGAGGTGGAATGAGCACATAATAGGAACAAGGATACATTATAATCGGATATATCTGGAAACTTGTTGAGGGACCGACGGCATTTTCTGACGAACATTCTGGCAATGGGGGTCGCGACGATTTCTCTAGCGTTAGCCTAGGACACCACTGAAAAACAAAATCCGTTCAGCTAAGGGGAAAAAATTCTACCGTAAATACACCCCGCATTTCGGCCAGTTTGAAAACATCGCCGGGAAAGACCTGTTGGGTAAGCTTAAGTTTATAGGCAGCAATGTCGATTCATTTTCCTGTTTCATGTTTGCATCCTCCGACCAAACCGCGTATTTGGCGATTCGCTCGAAAAAGGCGAATTGCCAAGCCATGCAAAAAGCATTGCATATCCCGCCGGATAGCGTAGAATAACTCAAGAGTAGCTCGAAAATATATCTGGAAAATCGTGAATAAAGAAGTGGACGAGCAGTACTGAAATTAGGAGAAAAAACATGTCTAACATTGTTGTCGCGCTCAAAGACGAAATCTCCCGGTTGGCACGCAAGGAGATCAAGAGCCAAACAAAGGCCCTCAGAACAATAACAACCCAGCACCGCAAGGCCGTTGCCGAAATGAAACGTCGAATATCTGAACTGGAACGCCAGGTTACCTTTCTTAAAAAACAGCTGGGCCGCGAGATCCCGTCCCAGGTCAGCGAGGCAGATGCAGAAGGCAAAAGATTCTCAGCCCGAGGCCTGCGATCGCATCGGAAACGCCTTGGGCTTTCTGCGGCGGCTTACGGGAAGATTATCGGCGTGACAGGTCAGACCGTCTATCAGTGGGAAAGTGAGACAGTCCGTCCCCGCAAGCAGCAATTGGCGGTTCTTGCGGCTCTTCGCCGCCTGGGTAAGAGAGAGGCCCAGGCACGTGTTGAGGAACTGACCCAAAAAAGCACAAAGAAGCGGTAACAGCTGACTCTCTCAGAAGGAAAACCAGATAGGGAAACTGAAAGAATCCACGAGATATTGTATCCCGTGGGGTGTAAATATTATCCTGCTATAACTACTTGAATATGAGAGACTTATTATCGGCTCTGATGAAAGCATTTGAGAAGAAACAGTTTGATTTGTTAGCACATTTGGCATCATGAAACAGAATCGCTGTCTTCCCATTATCACTGGTTTACATATTGTATTGGTAAAAAACTCTGCAAAGTCATCGACTACCTTCGGGAACAGGTTAACAGAGATAAATTGAGCAGTTGTTTTTTCTTACCAGTATCGTCGTTTCTACGAACCATTTCCAGCGTCCAACCAGCGTCTTTGCCAATCCTGTTGCCAGTGCCCCCCTACTACCTACCCAGTCCTATTTGAGTCGAGTTTTTGTCTAATTGCTGTTTTTTGCAAAAAAGTCGTTCATAAGTCTTTATTTTATAGAATATTACAAGTGCTATTTTTGCCAGTGCTTGCATGGCATGCAAGAGGTCGTGAGTTCGATCCTCATAGGCTCCATTTCATAACCATTTTATTTTCAAGCCCTTATAAATAGGTTTTTTTTATTCTTGTAGAGAAAAGGTCCTCCAGCGTCAATCCAGCGTCTTTCTCAATCCTGTTCTGAGTGCCCAGTGAGTGCCATGTGAGTCGGGAGTGAGTTGAGATTCCCCCTTTTTTTGACAATTTCTAAAAGCACAGTTACCCATTTTCCATATATTTTGCGGCTATCCTGCCACTTTCTGTACTGTCCTATAAGTAGGAATTGTGATATAATTTATCGGTGAGTACCTCGGAGGCAAGGAGATGTGTGATGTTTCGCAATAAAAAGTCATTAATCTGTATCTTATCAGCACTTACGATAATTCTAGCCGCTCCAGCCCTTTGGGCTCGCGGTGGTGGTGGAGGTGGCGGCGGGGATCGTGGGGGTGGTGGTCGCGGTGGTGGCGGCGGCGGACGATCCATGGGTGGTTCTTCCCGCTCTTACAACGCTCCGTCGAGTTCCAGGAGTACTCCGCCACGCTCTTTCCGCTCGTCTTCCCGCTCCAGTAGCACACCATCGATTTATCGCAGTACATCGTCACAATCCTTCCGTTCGTCTTCTCGCTCCAGTAGCAGTCGTTCGCAATCTTTCAACGCCCCGGCAAGAAGTTCCGGCAGGTCTGAAAGTATTAGTAGCCGTTCCTCATCGTCAAATAGGTCCGGATTGACTTTTCAACGGTCCAGTTCCGCTTCCGTCCGAAGTGAACGCCAGACTTCCATTCGATCGAGGAGTGATTCCCGGTCTAATCAACCAGTACGCTCCAGCAACAGCATCCGCTCCAGCGGTGCTAACCGACCCGATCAGACTATACGGGTTGCCCGCACTGACCGCGGCTCACAATCCGACCCACCTGCTCGCGTTGAACGTTCTAATCGTTCCACGTCGAATGATCGAACTGACCGGTCCGCTAGCCTGGACGGTAGCTCTGGATCCAACCGCGGCGACCGTTCAGATCGGGCAGTCCGGTCTGACCAGAGCGATCGGGGTGACCGGGGTATCCGTTCTGACCGCTCCAGTGTTGGCTCAGTGCGGCAGGATCGTGATTCTGACCGATCCCGTGATCGGAGTGATCGGGGTGGCCGTTCTGACCGCTCCAACGACAGTTCGATGCGGGGGGATCGTAATTTTGACCGGTCCCATGATCGGGGTGACAGCCACAACAGTTATTCACGGGATGGCTACCGCCATGACAGTTGGCGGAGCGATCGTGGCTACCGTCATGACCGCATCTACGTACACGGTGATGACCATTATCACGGCTATTACCATAATTACCATCACGGCTTTTTCTACCATTACTACTATCCGTGGCACCGATGCTACTTTTACTATCCGTGGTACACAACTGTGTATGTGTGGGGCTATTCCGACCCCTATCCAGTCGTCATCGAACGGCAGGTTATCGTGAATTCGAACGTTGTCACAGAAGCGACCGAGCCTCAGCGAGTCTATGAATCTGATCTGCAGAAGTACAAAGAGGATATTCTCTATGGGAACGATGAGACCCGCCGGGAAGCCGCCATTCAACTGGCTGCTTATCAGGATGCACCCACCGTGGCCGTGCTTCTGGACACCCTGATCAACGACGCCAGTAGCAACGTTCGGGCGGCTGCGGCCACCAGTCTCGGCACCGTTGGTGATCCGACCACCTATGAAGCCCTACTCCGCAGTGCCCAGTTTGAACAGGATGACAGTGTCAAAGTCGCCGCCATGAACGCCGCCGAACAGATCAAGGCTAAAAACAACGCCGAGGACCTTTATATTAGTTCCTCGATGCCTCCCATGAACGCCGGCAGTGAAAAACTCGGCAAGTATCTGATGAATTTGCGTTACGGAACCGTCGATGAGCGTCAGGACGCCGCTGACGATTTGGCTAGCCAGCCGGGTACCCAGGCCGTCGCCGCCCTGATCAATGCCCTGCTTAACGACAATGACGATGAGGTTCGCGAAAACGCCGCTGAATCGTTAGGCAAAATTGGCGACCGTATGGCGATTGATTTTCTGGCGTGGAGCGTCGAATTCGACGGGCAGAGTTCCGTCCAGCGTGAGGCTGATAAAGCCATTGAAAAAATTAAAAACACGATTCAATAATATCGCGTAGTCCCCCACCGTTTCAGAGAGGGCGTGGAAAAAACACGCCCTCTTTTCTTTTTCCCTCGATGCCATATTCCATTTTTATGCGGATATCCATTCGTAGGTACACCTTCGTCGAATCGATGCTCAGAATCTGGCCATGTAGCCGTTGGGCCAGTTCAAACGCCAGTTTCCCTTTCCCGCTGGCGGTCCATCCCATGATTAAAAGCATTGGTTGAGTCATTGACATTTGTTTCATAGCCTAATAAAATTTAGAAGTTATATTGAAATTGTAAAACATAAATAGCTTAAGGAGAAAGATATGCGTAGGTTTTTTTATTACGCGATCTCCATTGTAGGTATTTTTTGGATAGCCGGGTGCTTCAACCTACAGTTGGATAAACCGCTAGTGGATCTGGGACAGGATGAAAGTAGTACTTCCTCCACCACTACCGATTCGGATCCGGATGAACCGGATGATGAAGAGGAAGATGACTAATAGCGAAAAGAAGTTCGGGAAGAAAAATAAACAGTTTCTACTACCTACTTTTTCCCATTCAGTTCTTTGACGTATTCCTGACCTACTTTTTCCCAGATTTCGGGTTGTCTAACAACGATTATTACCGACAAAATCAGGTCTAATGAGTGACGGGACTAAATAGCGACAAAGTCCCCTAATTTCTGTATTGACATAGTAGTGGCATTTGTGTTATAATAATTTCAGTTATAAGGTTATCTGGAAAATGTTGGTTCATTTATCCCTCCAGGAAATGCCCTTCAGAAATTGGCGAGAAAATTATGAGCCACATGGAAAATTTAAGAGTGATAGTGTTGATGAAATCCCAGATTCTCGACCGTTGTTATCAATGGTGACGTTCAAAGGTATCGTTTGTACCGTCTATTCTGACGCCTCGTTTGATCATGAATTCCCGCCGTCAGAAAAACTACAACACAGGAGGATGTGAGATGAACTCGCGATTTTTTCTCTGTTATCTTATAGTAATTGGGGCATTCGCTCTGACAGGAACCGGCTCGGTTCAGGCCCAGTGGCCACAGCTTGCCAAATTGGCTGCCGATGATGGCGGTAGCGACGCCCGTTTTGGCTGCTCGGTTAGCCTGTCTGGTGATTACGCCCTGATAGGAGCCATGGGAGATGACGACGTTCAGGGTGCAGCGTATATATTCAAACGAGATGGAATGACCTGGACGCAGCAGGTCAAATTGACTGACATCAAAGGCGTCTCTAACGACCAATTTGGTTACTCGGTCAGTCTATACGGTGATGTCGCCCTGATAGGGGCACCCGGCGTTGCCGAAGGTCGCGGCGCCGTGTATATATTCAAACGGAATGGAACGACCTGGACCCAGCAGGCCAT
Source organism: uncultured Pirellulales bacterium (assembly GCA_964580995.1). Classification (GTDB taxonomy): domain Bacteria; phylum Planctomycetota; class Phycisphaerae; order Sedimentisphaerales; family SM23-30; genus JAKJEP01. The sequence continues at coordinate 5,135 of CAZOMV010000054.1, forward strand.
ACTAACCGCCGATGACGGGGCCGCTGGGGATTTCTTTGGCTGCTCAGTCAGCCTGTACGGTGACTACGCCCTCGTGGGGGCTATTCGCAGCAGTACAGGTGATTACTATTTCGGTGCGGCATACCTGTTTAAGGCGGGATGGCTAACCTGGACGCAGCAGGCCAAACTCACCGCCAACTCCGGTGATTACGTATCTTTTGGCATCTCGGTCAGTCTGTACGGTGACTACGCCCTCGTGGGGGATGGTAGTGAAGCGGCATACCTGTTCAAAAGGGATGGAACCTCCTGGGTGCCACAGCGCTTACTGAGAGTCCCTGATGAGATTGGTTTTGCCTGTTCGGTCAGTCTGTACGACAATACCGCCCTGATCGGGGAAGATATCAGTGCCAGCAGACGTGGTGCGGCCTATGTGTTCCAACAAAATGAAAGCACTTGGACCTTCCAAGCCATGCTCACCGCCATTGACGGCCGGTATTTGGGTTATTTCGGACAATCGGTCAGTCTGTACGATGATTTTGCCCTTGTCGGTGCCCCACAACCAAGTTCTGATTCCTGGCAGGGCCACTCTTTTGTGTTCAAACGGCAGGGGAGCCTCTGGATACTGCAGGCCGAGTTGACCGGTGACGGCGGCGACACGGACATGTTCGGCATCGCAGTCAGTCTGAGTGCCGATTACGCCCTAGTGGGAGCTGAATGGGATAATGGTAATGGTCCGAATTCTGGCTCGGCGTACATTTTTGGGAAGTGTCCCACCATGGATGCCAACGGCGATTGTTTTGTCGATCTGCAGGACCTGGCCGTCCTGGCCAGCCAGTGGTTGACCGGCTATCGGTAGAAGTGATTATAGAACATGTATATATGGGGTCGTAACCAGAGCACTGGCGGCCCTTTTTTTTGCCACCGTTGCAGGTGTACTTGGTCGAACGATTACCTTACTATGGAGTAGGTACATAACCAATAACTAAAAACTTCCATTTTCCCCTATTAGTGAATTCATCATTGGAAATCAGTCTGTTCGTGTTTATAAGAACAAAATTGCGAAAATAAATAAAAAATAGGGGGTATTCACCTGACTCAAGTGAATACCCCCTTAAAAAATAATAAATCCTCCCCAGCGTCCAACCAGCGTCTTCGGCATTCTTGTTGTCACTATCCTAAAATTTTCCTATTTTTTGCAGTTTTACGAGGTTTTCAGAAATTCGAAAAAACACGCCTATTTTCCTATTTCTTCTCACCTCTCATCTTCCGGTGTTCTGTAATAGGTTATAAATTACCGGTTGATGGATCTAAAATCCTAACATACTATTAGATAAGTATTTAAGCATATACTTTTACTCTACTTACACGCTGATACAAAAAATATTCTTTTAATTTAAAGTATATTATCAAAATTACAGGAACAGTAGTATAATGTATTGGTAGTAATTCTTAGCTTTTCCATTACGATTCGGCTTTACAAGAAAACCGTCAGCTTCTGAAAAAACTCCTGAAATATAGGAGGCTACAATGGACATGGCAATTTTTCAAAGTACCTGGAAAACGACCATTGGGAGAAGATCTTGTCGTTTGGAAAGAGGATAGGCACAGATTGAGGTACTGCACCGATTAACCAATATTTAGGAAGGAGGTGTAAGGGAATATGAACTAATACATCAGGGGGAAGGAAAAAGATGTTCATCCTTCACGAGCAAGAAATTCGCCTGCAACCGGACGTAAAAATAATACCAGCAAGCAGGCACTCTCAAATGTTTGTTACTTTTGGTAAAGCTTCTCGACAGACCTAACCCGATATGATTCAGAAAATCAAGCTATCGGGCATCTGTTAAGGTAAGTGAAAAGATGAACCAGTACCCCGGTTAAAAAGAATAACGCCCAGAGCTGATCCAACCGGGTGGATCAGTTGTTATGTGTGAAAAAATGGACTGGTAAAAAACGAACTCTTATTACAGGAGGACAGTAAATGAGACACCTAGCAAAAATCATAATTATAGTGCTTAGCGTCTGGCTGATTGGCCCCAGTGTGACCTGGGCAGCCAACACCATCACCAATATCGGTTTTTCCCCCTCGTCTCCGGCCGGGATGTTGAATAATGAACATGTCAATATCAGTTTTAATTACACCACCGATGCGGCAGGAGGCGTCCGGATATTCGTCTTCCCCTATACTGGGCGAAATCTTTCCCCGAACGCTGCGGTAAGCCCTTCCCCATTGTATCCATACCCCAAGGGCAGTGGAAATGGTTATGTTACGATCACCTCGGGGGATGTGGTTGTGGACCGAATCCGATTCCAGATGACCAACTCTGACCAAAGCAGCATCCTATCGGACTTTTACGTGGATGTGAAGTATTTCTTTGGCAATTCCATCACCAACATCCAACTGGCCCCCGCTTCTCCCACCAGCTTGCCCTTCAACAATCATGTGAATATCACGTTCGATTACGCCATCTCAGACGTAGGTACCTTCTTAATCTTCGCCCGGCCGTTTACCCACGGCGCCCTCACACCCTATTATGCCGCCCACGGTTCCCCGTATTACACCACCGGTAAGGGTAGTGGCACAGCATGGTTTACCATCACAACTGGGAATGCCGTGGTCGATCAGATCCGGTTTGACATCGAGACCGTCAGCTTTGTGGAGATCTACGAGAAATTCATCTCCGTCAGTTACCGCTTTCCGGATAGCCCCAGCATCTGGTATGTCGATGAGAATGCCCCGGGCGTCCAAACCGGTGGGAGCTGGCTTAATGCCTTCCGCTATCTCCAGGATGCCCTGGCTGTCGGTCTGCCCGGCGATGAAATTTGGGTCGCGGAGGGTCTGTATCATCCGGACCAAAGCTTCAACAATCCTTCCGGTTCGAACAACCGTTCCGCCAATTTTGCTTTGCCAGGTGGCGTAGCGATTTATGGCGGCTTTGCGGGTAATGAAACTAACCTGTCGGATCGTAACTGGCGGATGAACGAAACGGTCCTGAGTGGCGATCTGTTGGACAACGATGGACCTGATTTTGCGAATAACACCGAAAACAGTCTGCACGTTGTTACCAGCAGTGGCAACGACCTCACGGCGGTGCTCGACGGCTTTACCATCACGGCTGGCCATGCCGAAGGGGAATATCCCGATTACATCGGTGGCGGTCTGTATATCAGCAACGGTTCGGCCACCATCCGTAACTGCTTGTTCCAGGAAAACACCTCCGGAGGTGGTGGCGGTCTGGCCGATTGGAGTTCGGGTAGTTCCCTGATCTCGGAATGTGTTTTTTTGAACAACCAGGCATCCGGTGCGGGCGGCGGAATCAGTCTGCAACACAGCAATCCCAGCCTGATTAACTGTCAGTTCCTGAATAATGAGGCGGCCAGCGGCGGCGGAATCTTTACGTTGAATAACACCTATTCCCCCTCGATCAGTAACTGTGTCTTCAGTGGCAATCACGCCACCGGTAACGGTGGGGCGATTTATAATTCCGGTGTGGGTGGTTCCCCCAATCCTGCTCCGCCGAAACTCCAAAACAACACCTTGTATGCCAATACCGCCTTAGGCAATGGCGGCGCCATCTTCAATGACAACGGGAATGATGCCGTCATTGACAGCTGTATCTTTTGGGATAACTCCGATGCCAGTGGTACCGCCGAGACCGATCAGATTGTCTTCTCCGGCGTCCCCTCCATCAACTATAGCTGCCTCCAGAACTGGAATGGAGCTCTGGGAGGTACGGGCAATATCGGTCAAAATCCTGTTTTCATTAACGCCAATGGCTTGGATGGCCTGATCGGTACGAAAGACGACAACCTGCACTTGCTGCCCGGTTCCCCCTGTATCAATACCGGGAATCCTTCCCCTGCACTCAATGATCCGGATGGTTCCCGAAATGATATGGGAGCCTATGGCGGTCCCTGGGCGGATCAAAACAGCGGCGGTGGGCTTAGCGGTAGTGGGTTCATCTTCACCCAACTTGGGAATATCCCCACCTCGGAGATTACGCAGACCAATCTGGATCCTGCCAAACTGGTAGGACACGCCAATGTCGCCCCTGCGATCGCCTCGGCCCTGAGCATCCCGGCTTATACCAACACACCTTTTGGCAGTAAGGTCTGGATCTATGGCTTGTTCGGACTCGAAGATCCGGTGGATTATTACCAGGTTCTGATTGGTCCCTGGGTTGGCAATACCCCCCCGAATCCGGGAGACTTCACTCCCCTTACGGAAACCCTGGTCAAAGTCCAATACATTTATAACAACATTACCAATGAATGGACGTATCTGTATGTGGCCGTTGGTCCGCAAACCGTTTGGGGTGTAGAAAATGTCTATCTATTAACCACCCCGCTGGTCGGCAGTGGGTTCTGGTCCAATATGGACCTGCGTATGATCCTGGATACCGGCAAATTCGCCAATGGCAAGTACACCCTGAAGATTAAGGGCTTTGATGACCAAGGCGCCAGCCTGGTGGATGTGACCCCTGTCAACAGCCAGGAACTGATCGTGGCCATTAACAACAGCGGCGTCGAGGCCGAGATTCTCAAGGTCAAGTATGACCCGACGAATCCCTCGTACCTTCCCGAAACTGACGGCGAGATCTTGGAATGCGGAATCATCAATTTGATCGATTCCCAGGAAAATCTCCGCTTCAACATCACCGCTCGCCATCCCGACGGCTATCTGCTCCAATATGTTCTGGATGACCTTTGGGGCAAGAACAATTACGGAGGCGTAATTGCCACCGATAGTTATAATCCGGGTGTGCACGGGACCAACTGGTTTGGTGTCAGCAACCTTCTGGTTGAATCCCAGAATGCCCCCAGTCCCCTTCCCGACTGGCAGCAATGTGCCTATCAGTTCCGCCTGCGGGCCTGGGCAAATGTGACCAACGGATATTACTATATCTACTACAATGAATTTAATGATCACTATTATATCGACCTGACGGGTAGTCTTAGCGGTTGTTCCATCGCCGACATCAATAAGGACGGCATCGTGAATCTCGGCGATCTGGCCATTGTGGCCGATCACTGGCTGGAAACCTGTACTCCTTGACCAGTATGAGTCCCCAGCATTCCCTAGGCATTCTTTTGTATCAGGCAGCAGACCCCATATAGGGGTTTGCTGTCTGATACAGGGGTCCGATAGATTTAGTTCTCCCGTGGCTTGTAAATATTATCCTGCTATAACTACTTGCATATGAAAGGCATATTATTGACTCGGACGAAAGTATTTGAGAAAAAACCGTTGCTTTGTTAGCCTATGGACCATTATGAAACAGAAATTATGGCTTAGCATTATCACCTATCTGGTGTATTGCATTGATAAAGAACTTCGCCAATTAACTCATCTAAAACTCTCTTAGCCTGCATTTCATTGGCATCGGTAGATCGCAGATAATATTCTTCCGTCGTTCGAATGCTCGAATGCCCCATTAGTTTTTTGAGGGTGGAGATGGGAGTGCCATGATCTGCTAAATTCTGGGCATAGGATTTTCGCAGACAATGCAAAGTCAACTTTATAAGCATATCTTTTTCAAATATTCGATATACCACATCGTTGGTAATTGAATATTGAAATATTTACCAACCACCGGAGCCGAAATTAATTCCCAATTCAAACGCCTTTTTATCTTACTTTTGCTGACGGCATACCCATGGATAATATTACCCGAAGCGTTTCTGATAGGCCATGAAGTAAATCATCGGTATGACAACCAAAGTAAAAAGGGTGGAAACGAGCAGGCCGAAGATCAGCGACCAGGCCAAGCCGGAAAAGATCGGGTCCAGCGTGATCGGCCAAGCCGCCAGCATGGCTGCCAGTGAGGTCAGCAGAATGGGCCGGGTCCGCAGGGCCCCCGCCTCCAGCAGCGATATCACCAGTGGCTTGCCTTCCTTCTTCCGCTCCTCCACGAACTCGATAAGCAAAATGGCGTTTCGAGTGGCGATCCCGCTTAGCGCAATGATTCCGATCATAGCGGTAGCCGTGAAATATACGGGATTGAGCCAACCACCCACTTCTTCGGCAGTCAGGGTGTTGAGCAGCCAGAAACCGGGCATGATGCCGATAATCGTCAGTGGCAAGGCAACCAGTTGAATCGCCGGTAACAGATAACTCTGCGTTTGGTACAGCAGTAGGATATAAATCCCCAGCACCGCTACGCCGAAGGCAATCCCCAGATCGCGAAAAACACGAATGGTGATTTCCCATTCTCCCTCGCCGGCCCATTTCACGGCCAGATTACTCAGAGATGGCTCGTGTTTCACTTTGTCGCTGAGTTGAAAGACCGCGATAGGGGGCGGCAGACCGGCCGTATCGCCAAATACATACACCACCGGTTGCAGATTCTTGTGATAAATAGGCTGGTCAATAGTGGTTTCCTCAAACCGGCCTAATTCTGTCAAAGGCACGGCGGCGCCCGTCAGGCCGCGTACGGAAAACTGCTCGAGTTGGCTGTTTTGGCTGCGCTGGTCACGGGGCAATTGGAGTGTGACCCGAACGGGATTGACCTGGTCATCCAGTCGCAGGGATGTGGGCTTGTCTCCCTGCAACGCACCATGCAACAGTTCCGTAATCTGGCTGTCACTAATGCCGTTGATAGCCGCTTTGGTACGGGCCACCACGAAACGCTGTTTAACTTGAGGTGCGACCAGCACATCATCCACATCCACGACATTGGGGGCTTCCTCCATCAACCGCCGCACATTCTGGGCCCCGGCTGCCAACTCGCTGTAAGACTGGCCTACCGAACCATATACCTCCGCCACCAAGGTACTGATGACCGGCGGTCCAGGCGGCGATTCCACTATCTTAATATTAGCGCCGTGCCGCTCCGCAATCGTCTTCAGATCGTTGCGCAGCCGCAAGGCGATGGCATGGCTTTGCTGAGCCCGGCGTTTCTTGGCGGCGAGATTGAACCGTACATCCGCGACATTCGATCCCTGCCGAAGATAATAATGCCGTACCAGACCATTAAAGTCGATCGGACTACTCACCCCGGTCGTGCTGACCACATCGGTCACTTCCGGCACCTTTACCAAATAGTCTGCCAGATCATGGGCCACCGCCTCCGTTGTCTCCAGCGTTGTTCCTTCCGGCATGTCGACCACGACCTGCAGCTCATTCTTGTTGTCAAAGGGTAGCATCTTGAGCGGTACACGCTGGGACAACACCAGCCAGCCCGCAAACACCAGTAACAGCACAATGACGCCGAGAATACCCCAGCGAAGAGACCGTCGTTCAAACACCGGCATCATTACTGCCTTATATACCCGGTACAGCCAGCTTTCCTCCAATACGAATGTCTTGCCGTGACTATGCTGGGCGATGCCCCTCAGCATATGGTAGCTTAGCCACGGGGTAATCGTGAATGCCACCATGAGACTCATCAACATCGCGATCGGCACATTCAAGGCCATCGGGGCCATGTACGGGCCCATCATACCCGTGATAAAAAACATCGGTACGAATGAGATAATCACCGCCAGCGTAGCCAGGATGATGGGCGGCCGGACCTCGTTCACTGCCCGAATCACTGCCCGATACGGGTCCAGCAAACGCATGGCAAAGTGGCGATGAATGTTCTCCACATCGACAATCGGATCATCCACCACCAATCCCAGCGACAGGATTAGGGCAAAGAGCGTAACACGGTTGATCGAGTACCCTAGCAGAAGATTGATGAGCAGCGTGATGCTGAATGTGATCGGTACCGCTAGCGCGATGATCAATCCTTCGCGCCATCCCAGACTGTACGCCAGCAGCGCCACCACGATGGCAATCGCTACCAACAAAGCTTCGATCAACTCATTAACCTTTTCATTGGCGGTATGACCATAGTCCCGAGTTACCCGCAGATAGACACCTTCGGGCAGGGCCGCCTTCTGGAACTCCTCGGCCGCCTTTTTGACCTCTTCGGAAACTCGCACCGCATTGGTCCCCTTGCGTTTGGCCACTGCCACCGTTACCGCAGCGTAATCTTCGAACCGGTTGACTCCATGGGGTAACTTCAGGTCTGCGGCTACCGGATCAAACTTCTCATACCCCTGCGGACCGAGCGCAATCCGGGTGTAAGTTGTCGCCTCCGCCGGGCCATCCCGCACTTCAGCCACCTGTTTTAGAAACACCGGTCGTTGATCGTCTATCCCCACCACCAGATTACTAACCTCCTCAGCCGAAGTCACAAATCGCCCCGCCTGGAATTGCACTGCCTGGTCGGTCTGTACCAGCTCGCCGCCCAGCAGCGATACGTTCGCTCCCTGCAGGGCCCGTTGAATATCCGACAAAGCCACGTTGTACCCAGCCATTCGTTCTGCGGAAAGCTGTACGGTAACCTCGCGCGGACGTCCTCCCACCACGCAGGTCCGGCCGGCATTTTTGACCGCTTGCAGGCGAATCTCCAGTTCCTCGGCCATCCGCCGCAATTCGTAATCACCGTACGTGGGGCTGAACAGGGTCAAATTGACAATGGGCACATCGTCAATCTCGACAGGCTTAATGACCCACCCGGTTACCCCTGGCGGCACCTGATCTATGTTAGCCTGTATCTTGTTTTGAAGCTTGACCCAGCTTCGCTCGAGGTCCTGGCCGACATAAAAGCGAACGGTAACAATCGCCTGGCCTGAAAAACTTGTGGAATAGATGTATTCCACACCCGGAATCTGGTACAGCAGTTTTTCCAGCCGTGTTGATACCTGATGTTCCACCTCAGCGGCGCTGGCTCCGGGCATGGAAATCAGTACGTCCGCCATCGGCACGATGATCTGTGGATCTTCCTCACGTGGTGTAAGCCGCAGCGCCGCCATTCCCGCAATCAGACTGATAAGAATCAACAACACCGACAGATTTCCCTTGAGAAATGTTTCGACAATCTTCGTCATCCAGTCATGACCATGGGCAGTCGTTTCATCTGTAAGGGGTGTTTTGGAAACTGATTTATTCGATTCATCCATAGAATTGCTTATACCACACGTATTATCTAAGTTATCTTTTATGGAATAACCACCTGTTCATCCTGCTTAAGGCCACTGAGCACCTCGACCATCTCGTCATGCTGCGGTCCCAGTGTCACAAAACGTCGATGGGGAAAACCCTCGGTATCCAAGACATCCACCAGGTGCAATTGTCCTACCTGGCGCACCGCCTGCGCTGGTGCCACCAGCGCCTGGTAGTTACCGACGGGTACCGCCAAAGTGCCGAACTGTCCGCTGATCAATCCAACTTGAATCGGCAACGACACCTTAACCAGCATCGTTCGAGTTCGCGGATCCGCCTGAGGGGCAATTTCTCGGACAGTTCCCGGCAGTGTTTGTTGAATGGCGTCGATACGTACGTCGAGCTTCTGTTCGAGCTGTAATCGAGCCACTAAGGAATCCGCCACTACCGCGTGTAATTCCGGCTCATCCGATGTTTCAATCACGAACAACGGCTGCCCTGGTGCCACCATATCACCAACGTCGATCATCTTTCGTACCAGCCGCCCGCTGAAGGGCGATTGAATTTTCGTATAACTGAGCAGAACCTGGGCTTCATGCACCATCTCGACCGCCTGTTCTTTCTGGGCCTGAAGGCGGGCAAGATCACTGTGCACCGCCGCCACCTGCTGGGTAGCCGCCTGAGCCTGGGCCTCGGCCACATCTTTCTGGGTGCGCGCATGGTCCAACTGTTGCCCCGTCGCTGCCTGTTTGGTATGCAGTGTTTCTATTCGGTTAAAATCAACCCGTGCCTGCACTACCTGGGTTTCCGCTGCCTGCTGCTGAGCCTGGGCGGCCGCCACCTGGGCCGTTGCCCCGGTAATGGCTTGTTCGGCAACCGTGACTTGAGCCTGGGCCTGCTTCAGTCGTGCCTCGATGTCTCGCCCATCGAGCCGGGCCAACACCGTTGGCATTACCTTTTTATTGGTTCGGTCTGGCCCGGTAACGTTCTGTCCTTCCTGGACCGGTATCTCCCGAACCTGGGCCATAATCCGGCCGGCCACCTGGGCCTGCGAACGCGTCTGTACTGTGCCGACCTGCTCGATCAACTGGGGGTACTCTCTCAATTCCACCTTTTGGCTCTTGACTGCCGGCGGCGTTCCTTTGGTGGGGGGAGCGGCCGCCCGGATTTTGCTGATGAACGTACCCGACAACCATAACATTAACGCGATCAGAACAACCGCCAATATCAAAATCTTACCCATTTCCTTGGCGATGACTCTTATTCGGGATACAATCTTACTCATAGTGGAGGTATCTCCATCCAATTTACAAAATCCCCCAAAGCACGCCGCAATTGGGCCTGCGCGATAAGGCCCTCAAACAGAGCCGTTGTGTAACCTACTTCAGCACGATTCCACGCCACTTCCACTTGCAACAAGGCCTCCACACTGACGACTTGTTGCTCATATTGCTGCCGGACTTCCTCCAGGCTCTGGCGGGCAAGGTCACGTTGTTGGACCGCCACTCGGATTTTTTCAGCCGCTTCCTGCACGGCCAGACCGGCTTGTTGCACCTCCAGGGCGATGTCCAGAGCCACTTGCTCACCCCGTTGCATCATTTCCCGCACGGCGGACTTAGCCTCCCGGATTCGCGATCGGGTGACACCCCCTTCAAACAGAGGCCAGGTGGCGGCAATTCCCACCATCCAACTGTCCTGGGCTCCCGATATTTCTTCCGAGTCCCAACCATACCAGGCATGGGCTGCCACCCGCGGGAACATTTCCCCTTTGGCGGCCCGCACGCGGTCATCCGCCGCCCGGATCATCGCCGCCACGGCCGCTATTTCCGGTCGGTGGTCCAATGCTCGCTCAATCAACAGATTCGGATCATAGGTCAATGTTTCCAAGTCGGCCGCCTGCAGATCGGGCATCGTTTCGGGCGTCTCATCCGAATTCATTCGCCGGGCCAGCAGTCTCTCCATCGCGGCCTGTAATCGCTGGGCACTGGTGCGGGCGGCCACCAACCTGCCCTCGGCTTCCGCTGTGGCGGTCCGGAATCGTAACACCTCGCTATTCAGCGCCATTTCCGATTCCAACCGTGCCTGCCCCAACTTTTCATCGGTCTGGGCCGATACCAGCGCCTGCTGGGCTACTTCAATAAAACTCAAAGCCTGCAGCCATTGATAATAAGTCTGGGTGACCGTGGCAACCATCTGATTGCGGGCAGCGGACAGATTGGCCTCCATAACCTCCCGCTCATGTATGGTCGCACTGCGATTATATAAACGGCTACCACCCTCAAACAAGGACCACTGCCCCTGGAACTGGGTGGATAGGTTCTGTTGTTGGCCGGGATTGTTGAAATTAATATCCGGTCGGAACCGCCTTTGATTAATAATATCCATCATCGCATAGACCGGATTATTCGTAGCACTGAAGTCCTCGGCAAGAACAATACGAGGATAAAAGGTTGATTCCGCTTGGCGAACCAATTCGTTCGCCGCATTGATACGGGCTTGTATCTGGGCCAATTCGGGACTGGCAGTCAGCGCCTCCTGTACCGCTTGTTCCAGCGTCAACTTTGCAGATAGCGGCGGGGTATTGGGGTCCGGTGATCCACCACCGTCCCTACCCGACCGACCGGACATGCGATCCGGTAACAACCGTCTTTGTACATTTGACTGGAAATGTGCAGCAGGATTCCGGGCCGGGTCACTTACGACCTGGTCACACCCTCCTTCCCCTCCTCCGGTGATCAGCAGCAACCCGATGCTCCAAATGATTTTCTGTAGAACCAGCAATATACGCGATTTCATCTCTGTAGGTCCAAAATAAAGACTGCCTAACTGCATCAAAGAATCCTGTGGTCTGTGATTTTACCAGGATCTCCTCCATTTAACAATCTTTAAAATACGACTGTTTCCGTATACCGAGAAGACCTGTTTCGATCCATCTCTTATTTGCCCAAAGATTCTATTTTTCTCCAACCGGGGGTGTTTTACTGAGCACATCCCGAACGTATTCCAGATCCAAGTTATATTGCTGCCGCAGCTGCCCCAGTCTTTCCTGGACATCCACATCTGCGGGCAAATTGAGTTTTTGCACCAGTTGTTCCACAGGCCAACCGGATGACTGGGCCGCCTCAATCAGAGTCATTCGCCCGGTAATATGACCCGACACATTTTGGACCGGACCGTAGCCATGCCGGCCTGCTTCTTCTGCACTTCCCCCCCGTACCTGGCTCTTGACCCACAGGAATCCCCCGCCAAAAAGTAGTGCCAACAGCACCAGGAACAGCAGGCCATAAATCGCCCGCTGTGCTACGGATGCCATTTCCGATGGTTGCCGTACCAACAATCCTGTAACCATACAGCATACCCATGACCAGTGAAGCCAGATATGTACTAGAATGAGCGCCAGCAGGGCGACAGCCAAACCCAGGTGAATATCGCCCCAATCATGCCGTGTATAATTCCATAGGGTCAGGCCCTGTCCTCCGCGGCTTCCTGGTGGAAGTACAAACACCAGCAGCAAGCCAGTCATGGCCAATCCCACCAGGACCACCAGGGAAATAAAGTCAATCCAGAAATTCCAGGTATTGCGTTTCATAGAACTCATTATGTCTATCACCCTTTCCTGAAGGAGGGTTAGATGAATAAGTTGACCGTACCGGTTTCCGCGTTGCCCAGATACATGGCCACGCCGCCCTCCTCAACACCGTCAATAAGTTCTTCCTTGTGAATCCCCATCAAATCCATACTCATGGCACAGGCCACCAGCCGCACGCCGGCCTGCCGAGCACTTTCGATGAGTTGCGGTAAGGAAGAAACGTTCTTTTTTCGCATGATACCCTTGATCATATGCAGGCCCATACCGCCCATATTCATTTTGGAAAGGGCGATTTTGTCTGCTCCACGCGGCATCATCCAACCAAACATCCGTTCCACCAGGTTTTTCGGCACCGTGACCGATTGAGGTTTTCGCAGCACATTTAGTCCCCAGAAGGTGAAAAACATGGTCACCTGACTGCCCATCGCGGCGGCACCATTCGCGATAACGAAGGCTGCCATGGCTTTGTCAAAATCACCGCTGAACAGAATGATGGATTTTTTCCTGGCACTAATGGCCGTATTGCCGGTCGGGGTCGGGGTCGGGGCCGGGGCCGTCGCCGCTGCCGGCTGACCAAGCTTCATAATGGTGGCCCGGCAAGCACCATCGACCGGTTTGAGATCCAGCAACCGATGCCCCATACTTTCACACCAGGCCGCAACATCTCGGGGGAATCCCGGGTCTGCCGCCACAATACTCACCGCCTCCCCCTGACCAATCGTATCCAGTTCGGTCCGCAGCTTCATGATCGGACCGGGACACTGCAAGCCACAAGCGTTAATTTCCTTCACCACTCGCGTTGGAGTCGTTTGGGTGTTGGCTCCGCAGCATGCGCTGGTCTTCGTGGTCGATCCCATCTGGCCGGTATCCTCCGTCATATCTTTCGCCATAGTATCCGTCTCCGTTTCTGAGATCATATCCATTGCCGCCTTATAGGTTTTGTAACCGCCGGTGAGGTTGCGGCAACGGAAGTTGTTCTGAAGTAGGGTCCGGCAGGCCAGATAACCTCGCAAACCCACTTGGCAAAATACCAGGATTTCCTTGTTTCGGGGTAATTCACTCAGCTTTTGTCTCAGATCATCCAGGGGAATATTCTTGGCACCGGGAATGGTTCCCAACGTAACCTCCTCCGGTGTTCGTACATCCAGTAGATATTGATCCTCCGTTGGATGAACCATCTCCTCGACGTGGCAGACCGGCATGTCGCCGGATAACACATTACCGGCCACGAAACAGGCGTAGTTGATCGGGTCCTTAGCTGATCCATAGGGGGGCGCATAGCATAGTTCCATATCTTTCATCTGCTCAACTGTCAAGCCCGCACGAATTCCCACCGCCAGCACATCGATGCGTTTGTCCACACCATCAGCACCCACCGCCTGCGCCCCTAAAATTTTTCCATTCTCACGATGAAACAGCAGCTTGAGGCTGATCTGGCTGGCTCCGGGATAATATCCGGCATGGCTGGCGGGGTGAACATAAACCTTTTCATACGGTATGTCGGAATTCTTCAATGTTTTTTCATTCAGCCCCGTCATCGCAATGGCAAGATCAAACACCTTGCAGATGGCAGTGCCCTGGCTGTCGTGATAAACACTGTCGCGGCCCAGGATATTGTCCGCGGCAATACGGCCCTGGCGATTGGCCGGCCCGGCCAGTGGGATAACGACTTTTTTCCCGCTGACCAGATGCCGAACTTCTACCGCATCACCGATAGCAAAGATATCCGAGTCGCAGGTTCGCATGTGGTCATCCACCACGATCCCACCCGTTGGCCCGATTTCCAGCCCGGCATCCCTAGCCAGTTTGACCTCTGGCCGTACCCCAACGGCTAGAACCATAAAACCGCATTCAACCGATTCGCCATTGCTCAAACGGACAAGCAAGCGCTGGTCTACCTGCTCAATGGAGGTGACCGAGCTGTTCAATCGCAACTTCACACCATGCAATACCAGTTGCTGCTGAATCGGGGCAACCATCTCCGGATCCGCCGCAATGAACACCTGCGGTGCCAGCTCGATAAGTGTCACCTCCATGCCCCGCTGTCTCAGGGCCTCAGCCATTTCCAACCCGATATATCCTCCACCCACGACTACTGCATGTTCCGATAGGTGGGCATCAACAGCCTTTTTGATGCGATCCATATCGGCCAAATTACGCAATGTATAAACCAGCTGGCTGTCCACACCAGGAATCGCCGGTCGCACCGGTTCGGCACCTGGGCTGAGGATTAAGGCATGGTAATTTTCAGCCGTTTCGGTATTCGTTGCTAGATCGCGCAGAACCACCTGACGGGTAGTACGATCGATCCGTACTGCCTCAGTCCTGGTACGGATATCGATATGGTAACGCTGTCGCATTCCCTGGGGTGTCTGGACCAGCAGGCGGTCGCGGTTTTTGATCGTTTCGCCGATGTGATAGGGCATCCCACAGTTGGCGAACGAGATATGTTCGCCGCGTTCAACCAGCAGGATTTTCGCGGTTTCCGACAATCGTCGCGCCCGCGCCGCCGCCGAAGCCCCACCCGCCACGCCCCCGATAATGACAATTCGTTTTTCTTGTTCCATATAAATTCCTTGTACGTCAGGGCAAGGTCATAACCAGAATGATACAGGATTCGGTAAATCACTCGCCCCCTATGTGTTCTTGAAACCACTCGATTTTTCACTACAGGTGTTTCGAATACACTTGATTAAGGCGGGCAATCGGTCGTTGGCAATGCGATAATAGACAGATCGGCCGCGTCGCAGGCTGTCGAGTAGTCCCATACCTTTGAGCAGACGCAGGTGTTCGCTGGTCTGGTTGGTTGGGAGCTGACACATCCCGGCGATTTCCTGTACTTGGAACTCACCCTGCATGAGAATCTCGGCGATCCGCAGCCGTACCGGATGCGCCATCGCCTTCAGGCACTCGGCCGCACCCTGAAGGCTATCCAAACTTAATAAGCTCACCTGCGTATTCTGTTTCATATAATTCCTTTATATCGTAAACTATCGACTAATTGTAGTATTGATCAGAAGCATGGTCAAGCTACTTTTTCAGTTTTTTTCTTGCCCCATGCTACATAATTGCGCAAATATTTATATTATAGAAGGATACGTTCTCAGTTCCCATTGGCATTTAAGGCTACAGCGACAGTTTTCTGGTCGCCATGGATAACGGGTAGCACCTCCCAGTTATCCCGGTTGCATAAAGCCAAAATCTGGCCATCGCTTTCCGTGAAGTTGACCATAAAACGCCGCCCCTCACGCACAGTAGCCCAATCCCGGGAGATGGCATTCTGTTCCATCTTCATGTTCCCACCTACCCCTCAACCATCATTATCTCCCGCCCACACCGGGGACAATGCCCAATCTCATCTGCGGTTTTCTCCTCCTCTTTATCCGGACTTTCCTGCAGCCAATCCAGCCGCTGCTGGTTGAATGTTTCTTCATCCCCGTCGGCATGCGTAATCCAGCGATTTAGACAGAACTGGTCGGTGGTCATGGCAAACTCACGGTTAATGGCCGAGACATTCTTCTTATGGGCGATCATCAGGCCGGTCAGGTACTCGGCAAAATGCTTGCGTTCGGGCTGATTGGGGAACATCGCACCAAAGCGTTCCAGGGCTTCCTCAATGACCGTTGGAAATTTAACGATAGCAGACATCGTAATATCCTCCATGATATTCTCGGATACGTTGCTATCAATATTTTTCGTCAAAAAGCCCATAGGGACTCCAAAAATTCAATTTTGCAAAAGTTCAGTTATAACTATAAGCTGTTTCACCGTTTTTGCGATGATCACTTTCATCCTTAGGCAGATAGGTCCGAATATAATCAACCGTGGTTTTTGATTCAGATATGGTTACCCGCAGGTAACCTGAGTTTGGCAGAATATCTCCTGTGATATATCCATAACCTTGGGCTTGTCCTGCATTTTTGAAATTCGTGTGACTTGGCTGTGGCACAAGCTGATAAATGATTCCATCAAGTTCCTGCTTTGCAAAGAAATGATCATGGCCGTGAAAGAAAATAGTCACCTTATTGTCTGCCATTAGCTGGTGAATAGGTTTGTCCCAGCCGGGTCTTTTTTCGTTAAAGCCCCACGTGCCATCTTCATTAAAGCCGCCCATTTCGTAATATTTTACAAATTCAATTCCACCGCGGCCTTCATCTCCTCCTCCAATTAGCTGATGGCAGAAAACGAATTTTAATTTGGCATTGCTTTTTTCGAGGGTGTCTTTGACCCAACTGTATTGCTTGTCGCCCAGCGTCCAGCCCCAGTTATCAATGGCTCTGCCTGGTTTTTTAACAGTGTACCAATACGGATCAAGCACAACAAACAGGGCGTCACCCCATGTCCATGCATAATAGTTTTCGGGCAGACCGACAAATTTTTCGTTGGTATTATTACCTAAATAAAAATCGTCCGGCTGGGGATTGGGAAAATATGCTTTTCTGGTTTTTGCCGACTGAACGGTGATATTGTTTTCTGTTCCGTCAAATTTCCATCCTGTCTCACCGTCATGATTGCCGAGAACTAAATACAGCGGCACAGAATGAGTAATAAGGCTGAAAAAACCTCTTTGCATCAAATATCTGTTTTGGATTTTACTATGGTTGGTTTCGCCAAGTTTATCGGTCATGAACGTATCGCCCAGATCAATCATAAAATCAGGCTTATCGACAAGCTCATTTGACAGTGTTCTTTTATAAAGCTCTATATCGGATTGCTCATCAAGGTGGGAATCAGCCTGTACCACAAAACAAAAATCACTGCCTTTGGCTCTGCATGTATGAAAACTATATTGTGATGAAGCGGCAAAATCTCCTTCCTCTATATTTTTTGTGAGAACGCGATAATAGTATCTTGAATTAGATTTAAGTCCATTGATTGTTATATTCTCAGCGTGCTTTGCCGACAGCTTGTAGATGCTGGTTTTGTCGCTGTATTTTGAATTGTCCAGCCCACACTCAATGTAGAATTCCATATCGCCAGGAGCATATACATTCAGCGTTATTGAACTATCTGTAGGCCTTCCACATATAATCCCCTGCGGCATTTCTACCGTTAAAAGACTTTTATAAGAATTATTATCAGGTCCTTTTCCTTCCTGTCTTGATTTATTGTTCTCTTTTGAAAATACATCATTGGTCATCATAAATGATACGGTAACCAATATCAGGCATGCTGTAATTACTGTATTGATATTTCGATTCATAAAATCACCTTGCAATTGTATAGCTATATGCCAATTCACCGTTTTTGTGCTGATCAGTTTCATTCTTGGGCAGCCAGGACTTAATATAATCGACTTTAACTTGTTCCGGCGCGACAGTAATTTTCAGGTATCCGGAACCCGGTAATTTTACGCCCGATTTATAGGCCTGCTCGTTGTTTGTTATATATTGCGGATTAGCAGGGTCCGGCAAAGTTTGGTAGATAACGCCGTCAAGTTCCTGTTTTGCAAAGATGTGGTCATGCCCCTGAAAGAAAATGGTAACTTTGTTTTTGACCATCAATTGGTGAATAGGTAATTCCCAGCCGGGACGTTTCTGGTCAAACTCCCATTGACCCTGCCTGTTTTTGCCGCCCCATTCATATAGATCGGCCTGCTCAATACCGCCTCTGCCGGTTCCGAGAACATGGTGAGTAAAGACAAACTTGTACTTTGCCTTGCTTTTCTCAAGCGTCTGTTTGAACCAGTTATATTGTACATCACCAAAAGTAACCGCCCACAAGTCTCGTTTCTTGGGACCTCCGCCAAAGACATTGTCAACCGCAGTAGGTGTGTGCCAGTAGGGGTCGATGACAACAAATAGTGCATCGCCCCAGGTACAGGCATAATAATCCTTCAGCAGACCAATATATTTCATCTGCTCTGCGTCGCCGGAATAGAAGCTGTCCGGAGCGGGCTGCGGATAATAGAGATTGCGTGCATTCTGTGCCCAGACAGCAACGTTGTTTGGTGTGCCGTCCAGGTTGCAGGCCGCTGCCTGCTCGTGGTTGCCGTTTACCAGAAATATTGGCGATGAGTGTCCGACAAGACCAAGCAAGGGACGCTGTAGAATATATCGCCCAGTGACAGTCTGGGCATTGACGGTTCTTAATGTATCAACACTGAAATCATCACCAATAGTCATATAAAAATCAGGACGGGCAGAAGCGGCATTCAGCAGTGTTCGAGCATATAATTCAGGGTCATTTTGATGAGGTCGTTCCGGGTGAGAATCGCCCTGTATGGCAAAACTAAAAGTGCTTCCAGGCGGTCGCTGCGTGTGAAAGCTGTATTCAGAAGTTGCCGCCGAAGAAGATTGCGACAGCTTGGTGCAATTTAATCGATAGAAGTAAACAGTATTGGGCATCAAATTACTAAGAACAACCGCTATCGGCTTTCCGGCTGGGATGTCAATTGTGTCAGTTTTATTTGTATATTGGCCGGAGGATATGCCATACTCAATATGACCATTGATATATTCTGCCGACAGAACGCTAATAGTCACAGACTTATCTGTTGGGCAGCCAAGTATAAACGACAATTGAGATGTTTTTGTCGCCTCGGCAGGCAGTACAAATTCACGCTGCTGTTTATCCTTGGATTCACGTCGAGGTTTTTCATCCTTGCTAAAAGCCGGTAAACCAATCAGAATTATGGCAATCAAAAACGCGGCGAGTTTACCCGAAAATGTTCGATGATTCATTTCGCTGTTACTTTCGGGCTAAAGAAAAAGGCTTCCACATTATTCAGAACCGGCTGGTCCTGAGCCGGGCTAGAATAGATATAATACGGGGCACTGATATAACCTTCGAGGTTACGCAATTTCATTAAAGCAGCTCGCTGCTCTTTCGTAAGGGTCTGATTAACCTTCGCAAAAGCAGTGGCATAATACCACGACATTTCACCATCGAGTTCACCATACCGGCACCCGAGGCTCAGCACCTTTGTTTCATCCGGTGTTTTGCCATCCAAAAGCTTGCGTAATTCCTGCGACATACTCTTGCGAACTTCGATTATTTCCTTCAGCAACGGTCTCTGCTTGTCTGCGATGGAGGTAATGAGTACTCGTTGCTGCTCAGTCAAGACATCATCGAGAAAAGCCTTGCCACTGTCGCCGGTAACCGATGTGCTTATGTCAAAATTTCGCTTACCCATCGCAGGCATGTCTTTCATGTAGAATCCGCCAAAATAAGTCCCATGCCGTTCGGGGCAGAAATACGTGTCGGCCTCAACGGACCCGGCGACCCAACTGAAGAATTCACTGGCATACGTCATATATGCCACATTGAACAGCTGTGATTTCCCACGACCCTGTTTCTTGATCTCGTCACGCTCATCAAGAGCAGGCCAGGTGTCAAAATCACCGAATTTCATTTTGGCAAAATAAGCCTTCTGTTCAGGCGTCAGCGATAAATACACCTGCGCCATAACCTGGGCACGCTCCAGGCTAAGTTGGGCATCAAAGGCGAAAATATCCCCAACATATTTGACAACGGCATCCTTGTTAAGACCATCGCTTCCGGCGGAGATTTGATTATCCCGCTGCATGCAGAAGGCCTTAATTAGCGGCAACCGCATCTTTGCCAACTCTTCTAACTGGATAGCCTGCTTCTCGGCCAAGTCCAGAAATACCTGTTTCTGCTTGTCATCAAGGACATGCATCACATTTCCAGCCACCCGGTCAAGGAACATCGGGTTGTGGCCTTTTTCTGCAGCATCAATATCACGCATGTACTGGAAACCAAAAAAATCACAGACCTTGCCGGGCGGGATGAATGTGCACGCCCCGAAATCACCCGTCAGAAAAGCCAGGCCGCTGAATGCGATGGTATGCAGCTGAGCATTATCGCTGATGGCCTGCTCAATAGAATATTTGTCTTTTTGCTGCTCTCCATTACCTTCTAGCTTAGGGTCTTTTTGATCATTCCGCTGTCTGTCGCCGCGAGGAGGATCGAGATCTCGTAACTTATCAGGATCAAAACCGGCGTCTTTAACGGCATCGTTTAATTCCGGTCCATTCCTCAACCCCGCATCCCTCAAAGCCCTGTGAATCGCCTTGGCATCATCAGCTGTCAACGATGATGCATCATATTTTGCCAAAATGGATTTCACACTTGCTTTTTGCTGGTCGGTAAGAGGTTGTGATTGCGGCGGCCCGCCTTCCGGCCGTGGTGGATTATCAGCAAGAGTGGTGGTCGTTATCAGAAAACTGAACAGCAAACAGAATGCTATAACAATGTTTTTTGTTAAATTTCTTCTCATAGTGAACTCCTTTTTGAATTTTGGTTTCTATTCGTTCTATCTATAATTGTTGAAATCATGCGGATAGGGGACAAAATTTTTGAAATTATTTGTTTTTCTGGTTATCGGGCCTATCTCCACCGTCAGATCGAGTATAAACAACCTTTAGTTCTGCTATGGCAATGATATGACCTTTCAGGGCGGCAAGAAGAACTTCGCGATTTACCTGGGCAGGTGACACTGTAATCTGGGGGGATGCCGATAAGGCGTAAACGGTATAAACATATGTCTTGGGTCCATGCCCTGGCCCACCAGGGTGTTCAGGTAGGAGCACTGATTGGCCGTGAGATTCCCGAGGATCGGCCCCATAACCTGGGCACGTGCGTAACTGATCTGACCGTCGAGCCGGTATAATTGTTCTGAATAGGCTTTTACGGCGTTGCGATTCAGCCCACGGCTGCCAGCGGGAATGTTGCCGGTGAGATTGCGGCGAAAAGCATCCATCAAGACGAAGCGGCCATGGGCATATTGGTTTATTGAGCCTACCTGGCTCTTGGCTAACATGATGAGCTGCTGACGCTGGTTGTCAGAATATAGAGCATGTTATTGGCCGCCCGGGTCAGGAAATCGGTGTTATGGCCCATGTTGCTGGGGTCGTTGTCCCGCAGGTACTGGAAACCCCAGAAATCGGCCACTTTCCCGGGCGGAAAGAAAGAATCTGCCCCGAGTGAACCCGTCAGAAACGCCAGTCCGTCAAAGGCAATCGTATTGAGCTGGGCTTCGTCTGAGAGCGTATTGTCTAAATTCATCTCGGCTTCAGCCAAAGTCGGACCGACCAGGAAAAGACCTGTAAGAAGAATCATGGTTATTCGAGTGGTAATCTGTATGCTTTCTTCAAGCCTGGAGAAGTGCCGACCTACGAGGTTAAGTTTTCGTCTGGAGGCTTCCGCCTCGACAATAATGATTTTTGTCGAATCTGTATTCATGAGCATCTCCTTTTCAAATAAAACGTTAACTATCACTAACGACAAGCTGTTACGTCTATCTTTTTGTCAACTCGAAGATAGCCATTGCTGTTCGTTCCATTTATAATTGTCCTACGATCGGGGATCGGGGACAAAAATTTTGAAAATATGAAAATTATTGTCCCCAAACCAAGTTTTGCCGACAATATATTATTGAGAACAGTAAGTCTTATAATTAAAGGTTTTAGCTCAAATATGCAGAAAAAAGACCGCAAAGAGGACGCCGTGGTAGTTTTTGAGATTCTTGTCAGAGAGAATCAGGCCATGCTGATAACCTATCTGCGTGCGGTGCTGCGGGATCATTCGGTGGTTGATGACCTGTTTCAGGAAACCATGCTGGTAGTCTGGCAAAAGCTGGACGAATTTGATCGGTCGCGTCCCTTTGGACCTTGGCTGCGAGGTATCGCCGCGAATCTGGTCATGGCTCATTTCCGCAAAGTGAAAAACGATGTGATGCTTTTGGAAGAGGAGACTCTCGAATACCTCAGCCAGCAGCTGCAATATATAAGCGAAAGACCGGGGGATAGTTGGGACGAAAAAATCGCAGCCCTAAAACATTGTATTGAAACATTGTCCGAAGATTACCGCCAAGTTATCAATCTTCGCTATTTTGAAGAGAATTCTGCATCTCAGATTGCAGCGACATCAAAAACCGCTATTGAAACTATTAAAAAACGACTTCAGAGAGCAAGAGTATTACTGCTTGATTGTCTGCAACGCAAAAAGGTAATTATGGAGATTTCGACATGACAACAGAACCTAATAAACCTGAAAATAACGTTGTTGAGGAATTAACCGGCAGGTGGTTTGATGCTGATCCTCAAGAGTCTGAGTCGCTTGAATCCCTTGAGGATATATGCAAATCTTTTAACACAAAACAGGTTCGCCGGGTAGATGAATTACAACTGGTTCATTCGCTGTTATTGCAGTTAGCGGATCGAGATGAGGAAGCGAAAGAACGCCGAATAGAAAATTTGATGCAACAGATCGATACTACTAATCAAATGACAAAAAAGTTTTATCGTATAACCAGACCGTTTGTTCGTTATGGGATTGCTGCTATATTAATCATATCTTTTACAATTCTGTTTACACAACTACCCCCCAACACTGCCACCGCGGCAATTGACCAGATGATAGCGGCAATCGATCATGCCGGAGATCGTACCTATTCTATCAGGATCGAGGGCAATAGAAGAGAAAACCACCCACCCCGACCAGATGAACCACCTGCGGAAAAAAGAAGAGAGCCCGGAGAGCGTGCGGGACTTGATGGGGCAACTCTCTACCTTCGCGGCAATAATAAGTTTGTACTGTATTGGCAGACACCCTCTGGCAAGACGGTAATAAATGGTAGTGATGGGCAAACAAACTGGCACATCCGTCCTGATAAACCTGTATTAGTCAGCAATAATCCGGAAGCCTTCCGTATTCCCATGCCGCCGGAATTGGCCGCCCTATTGTCGCTTGATTTAAAAGCTACCTTGCAGCAGATACGTAATCATTACGAGGTAAAATATCTGGAAGATATTACAGATGATCACCGTCAGGATAGTTCCGTAACGTATTTGGACGCAAGAAAGAGCGATCGTGATTTTCCTGGGCCCAAGAACATTGAAATTTGGGCAGAGGCCGAAACAGGTCTTTTGTTGCGAATTGAGTTTGCGGACATATACTTGCAGGGCGATCCTAACCCCCAACGATTGATTATCGACCTTGTAGATCAATCCCAATTGCCCGAAAATTGGTTTTCCCACCAAACGCACCACTCTCCTGATGTGGAAATCGATTATATATCAGAATAAACATGTAGTTTCGGCAAGCATGAAAAAATATCCATTTATTGGTGAGTAACAATCCTTGAGAGTGTCTGCCGATAATGAGCAGGATGTAAAAATTCGGTAGGTAATCACGCATTATAAAAATCATAAGAGCAAGATGTTTAATGCCCGTCATATCAAAGAAAATCTGCCCATCGGCAGTGGCGTAACAGAGGCAGCCTGTAAGACCTTGGTTGAACAGCAAATGTGTATTTCCAGCTCCCGGTGGAAAGAGTAGGGTGCCAGTTGTGTTCTATCGTTGCGAACGCTGAAGCTAACCACAGGCCGCTGGCAACCGTTCTGGAACTATGCAATGAGGCATGGATGCACCCTATCTTAAACGAGCACCGGTCTTCCTACCTGTATCCTTGTTAAAGACCCATAAAAAAGTGATTTTTTACTGGTTTGCCAGTTTCGTAATTTCACTGGGTGTCAGGGCTTTTCCGTAAATGCGAACCTCGTCGGTCTGACCTTTAAAGTAGCGGGCATAGGTAGCGGCCTGAAAGACACCGATTTTTACGTTGGCCCCAATGCCGGTATTGATTTGATAAGGGGTAACGGTATCGATGGTTTCCCGCTGGCCATCGATGTATAAAATAACGTCTTCGACATTCGGGGTACCATCATCGGCCCAGACGGCGGCCACATGATGCCAATTTCCATCCCGCAGGTCGGCGGTTCCATACACGGATCCCCCCTGCACTTCCACCCGTAACGCGCCATCGGTATCCTGAATCCGCATGATCCATTTCTGGCTGTACTGTTCCAGACCCCAACTGACAATCTCGCCGCCATAGGTGGTTTTAATCCAGGCGGCGCAGGTGCGAGGTTCGGTTCCGGTAATGCCCTGATAACCGGTTGCCTCGACGTAATCATTGACGCCGTCGAACTGGAGGGCGCCGCCCACTTTTCCGGTTTTCCACTGGGAGTTGTCAGCGGGAAAGTTTTTCAGTGTTCCCAGATGGCCGCCCACGGAATCGGCGGCACTGGTGCCGGCGGTCTCGTCCAGTTGCCAGTAGGCCAGGAAATAGGGATTGGCGGTGCAATCGATATTTGCCGGATCGTTACACAGCAGCCACTGGGAGGCAAGAATCGCCATATCGCCCATATTCGTATAACAATCCTGATTTATATCGTATAGAGGATAAGCTTCTGCATTGGCACAGTCGGTTTCCAGAATAGCGTCGATGGTAATATTCAGTGGAACATTTTCGGCACCCCATCCATTCCCCAGACCGTGCACAAAATCAATGGTAGTTCCCGGATTCACGCTGGTATTGAGGTTAAAGGAAACTTCGTTATTCGTTTCTTCGGCAAAAAGCAGGATTTCCGTGCCATCCTTAACGATCCATAAGTCACAGGCACCGCTATCTCCTGCGCCGAAGGAACCGGTGATATGAATGGTTGAAACAAAACTGGACTGCCAGCGGGTTTTGGCCAGCAGCGTTTGACTGGGATGAGAGGAGACTTTTCCTGGCGCGATCCCATACGCTGTAGTCGATCCGTTATTTTTCCAAAAATTGGGACCATTATTAATATCGACATACCATACCGGATTGGTCCCTACATAGGTCCGATTCTGATAAAGCGTAAAGTCTTCTTTTGCCAAGCTCTGGCCGTAGCCGTAACTCCAGAGTCCTGACGTGGCCGTTTCGGTACTGAAATCACGAGCGAGATTCCAGTCCATATCCGGACCGGGGTACCAGGAATGATCGCAATTCTCATCTTCCAGATCGGTGCAATGCAACCAGTCGGTTGTTAAGAGTAAAAAGTCGTCAAGATCTACATAATAATCCTGATTGAGGTCTCCGGTATAATAATCGGTATAAGCCACCTGCAGGGTATGGGTAACCAGCTTTCCTCTTCCCAGATTATCCCAGACAACCAGGGTGACGGTATAATTTCCCGCATTCGCATAGGTATGGGTAGGGTTGAGATCCGTGGATGGCAGCCCATCGCCAAAATCCCAGAGCACATGGCCGATGGAACCGCCGGGATCGTAGGAGGTGTTTAAAAAGGAAACGGCTGTACCCGGCAGCACGGCGGACGGGCAGATGAAGGCGGCCACGGGTTTCTGGTTGGCAAAGCCGCGAGAGGTTATATTATTATTCCAGCGGTTGCCGGAAACGACGTTTCCTTCCCATTCTACATCTCCTCCAAAGCCGTCCCATACAGAGCCATTGCCGTTATTATTGATGGTGTTGTTGATGAAGCTCATTTGGTCCAAATCGGGCGGGATGGGTCCGATACCGTCGCCGGCATTGTTCGAGATCTCGTTTTCCTCCAGAGATATATAGTGGCAATTCACGTTGAAGCGAAAACCATGTCCCTGATTGGCGTACATGGCCGGCGGCTGGGCGCTATTCGAGCGCAGGAACTTATTCTGGTAGAAGTATTGATAGGCACAGCCTCCGCTGTCCCCCTGCAACTGCGCACCCCACGTACCACAGGCGTTAATTGTGTTGCGCGTCCAAAGAACGTATTCCTTGGGGTACCAGTTGGAGAGGGAAATGCCGATCTGGGCGCCGCCGTCCACGACGTTGTCAGCAAACACGCAATTCTGAGAGATTGCCTCCAACCCGGCCAGCTTGTAGATGCCGCTCTTGTCGCTTACCGTATTACGGCGGACAGCGCAGTAATCGGAGGTATCCAGGCTAAGCCAGTGGTCAATGTGGTTGTCTTCGACCAGTCCCCGATGGCAGCCGCCCCACAGTTCGATGCCCAAGCCCTCCCCTCCTGAGCCGGTAACGGTGTTACCGCGGATGACAAGGTCTGTGGAGTTATCGTTGCAGAGGATCCCGCCGCGCCCGGTATTGGAAATGATGTTGTTTTCCACCCGGTTACGGGAGGAGCCATGCGCCAGGCGAATGCCGGCGCCCCAGGTACTGGTAGTGGCAATGTTGATGATAGTGTTGTTGAGGATCGCCGAGTCCGTGACGGCCGGGTCGAAAAGGATTCCGTGCGGGCCCCAGCCGCCGGTGTTCCCCAGGTTTCGAATGGTCAGGTTTTCCAGGCGAATGCCGCTACCATCGGAGGCGGCGATTCCCTGGTTCACGAGGGTACTATTATTCCCATCCAGGGTCAGGCCGGTCACGGTCACGTTCGACCTGGAGTAGAGGGACAGAAGGTTATCCCCGGAGGTCCCCACATACAGCAGCACAGCGCCGCTGGCGCCTTCCAGGCGAATCCCAGACTTGGGGATGACAGCTCCAGAAATGCGAAAGGTCCCGGTGGGAAAATAGACCGTGTCGCCGGATAGGGCGGCGGTTATCGCATTGTTAATCGAGGCCCGATCATCGCCGGCATCATTCGACACCGCTCCATAACTGGTAACGTTCAGGGTCGCCGCAGATGCAGGCAGACCAAAACCAACCAGCCATAAAGCCAGCCAATACACAGCCTTCTGCATTGTCGGCATTCCGAATACCGCTTGTTTCTTCATGGTCATTTCCTTATCGGAACTGAGTTTTCCACCTCTGACACAGTATGTCTGGAATTTCCATTATTACCATGTGCATCCTAGCCTGTCTGTGCTGCGAAATCTCGCTTTAGCATTTTATCAAACGGCAGACGAAAAATCAAGATTTTTCTACCCTATCTCATAAGTATGTATTTCAGCCGCAATAATTGTGAAAAAGACGAATTGGGCGGCCGATACCTGTCGTCTGGTTCCCCCACAGTGCTGCCGAGACTTGGCCGGCACTGATCTTCTTTAACGGTTTGTTTCCTGTCATTTTGGTTTTCCTCGGAACCATTCGTCAAACGCGAAAGGCTCACTTACCACAGGGGGTAAGGGAGCCTTCGTGGGATTCATAAAACATTCAAACTTTGTTCTGTGACTCATCTAAAAATGCCTTCTGCCCCTGTAACTCATCCTGAACCTCATGCATAAACTCATCATCCCACTGGTCAATACAGAAACCGAAAAGTTTCTCTTTAAGTTGAGCATTAGCAATTGCCGCTGCAACAACAAAATAACTATCAGCCCGAATACCCCAACTGACATTCTTTATGCAAAAGTAGTTGAAACTACCGTTTGCCCTCACACATTCGCATCTGTTCTTACTCTTAATGTAAGTCTACAATCAGAGTGAAACAACAATCGGTGCAATTTTAATTGCACATCTAAATCGATACCGATCACACGTACGAATAGATTGACAATGTTGTGAAGCAAGGATTTTACATTTTTTAGTGAGTCTTCTCATGAGATGACCTCTAAGTTGCGTTGGCAGATATTTTACAATTCTTTTTCGTTTCTTTGTTTTTTACAGAAAAGCTCTGGGATTTTTGCATACCAGAGGCAAGTTCTTTGACAACTACTTTCCATTCGCCGGCCAGATCATTCTCTGCAATATCATAATTAACTTTTAACTGACTGTCCCGGGCGCCATAATAACCACTGAACTCGGAAATAGTACCCTTGGGATCTATAATTTCAAGATAGCAAGGAATAATAGCTTTGAGCGGTTCTGAATCACGGTTTAAAATACGTATATTGATTTGTATTTGACCACCTAAAAATGCATCCCCTGTAACCTCTAAATCGATGGAATCAATCTTCTGCTCGGTTATCATAAAAACGGAACCGTCACCTGGCCCTAGTTCCACGTGAAATGTGAACGTATTATGGTTCTGTACCGACACTATTTCTTTATTATTTTTTAAATCGTATACGTATCCATGCTCTTTATTTACCGTTACCATGGCATTGGATGATATTCCTTTTTCCATAACAAGTTTATGATGCCCAACATAATCACCAAAGGTGCGATTATCATTTATAGCAAATACATAATCAGAACTCTGGTATCTTCGCAAACGAACAAGAACATCATCGTTATCAGAATCAATATTCCTTACATAATATTTATCAAGTTGTTGCCGTAAAAGTATTGCTTTTTCCTGAATTTGCGTTTTCCCAAGGAAAGCATCCTTAAGAGGCCGTTGGCAGCTTTTCATTAAAATATCGGGACTTACACCAAAACAAACATTCTCGTCAGAAATTATCAATCCTCCGCTTCTTTGGAATATATTGATCTTATCAGCTACCGTTTTCGTTAAAATCGGACAATTTATAAGCACCAATATTTTGACAGTATCCAACACGCCCTGCACAATATGTTCGTCAAAGATGACCTTTGGCTGCAAGTGTGCATACCATAGTACTTCGTAGGCATCACTTTCCCAACCTCCCCCCCACCCGTATTCGCCAACACCTGCATACATCTGAGAAGTAAAACTCTGCAAAAAGGCTATGTCACTGTTAATTTCGTGAATCTGAAGCAGAGTCGGTCCTAACGGCTTAACTATATTCTCCGAAAGTTCTTTTATAACTTTCTTTGCCTCAGGATGTGTATAGGAATACCCCCAGCTCTGCTCGCCCATTTCCGTAATCGAGCCTAGACCATGATACATCACACCACGAATATCCCTTGCTATCTTGGTCCAAAAAGCTTCCCGTAAAGCATCAGGAGGAATGGTTATATAAGCTGCGTCGGGCTTTTCTCGCTCCCAATCTGCTTGGGATATTCCCTCCTCCTTCGGTGCAGCTGAAGAACGATACCAAATAGCTTGAGTCATTTGAAATACCCCTTGGGGAACTTTAGACAAGCTTGCCATGGCTAATAACTCGTCGGTAGCCTTGCCTATCGTTATTGGATCTGGCAAACAATAGGTCCACTGGGATATAGCATCCACTGTTCCCCCACTTCCCGATATACTGGGAACCCGGATGGCCGGATCAGTGAAGGTCCATAGATCAATCCTGTTGGTCGATTTGAGCCCATTATGCACTAATGTAGTTAAATGATTCCAGCCATCCCCTTCTTGCCAGTACCACTTTAAGTAATTGAGAGATTCATCATCATCTGGAATAATATGCTTAGCAGGGAAATTTTCCAATGCCATATAGGTAATGCCAAATTTATTCTTGATATTTTCAGGAATATCTTTACCACTGTAAGCCTTGTATGCCTGTAAATCCTGAGCATGAAAACACAGATTGGCCTGGTCTCTTACTTCCGTGTTTATATTGGCGCCAGCCAAAGAAGGATAGGCGCCATAGGTTTGGGCAATCGAAGCACCAACGTTATAATAATAATTCTGAATCTCTTCAAAAAAACCGCATAAGTTATCCGCCCCATTCCCGGAATAATTTTTCCCCATCCTGTCGATGCGATAGTAAGGCGACAAGTGATTATTATAACTATGAGGTGAGACATAGGCGATCAGTCCAAAATCCTCCACCAAAGCCTCATTTAATGTCAAATATACACTATCTAGTAAAGGAGCTGCTTGAGGCGATACCGGGTTTACCGCAGCATTAGCGACGGTAGGTGATTTAGCCAACCATATTTTTAAATTATCTGACATGAATTGGAAACAGTGGGTAAAACCAAGATCCTTCGCCAATTTGAAATCAGCAGTAGCCCATAGAACGACAGGCATCTTATCAGGCAAGTTTCTTTTCACTATAAAGATCGATGTTTCATATTCGGTCTTGCCTTCCATACTTTGATTGTCAGTAGTAACTGATAGGTCATAAATATATTGGTCAGGTCTCACCCTTGTGTCCACGGGTATATCCAAGGTCGTAATTTCGTTATTTTGAAAGGTGGACAGGTGTGTGGACATTATTTCATTGTTGTTACATCGAGAATTTATGGTAACATTGGACAAATCGTGGCCGGTATCATTCGTAATATCAATCGATACTACCGCATTTTTTTCCATACGCATAAAAACAGTACGCTTGATACCTGAATCGCTTAACTTGAAAAGAAATCCTCTTGATTGCGATGCTGGTTTCCCATTCATAATGTGATTCTCTTGCAAACCATCGCCTGAATCAGAGAACCCGTTTAAACTAGATATACAAATAATTACAATAACAGAATAAGGTCGCATATTACATATTTCTTTCTAATGATTTCGACGGTTTTTTCTTTGGTCAGCTATCTTCTCAATTTGACATAACAGCGGTCCAGTTAGTAAAGCAGTCTTTGAATCTTCCTATTTTTCAATTTATGGCGACACTTTATCTAATATTTCTATTCTGACTGATTTCCAGATTCCACCGGCATGTGGTAAACTACTAAATACACGAACTGCAATTATGTTTTTTTGTGCCCATTTAATCTCATCAGTAATATCAACAGCAAACGGTTGGTCCCAACCCGCAGGCCCTTCATCATGCTCACCTACATATGTACCATTCACCCAAATCCAGGCAGACTCACAAATACTATCAAAACGCAACTCTACGGCTACCTGGCTAGGTTTCTCGGGGAACTCAACCGACTTTCTATACCAGGCTACACCCTGATAGTTATAACCGTGGTCTTGCCAATAACTTTCGATATCCATTAAACCCCATTCTGCCTCATTAACTTCCGGTGCAAACCAATTTTCATAATGCCCGAATTCATTAGGATCTGCCCGGAATAGCCACTTATCCTTGGGGGCTTGGATAGTGGACTTTACTGCCACTTCATAATCATAATCAACTCGTTCCCGGATTAGCTCTTTATCACGATGAAAGGGCCAAAGCGCTTTGACCGCCACTGCTTTTATCGTAGCATTCGTATCACGCTGAGCTAGTTTTATAAGTTCAAGGATTTTAGGATTGTATGGCTTTTTGTTTACCAGATTTGATATCACCATATTCTTCACTATCTCATCTTTGTTTTTCAAGGCATCTTCAGCAACGATAAGACTTTGTTCGGGAAAATTGTCGAATATTTTCTGCAGGGCTGTTCTGCTTACAATCGGATCTTTGTTATTATAAATACTTTCTAATTTCTCTTTGTTTCCCGAAAAGTACTCTATCAAGATTCTGGCAGAAGTCCGCCGAATAACTGGATCATCATCGTTCAAAAACTCTTCTAAAATATCTATATTTTTAACAGGGCTATTTTCCAGTAATTTTATAATATTTATTCTCTCATTTATTTTGTTACACTCACTGAAACCTGTGCTTGAAACAAATGCAAAGCATAGCATTATTAACAACTTGAATCCATATTGAATTGTGCACATGAGCGTCCCTCGCTATAATCAATTAAATCATCTTAACTGGGATTTCCCGTTTGACTTTTGGTTTTACATGGCTACTCTTCTCCTATGGCAGCACCAATCTGAACAACTCCGAATGATATAGCATTGTGGATATCAAAACCAGCCCAAAATCGTCCGGAGAACCGCTAATAGGCATAAGTATTTCTTGTGCTGTGTCTTATGATCGTTTTGTGTCAGCCGCCAATAGGTACCCTTCTTGGCCTCTTTGTGGTACCAACTGATGATTTTCAGTCATTCGAAGGTCAACCAGTCCGGGCCAAAGGCGGTGGTAATGGGAATTCGTTTGCCAAACCGCAGAAATAAGGTAAAATCAGGGAAATTGCTGACGGAGGTCGTCAGTGCGAAATCTTTTGAGAAATGTCAGCTAACCCCTTACGAAGGAGCAGTAGAATGGCAA
>CAZOMV010000055.1:0-37128 GCA_964580995.1 uncultured Pirellulales bacterium
CAGCCTCCGCTCCGGCCCCAGCCCCAGAACCTGCTCCAGCCCCCGCTCCGGCCCCAGCCCCAGAACCTGCTCCAGCCCCCGCTCCGGCCCCGGCCCCAGAACCTGCTCCAGCCCCTGCTCCGGCCCCGGCTCCAGAAGTACCAGCGGCTCCGGCTCCGTAAAACAACGAAGTACCTACCGCTGGTGAAAAGCAACCGATACCGCTTATTTAGCGGATCGGCGGTGCGGGTGGTTTGGATTTTGGATTGGTACCGGAAGTTTTTTTGCCGCTGAAATTACGCAGGGCTTCGTCCAGCGAGGGAAAGGCGATCGGTTCTACCTTTGGATCACTAAAGGTACCCGAAACACGGACCTGGGCGATTTCCGGCTGAATGGCACTGAAAAAGCTGGACACGACCGGAATCTCCGGCCACTTGTGCGGGCTATCCACCTCGAATACTAGTTCCAGTTGATTGTTGGGATCGGTCATATACCCCGTACCATTCAACTGGACGGCGCTGCCGCGCAACGAGATGGAATCGAATCGAGTTTTGGCTCCGACGATATCACCGGAAATCGTCGCCTGGTTAAAGGCGCCTTCCCTGGGGATCGAGAGGTTCAGGACATAGAGAAGCTGGGCAGCGATGGGAAGTTCACCCAGGATGGCGTCTTTAATGTCGAATAAAAAGCGGCCCTCCAGATTATCGGGATGATTCGTCTTGTTCATGCTGAACCAACCGTTACATTGGCCGCGGAGATTTTTGCCTTGCACGGAATTGCCGGTTTCTGCGTTCACCACAGTAGCCAAATCGACTTCATTGAAAAGCAACTCGATGGTATAACCTGCCTTTTGTTCATCCAGAATGGCTCGGGCATCGCCTCCCACCCGGCCGTTGCAGAAATTGCCGTTGATATCGGAGATCCATAAGGTTTTGTCCACACCGTCATATTTAATTTGTGCGGTTAGATTTTTGACCGGTCGGTTTCGGATGAACATGCTGTCGGTAAGGGCTTTGCCGATGATCTGAAAATTCCGGGTTTGGCTGTTATAATAGGCTTCTCCCTGAATTTGCCCGGTGATCTCCTGGGCAGGCATGGGGTGAATTACACTTCCATTTCGCAGAGATAAATCCCCCTGAAAACTCCAGATTCCGGGAGTATCCGCTTTTCGATGATGATTGATTTCTAGGTGAGCGGACATTTTGCCTTGCAGATCCAGATATTCGCAGAATGCCTGGGAGGCGGGCGGCAGGTTAGCCCGCAAAGGTGAGGTCAGTTCCAGATTTTCTACCTGCAAATCGAGATGGAAATCCTGCTGGGGATCCTGCGTCTCCAACCGGCCAGACAGGTTGACAACCGATTCTCCATTCCCGGACTTCAATCGGTCAATGGTAATCAGGCCCGGCTGGATATCGATTTGCCCCTGTACGGATGGGAGCGGATAGTCGAAATTCTGAAAAATCAAAACGCAATCTCTCGGTATAACGGAGACGTGATAATCAACGGCTGATTTTTTGGATTTTTTGGCCAGATCAACAGATACCTCCGCCAGCCCGTTTAGTTTACAATCCTCCAGCAGCCAGAGGGATTGCGTTCCCAGTGCCTGACGAAATTCATCATTCAGTTCCAGAGGTTTTCCTTGGAAGTGCAGCTTATAGGTATCATCATTTTGCAGGGTACCCTGTATTTCAATTTGACTGGCGGCATGGCGGCCCTGGAGCGATTCGATAGTTAATTGTTCATTGGTGATTTCCCCCGCTGCGGTAATTTCTTGCAACTCGTATGGGAATTTTTCGTGTTTGATATTTCCTTCGGATAACCGGCCAGTGATTTGATATTGGATCGGCAGGCCGTCGGTAGAATCCTGCCAGAATTTCGCCTGACCGCTGAGATATCCTTTGAGATTGGTTTGTTGGTATCGTTTTTGCTGCGGGCCGTTCAGATACGTAGCGAAATTTTCGTCCAGATACAGTTTTTCAAAGGAGGCCTGGCAGGTGAAGCTGGGCGGATTCAGATCGAGATTCCGAACCGATCCCCGTAAAGAAACCCGGCCGGTACAGGCTTGGGCGTCCGGGATGTTGAATTCTGCCTGGCCGGGAGCCCAGGTGATTTGGCCTGTCATGTCGGTCAGTGGCATGGCAAAATCCTTATGCCGGGCACTGACTTGGACCAGATCGATTGTGAGATTTTCAATATTTTGGCCATCGGGTTGGATTTGTTGATGATAACAGGCATTCACCAGACCCGTCGGATCAAACTGATTCCACAGATTTTGCTGGTTGGGTGTTAAGGCCCGATAGAGCACCGCATCCACCGGAGTGTTCTTTGTTTTCACCAGGATGCCGTAGATGGAATGTTCGGGATCCCGGATCCATTGCGCTTCTATCGAAGTATTTTGCTCGCCCTGTTTGGCTACAATCGGTCCGATTTTAATTATATTTTCGTCAAAGGTGATATCGCCTTGCAGATTCTGTAAAGGATAGGGAAAGTTTTGATCCATAGCGGAGGCATTTTTTACAAGAATAGTGCCGTTGTAAGTGATTTTTACCGGATCGGGATTTTTTCGCAGATTTAATTCCAGGTCGATTTGTCCGGTTGGGGAGAAGCGGTCCAGCAGTTTTCGGGAGGAATCAGGCAGCAGCTTAACCAGGCGGTTGATCTGGTGGAAAATTTGATGGGAAGATTCCTGACAGGAAGAATCCTCCGTTTGTAAATCATTTGGCTCCAGCCACTGGTCGTGCGGTATATTCAAACCGACCGTTTGCATATGAAGATTGAAATTGGCATCTTGCGTATATCCATCAACCGTTCCATCCAGGCGGAGTTGGCATTGCTCGTTCAGATGGCCGGAGAGATTATCAATCACAATCTTGTCTTTGGTGCATACCACCCGGGTCTCCACATTTTGCAAAGGGATATTGACTTCCGGTAGCGCCAGTTGCAGGCTGCCCCGGCTTACCTGAAAGGTGACGATCTGGCCGATTTTGGGATCATACCGGCTTTGGGTTTGAACCTGGCCGCAGGGCCGGCTGATTTCATAGATCCGTCGCCATTCATCCAGGTGGACCGGCAAATGGGAAAAGTCGATCAGTTCGAGCATGAAATTACCGCTGGTCTGGATCGGTTGCCCGCTTACCGGATCGAAGGTGCCGCGCAGGGAAAGTTTTCGCACAGCGCCCCTGTTGTCACTACTGTGGAGTTCAAAATCGTATAATGGGATATCCTGCGCCACCGGAGACATTCGCCCTAGCGAGATGGTCTGCGAAGCGGGTCGGGTTTTTTCTCCCCGGATGATCTCCCAGTATTCCACGGTGCTGTCCCGCAGGATCAGAGTGGGACGCTCGGAGGATAAATCCTGTTCCTTAATAAAACGCAGCAACTGCAAATTGGTGATGTTTCGATCGCGATGGTACCAGATCTGCAGGCGGGCATGGTTGGCGATGATCTTCCGCAGATGGAGACGACGCTGCAAAATACTGAGCGGCTGATGTTCCAGAATCACATCCTGGGCGGCCAGCACCAGATTGTCCTGCGTGTGGGGCCGCAGGGGCAGATAGAGTCGCAAGCCCTGGATGCGAATCGATTGCAGAATGGACAGTTGGGCCTGATCCAGTTCGACTTCGCCGCCGGTGATATTTTGCAATGCGGTGATCGCATGGGACCGAATCCGCTCATTGGCGGTGAAGTACCAGCAAAAACCTGTGGCTGCCATGATGATTAGTAGAAGAATCAAGGCGCTGATTCGCCGCCGTCGATGTTGATGGGGGGAATGGCTGCGGGGATGCCGCGACCGGAGATGCCGGACAAACGAGAGTTTTTTGGCAATCTGGGAAAAAAACGTTTTAGGTTTCACGATACCGGAATTCTTCTTATGAGTTTTTCAAAAAAACTTTTATTTGTTCCATCAGTATTTCTACCGCCTGTTCTGCTGGGGCGGTAGCGACTTTTTTGCCCTGGCAATAAATGATGGCCTTTTCTTTGCCGCCGCACAGGGCGACATCGGCGTCTTCCGCTTCGCCGGGTCCGTTGACTACGCAGCCCATGACTGCCACGGTAATGGGCCGGCGGATATCCCGCAGGGCGGTCTGTACGCGATTGACCATGCTGATCAGATCGATTTCGGTTCGGCCGCAGGTGGGGCAGGCAATCAGTTCCGGACCGGTTCGTTCCCGCAGGCCCAGACTATGCAGAATCTCCCATCCAACCTCAATTTCCATAAGCGGATCGCCTGCCAGCGAGACGCGAATCGTATCGCCGATCCCCTCGGCCAGCAAGGCTCCCAAAGCCGCCGCGGACCGGATCGAGCCGGTCTGAACCGTACCGGCATGGGTTACACCCAGGTGCAATGGGTAATCGAACCGTCGGCTGATGGCCCGGTTTACCGTGATACAGCGGGCGGCGTCGTGGCATTTGGCGGACAGGACCAGGTTTTCGAAATGGTTGTCCTCAAAAATTTGCACATATTCCGCCAGCTTTTTAACCATCAGCCCGACTAAATCCTGTTCCATTTCCTCTTTTTTTCGCTTCGAGTCGATTCGTTCGCGGATACTGCCCTCATTGACCCCGATACGAATCGCCACCCCGTTTTGCCGGCAGGCTGCGATCACTTCCTCAACCTGTCGGCGATCCTGAATATTGCCGGGATTGAGGCGGATTTTATTCACACCCGCCTCGATCGCTTCCAGGGCACGGGCATAATGAAAATGAACATCCGCGATGATGGGCACCGTTACCTGTTTGAGAATTTCGGGCAGGGCGCCGGTGTCTTTGGCAGTGGGGACCGCCAGCCGCACCAGTTCGCAACCCCGATCCGCCATCGACTGAATTTGTGCTACGCAGCGGTCGATTTCGTGCGTGAAGACATTGGTCATGCTTTGGACGGTAATAGGGGCGTCTCCCCCGATTTCTATGACGCCGACACGAATTTTGCGGGTCGGACGGCGGGCAGCTTGAGGCATTATCATACTCCTGTTATTATTGCTCACCCTAATTACCATAAGTACTTATTGGATAATAGTCAAGAGAACTCATTTTTTGCTTGCTGTTCTGAATCGGGTTCTCTATCTTACGCTCTTGGACGAGTGGCCCGCAGCCGATTCGGGCGGACCGGCAGGGCTGGATATATGATTCTATTTCATTGTCTGGATTATGGTTATGAAAGTATGGACTTCTTTGAATGACTTTGCCAGGCCCGATGGGGGTTGTGTTTTGACCATTGGCAATTTTGACGGGGTCCATCTGGGCCATCAGGCAATTATCAGGCAAGCCCGGAAAATTGCGCAGGATTGCAGGCTGCCGCTGGTGGCGATGACTTTCGATCCTTCCCCGGTTCGGGTATTGGCCCCGAACAAAGCGCCGCAGGTAGTTACCCCGCTGGAACTGAAGATTCGATTGCTGCAGGAACAAGAAGTGGGGCAGTTGGTCGTGGTGAATCCGACGCCTGCGTTTCTGGCTATGACGGCGGAGGACTTTGTGCAGAAGGTTATGGTGGATGTTTTTGGGGCAAGCCAGGTGGTGGAAGGGCAGACATTCAGTTTCGGACAACGCCGGACGGGGACGATGGTGAGTCTTCAGACGCTGGCGGAACGATTTGGATTCAAGGCCTTCCTGGTGCCGGCGCAAAAGGTGGTGCTGGATACCGCGGTCGGGGCCGTGGCGGTCAGCAGCACGCTGGTCCGTCAGCAGATTTCGTTGAGTCAGTTTGATAAGGCGGCCAAATGTCTGGGGCGGCCTTACGCACTGGTGGGTACGGTAGTGGCAGGCAAGGGCAAGGGCAGGGAACTGGGATTCCCGACCGCCAATCTTCAGTTGGCCTGTCAGTTACAGGTGATGCCGGAGGACGGTTCGTTTGCCGGTTATGTAAAGATAGCAGAGGACTGGGAGGGACTCTGGCAGGAGAAGCACTTTCACCCGGCGGCGCTGAGTATTGGCCGTCCGATTACCTTTGCCGACCCGGTCTGGCGGATCGAGGCGTTTCTGCTGGATTATTCCGCCGACATGGGATCGCTGTATGATAAACATATGATGTTGATTCCCGTGGAGCGGATTCGCCCGCAGATCAAATTTAATTCTCCACAGGATCTGATTCACGCGATTGAGTCGGATTGCCGGACGGTGCGGGAAATTTTGGCGCGGAAAGGGCCGGAGGATATATGAATTACCAGCATGCGATACCGCTGCTTGAGTCGGCCCGGAAGATTCTGATCACAGCTCATGTCCGCCCGGACGGGGATGCCGTCGGCAGTGTCGCGGCCCTGAAACTGGCTATCGAACAGGCGCCCGGACGCCGGGTACAGGATGGTTCGGTGGATATGCTGTTTCTGGGGCCGGTACCGGAAGTGTATCAGTTTGTGCTGCCGGGGCCTGCCTTGATATGGGGACATGATATGGCGGGTGAGCAGGTGGAGGCGGGTGCTCTGGATAGGTATGATTTGATGGTCGTGGTGGATACCAGTGCGGTCCGGCAACTGCCGGGGATTGGGGAATATCTGCAAAAACGGCAAAAGGAGGTTCTGGTGATCGATCATCACCTGGCCGGTGACGAAATCGGGACGGTTCGTCTGATCGATTCCGGTGCCTGTGCCGCGGGGGAGTTGGTGTATGAGCTGATTCGGCAGGGGGGCTGGCCAATGGATCGCCGGGTCGCGGCGGCGCTGCTAGTGGCGATCGGCACGGATACGGGCTGGTTTCGTTTTGAAAATGCCTCACCCCGGGCGTTTCGAATTGCAGCGGAACTGATCGAAGCAGGTGCGGCGGCGGATGAAATCTATCAAAAATTGTTTCAGAACGATCCGCCCGAACGATTGCGTTTGCTGGCTTTAACACTGGATACCCTGGAACTGGATACTACGGGCCGGCTGGCGGTGATGCATATTACCAAAGATATGTTAGAACGAAGCGGGGCCTCGCGCAGCCATGTCGAGAATATCGTGAATATGCCGCAGCAGATCGGCACGGTGATAGTGACGGCACTGCTGGTGGAAGAGGAGGACGGCGGTACCCGCTGCAGCCTGCGGAGCAAATCGACAGTGGATGTGAATGCGGTGGCGCAGCAGTTTGGCGGGGGGGGGCACGCCCGGGCGGCGGGTCTGACGATGCCGGAGGGCCTGACAGAAGCCAGGACGAAAATGATTGCGGTTCTAAACCGGGAATTGCAAAAATATAGATAAAATAGACGCCAGCGTCAAAAGCTCGTCGTCCCCTTGTTATTGGGGCGCCAGAGCTGTTTTTGGAAGTCGATATTGACTTTTGGCGTTTCCATCAAAATAATAGGATATTACTTTTGTATTTTTTATTGGAGACAAAAAATGTTTGAAAGTTATACAGAGCATGCCCGCAGCGTTATGGATCGGGCCCGGCAGGAAGCGCAGAAATTGCGGCACGATCATATCGGAACGGAACATATCCTGCTAGGTTTGATTGAGGTTAAAGATGGATTTGCGGCGGAAGTGCTGCGGTATCGGAAAGTGGACCTGCCTCGTACCCGGGAGCAGGTGAAAAAAATGGTCCAGCACGGACCGGGACCGGAGGATGGCGACTATGAATCGCTGCCGCGTACCTCACATGCCCAGAGTGCACTAGATGATGCGGTTAGGGAGGCCCGGGCCTTGAAGCATAGCCGGATTGGTACCGAACATATTCTGCTAGGCCTGCTGTATGAAAATGAGGGCACGGGCGCCCAGGTACTGAAAAATCTGGGCTTGAAGCTGGACGAGGTCCGGCAGGACGCCCTGTATTTTATCAGCCGGAGCAAAGAAACAAAAACATCGGAACCGGAAGAGTAGTACGGGAGAAGTTGCCGAAAAATGAGCAGCGGTTTCCCGGATCTTATAGGAAATGGTGTATGGCGATGATACGCAAACATATCTATTACCAAGGTATGGTGCAGGGGGTGGGGTTTCGATACACGGCGTTACGAACTGCTCAGAACTTTGACGTTACCGGATACGTACAGAATAGAATGGACGGCAGTGTGGAACTTGTGATCGAGGGGGAGAGTCCGCAGGTGGAGGAGTTTCTGGCGGATTTGGCCGCTGCGATGGATCGATACATCCGGGATATGCAGGAAGTGGAAGAGCCTTATATAGGCGAATTTATCGGATTTGACGTGAAATATTAGTGGTTTTAACGAAAGGAGTTAAAGCTATGTCGCGATTTATGAATAATATAAGAACCGCGATGCTGTTGGCGATGCTGATGGCGTTGTTTGTGGCGGTTGGTTCGATCTGGGGGCAGCGGGGGATGGTTATGGCCCTGGTATTCGGCGGTTTCATGAATGTGATCGCCTATTTTTTCTCGGACAAGATTGCCCTGGCGACCATGCACGCCCAGCCGGTCACGGAACAAGAGATGCCGGAGCTGGTGGCGATGGTCCGGCAGTTGGCAGGGCGGGCCGGCCTGCCCATGCCGAAAGTGTATATCTGTCCGCAGCAGGCCCCGAATGCCTTCGCTACCGGGCGGAATCCCAGCAATGCGGTGGTGGCCGTCACCCAGGGGCTGTTGCAGTCACTGGACCGTAATGAGCTGATGGGGGTCGTCGGGCATGAACTGGCCCACATCAAGCACCGGGATATCCTGATTCAGACGGTGGCGGCGACGGTCGCCGGGGCGATCAGTGCATTGGGGTATATGTTGTATTTGGTGCCGATGGGCGGCGATAATCGACGGGGCAATCCGTTGGCGGCTCTGGTGATGATTATTCTGGCCCCGATTGCCGCGGGATTAATCCAGATGGCCATCAGCCGCAAGCGGGAATATAACGCCGACAGTTTCGGGGCGGAACTGGCCGGCGATCCGATGTACCTGGCCCGCGCCCTGGACAAGCTGCACCGCCAGAGCCGCATGATCCCCATGCAGGTGCCGCTGGATTCGCAGAAAAGTATGTTCATCGTCCAGCCGTTCAGCGGCCGGGATGCGGCGGACCTGTTCAACACCCATCCGAGCCTGAAAAATCGGCTGCGGGCCTTGATCGGACGTGATTCGCTGTAAGGCGGAGTTTTACCAGATTCTGGTTTGCAGGTGAATGACACCGGACGGAAATATCTGACGGAGAAGGGGATAATACATGGGAATCTGGTTGTCGGGGATGGGGACTTCCCGGCCGGTTTCGTCAAGCTGAAGCAGGCTACTGGCGGTTACCGGCTGCCAGCCGGCGGCAGCATAGAGTTTGACCAGAGGCGGGCTGGTGAAAAGCATACCGAAGTCGTATTGTAATTCCCGGCCCTTTTGCATAGCGGCCTGGCAGAGCTGCCCGCTGAACCCCCGGCCCCGGTATTCGGGCTGGACACACACATTCTGCACGCCCGCAACCTGGCAGGATTCGTTTCCCGCCCGGATATGCTGATCCGAAAAGCTCAAATGCCCGACAATCTGGTCATCCTCCTGCACATAAAAAGTCCAGACCGGTTCATTCCCGTTCCAGGCACGGGTCCGGCTGAAAACCGCCTGGTCTTTGGGAAAACAGGTGCATAACGTTTGCTTGATGGCACTGTCTAGTTCCGGTTTGATCTGGGATTCGTGGATGGATTGTATTTGCATAGCTTCAATCGAATAAATGATATAAATGGTTCAGATATTACATTTTATTTGTTAAACAGTGAGTTGAAGGCTTCGCCAAATGCAGTATAAGATCGAGGTGGCATTTGTTTTTTTTGCGATAAGACTCGTAAGTGATACTGACCGGTCAATAGCCATTTTTTTAATGACGGTCCTAATGCAAGAGACATATAGATCATAAGAAAAATAGTCAATTCAGCATAATAGGGAGGTTTTAAACCTAAAGTTATAAACACACAGGGAAAGCATATTCCTGTTAAAAGAATGCAAAGAGGAGCGACAAAAATCTGGTCATAACCTGGGATAATCCAGCGTCCGGTTCTGATTCGACCCCATAAGCTGATTGGGGAGCGGCAGAGATCTGCATAAATTCCCAATCTGACTATCGATAAAACGGTGAATAGAGCTGGTGAAAAAAAAGAAATTGAATCATTTTTTGCCAGGGAATTAAACACATGTATCCACCATGTAATTAGAATACTGATGCTCAGTGCTGTAAGATTGGATATGCAAGCATCTTTACGTATGTGAAATGGCCAGCCAATCAAGCCTTCTTTTTTTGCATTAAGCAGCCATGTGCCAATCGGATCCGTATTCCAGAAATCGGTATTCCAGGGAAATTGTTTCATATAGGATCGATAAGACCAATAGCAAATACCATATAACAGGAACAATACTCCCAGGGCGATAAAAGGATTGCGATGAGGGTAAACCAAAAAACCGAGTCCAAAAAGAATAATAAAACTAAATTTGTACTGCTTACAAATAAAATGGGCATAAAGGAGGATTACAATATATGTGAGCATAAAGGCAATAGCTGGCCCTGCTAAAAAGAAATCTTGTTTCAAGGGAGAGAATTCATTCCAAAGAGGGTTGCATAATTTTTCCAAAAAGGCCAATAAAGTTAATATTGCTATGATGATAAAGTCCGTCCAGATTAAGTGTACCGGTCCTAGAGGCAAAGGTTTTCCTGAAGACCAGGGACTGGTAGCCAGCCAATAGCGATAATTTGAATTTAGTGCCGGATGGAAAAGCCGGGCGCGTAAAAAACCGTGTAAAACTGCAAAGAGAACCAATAAAATCTCTCTGGGTGCTATGCCTATGCCGGCTATTTCGCCTTTAACATGTTTTACAATGTCGATGAATAAAACAGATGAATAAGCCAACACCCAAATTAAGATGGCTATGGGATGGGGTAGGGTATGACGCCATAGGTTTTTCATATGGTCATCTCCGTTCCAGGTAGTTTTCGATGTTTTTCATGGTTTCAGGCTGCAGGAGTTGTTCGAGGACTTCGCCCAATTCCCCGCGGTACTGGGTTTGCGCTCGTAAGTCTGCCGGCGAATCGTACGCAATGATTTTGCCATGAGCCACAACCGCAATTTTGTCCGCCAGCGGTTCAATCAATTCCGGTACAGGTACGGCCATCACAATGGTTACATCCTGCCGATCCGCCAGGCCTTTCAGGATTTTACTCAGCGCCAGCAGGCCAGAGGAGTCCAGACCGCCGGAAAAAGGCTCATCCAGAATCATAACCGGGGCTTCGGTTACCAGGGCGGAACAGATACTGATCTTTTTCTTTTGGCCGGTAGAATAGGAACGGATCGGCGCATTTCCCTGTTCTTCCAGATTGAACAATTTTAACAACCGGTCCACATGGTCCATGAGTCGTTCGTCATCCACCCCGTAAAGCCGCCCCATCGCCAGTAAAAACTCCCTGCCAGTATGGAACAGCGGCAGATAGGCATTATCCGGCAGATAAATAACCTGTTTGCGAATCTCGATTTCGTCTTCAACCGTGTGCCTGCGTTTTCTGCCGTTGATTTCGACATACCCTTTGATAGGACTGAGCAATCCCGCCATCAGACCGAGCAAGGTACTTTTCCCCATGCCGTTGGGGCCCATGACTGCTACCACCTGCCCTGTTTCAATTTGCAGGGAAACATCCCGCAAGACCGGGTGTACGCCATAATGATGCCAAACATTAACAACACGGATCAT
This sequence comes from uncultured Pirellulales bacterium, assembly GCA_964580995.1. Taxonomy (GTDB): domain Bacteria; phylum Planctomycetota; class Phycisphaerae; order Sedimentisphaerales; family SM23-30; genus JAKJEP01. The sequence goes on from CAZOMV010000055.1 coordinate 11,536, forward strand.
AGCCGGTAATCCTCCGTTTCTCGAAACATATTTTCGGGTTCTCTATCGCTTTACCAGCATATAAAATTACAGCCAACCATCGACTGTGGCCTGTAATCCCTTTCGGCAGGCATTATAACAAACCTGCATAACAAAACAATCGGAAAATAGGGTATAAAATTTGGCAAAACCTTGGTTTTAGGAAAGATAATTTTCCCGGTGGTTCAGGAAATTTTTGTAAATCTGGTAATGGTCGGTTTGTTCGTAATCGATTGGCTGGATGGTGGTCTGGTCGAAGGAATAAATAGTAGCGCGGGGGCAGGCCAGCAGGATGGGGGAGTGGGTGGCTATGATGAACTGGACGTTGCCGTCGGTGCTGAGATGATTCAGGATCTGGAGCAGTTCCAACTGGCGTTTGGCGGAGAGGGCGGTTTCCGGCTCGTCCAGCAGATACAGGCCCTTAATCCGGAAGCGGCTGCGGAAGAAGGACATTAGTGATTGGCCGTGCGACTGGGTCAGCAGCGACTGGCCGCCAAAATATTTCAGTACGCCCGGATCGGACGCGGCCCATTCGTCCAGCAGTTCGGAAAAATGATGGAAAATCTGGGAGGCGAAAAAGGAGCCGGGGACCATGCCATCCGCCCATTCGACCTCCAGGCAGCTATACAGCAGTTCTTCATAGGGATTGCGGTCGCAGCGGGCCCGTTCGGTATCCTGCCAGATGTGTATTCCGCATTTCCGGGCCAGGGCCTCCAGCAAAGTCGATTTGCCCGAGCCGTTTTCACCAACAAAAAAGCATACCCGGGAAGCGAATTCAAGCGTTTGCGGTGTTTGAAACAGGGGCAGATTGAAGGGGTAGTACTGCCGCGTGGGGTATTTTCCCGGCATCAGCCTGACCTTTTTCAGGTGCATAAGAGGCATCCTTATCACTCCATTATCAAATCTGCTTCGATTATAACTGAACTTTTGCAAAATAGAGGTTAGGCATATATTATTTCCGAAAATCTATTCCAGGATTTTTGAGAAATAATTTTATAAGTATTGAGATAATAATACGTTAGCGTTCAGAAAGAAAAAAAGAAGAATGACTTTTTTTCTTTCCAAAGTATGCCTAACCTCTATTTTGCAAAACTTTAATTATAACAAAGTACCCCGCTATTTCCAATTTCTCTTTTTCTGCTGGAATAAAAAAAGCGGCTGGCATAGTACCATCCGCTTGGGATTAATTTCTATTGGATGCCGGTTAAGCAGGCTGGGGTTCCAGGGCCGAACCGGATCCCAGTTCTTCCAGCCGCCGTTTCAACGCTTCGTGTTGTGCCCAAAGCTCAATCGGCAGCCGATTACCGAATTTCTTGAAAAATTCCGCAATATCCGCCATTTCCTTCTCCCAGGCCCTGGGATCGATTTCAAACAATTTTTTCATGTTTTCCCGAGGCAGGTTCAGGCCGGTCATATCAATATCTTCGATTTTCGGAATAAATCCGATAGCGGTCTTGCGGGCGTCCACTTCCCCGCGGCAACGGGCCAGAATCCATTCCAGGATGCGGAGATTTTCCCCATAACCGGGCCAGAGGTAATGATTGTTTTCATCCTGCCGGAACCAGTTGACATGGAAGATTTGCGGCTGCCAGCGCATTCGCACACCCATCCGCAGCCAGTGTTCGAAATAGTCTGCCATGTTGAACCCGCAGAACGGGAGCATGGCCATAGGATCACGCCGGACCTCGCCCTGCTTGCCGTATTGTGCCGCGGTCCGTTCGCTGGCCATGGTCGCGCCGACATATACACCATGCGACCAGTCATACGCCTGATAGACCAGCGGGGCCAGGTGAGCACGGCGGCCACCGAAGACAATTGCGGAGATATTGACGCCATGATGATGTTCGGTCCGGAAAGAGTGCGAAGGGCATTGAACAAAGGGAACGGTGAATCGGCTGTTGGGATGAGCGCCTTTGATGGTATTGCCTGTTTCGTCTTTCATGCCCAGCTTCCAGGGCTTGCCCTGCCAATCCAGGGCGCCGTCGGCAGCAGGCTGACCGTCGCCTTCTTCCCACCAGACCGTGCCATCCGGATTGAGCACGACATTGGTGAAGATGGTATTCTTTTTAACGGTAGTGACCGCGCTGGGATTCGTTTTGGAATTGGTTCCCGGCGCAACCCCAAAAAAGCCCGATTCGGGATTGATCGCCCAGAGCTTACCGTCCGTATCGATTCGCATCCAGGCGATATCGTCGCCGACCGTCCAGATGCGATAGCCTTTAACTTTCATCCCTTCCGGCGGGATCATCATGGCCAGATTGGTTTTTCCGCAGGCGCTGGGAAAGGCCGCCGCGATATAATCAATCCTGCCGGTGGGGTCTTCAATGCCTAGGATGAGCATGTGCTCGGCTAGCCACATTTCTTTGCGGGCCAGATAGCTGGCGATCCGCAAGGCCAGGCATTTTTTACCCAGCAGAACATTGCCGCCATAACCGCTGCCTACGCTCCAGATCGTGTTATCTTCCGGGAAGTGCAGGATGAGTCGCCGGTTTTCGTCTAGGTCCGCCTTGCTGTGCAGGCATTTGGTAAATTCCCCGCCAGCACCCAAAACATCCAGAACTTCCTGCCCCGCTCGTGTCATAATGAGCATATTCAAGACGACATAAATACTATCTGTCAGTTCCACACCGATTTTGCTGAACGGCGAGCCGACGGGACCCATCGAAAAGGGAATCACGTACATTTTTCGGCCTTTCATGGCGCCTTTGAATATTTCACCGGCCCGGCGGTATCCCTCTTCGGGAGACATCCAGTTGTTGCTGGGACCGGCGTCGTCTTTCAGTTTCGTGCAGATAAACGTCAAGTGTTCCACTCGCGCCACATCATTGGCGGCGGTGCGATGATACAGACAGCCGGGCAGCAGATCCTGATTGAGTTTTATGACTTCTCCCGTAGAGCAAGCCTCTTCCGTCAGTTTCTGTTTTTGCTCCTCGCTGCCGTCAATCAGGATAATATCTTCCGGCTGACACATCCGTGCCATATCCTCAACCCACTTGTTTAATTGCTGATGTTCTGTCAGTGCCATTTTAAACGCCTACACCTTTCTTTCGTTGGCCTGCGAATTCGCACGCTGATTCCTGGGCATACGTTATCCCTTATGGAATAAGCAATTATTAAACTATTTACAGAGTGGTTTCTTAAAAAACCAAGGGATTAAAACAGATTTGGTCCACCCTGTCAAATAGTTTTTACGATTCTTTCCCGGTTGCTGTAATAAAGCAAATTAGGGGTTGACTTATCCATCCGGATTGCTATAATATAAAATGAAGATGGAAGAAGCAGCAGGGTAGATTTAAGGAGAAATAACCTTACGTGAAGAGAGATATTTTGCTACCTGTCAAAAGAGTGAAAATACATTTATACCATAGCGTTTTTGTGGTTTGTCAAAAATGATGACGTGGCTTGATACTGGGAGATATTGTCAAGCCGGCGTAAAGCTGGCTTTTTTATGCGCGGTACAGGCGGAGGCCTGCCGCTGGGAAAGAAACGGTTCCATTGCCTTTTTTTCAGGGCTTTGCCAGAAGCCGGAAAGGAGACATTATGAAAAAACTCGAACGACGAATCAATAAATTTGATTATGCCCGCCTGCAGGCTCTGAAATCCGCGGTGAGTAAAGAGGATGATTTCTGCTTATCGGATTTGCTGCGGCAAGTAAAGCCGTCCCTCGTGCTGGATCATGCTGCCACTCCCCCGCATCTGGTGACCATGAATTCCAGCGTCGTGGTGCAGAATCTGAAGACCAAAGAGCGAACCGAATTCACCCTGGTATTCCCCGAAGATGCCGATGCCGCTCAAAACAAAATATCCGTCCTGGAACCGATGGGAGCAGCCGTCTTGGGCTACGGGGTCGGGGAGACGGTACAGTACGCCTCGCCGGCCGGTTCGGTCTGGCTGAAAATTGAACGGGTTGCCTATCAGCCCGAATCGGCCGGCAATTTCGCGGTCTGAGGATTCAACCGATAGAAAAAGCTTGGGTGTCAACGAACTCAAACAAAAAGGAATGTATTTCTTCCAGAAGGTGAGGTTGATATGGAAAGCCAGGTACTGCTGAATTCATTCTATTATACATGGATCGTGATCCCGCTGCTGATTTTTCTGGCCCGGGTCGTCGATGTCACCATCGAGACGGTACGCAATATCTTTATCATCAAAGGCTTCAAATATATTGTGGCCTTGATCGGTTTTATCGAAGTCCTGATCTGGCTTCTGGCCCTCCAGCAGATCATGAAAAATCTGAATAATCCGGCCTGTTTTATCGCCTACGCCGCCGGAGTGTCCACCGGCAACTTCATCGGCATCTGGATCACGGAAAAACTATCCCTGGGTCTGGTGGAAATCAAGCTGATCACGCAAAAGGAACCATCCGGCCTGATCGATGAGTTAAAGGATGCCCGCTGCCGGATTACCACCATCGAAGCGGAAGGTTCGTACGGGCCGAATACGATTCTATTTTCGGTTATACCCCGACGGTCCCTGGAAAATGTACTCAAACGGATGAAGGCCTTCGATCCCAGAGCCTTTTACACCGTGGCGGATATCCGCACTGCCGGGCATCGGTGGCCCTCCGGTTCCCAAACCGAGCCGGAACACCGGCCCCTTCTTGGCTCCTTACGCTGGGAAAAACCCGCTCCCGTCCTGTCCGAGGAAACGGTGTGATATTAAATCCATTTTTGCAAACTTTTCAGGACCACAAATGTTTCCGTTTTGGAGATCCCTTCCACTAGGGAGAGTGGCTCTGTCAGGAAAATCACGAGTCCTTTGTTGGATTTAAGGTAATAAAAAAAGGGCGGATTTAAGGCCGCCCCGGTAAGTTAGTATATAGAGGTATTATTAGAAGGCATTAACTATATATCCGGATTCGGGACCGTCATCTACAATCGGATTCCCGGATTGATCATGAGGAACTCCCAGGTAGAATGTAGCGATGGTGCTGTTGCCGCTGGAATCTTTAACTTCAAAAGTTACGCCATACGTTCGGCCGTTACCGGCGCCTTGGCGTTCGGCTCTGACTTTGAAAGAACTGGGTCCCAGAATGACAATATCATCCAGGAAGTTACCATCCCCTTTGGCGGTGGATTCTTCCGGTTCATCGCTGTAAATGGAGAGAATCGTGCCCACTTCATCTATATTTAATTGGCCATCGGTGTCATCGCCCGCGCTCAGGACACAATCGGAAAGATTGAAGGTGCGATACTTATGGTTCGGCGGCCAAAGCTCCATCAATTCGCCGACCGTTACCGCCGGTGGTGTGGCATCCCCCTTTACGGATATAGCCACGTCATCGACAGTCACCGTAGTTTGAACATTATCGTCAAAATCATGGTCCAGTCTGAATTCTATGGTTACATCCTGGCCAGCCCACTCGGAGGGAATTTTGTAACTGCTGGTAGTGTGATAACCCAGATGCTGGGTCCAGAATTCAATGCCATAGTCCCAGTCGTTATATTCATAATTAATATCGCCGATAGGATTTTGTACGTCATCGGTGTCTAGGTAAAAGATTTGTTGTTCAGGCATGTCCGGACCATAAACAACCACCGTAAATATATCGGTTTCAAAGGGTGCACGGAACCGATTGTAGATTTCCATAATCACATCAAATGAAATCATATCCGCATTGACGGGCAGGGTTAATGGCTGGGATATCAAGCTGTAATCCAGATTGTCGCCGATAGGGTCTGTTGGATAGGTAGAGTCTGTTGAAAACACCGTAAGGAAATAGAATGATCCCTCTATTCGATCGTTATTTTCGTCGTACGTTAGTGTATAGAAAGGCCAACTCGGATCCAGCGGTAAATCGCCTGGATTCAGCAGAACCGCCGCCTGGTCATACCATACCACACCGTGTGTTCCCTTCGGTTCGATGGTCCAGTAGCTCAAATTTTCGTCAAATGTGCCATTGGCCAGAGATTGGCCATACTCGGAAAATGCCGCCTGCGTACTGATAAATAACAGGCTGAACAGGGCCGCTGCGAAAAGTCCTTTTTTCATGTGCACTCCTTTTCTGTTTACTAAATACAAATACCAGTTCCTGCCATCCGGCAGGAATTTACCATCTTTTTGGATTATGTGGATAGTTCTGCCGCTTCCACGATAATAATGATCGTAGTTTGCGGGAAGATTGCATTAATTTTTATTTATGGAAGGGCAATTATTTAAGCGGCAGAAGGCTTTCCAGAGGAGTATACTTCAAACCCAGTGCTTTGCATACCGCGGCGCAGGTGCAATGGCCGCCCAGGGTGTTGACCCCCTTGGCCAGGGGTTCGTTGCCTTCCAGGGCTTTTGGAAAGCCCAGATTGGCCAGCGCGAGAACATAGGGAAGGGTGGCATGGGTCAGGGCCAGGGTCGAGGTCCGGGGCACAATGCCGGGCATATTGGGGACTGCATAATGAACGACGCCGTATTTTTCGTAGGTAGGATGCGAATGGCTGGTAGTCCGGTCCACGGTTTCGATGCAGCCGCCGTGGTCGATGGCCACATCCACGATTACCGCGCCGGGTTTCATGGTTTTCACCATGTTCTCCGTGACGAGCTTGGGGCATTTGTCGCCCATGACCAACACCCCTCCGATCAGCAGGTCAGCCGCTTTCACCGCTTCGGCAATATGGGCCGCAGTGGAACTCAGGGTTTTGATCCGATGGTTAAACAGGATTTGCAGTTGTTCCAGCCGCTGGGCGTTTTTATCAATAATGGTGACTTGGGCTCCCATTCCGACGGCGATTTGCGCGGAGTTGGTCCCCACGACTCCGCCGCCGATAATCACCACCTGGGCCGGATCGACATTCGTGACCCCTCCGAGCAGGATCCCCCGTCCGTTGTCGATTTTCTCGAGCAGGTGAGCCCCGATCTGCACCGCGATTCGGCCGGCGACCTCGCTCATGGGGGTTAATAACGGCAGGCGGCCGTCGGGCAATTGTACCGTTTCATAGGAGATAGACGTGATTTTGCTGGATAAAAGGTGGTCAGTCAGTTTCGGATTGTCAGCCAGATGCAAAAATGTGAAAAGTACGAGATCTTTGCGGAAATATTGATATTCCGGCTCCAGCGGCTCTTTGACTTTCACCACCATCTGCGCCTGGTTCCACAAATCGCCGGCGGAAGCAATAACGGTTGCCCCGTTTTTTTGATATTCTTCATTGCCGAAACCGCTTCCCAGACCCGCATCGGCTTCAATAAGAACTTTGTGACCTTGTTGGGTGAGCGACTGGCAGCCCGCCGGTGTCAACGAAATCCGGTTCTCGCGATCTTTAATTTCCTTGGGAAATGATACTATCATAGGAAATAATCCTTTTTTTCATGTAAATTGCAAGCATCTCAATTACCCATACGTGTCAATATTTTGCTGCCGGCAATAAATCTTGTCAATATATAAAATCAAAAACTACCTATAAATCGGTAAGGATATTTTTCCAAAGGGAAACGGCAATGAAATTCATTGAATACCCAATGACTACCCGGAAAAGCCTGGCAGGGGGATTAGTCTGTTTTATCCGCGGGCGAAAAAAAGTCGGGCAGGGGGTGGAGGCGGCCTTCGCGATTTACATGAACGAGAATGGTTGCACCTTCAGCAATAAGGCGATTGTCGGCGGGCCGGCGGATTTCGTAGAGGTGTTCCAGCCTTACTCGATCAATTTTTCCCAGCCGGGTGGTAATTTTTAGTTCATCATCGTAACGGGCCGGACTGCGATAGCGGATATCCAAACGAGCGATTACCAGCGTTATCCCGTTATCTTCCAAGTCTTTATAAGCATAGCCATTTTGCCGGAGCAGTTCGGTCCTGCCTAGCTCAAAATAGTTGATATACTGGCTGTGATGGACGGCGTTCTGGCGGTCCACCTCGCTATAACGAACGCGAACAGATATTTCACAAGTACCTATATTGCAATGCTTTAGTTCTGTTTTCATCGTTATCCTTCCCGGTGAGTAAGGATTTTCTTTCCCGGCTGAAATCAAATTCCCGGGTTTTCAGTGAATATTCTAAAAGTTTATTAGGGCATTATCCAGAAATTAGCCGATCATTAAAGGGAAAAGGGTCGGAGAAAATAAGAAGTTTTTTATGATTGTAACTCGTTATTATTAAAGTGGTTATTTGATATTTGCTCTAAATTATTTCACGGGGTGGTACGAAAATTTACTAAATATTTTGGCAGGAAACCAGTCATTTTTCTTGCAGTTTTTGTCTTTTTCCCTACACTTACTGGTTCTATATTCTGTCGAAAAGTTGTACGTTTAAGGTTAATGATTTTAATAACCGGAGAAATAGATGATAAAAGTTAAGGCAAGAGGCGGCGAGAGCATTCAGCAGATGATGAAGCGTTTCAAGAAAATGTGCGAAAAAGAAGGACTCATCAAAGACATCAAGCGACAGAGTTACTATGAAAAGCCATCGGAAAAGAAACGCCGCCGGGGCCGTAAATCCGGTTTATTTTGAGAATAAGCCATAGTGCCACGGATTCGACAAAGCTGTCCCGGCGATTTCAGCGGAAAACGCAGGGATCGGTATTTGCTGGTCGAATGGTTCCAATATAGGCGGTTAGGAGATAGAAAACCGCGATTTTTTAAAAATTCATGGAAGAATAGGGGGATTTGAGGATTCTTCCTGGGTTATTTATCAGCGTTTTTGTTGGTAAAACACCCAGCAGGCGGTAATGACGAATGCGTTTTGCTATCAACTGGTTGATAGATTTTCAGAAATCGTACAGGCTCAGGAAAAGTGCTTAGCCAGAAGGAGAATAATGTGAGCAAGAAAGGTTGTTTGGGCATGCGGGGATTGGTATTACTGGTTGCTTCGGCGGCAGTATTCTCGATGAGCAGCCTGGTTTTCGGCCAGGATGCCGCCGCCGCCACTGTTGCGGCACCGGCGGAAGGTGATTTTTCGCTGATGGCCTGGCCGCTGGTATTGTGGTGGATCGCCCCGCTTGGTTCGCTGGTCGCCCTGATCGCCGCCTGGGTGTTATACAAACAAGTTATCAGCGCCCCCGAAGGGGACGAAAAAATGAAAGCAATCGCCGCATACGTCCGGGAAGGTGCGATGGCCTATCTCAAACGACAGTATAAAGTCGTGGCGATTTTCTTTGTGGTGGTATCCGTCATTCTGTACATCATGGGCCAGTATGGCTTACAGCATAAGCTGGTCTTTATCGCCTTTTTAACCGGCGGTTTCTTCAGCGGCCTTTGCGGTTTCCTTGGGATGAAGACTGCAACGCTGGCGAGCAATCGTACTGCCCAGGGCGCCAAGGAAAGCTTGAACCATGGTTTACAGATAGCCTTCCGGGCCGGGTCGGTTATGGGGCTGGTGGTCGTCGGTTTTGGCCTGCTGGATATTTCCATGTGGTTTTTAATTCTGACTAAAATTGCTCCTGCCTTTATTAGCGGTTTTCATATGGACCTGGTCGAAGTTACCGTGGTTATGCTTTGCTTCGGAATGGGTGCCAGCAGTCAGGCATTGTTTGCCCGTTGCGGCGGCGGTATCTTTACCAAGGCGGCCGATGTGGGAGCGGACCTGGTAGGGAAGGTGGAAGCGGGCATTCCGGAAGATGATCCGCGCAATCCGGCTACGATCGCCGATAACGTCGGTGATAATGTCGGTGATGTGGCTGGTATGGGTGCGGACCTGTATGAGAGTTATTGCGGTTCGATCCTGGCCACGACGGCGCTGGGTGTATCCGCCATGATGGCCATAAACCAACTGAGCGGCGCTGAAATGGTGGTTGCCCAGGTAAAAATGATTATCCTACCGATGATTCTGGCGGGGATTGGTATCGTGATGAGTGTGGTCGGTATCGGTATGGTGCGCACGAAAGAAGACGCCACCATGAAGCAGCTTCTGGCCGCACTGGGGCGCGGCGTCAACGGCAGCAGTGTTTTGATTATCCTGGCTACCTTGTTATTCAGTTGGCTGCTTTTGAAAGATATACCCGGAGTGAGCTGGCTGGGGATGTCCGGGGCAATTATTGCCGGTTTGGTGGCGGGTATTGTTATCGGTAAATTTACGGAATATTATACCAGTTACGATTACGCTCCCACCAAACACCTTAGCAAGCAATCCGAAACCGGCCCGGCCACGGTTATTATTGCCGGTATTGCCCTGGGTATGAAAAGCACCTGGGGCGCGCTGACCACCGTGATCGTGGCGATTATGCTCGCGTTTGGTTTCTCCGGTGGTTTTGAGGAATTTTCCCTGGGATTGTATGGAATCGGTATCTCCTCGGTAGGTATGCTGGCTACGCTGGGAATTACGCTGGCGACGGATGCCTATGGCCCGATTGCTGACAACGCCGGCGGTAACGCCGAAATGACGCACCAGGAAGCGTATGTTCGCAAACGTACGGATGCCCTGGATAGTTTGGGGAACACGACAGCGGCGACCGGGAAAGGCTTTGCCATCGGATCGGCGGCATTGACGGCGATGGCGCTGATGGCTGCCTATATTGAGGAAATTCGGGTCGGACAGAATCGCGAAGCCGAAGAATTTATCAAAGCCCGGCAAAATGTCAAAGCCCAGCAGGTTTATTACATCGGCCACAACAAGTGGGCGGAAGTGACCGGCATGGATGAAAATGGCAAATACAAAGTCGAGGGGCTAATGGATCTAGCCCATAAGAGTAAAGAGGTTGAAGCGGGTACGGTGCTGTCCACACTTGGTACGCCGGATGAAGAGAATATCCGAACGGCTCCGATCATGGATAAAGATGCCAAACAGCATGAGATCGAGCTGGTCAGCGCCCCGAAAGCCTCTCTCGCTCAGTATATGACTTTCTATGATATTACGTTGATGAATCCGCGAGTGATATGTGGATTATTTGCCGGCGTAATGCTGGTATTCATATTCTGTGCGATGACCATGGAAGCGGTGGGGCGGACTGCCCATTTGATGGTGAAAGAAGTTCGCCGTCAGTTTAAGGAGATCGTGGGCATTATGGAAGGTACCGGCAAGCCGGATTATGCTCGATGTGTAGAGATCGCTACGGCCGGTGCACAGAAGGAAATGGTCATTCCTTCGTTATTGGCCCTGATCGTACCGGTTGCATTCGGCCTGATATTTGGTGTGGCGGGTGTTATGGGACTTTTGGCAGGTGGCCTGAGCTGCGGTTTTGCCGTGGCGATTTTCATGGCCAATGCCGGCGGCGCCTGGGATAACGCCAAAAAGTACATCGAATCCGGTGAGATGGGTGGCAAAGGCTCCCAAAACCATAAGGCCACCGTTGTCGGCGATACCGTCGGTGATCCCTTCAAAGATACCTCCGGCCCCAGCTTGAACATCCTGATTAAGCTGATGAGCATGGTTTCCGTCGTATTTGCCGGCCTGATCGTCAAATACGCCCCCATGATTGCCGATTTGATCGGGCTGAAATAATTACTGACCTCGATTGTCGGAAAATTAAACCAGAGATTTCAAAGGACTTATACTCTTTTGGAGTCTCTGTTTTTTTAGAATGAGATTCATAAAATACCAAGGATCTATTTATAAGACGAGCCGGAAAAAATGTGCGGAAATAGCTTGTTTTAAAGATTATGTGGCAAATAGTTACGCATTTTTTGCCGATAGGGCTAACATAGCGGTTTTACTGCTTATTCAGGAAAGAATCCCGGATCGGAAAGGATGCGACAGGAGAATAATTCGTTCCCGCTTGAATAATGACGATAAACCTAATACAATGTAATAAGTGGGAAATAGGTAGAGAGGATCGGAGTAAATAATGTTTGAAAGATTTACGGATAGAGCACGAAAGGTCATGGCCCTGGCCAATCAGGAAGCCCAGCGTTTCAACCACGAATACATCGGGACCGAGCATATTTTGCTCGGCCTGGTAAAGGAAGGAAGCGGCGTTGGTGCCAATGTCCTGAAAAATCTGGATGTGGACTTGCGGAAAGTGCGGCTGGAAGTTGAAAAACTGGTCAAAAGCGGGCCTGATATGGTCACCATGGGAAAACTCCCGCAAACCCCGCGGGCCAAGAAGGTCATTGAATACGCCATCGAAGAGGCTCGTTCCCTCAATCACAATTATGTCGGGACCGAACATCTGCTGCTGGGTTTGCTCCGCGAACATGACGGGGTGGCCGCGCAGGTGCTGATGAATCTGGGACTGAAACTGGAAGAAGTGCGCGAAGAGGTGTTGAATCTGCTTGGCGCAGGCATGGAAACGGAAGAGCCGGGTAGCGGGACTCCTTTATCGGGTGGGGCTGCTCCCGGTACTGAACGGCCCGGTGCCAAAGCGGGCAAGAGCAAAACCCCGGCTTTGGACAGTTTTGGGCGCGATTTGACCGAATTGGCTGTTCAAGGGCAATTGGACCCGGTTATCGGGCGAAAAAATGAAATCGAACGGGTGGTTCAGATCCTCTGTCGCCGAACCAAAAATAATCCCGTATTACTGGGCGAAGCCGGTGTCGGAAAAACCGCGATCGTCGAAGGGCTGGCTCAGAATATCGTCAAACGCGAAGTGCCCGAAATTTTGTCGGGGAAACGGATTGTGGTCCTGGACCTGGCAATGATGGTAGCCGGCACCAAATATCGCGGCCAGTTTGAGGAACGCATCAAAGCCGTCATGAACGAAGTGCGGCGGGCCAAAAATGTTATTCTCTTTATTGACGAATTGCATACCCTCGTTGGGGCTGGCGGTGCCGAAGGTGCCATCGATGCCTCCAACGTCCTCAAACCCGCCTTGTCGCGGGGTGAAATCCAGTGCATTGGGGCGACCACCCTGGATGAGTATCGAAAGTATATCGAAAAAGACAGTGCCCTGGAACGTCGTTTCCAGACAATCATCGTCGAGCCTCCGAACAAGGAAGAAACCCTGAAAATATTGAAGGGGCTGCGGGATCGGTATGAAGCGCACCATCGTGTGCGTATGCTCGACGGAGCATTGGAGCAGGCGGTGGAGTTGTCTTCCCGTTACATAACCGGCCGCTGTCTGCCCGATAAGGCCATTGATGTAATCGATGAGGCCGGTGCCCGCGTCAGGCTTAAAAGCATGACCAAACCGCCGGACCTGACCGAGCTGGAACTGGATATCGAACGGCTGCAGGTCGAAAAGGATGAAGCGGTCAAAAACGCCGATTATGAACGTGCCGCGGATTTGCGCGATGAAGCCCAGCGGTTAGCGCAGAAAAAAACCGAAATGCAGCAAAAATGGCGCGAAGAAAACAGCGAAGTCGATGGAGTCGTGGATGAGGAAGTCATCGCTGAAGTGGTCAGCAAGATCACGGGTGTGCCTCTGACGCGGCTGGAAAAGGAAGAAGTAACCCGCCTGCTGGAACTGGAAACCGAGCTTCACAAGCGAGTGGTCAGCCAACAGGATGCCATTAACGTGGTCGCCAAGAGTGTGCGTCGTTCCCGTTCCGGTTTGAAGGATCCTCATCGTCCGATGGGCTGCTTTATCTTTATCGGGCCTTCCGGTGTCGGTAAAACCCTGCTGGCCCGTGCTCTGGCCGAGTTTATGTTCGGTAATGAAGATGCCCTGGTCCAGATGGATATGAGCGAGTATATGGAGAAGCATAACGTTTCGCGGCTGATCGGCGCCCCGCCCGGCTATGTCGGCTATGAAGAGGGTGGTCAGTTGACCGAACGAATCCGCCGCCGGCCCTATGCCGTTGTGCTGCTCGATGAAATCGAAAAGGCGCATCCGGATGTCTATAACATGCTCCTGCAGATTATGGAAGAAGGACGCCTCACCGACAGCTTTGGCCGCCATGTCGATTTCCGCAATGTCATCCTGATTATGACCAGTAACATCGGGGCCGACCTGATCAAAAATCAAGCCGGGTTCGGGTTCGGCAAACGAACCGTCGAAGCCAATTACGAGAAGATGAAGGATATGCTCCAGAAAGAAGTGGAACGGCATTTCCGGCCTGAATTCCTCAATCGACTGGATGATCTGATTGTCTTCAAGGCCCTGACCCGCGAGGATCTGCAGACGATTGTGGATTTTGAACTCAAAAAAATTACCAAGCGAATTGCCGATCAGGGTCTGAAAATGGAACTGACCGGCGAGGCCAAAGAATTCCTCATCGAAAAAGGCTACGATCCGGAGTTCGGTGCCCGGCCTTTGCGGCGAGCTATCGAACGCTACGTAGAGGACCCCTTGAGTGAGGACCTCCTCCGCGGCAACTTCAAAGGCAAAAACACCATCAAAGTGACCATGGTTGATGGACATCTTCACTTCAATGGAATTATGGTCTCACCCGACTCGCCGGATGAAACTAAAACCGAACCTGCTGAGATTTCGCAAAGTACCTAACCAAAAATTATGTTCTGATTATTTGTACCGGGAAACCCGTCCCCCCGATAGGTTTTCCGGTTTTTTTATGCCTAGTGGAAAAACACCCTTTTTTTCCCGTATGCTCGTTTTCCCTCTGGAAGGAGGGATTGGAAAAATAGCTGCGGTTCGGATGGATCGTTACAATCGTTATAATCGCTACGCTCACAGTCGTTTAGAAATAAAATATAAAAAAACATTCCTGCCCGATTTGCCTTAATGCAAAGTGAATTTTATGATTATGGTGTAGAGAATGAGATTCGAATGTAACGGTTTTTAAACGCATGTGTTTGCGTTTTTGGGAATGGAGACGGGAGCGATCAGCGTAACAGACGCTGGAAATTAGAAAAGTTTGTTCTGCCCTGGATCGGGGCCTCGGCCTGGCTGCCTCCTACAGGCCGGGGTCCCACTTTTTTCCTATCGACCGGAAAAAAAGGTAAAATTTACCATTTTTTTATCAATTTTTAATCAATTCTTTTATTGACTTTTTCCTGAATTGGCGATATATTTTAAATAGAAGGAATGAATATGTTTAGTTCAAGCCAGACAATGAATGCAGCGAAACGTATGACGGGCGAGTGGTCGAGCGTCAATAGTAAATCTGCGCAGATCATTGTATGCTCCCAGTTTTATACAGGAGGTCTGGCAGTGAGCTGAACGAAGTAAAAAAACAGGAATTTCAAAAGCCGCTGCCAGACCGAAAAGGTTGGCAGCGGCTTTTTTTATGCCTGGTGGTTATAAAGCCCTATAAACCCATTTTTTGGAGAATCGATGATGAGACCGGAACTACGAAACGACAAGTACCATCAAGAAGAACGGTTGGAAGCCCATGAGGAGGCGGCAGAGACCCTGCAATATATGCATGATCTCCTGGCCCGGCATACCAGCAATGGCTTAAACGTCGGCAAGGCCGTCAATCTGGCGGCCGATGTCAACCTGCACCGTTACCGGGTGGCCGCCCAACGGTAAACCGCCTCACCGAAACGAGCTGGACGATTGATTCTGCCGGGGTTTGCCTCCGCGCCGATGGCGTTTGTGCGAGGCATGGAGCGAAACACCGGCGGAGGAATTCCGGGCAGTGCTTTTCGTCCGGGCTGGCCTTTTGTTTTTATGCTGCGGCAAGGATTTAGGCATCGGCTCGCGCGGGCGGGATTTTACCGGCGGCTGCGGCGGAGCGGATTGGGGCCGGGCGGAAGTAAACCCGGCGCAATTTTCAAATTTTAATTTTCGGCCGATGAATTTTTCGATCATGCGAAGATGTTTGTCTTCGTCCTGCGACACGAAGGTGAGCGCATCGCCGGTGGCGGTGGCCCGGCCGGTACGGCCAATCCGATGGACATAATCCTCGGGATAAGCCGGCACATCATAATTGATCACATGGGAAATTCCCTCCACATCGATGCCGCGGGCGGCGATATCGGTTGCCACCAGTATCTGGTATTTCCCTTTCTTAAAGCTTTCGAGGGCATGCTGACGCTGTTTTTGCGTGCGGTCGGAATGGATTGAAACGGACAGCACCCCGGCCAATTTCAGGCGGCGGCTGATTTTGTCCGCGCCGTGTTTGGTCCGCGAAAAAATCAGCACGCTGTACATCTGCTTTTCTTTCAGCAGGTGCAGGAGCAGGTCCATTTTCGCGGTTTTCTCCACCGCATAGACATACTGAGTGATGGTTTCGATCGGATTGTTTTTTTGCCCTACCTGGATCAGTTCCGGAGATTTCAGCAGATTGGCGGCCAGGGATTTGACTTCCTGGGATATGGTGGCCGAAAACAAGAGGGTCTGCCGCTTGACCGGCAGGGCCGCCACGATTTTGCGCACATCGTGAATGAATCCCATATCGAGCATGCGGTCGGCTTCATCCAGAACCAGGATTTCCACCTGCCGGAGATCCACCGAGCCGCGCTGCATATGATCCATCAGCCGGCCGGGCGTAGCGACAATAATGTCCACTCCGCGGTGGAGGGCATGAAGCTGGCCGCTGATACTTACCCCGCCATAAATCGCCAGGGTCTCTATTTTCAGGAACCGGCCATAGGTGTGAATGGCCTCCTCAATCTGCACCGCCAGCTCCCGCGTGGGCGTGAGAATCAGAGAGCGGACGGCTTTCCGGTGCGGGGATTTGGTGTGGGAAAGCCGGTCCAGCATGGGCAGGACAAAAGCGGCGGTTTTGCCTGTTCCCGTCTGGGCACAGGCAATCATGTCGCGGCCCTCCATCACCGCGGGAATGGCACGGGACTGAATTTCGGTAGGAGCGGTAAAGCCGGTGGCCAGGATCCCCTGCACCAGCGGGTCGGAAAGACCAAATGTTTTAAATGGCATACAAATATCCTAAAAAAGACGCCAGCGTCAAAAGCCCGTCGTCCCCTTGTTATTGGGGAGCCAGAGCCGTTTTCGGAAGTCCATATTGACTTTTGGCGTTTCCATCAAAAAAAACCTAATGTAAGCTGATTCCATCACATTGAATCGATCAGAGAGCGTAAAGGGAGGTGGCTTTTGCGAAGCTAAATCGATTTTACGACATCTTGTCTATTACATATATGCCGCCCTTATACCCGATCCCTAAACAGGTTACAAGCAAATAATCCGGCTTTCCGAAAAAATAGGCTTCGGATTGGGATTTGAATCTTATCTGCCGCCCCGCTACAATACCATCAGGCAAAACAGGAACAGGAAACAAAAAACGATGGCCTGGTATGAAGATTTTTTCGATTCGTGGTATTTGAAGTACTGGATTCGGCCCATTACCGAAGAGCGGACGCGGCGGGAAGTGGATGCCATAATCCGTTATCTTCACCTGAGACCGGAGAGCAAAGTGCTGGATCTGTGCTGCGGGCAGGGTCGGCACAGCCTGGAACTGGCGCGGCGGGGCTATCGCAATATTATCGGCATGGATTTAAGCCCGACGCTGCTGGAGGCCTCCCGGGAAAAAGCGGCCCAGGAAGGTTTGCCGATCCAGTTCCTGCAGGGGGATATGCGGGAAATCCCGTTTACCGGCGAATTTGAGGGGATTTTCAATTTTTATACGGCCTTTGGGTATTTTGAGGATGATGAGGACAATCAGGCGGTGCTGGACGCGGTGGGCAAAGCGTTGAAAAAAGGCGGACTCTTTCTGCTGGATTACCCTTCCCTGGAAGGGCGCATGTCGAACTGGAAAACCCAGGAATTCTTTGAGTATGAGGACGGCACGGTTATGCTGCACGAAATCCTTCACGATGTTTTTAACCAGACCATCCAAAATAAGGTTTTGTATATAACCCAGGATAATCAGCGGCACCGGACGGGCTTTACGCTGCGGCATTATTACGGCCGGGAACTGCAGGAGTGTTTCCGTCGGGCCGGCCTGAAAACGCTGGCCGCCTATGGCAGTACCGACGGAGAGGAATTAACCAATCGGGATACCCGGGTTCTGGTGCTGGGAGAAAAAATGTAATGCAGGAGAATAGCGTGGCCCTACCGAAATATGTGGTGGTTTTGCAGTGCCATATTGTCAAGGAGCGCTGCAGCGGTTTTTTTGTGAAAATGCTTTCTGGAAGCGGGAAGGCGGTTTTGCGGAGTATCCGAAAGATCAGCCGATCCGGTTTTTAACGCTGACGTGCGGGGGCTGCTGCGGGCGGGCGACGCTGCGAAAGTTAAGCAATTTCCTCAAACGGCTGCGGAAAAATTCCGACATCCGCCCGGAGGAAGTGGTCCTGCATTTTTCCTCCTGCATCTGCAAGGAAAACTTTCACGGCCCGAAATGCCCGCACTATGACTATCTCCGGGAACTGGTCGAACGAAAGGGCCTGGCGTGGCGTGAGGGAACCCGCATCAGCGACCACGCCGAAAAACGGCGTGACGAAGAGGGGCATTGGGAACGGGAAGAATAATTAAGATGGGGGTAAATCAAATATTTTTTTTGAAAAAATGAACCTGTCATAGATTCTACGCGACTTATATAATGGTATCTCTACGGTAGGAGTAAATTGCTTTTGCGCGTCGATAAAGACTCTATTTATAATGAGTTATTGATCGTTCGTTGTCAGCAGGGTGATTCATCTGCCTGGCAGGAATTAGTAGCCCGATGGGAACAACGACTGTTTTATTATATCCGCCGTCTGATCCGGCCGGAGCAGGAAGCATGGCAGGTGTTGCAAGAGGTCTGGCTAAAGGTATTGCAGGGGATCGGTCGGCTACGGGAGCCGGCCAGTTTTGCCAAATGGATCTATTCCATAACCCGGCATACCGCGATGAGCCATTTGCGTGACAATTATGCCAGACAAAAAATCGTCGAAGCCGCGGAATTCCCCATCGAGCCGGAAACCGGAGATGATACCTGGCAGTTTGATAACGCCGAGCAAATTCATTATGGACTCGAACAGATTTCCTTGTCTCATCGGGAAATATTAACCCTGTTTTTTCTCGAAGATTTATCTTTAATTGAAATTGCCGAAATACTGGAGATACCCAAAGGAACCGTCAAATCACGCATCTATCACGCCAAGCGGGCATTACGAAAAGTTTTGGAGGGTGAGGAACGTAAAAATGGCTAAGGAAAAAATGAGTGAACGGCTGCTAAGCCTGGAAAAAACGAATTCAGATTATCGGGATAAATTCGAAAAAGAAGTACGGGCGATGTATGAAAAAAAATTGAGCATTGCAGAACGAATTGTTATGCTGGGACTCGGAGTCATAAGTTTTATTATGACGATGAGTTTTTTTATGGTTGCCATTATGGCATATAAATTTCAGGAACTTGAAGTAGCTGGCTCTGCAGTACTGAAATGGCCTTCTGCGATAGGGGGAATAGTATGCATATTCTGGTTGATCCTTTCTGGTTGGCTCTTGATCCGGGGCAAAGTGAATATTCTTTTGTATCATAGGCTGGTTGCCATACTTGGATGGTTACTGATCTTACATCTCATGTTTATAACCATAGTTTTATTCTTCATGCTGGATAATATGGGCGGTGGCGAAGAAAATGTCGGTCCTATTCTAATGTTTATCTATGTGGTATTTTTACCACTGTTTACTCTACAACTCATGCAAAGTGGCCGTCAGGAACGCATGAGATTGAAAATGCAGCAAAAAATATTGGAATTGGAATTTCAAATAGCCCAGTTGCGAGAGTAAGACAGGTTTAACAATTTAGACGGAACCGCCAAAAGTCGATATTGACATCCAAAAACAGATCTGGCTCCCCAATAACAAGGGGTCGACGAGCTTTTGACGCTGGCGTCAATTTAAGTTTATGTCAAGAAAAGACTTGCAAAATCCCGCTTTTCCTGTCTTAATGGGCAGAAATTTGTATCTGGTTTGATACCAGTTTGAACAATCATTATATCAGGAAGTATGTATGGTAATGCACTGTTCTTATATTACGTGGATTTTGCTGGCGATGGGGGTGTTATTTTTAACGATGGGCTGCACGCAGCAGCCGGTACAAAGGTATGGCATGGTAATCGGGATCGAAGAGCAGAATATCCCGGAATACAAAAAGCTGCACGCGGAGGCCTGGCCGGGGGTGCTGAAGAAGATTGACAAGTGCCATATTCAGAATTATTCGATTTATCTGGGAGAAGCAAAACCGGGCAAACATTATCTGTTCGGCTATTATGAATATACCGGCAGGGATTATCAGGCGGACATGGCGAAGATGAAAAAGGATGAGACCACGCAAAAATGGTGGAAGCATACCGATCCGCTCCAGGTGCCGCTGGCGACCCGGCAGGAAGGGGAGTGGTGGGCCAACTGGGAAGAGGTGTTCCATTTTGCCGGGGCACCCAGTGATAAGAAGCCGGCCCGGTACGGTTCGATCATCGGGATCGCCAAAGAAAATCTTCTGGCCTATACCCAGCTCCATGCCGCGGTCTGGCCGGGCGTGCTGGCGGCGATTGAACGATGCAACATTCGCAATTATTCGATCTATCTGGGCCAGATCGAGCCGGATCAATATCTGCTCTTCAGCTATTTTGAATATATCGGGGATGATTTCGAGAAGGACATGAAGGATATCGCCGATGAGGTGACGAAGAAGTGGTGGACCTACACCGATCCCTTGCAAATCCCGCTGGAAACCCGCAAGGAGGGAGAATGGTGGAAGTCCATGGAAGAAGTTTTCCATATGGATTGAGAAAAGGGTATGAGATTTCTATTTTTTCCCATGGTGCCTGTGTTTTGCAGTTTATTAGTTTCGCTGGATTCCTTCGGAGCCGAATCACCGGATACGGCATCTTCCCCGGTTCCGCCGGATACTTTTTGGCTGATTCCTCACACCCACTGGGAAGGTGCGGTGTTCAAGACACGGCAAGAGTACCTCGATATGGGATTGCCGCATATCCTAACTGCGCTGCGATTACTGGAAAAGTATCCCGACTATCGATTTGTTCTTGACCAGGTATGTTATGTCAAGCCGTTCCTGGAAAGGTACCCCGAAGAGCAAGCCGCCTTTCGTAAGATGGTAGCGGAGGGCAGGCTGCAGATTGTCGGTGGAACGGATGTCATGGCCGATGAGAACATGCCCGGCGGAGAATCGTTTGTGCGTCAGATCCTCTACGGCAAAGGGTATTATCGCCGAACGTTAGGAATAGATGTTACCGTAAGCTGGCAGTTAGACTCTTTCGGACATCATGGCCAGATGCCCCAGCTTCTTCAACTGGCGGGCTACAAGTCGTTTTGGTTCTTCCGTGGTGTACCAAATCCGGATGTGCCCATGGAATTCGTATGGGAAGGGATTGACGGTTCTCAAATTCCGGCATTCTGGACGCCGACGCCAGCCGGGTATGTGATGTTCTACGGAATACCACAAACAATGCCCGAATTTAACGAGTTTGCCCAACGACAATTTGATAGTCTCACGCCGTTCGTCCGAAGTCCTGATCGCGTGGCTCTGATGGGACCCGATGTCGCCGAGCCGGAATTCTCTCTACCTCCCATGGTGGAAAAATTCAATCGGCAAAACAAAGTGCCCTTCCAAATACGTTTTGCCGTTCCCACGGATTTCGAGGCCGTGGCAGCCCGGCGTAAGGATCGGCCTGTCGTCCGGGGCGAACTCAATCCCATCTTCCAGGGGACGTACAGCAGCCGCATCGAACTCAAGCAGAGAATGCGAGACCTGGAAAGGCTGTTGACTACCGCGGAAAAGCTTAGTGTTCTCTCCGGATTATGGGGAGAGCCGGTCAATAATCAGATACTCTGGGAGGCGTGGGAACCTTTGCTTTTTAATCAGGCTCATGATCTGATGTCTGGCGTGATGACAGACCATGTTTATGAGGATACGCTGCGTGGTTACGATTTTTCAAAGCGTCTGGCAGAGGAGGCAGTCGAAAAGAGATTACAGGCGATCGTTTTCAAAATGGATACCACCGGTCCGGGCATCCCGTTGGTCATTTTTAATTCCTTAAACTGGCCGCGATCGGATGTTGCGGAAGTGGAACTTGGTTTTTCGCAAGGCGGCGTCCGGGACTTGAAGGTGACGAACCCTGCCGGGCAAGCGATTCCGGTGCAACTGCTTAACACAACTTGTTACGAGGATGGCGGATTTAAGACGGCGAGAATCCTCTTTCTGGCTCAGAATGTTCCAGCTCTAGGGTACTCCACCTACCATGTCTTGCCGCTGGAATCACCTGGCGAATTTCCCGCCGGAAAATCGCAGCAAATCCCGGGGAATGCTATCGAGAATGAATTTTACCATATGTCATTTGATCTTCAAACCGGTGCCATGGCCAGTTTGATTGTCAAATCGGATCAGTGGGAAGTGCTGCGCGGACCTGCCAATGTCATTTCCTGCCAGCCCGATGCCGGCGATCTGTGGGAACTCTACCGGACGTTGGATGGTTCGAGCCGAATCGCCATGAAGAACCGGCAACCGGTGCCTCAGCCGGAAAACGTAAAACTTAGCAGCCAGTTTACCCCTGAATCCAGTTTGCTGGAAGTCGGGCCGGTCTTTTCTCAGTATCAAGTATCTCATCGTTTCGGTGAGAAAGGTACCCTGGCCACCACGGTACGGCTTTACAACGGACTTCGCCGGATCGATTTTCATACCGAAATTATCAATCAGGAAAAACAGGTGCGTTACCAGGTTCTTTTCCCCACTTCTATCGAAGATGGTCAGTGCGTGCATGAAATCCCCTTCGGTGCGATTCCGCGTCCGGAAGGGATTGAGTTTCCAGCCCAGAACTGGATCGACTACCACAATGACAGGCAGGGACTGGCCCTTTTAAACCGCGGTTTGCCCGGAAACGTGGTTACCGATGCCACCCTGATGCTCTCCCTGATGCGGTCGACAAGTATCCTGGGGTATGGTTCTATCGGTGGGTATGAACAGGGAGTATCCTCCGAATCCGGCTATGATCTGGGCAAACGATTTCACTTTCACTATGCACTGGTTCCTCACCTTGGCCCCTGGCAGGAAACAGGTATCTGGCAGCAGGGATGGGAGTTCAACCAGCCGCTGCTGGTCTGTAAGACCACATCGCATAAGGGAACGTTACCGAATGAATGGGGACTCGTAGAGGTTTCACATCCCAATGTGGTATTATCGGCAGTGATGCCCGGCGACGAAGAAGGCACAGCCATTTTCCGAGTTTACGAAGCAGCCGGCCGAAGCGCCAGCAAAGGAACCATTACGTTTCGGACGGCTATCTCCTCAGCCTCTGAAACCAACCTGATAGAAGATCCGCTCCGAAAGCTGGAAGTAACCAGCAATACCCTCCAGTTCGATCTGGGACCTTTTCAGATCAGAACTTTTAAGCTAAAACTTTCCCCTTTATAAAAAATAGGTTGACGGAACCGCCAAAAGTCGATATAGACATCCAAAAACAGCCCTGGCTCTCCAATAACAAGGGATCGAAGAGCTTTAGATGCTGGCGTCTAGGTTGAATAGAATTTCATGTAATACTAAAATCAGTAGTGAAACAGGGGAGTTGAGGTTTTGAAAGGAATAGTATGCTGCTGCTGGGTTATGATGTCGGGACCTCGTCGATTAAGGCGTGTTTGCTGGAGGCGGGGACGGGGAAGGTGCTGGCTTCGGAAACTTCGCCGAAGGTGGAGATGGAGATCATTGCCAAGCAGCCCGGCTGGGCGGAACAGCGGCCGGAGGTGTGGTGGGAGCATGTGAAGGCGGCGACGGTGGGGCTGGGGGCCCAAAGCGGAGTTTCGCTGCAAGAGGTGGGAGCGATCGGCATATCGTATCAAATGCACGGTCTGGTTTGCGTCGATAAAGACCAGAAGGTTTTGCGGCCCTCGATTATCTGGTGCGACAGCCGGGCGGTGGAGATCGGCCAGCGGGCGGCGGAGGAGATTGGTCCGGCGTATTGTCTGGAGAATTTTCTGAATTATCCGGGGAATTTTACCGCGTCGAAGCTGCGCTGGGTGCAGCAGAACGAATCGGAACTCTACAAACGAATCTACAAAATCATGCTGCCCGGCGATTACATTGCCATGCAGATGACGGGGGAGATTGCCAGCACCGCATCGGGATTGTCTGAAGGGATTTTGTGGAATTTCCGGAAGCAGGCTGTGGCGGAAAAGGTTTTGGAGTATTATGGAATAGCGCCGGATTTGATCCCGGCTCTGGTTCCCACCTTTTCACCGCAGGGGAGATTGAGCCGGGAGGCGGCGGAGGCCCTGGGCCTCAAGAGCGGGGTGCCGATTTGTTACCGGGGGGGAGACCAACCGAACAACGCCCTGTCGCTGAAAGTACTGAATCCGGGGGAGGTGGCGACGACGGCGGGGACCTCCGGGGTGGTGGCCGCGGTTACGGATACGCTCCGCTACGACAGCCAGTCGCGGGTCAATACCTTCGTGCATGTGAATCACACGCCGGAGCAAATGCGGAATATCGTTTTGTTGTGTGTGAATGGAACCGGGGTGCTGAACAGTTGGCTCAAGCATAACTTTATGGGCAGTGGCCGCGCGGAGGTGTCGTACGGGCATATGAATGAACTGGCGGCTCAGGCGCCGATCGGTTCAGATGGGCTGGTCATGCTGCCCTACGGCAATGGGGCGGAGCGGCTGCTGGGCAACCGGGATGTCGGGGCCTCGGTGCACGGCTGGAATTTCAACGTCCACAACCGCAGCCATTTTCTGCGGGCGGCGCAGGAAGGGATTGTGTTCGCGCTGAACTACGGTTTTGAGATTCTGCGGAAGATGGGGATCGAGGTAAAGGTGGCTCGGGCGGGGGACGCGAATCTGTTTTTAAGCCCGCTGTTCGGCAATGCTTTTGCGGCGGTGACAGGGGCCTGTGTGGAACTGTATAATACCGATGGTTCGCAGGGGGCGGCGCGGGGCGCAGGGATCGGTGCGGAGATTTACAAAACCCCCAACGAAGCGTTTGTCGGCTTGCAATCAACACGGGTGATCGAGCCGGATAGCAAGCGGGTTCCTGCCTATGAAGAAGCGTATCAGAAATGGATTCAAACTTTAGAACGTCAATTGTAACAGAAGGATGGTGTAGTATGAAACTGGAACCCACACGGAAAATTGTGGTGCCCAAAGGATCGAAGCTGGGGGTACAGGATTATGTGAAATTTGCGATCGAGTCGTATCTGCTGATGTCCCGTCACAGCCTTTACTTTGCCCAGGAGGAGGATGTGGACAGCTTTGAACTGGCCCATCTGATCCCCTCGGTTCCCGAAACGATCATCGCGATTTATGTCGGCATCAATCACGCCACCTGCTGCAAAGGATTGGTTAGCCCCTTTCTGGTGCGGCACGGCCACAACAATGTATTCGTGTTCGACCCGCAGGTCTATCCGGGCGGCAAACAGGTCCCGTCGGGTACCCAGGATGCCAAACTGCTGCTGAACGGCTTCGAGCCGCCGAACCAAACGTGGAATCCCAAGTGGACCTATGTGATGGTAATGGATCCCAAACGCAGTTTCCAGAGCCTCTGGCGGGAGAATGGCTATATCGATATGATCGCCGCCAAGTTCGAGGATTTCACCATGATGAGCGATCCGGCCCGCAGCCAGGTGTGTACGTTTATCGACGCCAAGGCCTTCGATCATCCGGTGAACCAGGGCCGGGACTATCTCCAGGCGGCTCGTAAACGAGGGGCAAAGAGGCACGGTGAATTTACGATTCCCAAAGGCCTCCAGGGCGAGACCGACGGTCTGGTCCCGGTGGTTTTGAATCGGGGGGAAAAGCTGTATGTGGCGACGAACGATTACGGCCCCTGCGCCCACGCCTGGAGCAACATCCATCCGGACAACAAGGAACTGGCCGTGGTGAACGAGACCTCGGCGGTTCCGCTGGAGCTGATTATCGCCAAGCCGCCCGTCCAGCCGAAATACGCCGGCCGCCTAAAGCCCGCCCTGGGCAGCGCCGACATGACCACCGACTG
>CAZOMV010000056.1:0-37039 GCA_964580995.1 uncultured Pirellulales bacterium
GAGTTTGCTCGGCTGTCGACTGCCATTGCCGGCTGCCGGCCTGTGCCGCGGCAAGGATCTCCCCGCCGCTGCCCGGCTCCCGGCTGATGGTGATATAGTCTATGTCGATATTGCTTTCCGCCAGGCGAAGCTGTTTTTCCGATTTGATTTGCTGGTCACGGGAGATTTCCCATTGACGCATCTGGTGTTCGACAATATGGTTCATTTCACGTGATTGATAATGTTTGGCCGACATAATCAAGGCTCCCACGAAACGTAAACAAAAAAAATCCTTCTATTCACATATATTAGACGCCAGCGTCAAAAGCTCGTCGTCCCCTTGTTATTGGGGAGCCGGAGCCGTTTTGGGAGGTCAATATCGACTTTTGGCGTCTCCATCATATTATATCAAATTTCGGATAAAAGAAATATATTTTTGGATTAACTCCAAAAAAGTTGGTGAACATAAAGTCCATTATAGTTATTGCTTTATACCGATATATGCTGGAGCTTTAAAGCGTTAAAACCAAAATATTTAAATCAAAACTACTTCCGGATCATTACAGCTAAGCCAATCTGAAGATATCATGGCGAAACCCCGCAAGTCGATCATACAATTCCGGTTCAAATCCTCCTCCCAGCATAACCGAGCAAATTTCGCAGAAGCCGTTCCGCTGCCGGGTGCCGGCCCAGGTTTTCGCGGATTAGCATGGTATTGAGAATAATCCGGCCCTCACCGAGATTGTAAACAGAAAGGATCAGGCCGGAGGCGTAATCCTGGGACGCTTTGATGGATCCGGCCACTGCCTGAGCAGGGGGATCCTGCCCCATCCAGACTGCGGAGGGGATCAGTTCCCGGTAGAAAGTGTAATCCAGCAGCCCGCCGGTGGGCAGATCTGCAAAAAACGGATGCTTTTTGGCCCAAACGTCTGTCAGGTAGAGCCAGCTATAAATATGGGTTAACGTGCCCTTGTTATCCAAAGGCAGCCAGCCGGTCGGTTGATCGTCTTTTTGAAATACGGCGGGGGAAAGAAATATCGCGGTTGCCCCTTGCCGGATTCGTTCGGTCAAATCCTGGAAGGCAAGCCCGGTATCCATAGCCGCAGGCCGGGTATTTGAAACTAAAATAACATCATGAATTTTCGCTGCCGCCGGATCGAAGGAGCGAACTGTAATGCCGTGTCCGGTCAACCATTCCCTCAATGGAGCATCCTCACCCCAGAGTACTATTTCGGTTTCTATGGAGGGCATTTTGGCCGGGTCATCCACAAAAAATTCTGTCTTGCCGCCGGCCGCGGCGGCCCCTTTTTCGAAATTCGC
Organism: uncultured Pirellulales bacterium; assembly: GCA_964580995.1. Taxonomy (GTDB): domain Bacteria; phylum Planctomycetota; class Phycisphaerae; order Sedimentisphaerales; family SM23-30; genus JAKJEP01. Next base: position 1,300 of record CAZOMV010000056.1, read on the forward strand.
CAGAAACTGATAGCTGCCGGCAGGGCCGTCGATCTGTATGGTTTCCGTAAAAATCGGCATGGCCAGAGGAAGTTCCTTTTGGTCCTGCGTTTCCGGAATCGTGATCGAAATGACCCGATCCAGCAATCGCTGATGATCCGGGCCGAGCACACAGAGCCGGACCAGATACTCGCCCGGCGGTAGCATATCCTCGTTGGCCAATACCGCCTCCAGCTTTATATCGGTTCCCCGGTAAAGGTTTGCCGGCTCGGCGAAGAGACACAGACGCAAAGGGGCAAAACCATCAAAGATTGCTTCTATCGTACCGGGTTTGAATTCCCGAAACGGAGTGGTTAACCCTTCGCCGGTCATTACATGATCGATCATACCGGTCAGATTATACCCAACCAGATTTGGATTGGACCGAATTGCGTTCAGGCCCAGGGTACGCTGGGAAGCCATACGGGCCAGACTTTCGGCGAAAAAGTCGGTCGGTCTGGCATAGCATTCGTCTAAGCGCCAGTTTTCCCAGTCCGTCAAAAAACGGTTTAATTTATCCGCATAAAATTGTCCATCTTCCAGGTTTTTCTTGCCCAGCCGTTCGAAATGGCGAACGGTACGCCACAGGTCCACCGCACTGCCAATCCCATACTCGGAAAGGAAGACGTGATTCGGGCTGTCCTGGCCCATGGTACGCAGAAAGTTGGTCATATTAGCCTGCTGCGGTACTGGTGGATATACATGCGCATCCCCTGCCTGCGCCCAATACCCGCCTATGCCGGTACTTACGCCGGGTTTCGCAGAAGCCAGTTGTCGAAAGAGAATTTTATTTGGGTTCTGGATCACGTAATAATCGCAGTATCCGCGATCGCCCTGATAAAAGGTGCCGGTAATTCGGAACGTTCCTGCATACGGGGCCGTCCAGCGGGCCACACCCATTTCTTCCGCTTCACAACCGCCGTGCAAGGCCACGAATCCCGGCGGGCAGCCATGCAGTTCCTGGTTCGAGGTATTCTGAAAAAGAGCGGGTACGTTTTGATAGCGCGGCGGACTAAAATGCCACCAGGGAACGGCGGCGCCGGCCAGCAGATTGGTAAACAAGGTCAAGACACGGGTATCCGGTTCCATTCGGTTTTCCGGCTTGGGGGCTACCCCATAGGACCAGGCGCCATTGGGATTTTTCTCGAAACTTATGTCTTCGGTAAGATTCCAGTTTTCCCGATCAGACTCCTTTGATGGGCCATTTTTGCGGATGAGAATATCCACGGGCGTGGTATCCGCCCCGCAGCCGTCGGTCCCCACCCCTACGGCAAAATCGATCGTATCCTCCGTTTTTGCAGTAACCGTCAGATCAAACGGGACATCTTCAGGAATATCCGCATTCTGCGGTCCTTCCGCACCCAGCAGTGGTTCCCAGTCATGCGAACCGGGATTGCTGATGGAACCGGCTGCATATTGGCCGTCCCACCTTCCACTGTTGAGAAGAACCATGCGACTGGTGTCCAGGGAATGAACCAGAGGCAGGGATTGTACCGCATGCTGAAATTGAGCATTGTTTGGAATTTCATTGAGCAGTCCCCAGATGACAATGCTGGGATGATTGCGGTCCCGCAGAATAATCTGGGAGATGGAATGATCAAACCGCTGCCCCAGGGTTGGTTGCGCCGCGGTAATTTGAGAACTGCCGAAATGTTCCTCGTACACCATCAGTCCGATTTCATCGCATAGGTCTAACTGATACCGGATCGAGCCGCCCCAGATAAAACGCACCATATTGAAGCCCATTACCTTCATATTGAGAAAATCGCGCCGGGCCAGGTCCGGATCATGCGGAAATTGCAGGCCGATGGGATAATGGTTGACGGTATGGCTGGAACGCAGGAACAGGCGGCGGCCGTTGAGCCGGAAATATCCGTCCGCAAAACGAAAATCCCGAAATCCGCAGCGAGCCGAACATTCGTCCATGGAATCCGATTCTTCGGTCATAACCCGGGCGGTTATGCGATACAGATACGGGTCATTTAGCTCCCAAAGACGGGGATTCTTGATGGGAAGATTCGTTTCGATCGGAGTGGTGCCAGGAGGCAGATCGAAGGGAGTCTCGATATTCGCGATGGTTTCTCCGCTGGCCGCCGGAGCCGCTGTACATTGCAGACGGCCCTGGATTCTATGATTGGTGGCGTTGTGTACGGCAGAGCGAATTCCTAGAATTCCCGTGGCAGGGTCGGGATTGACAACCAGGTCTTCCATTCTCACGGCCGGGGCTATAAGTAATTCAACCGAATCGGTAATTCCGCCATGGTTATATGCCGCACCCGCCCCATAGGGCATCACCTTACATCGATGCGGAGTTTCCCCCAAGGTCAGGCCGTCAATCCGTTCCTGGGTTGGATTCAAAACCCGAACCGCTAAACAATTTTTAGTTCCGACTATAACCGCCTTTGTGATATCCAGAGTAAATGGCGTTTCGCCCCCTTCATGTTCGCCTGCATAAACATTATTTACCCATACCTCGGCCTTATAGTCCACGGCCCAGAATCGCAGCAAATACCGGCCCTCGTTATGGGGATTGGCCGGCACTTCAAATTCCCGCCAATACCATACTAAACCGTGATAACCGGGAAAGGCATCCTGAATGATCCAGGGAACTTTTGTCTTCCTGGCATCTGCCTGGGGAGTACGATACCACTGCTGATCCTTGCCCGCATTGTCGGGATCGGTCGCCAGCAGCCAGTTATCACCATCTAAGGAAATGATGTTACCAGGAATGAGTGGGCCGGCTTGGACGGGCGAAACGGAGAACTCTACTACTTGGGGTACAAGAACCAATATCGTCAGAACAGCAAACACCTTCCGCATCTTTTTGCCTCCATGAGCCGTTGCGAAAAAACGGATGATTGTTATTTCTAAAAGAGGGATGGCCAGACAAGCCAATCGCCTACCAGGCTAGAGAGCAGTTGCTATCCGTCGGATCATTGCACTGTAGCCAATCGGAAGCGATAAGGCCCAGATCCTGCAGGTTAATAACGCAATCCTTATTCAAATCACCGTCAAAGTAGATGCCGATATTCTCGCAGGTGGGGATTTCAATAGCGGCTTCCAGCGGGGTGGTGTCGGAACCTCCGCCGTCCGTTCCCGCTCCGACGGTAAAATCAATGGTATCCCCGGCATTCACCTCCACAAAAAAGTCAAAGGAAGAGGTGCCCCCGGTATCGAGCCGGCTGAACAACAACGAAGTGTAATTACGAATAATGTAATAATCACACCGGCCGACGTTTCCGCTATAAAAGGCGCCCCGGACAATATAAGTCCCAGCGGCCGGCGCGGTCCAGCGGGCCACACAAAGATATTCCACTCCATAGCCATTGTGCAGGGCGGCCATGCCCGGCGGACATCCATAGACATCGGCAGTAGTGGTGTTTTTATAAACGGCGGGAACCATACCGGGCATAATGGAAAGAAAATGCCACCACGGACAGGGTACACCCGAATACCCTTTAATATTATGGGTAAATAAAGTCAGGCTGCCGGTGTTCGGCTGGGCGCGATTGGTCGCCCTGGGAGAGTGTCCATAGGACCAGGGACCATTGGGATTGCTGGTAAAGGCCAAATCCTCCCAAAAGTCCCAACGATTTACGGCAGGATTTTCCGATGGTTTATTATTCGCCGTCCAGTTGGCGGCCAGTGCTGCCACATCGGCTAAATCCACATGACAATCCTGATTGACATCGCCGGGGAGGCCATAGCCATGCTCCTGCATGGTCTGACAATTTTCGGGAATAAAAACCGGCTTCCAGCAGGTATTATGCCCGACCAGATCGCTCTGCCCATCCCGGATGACCGCATGAATATAAATATCCCCGGATAAATAATCGTCGGGAAGATTATGGGACCACAGGAACGAACCCTGTTCGGCGGGAATATCATTGGCATCGGCAATGGGTACCATATAGGACCATTTCAGATCCGTCCAGTAAAGATCCACGGTGCAGGCATCGCTTTCCGCATCCTGATAGCTCCAGGCAATCCGGATGGTATCCCCTAGACCCATCGGCTCATTCAGCGTAATCAGAGGATGCTGGTTGGCAGGGAGGGTATAGCTTTTGCCGGCCAGCCAGGTATTTTTCAGCCAGTTGCAGCGGGCGGCAAAGGAGGCCTTGATGCTTTCCTTCTGGCTATATGATAGCACAAACGGACCCCAGCTATTTGGATAGGCTTCGTAATGAAGGTCTATTTCATCGCTCAGATCCGCTTCATATTTTTCGTATTCTTCATCGAGCCTGCTGCATAAATCTTGCACGATATCATAATTCTTCAATAGATCGTCCAGAATCACCAGGAACCGGTTATTCAAGGCCGGATTGGCCATCACCCTCTCCTGCCAATAATTGTAATAGTTGGCGTAATTATAGGCGTACGGATCCAGATTATGCGCAGAAGCAAAATAATGGGTGTAGTCATGGCTGATCCATTGCCATTTCGCCTCCGGTTCGGCAGGATGAATGAGAGTATAATTACTGCCCATGATATCGAAATTGGGACCGCAAACATTGATGGCCCACTTGTAGAGCCATTGATCCAGATCCACCGTATTCTCCATGGCGCTGGTAATCTCATTTTCCGGGGTCCGGGCAAAAAGATATGTCAGGTCAATCAAACTCTGGAATGAGCCGAAGGCATCGCTCTTTTTCTCATACAATTTCGGATAGACTCCCGGATACAGTGCCGGATCGTAATAGTCCAGTGCGGAGGAAAATTGGTGCGTCCCATAGGGCCAGTCAATCGCGTTGGCCTTATAAATCTCACCCTCCTCATCCATGCCCCGTCTTTTCAGGGAGGAGGCGCTGAGAGATTCCTCCGCCATAAAGACCCCATAAAAATCGCCGTTAATATAGTACCGCACCACCTCCGTCGCCAGATTTCCCTGCCCCAGCGACCAGAACAAATCATGCACCGCTTTCTGCTGCACGGGCATATGCATTACTAAATCCAGACTGCTCAGCTCCCGCAGATATTCCGTTTTATTGAAGGCGATCTTCCAGCCTTTTTTGGGCTGGTCGCGCCAACCCTGGCCGCGCAGGTGAATGCCGACGTGATCATAGACGATTCCCTCCGCCACCAGGGCGGCCTCCACATAGTTGTGGCTCCAGATATTCGCCAGCAGATAATCATAATTTTCCTCCGGAATGATTAAAAAATAACACGAAGCATTGCTGATGATTTCGTGGTCATAGACGAAATACGCCTTATTCGGATTGGGTTCCCCCTCATCCGGCCAGGTCCAGCTGCGGGCGCTACTGTCCGTCGCCGTGACCCGGTAACGTACCAGGGTCTGGGAATCCATGGCTGGGATGGCCGCCCCGTAGATTCCGTCGCCGGCCAGACCATCACCATGGCTGCCGTCATCATACATGGCCAGGGTTTGTATCTGGCTGGGAACCTGATAAGGCTTATTAAAGGTCTCATAGTGGAGTGTGACAGCCGCAATCGTTTCCATACTAGTCACCTTGGCGGTAACAGTAACCGGATCGCTGGAGGTGGGCGTGGCAGGGGAATGGACTATCTTCTCTACATCGACGAAGGGTGGCAGGCCAGTGGAAGAAACCGAATTGGCGGAACCGGGTGTTCCCAGGGGTGGAAAGTACTCATCGCCCACGCTGGGATTGACAGGAAAGCTGTCTGCCATATCAACCGCGTCGAATGACATTCGGCAGGTTCGCCAGTTTCCGGGCTGGTGGTTGTCCGAGTCTGGATCCAGACATTCCAGCGACTGCCCGGTTTGATCCGGCCCGATCGGCCAGGGCGGCTCATCCCGGTATCGAACCGTATCGACCATAAAACCCAGATTGTTTTTAAGCAGGATTTGTTCCCCGCCATTCGAGAGCTGATCCCCGCTCCTGGCAAAATTGCCGGCGGCATTGGCAATACCGTAATGCGCGGTCACGGCGGCAGCATGGGAACAAACGGCCAGATACGAATTGGCACTCAGGAGTTGTCCGGCAAATTCATATAAAATCCCTTCCTCGTCCCACAGTTGCCACCCGGTCAGATCGATGGTTCCCATGGATCGATTATACAATTCGATATATTCCCCGTCGGGATCATCGCCATCCTGCCAATAATAGGGGGCATACGGAGTCCAGAAGGGATTGAAGGTTTCCATGTACCGCCATTTTTGGGGATTGTACATAATTTCGGTAATCACAATATCCCCGCCGCAGGAGGCCGCGGGGGAATTTGGCGTACCGGGGGAATAAGGCTGGCCGAAGCCCCAACTGCCGCCGTTATTGTTATCCCAGGTGGGATCCCATAGCTCCAGCGAGGGGCCATTGCCATCGGCTTCCGAGGGCCAGGGTCCGTTGTCATCGTAGGTGACTTCGTCAATCACGGTCCCGCCGGCATTCTTCAGGGCAATTCGCTCCCCGCTGCCATCCAGCCCGCCGGTGTAGGGACCATAGGAAATACTGGTGTTCAGGCCATAAAATGCAATCGCCTCCGCATCATCGTAAAAGACCAGATACCCGCCTGCCGCAATGATTGTTCCCCCCGGCAGGGTGAACATTACCTGTGTCGAGTCCTCCAGCTTCCACCCGCTGGCATTCACCGCGGTACTGCCGCGATTGTAGATTTCGACAAATTCTCCGCCGGTATTGGAGGCCGATGGGTTGTACATAATTTCGTTGATACCAATATCGGTCTCTCCGGCAGGGAGTTCGCTGATTATCCCAAGGAGTGAAAATGCCGCTATCAGAAAATGAGATATAAGCACCTTGTTCATCCGTTCCGTCCTTCCTTTTACTATAGGAACAACAGTCATTATAAGCCAAATCCTCGCAAAATACCAGGCAGAAGCGTTAATCCATTACCAGCCCGCCGTTTACATCCAGAATCTCGCCGGTGATATACCGGGACCGGTCGCTAGCCAGAAAGAGAATGGCCTCCGCGACATCCAGCGGCTGGGCATATTCTTTAAAAGGAATTTTCGCGGCGAAGTCTTCATTGGTCTTTTCTCCCCAGGCGTCGGTCATTTCCGTTTGGGTCGGGCCGGGACAGACCGCGTTGACATTGATCTTATAGGGAGCCGCCTGCAGGGCCAGACTCTTGGTCAGGCACATCACGCCGGCCTTGCTGGCCGAATAATGGGCGCCGGCGGCCAGTCCCCCGATTTTCCCGGCGGCGGAGCCGATATTGATGATTTTGCCGTATTTTCGTTCTTTCATATGGCGAAAGGTCTCCCGGCAAAACAGGAACACGCTGCGCAGGTTCACCGCCAGCATATGATCCCATTCGGTAACCTTGATATCGAGAATAGGAATCATTTTGCAGATCCCGGCACAATTAACCAAAATATCGATTTGCCCCATTTCTTCGATGGTCGATTGAACCACCCGCTTGACTTGCGGTTCGTTGGAAACATCGATGGCGTACGAGGCGATGTTCCGTTTTTTCTGTTTCAGAGATGTTGCCAGTTGCTCCAGTCCCTGCTGGTTATAATCGACCAACACCAGATTGGCGTTTTGTTCGGCGAATAAGGATACCGCGGCTTTGCCGATTCCGCCGGCGGCGCCAGTGATGATGGCGGTTTTTCCGGTAAGTGACATATTTATTTTCCTTTATCTACCAGGGGTAACATACGGGCGGCGTTTTTCAAGACCGCAATTTGAGGATTTGTACCAACCAACTTTAGGGCCATATGTAAGGCGGAGGCGGGTGTGGCGGCCCAGTGGAAGCCGACCCGTTCTGCCTGCTGCCGGGTAATGCCGGTGGAAACCAGGATCAGTTTGGCCTTTTCCACAGCTACGGAACTGACCTGGCACATATGAACGCCGACAACTTTATGTTTGATTTGTCCGCTATGGACCATTTCTTTAATACGGGGAATAGGATGATATCCCATTTCCAGGATTTCCGGGTGCATCCGGCTAAAGCCTTCATGGCAGGGGGTGACCAGAATCACCACGCCTCCTTTTTTGACCACTTCCCCAGCATTGTCCAGGGCTTTGTTGGCCTGCCAGAACTCGATATCAAAGGGATAACTATCCGCGATGACAATGTCATATTCGTGGGGAATGGGTACTCCATAGACCGTTTTGGCGATTTCACAGCCTTGCCGGTGGGCGGCTGCCATATCACCGGCCACACAGCCGACGATTTCCGTTTCCGCGTTCAGGATGACATTTACGATGAAATCCAATCCAGCCTTGCGTGCCAGCGAATCAATCGAGGCACGGATCGGATTTTCCGTTTTACCTAACACCTGTTCAGAAGGCACATCCACGCGATTCCAGTGCATTTCATTAACGGTGATCGGCCCGCTAACCCCGGGAACCAGAATCTTGCCGCCGCCGGTAAAACCGCAGATGTCAATCGGCATGATGGAGCCTAGCCCGATCACTAAATCGGATTGCGTAACCAGTTTGTTGATCCATACGGGAACTCCCTGATCAGTATCCCCGACATATTCCAGACAATCGGGATTTTCCCAGTCGTGGTTGAAAACCTGGTATTTCCGGACGATCTCCGGTCCCAGCTTGCTTTCCATTTCGGCCCGCGTCATATGGCGATGGGTTCCCAGCGCCATCAGGAAACGGATCTGTTGGTCCTGGACACCGGCTTTTTGGAGTTCCGCCAGAATGAGGGGTAGGAACTGGTCCACCGGGGTGGGGCGGGAGTTATCATCGGAAACGATCAGAATCTGTTTTTTGCCCTGGGCGAGAGCGGAAAGTTGGGGGGATTGAATCGGCTGGGCCAGGGCGCTGCGGACGTGAACCATTCCCCTCTGGCCTGTGTGATAGGGGATCATGTTATACACATGTGTTTCACAGGATGGCGGGATATCCAAAGGTGGAATACCGGCATATGGGAATGCAATGAACATGGCGTATGATTCCTGGGCTAACGGGGACTATGGTGCCATAAAAATAAGAAAATAAGGACGTTTGATTAATATATTTTAAGTCTTATATCCATTGCGATCATTTTATAATAGTAATACTAAAATAGCAATAATAAAAACTAATATTTGCCTAATAATATGATATTTATGGACGTGAAGTGTAAAAATAAATTTGGGATATGTGTGATACGGCATGAGTTAAAATCATGTAAATAATTATGTAATAGATAATTATATGATTTTTAAATATTTATTAAATTTATATTTTTTTGCAAATTCCATATTGACACACACCGATAAGTGTATTACAATAAAACCATCATTAATCATCTTGTTTATTTCTAAGTGTAAAAAACAGTTTTCTTTGAATTCGGCAGTCTGCCGGATGTTTGATGTTGCTGCCTGAAAGTCGTTTTCATGAATATCAAAAATAGTAATGTCAAAAATAACGTGAGTACCCCGATGCGGGCGTATGAGTATGTGGTCAGCGGGATTCGCGACGGTCGGTTTCTGCCCGCCACCAAATTAAGTGATCGGGAAATCGCCCGGGATCTGGATATCGGGCACATGACCGTCCGGGAAGCGATGGGCAAGCTGGAGGAGCATGGCTGGATCGAGCGGATCCCCAACAAGGGGGCCTTTATCCGGAAATTTTCCCGCCAGGATGTCAAAGACATCTATATGCTGCGCGAAATCATGGAGGCGGTTGCCATTCGCGAGCTGGCCGAGGAGGCGACCCAGGAGCATATTGATAAGCTGCAAAAGTTGTGCAATCTGATAGAAACCTCCTGTGTCAATCGCAATATCCAGCAATACCAAAAAGCGGATCTGGATTTCCATCGGTTTTCCGTGGAATTCACGGGCAATAAACGGCTGTGCGAATTGTTTGATGCCCTGATTATTCAGGGGCATCTGGCCTTTGAAATCCTCGTCACCAAAGCGGTGGGGATGATCCTGCTGAATGTCTCGGAATCCTTTGAGCATTCCTATCCTGCCCGTCACATTCATATCACTCAAGCGATAGCGGATCATGACCCGGATCAGGCCGAAAAGCTGGTCCGCCAGCATATCCGGTACGGCTATGAAATTATTTCCGAAATGGTGGATATGGGCAACAATCTGCGCAGAAAGGCGAGTTCTGGCAAATGAATTTCCTCTATCGGTTTGGTATGTGAAATGATGAAGTCATTGATATATGAAGGTCCCGGAAAATTGCATTTTCAGGAAAGGAACGTACCGGTGCCGCTTCCTGATGAAGTGCTCATCGCCATGCGTTCGGCCAGTATCTGCGGCTCCGACCTTCACGCCTATCAGAAATCCACACCCCGGCGCCGGCCCCCGATGACGATGGGGCACGAAGTGAGCGGCGAAATCGCCGCCTGCGGCCGGGAGGTTCGAAATGTCGTTGTGGGGGACCGGGTGACGGTTCTGCCGCTCATCTCCTGCCGAAAATGTCAATTCTGCAACAGCGGCCGCGAAAACCTGTGCCCCGGCCGCACCGTGCTGGGTGTGGAACGCGATGGTGCCTATGCCGAATATTTCACTGTACCCGCCCACCTGGTTTATCGTCTGCCCGATCGCCTGACCTATCCGCAGGCCGCCCTGGTGGAGCCGCTGGCCGTGGCGGTCCATGCCGTCCGCAAGCTACGCCCTGTTCCGGAGAATGTCGCCATTATCGGTGCCGGTGTCATCGGCCTCTTCACCCTGGGCGTCCTCAAAATCGGCGGGGCCAAGAATATCATCGCCATCGATATCGATGACTATAAGTTGAATCTGGCCCGCCGGCTTGGCGCCACCCACTCCATCAACTCCCAGCAGGAGGATCCCGCAGCCATGCTGCAAAAAAACTTCGCCGGCGTACCAGCCTGTTTCGAAGCCGTGGGGCTGGGCAGCACCCTCAATACCGCTCTTCACATCACGCAAAACGGCGGTTCGGTGGTGGCCATCGGCATGACCGGCGGCAAAATGGAAGTCGATTTCCTGGATTTAATCGCCCGCGAAATCCAGATCATCGGTACCTATTGCTACACCCATTGCGATTTTGAATATGCCCTGAATCTTTTAGCCGCGGGCCAAATCGATACCTCCCTCTTTACCCAAATCCAGCCTTTCTCGGAAGCCATTTCTGCTTTTGATCGATTAGCAAATAAAAAAGAAAATCTCGTAAAAATTGTCTTAACCAATGACCGAAACGGTAACCCTATGTAAGTAAAACGGAAAGGAGGTATAGAAAGAGAGGATATGGGTGTGTTTTGGGAAATCGAAGATATCGAATGGCGAAGGTTTTATAGGCACGAATCAAAAACGAGAAAAGGAATATTTCAAAAAAAGGAAGACTTTAATAGGAGAAAAAAATGTGTACGAAATTGGTAAAAATTTGTGTTTTTATGTTGGTTTTGGTTTTCGTTTGTGCGGCCGGAGCGGCTGATCCCAATTATATCGGCGCCGGTCACTGGGATAGTACCATGCGGGCGTACGAATCCACGAACGTCGATGGTGCCCACGGTGCGATCAACACCGTGAATGGATCCGGTTTGGTCGATGGCAAGCATTCCATTAGCCATATGGATATGTGGCATTCCAGCTATAATGCTGGCGGTACCGTCCGGACCGCTCCCAGCGGCACTTCTTGTGGTGAATATCTGGCGTATGATTTTGGTAAACCGTATGCCCTGGGCACCACCTGGGTCTGGAATCATAATCAGGATCAAGCCACGACCAGTGGTCTTGCCTCTGTTACTTTGGATTATTCTGTAGATGGTATTCACTGGAATAGCCTGGGAACCTTTCCCTGGCCCCAGGCCGACAATACCGCCGATTATGCCGGTTTTGCCGGACCGGATTTCGGGGAAGTCTGGGCGCAATACGTAGTCATTGCCGCCCACTCAACTTACGGCAGGCCCTATTTCGGATTAAGTGAAATTCGTTTTGATGTCCCGGATCCTGACGCCGATCCCAGTACGATTCCCACCTACCCGCCGCAGGAGTCCTGGGACTTTTCCGCCGATTTGCAGTTCTTTTACAATCCCAACGGCGCCTGGTCCTATGGCTCGGTGGTCCAGTTTGATGACCCCAATGCCCCGCAAAATGATCCCGAAGATCCATTGTATGACCCGAATTTCACGTTTCGGGACAGCCCGAATACCACCTATATAACCTTTTATAACAATCCGATTGTGGTATTGGGAATCCCGTTCTGGCAGTATAGCCCGGTCTCTCCCGCCAGTGTTCCCGCGGTTATAAAAAATAACACCAATGGCACCGTATTGGGCATCCCGCCGGGACGTGCGGCCCTGCACGCCCAGCATATCGGAACCCCCCAGGGCGCTGGTACGGAAGATATGTCCGTAGTCCGCTGGACGGCCCCGGCGGCTGGGGACTATTGCGTGAGCGGCACCTTTGATACGGGTGATTTGGGTCTATGCGATTATTACGTGATTCAGAATAAGACCACCTTGTTGTTATCCGAACTGAATGTGGATTACGGAAAACCCTTCGAGATGAACGTCACCGTCGATGAAGGCGAAACCCTTGATTTTGTCGTCGGCGCAGGCCTCGACTATGGCGGCTATGATACGATCCCCTTGAGTGTAACGATCAATCCCGGACCCTGCGAAGAACCTCCGGTCTGTCCCGACGGCCTCTGGGATCTAAAAGAAAATATAAGCTTCACGGAGAATCCCCATTGTGCCTGGTCGTACGGCTGGATACCCGGTTCCGACTCGGAAAATCCGGATTATGCCTGGCGAAACAATCCTCCGGATACCAGTACTATGAATCTCTATGGCCAGGCTTATACCTTCTCCGGAGTTCCCTGGTGGCATCTGGTACCTGCCAATGGAACTATGGTTCCTGCCTTGTATCACAATACCTTATCCACCGATCTCTATGGCTGCCCGCCGGGATTGGTTGCCGTTCATCCGGGTGTACTCGGAGACGATCCCAACAAAGCGGATGTCGCCGTGGTCCGCTGGACTGCTCCCGAGACTGACGAATACTTCGTTAAAGCCAAATTCTATCAGGGCAATACCGGTGAGGTCGATTGCTATGTAATCCAAAATGCCACCACGGTTCTGCTCAATCAGCGGGAAGTATTGAGCGAGGTTTCCTATCGTTCCTTCCTGACCCTCAATGCCGGGGATACGCTGGATTTTGCGGTTGGAAGTGGGGTAAACCTCATCTCTGAAACCACCCCGCTGGATGTTACCATCTACACAGAACCGACTTGTCAGGACGTGGGTGTCTTTTATCCAGCCGATTTGAACCAGGACTGTATTGTCAATCTGGAAGATTTTGCGCTTTTGTCGCAGGATTGGCTCAAATGTAACGATCCAGAAGATCCCAGTTGTAGTCTTATCGAGCCTCAGAATGATGTCCTCCGCGTCGATTTCAATGGGTATAATTCGGAAGATGTTCCATCCGTAAATAATACCTTGATGACTGCTTCGATACCCGGCCAGTTCGGAACGGGTACCTTCTGGAATGGATTGTTGGTCTCCTATGCTACTCCCAATACCATTTCTTCGATTTATCCCGGGCCAACCTTATTTCTGGCGGATGGAACAACCGATTCCGGTGTAACCGTTACGCTGACCGGATGCGACCTGGCCGATCTATTGGGTTATGGCGACGTATTTGGGGATTATCTCCTGAAACTGAACACGGCCACCGAGGATCCCAACGCCTATATTAGTATCAGCGGCCTGGTCCCGGGAAATGCCTATAACCTGGCTGGATATGGCAGCAATGGCGGCGGAGGTCTTGGAGCTATCTGGACCGCTAACGGTGTTGGTCCCCTGAACTTAGGGGCTGGTGTGGCAAACGTGGGAATTCTTCCGAATGTAATCGCCGATGCCAATGGCACTATTACGATTGCATTAGGTGCGGATCCTGCTGCGAATATTATCGTTGTTAATGGCTTTGAATTAGAAGGCATTATCAATAGCGATCCCACATGTACGGAGATTAACGGGTACTATGGTACCGATTTGGACCAGAACTGCTATGTCGATCTTGGCGATTTTACGATTCTGACGGAAGAATGGCTCAACTGCAATGATCCAGAGGGAGGAGCGAACTGTACTCCCTTTGTTCCGTAAGATGAGTTGGTGATAAGCCGCCCTGGCGAAAACAAAAGGATTCGCCGGGGCGGTTCCTTTTACCGGAAACCGCCGCTTGGTTTTATCCGGGATTCATGGTATATTTTGCTGGCTGATTAGAACTGATTTTGGAATCAGTTAAACCGATATGTACGGAATTTTGAGGAAACCGGGCATGAAATGGAATTTTCTTGCCCCTTCGGTAGTGGATTTTGTAAAATTATTGATGTCGTTAGGGAAAAATTATGTTTTTTAACCGCTTAAATGGGAAATACCAGATTATATGGGAAATCCCAGATCAGTGGCAGTTCAGAAAGGGACACAGCATGAAACGATTAGTCACTATCGCAGTGCTCGTTGCTTGGACAGGCGCATTGTCTGCGGGCGAACGGGATGTCGTCAAACCGCTTATCGAGGATAAATTGATCTCGGTAAGGCTCACTCAGCAGGAAATGACGGGCGGCGAAATCGACCGGCGCATCATGGACTTGATTTACAAGAACTTCATGGTTCTCAACCTGGACCGGGACTGGCTGGACCATTTCAGGAACCGCACGGACCGGGGTGATACATTCAATGTGTACTACGGTATCGGCAAGGTCCTGGACGCCGGCAGCCTGTTTGCCCAATATACCGGCGACCCGGAAGTCGCCCAGCGAACGCAGTACATTATGGATCAACTGCGGGCTTCCCGTGATCCGGACGGATACCTGGGGTTTTGGAACGTCGAGCCGAACAACTATCAAAACGTTGTCAACTGGATTCTCCACGAGCAGGAATACATCAATCTGGCGCTGGTGCGGAACTATCGCGCGACGGGGAATCCCCAATCCCTGGCGGATGCGCGAGTCATGGCCGACTACATCATGAGGACGTTTCCCGCCAACGAGAATGGCGAACATGTTATTCCCGCCGGAACGAGCATTGCGGGAATCACGGAAGGATTCGTCGAACTGTACCGTGTAACTGGCGACCAGAAGTATCTGGACTTCGCCAGGAACCTGCAATACGAGCCGCACTGGTATTACCTGAAACCGTTCGAGGCGTGGAAGGAGAATATCTCCAAGGCAAACTACCACGTTTACGTTATGCTCTCGCACATGTACCCCGACACGGAACTGTATCGTTTGCTAGGCGGCGACGATTACCTTAAAAAGAGCCTGTGGATAAAACAGGAATTGCTCGAGCAGGGACGCGGCGGCCTGCTGGTTACCGGTTCCACCTCTGAAGGCGAGTATTTCACATACAATCAACAAGGTGCGGGGACTATCGAAGAATCCTGCGTTACGGCCTATTTTCTCCGCTGGATCGACAGCCTCATGCGATTGGAAGGCGATATGCGGTATGGGGATATTATGGAACGGACGATTTACAACGCCCTGTTCGGGGCGCAGTCCCCGGACGGCCGCCACATTTGCTACTTCACGCCGTTTACGGGGAAGAGGAGTTTTCAAAGCCATGATACTTTCTGCTGCAACGGAAACTTCCGACGCGCGGTTGCCGAACTGCCGCAGAAGGTGTACTACCGCACCCAGGACGGCGGTATCGCGCTGAACCTGTTCACCAGCTCTGACAAGATATTCGATGTCAACGGCAAGACCGTTGCAATCAAAGAGGAAACCGAGTATCCGAACTCCGGCGAAGTCAAACTGACGTTTACGTGTTCCGAACCGGTGGAATTCGCGTTCCGATTCCGCACTCCGCGCTGGGCAGAAACGATTGCGTGTGCCGTGTCCAATGTGCCATGCGCCCCGACGAAGTCGCTACTCGGCTACGCAGAAATCAAACGGCTTTGGAAATCTGGTGACATTCTAACCGTCTCCATGCCGATCAACTGGCGTTTCGTTCGTGGCCGGATGATTCAGGAAGGCCGCGTTGCCCTGATGCGGGGACCGATTCTGTTTACGTTCAGCGAGAAACGGAACGGGGAAGTACTCAAAAAATACCCGGAACCCCGTGATCTGGTTCTCGATCCGACCAGTATCGGCAGCCCGATCCTGGATGATTCCGTCCGTCCCAATGGACAGAAGGTTGTCGTGAAAGCCTGGACGAATCCCGAACGCACGGGTGACCCGGTCGATGTCGTTCTGACAGAGTTTGTCGATCCCAACGGTATCGAAGTGTATTTCAAGATTCCGGATCTCAATGACACGAAATCGATTCGTATCGTGGACGACGAATTACTCTCGGAACCACGTCAGTCGGCCAACGGGGAGAGTCCTATACTATAATAGAACAGTAAAAGCCTTTTCCATCGATGTATATTCCTGTTTGAATATGTTTTAGGATGTCCCGGATGTAGAGAGAACTGCAAAGGCGGAGAATCCCGCTTACATGGTGTTTAGCGGATTAATGCTATTTGATTCAAGCGAAAGGAAAACTTTATGATGAGGACCCTCCCCATGAAAAAAATCACATGTTGTTTCGTAGTCCTGTTTTTCATATCCTTTTATACCCGGACTGTTTTAGCGGCCACCAGCCCGTCGCCGGCGGAATTCGCCGAACGGAACCGTTGGGTCTCAGCCGCCTTCCCGGCCCTCGAATCACTCCCTGCCCCCGACGCGGGCCTGATCGTAAAAGCCAACCTCATCCCCGTTCAACTGAACGCCCGAATCGGCCAGCCGTTTACTATCGGCAACACCCGGTACGACCGCGGCCTCTTCTGTCATGCCCTTAGCGAAATCCTCGTCCGCCTGCCCGCACCTGCGCAATCCCTGGAGGCGGTCGCCGGCGTGGATAGCAACGGCTCCGGAACGGTGGTCTTTGTGGTAAAAAAAGACAAAAACGAACTCTTCCGTTCGCCCATTATAAAACAAGGCCAGGAGGGTACTGCCGTAAAGGTTCCCCTGGACGCCGCCCGGGAATTCACCCTCATCGTCGAAGATGGCGGCGATGGAATTCCCTTTGACCAGGCCGTCTGGGCCGATGCCAAAGTCACCCTCCAGAATGGAGATACCATCTGGTTGGGCGACCTTCCCATTCTCGAAGGCCAGCCGTCCGTCACCTATCCCCAGCAATTGCCCTTCTCCTTCGTTTACAACGGCAAGTCTTCCGCCGAACTTTTACCCAACTGGAAAGGCAAAACCGAAAGTAAAAAACTGGATGACCATCGCACGCAGTCCACTCTCCTCTACACCGATCCCGCTACCGGTCTGGAAGTTCGCTGTGTGGTAGTTATGTATAATGATTTTCCCACCGTGGAGTGGACGGTATATTTTAAAAACACCGGTTCCGCCGATACTCCCATCCTGGAAAATATCCAGGCAATCGATACGACCCTCCAGCGGTATGTTTTTGATACCAATCCCGCCTGGGGCGAGTTCACCCTCCACTATAACAGAGGAGAAAACGCTTCCGTCGAAAGCTTCCAGCCGCTCACAAACATCTTAGCCGCCAATGCCAAACTCCAACTGGCACCCGTCGGCGGCCGGGGCACCCAGAATCAAATGTCCTTCTATAACCTGAGCTGGCACAGCGAAGGCGTCATCTGTGTCCTCGGCTGGCCGGGCCAATGGGCCGCCGAATTCACCCGCGACGCCCAGGCCGCCCTCTCCGTTCGCGGCGGCCAGGAACTGACCCATCTGAAACTCCAG
Source organism: uncultured Pirellulales bacterium (assembly GCA_964580995.1). GTDB lineage: Bacteria > Planctomycetota > Phycisphaerae > Sedimentisphaerales > SM23-30 > JAKJEP01. The sequence goes on from CAZOMV010000056.1 coordinate 18,867, forward strand.
CCCGGCGAAGAAATCCGCAGCCCGCTGGTGGTCTTGCAGTTTTACAAACGCTCATGGCCGCAGGCTCAGAACCTCTGGCGCCGCTGGATGCTCACCCACAATGTCCCCCGCGTCAACGGCCAGCTCCCCCAGCCGATTATGTCCGCCTATGCCGGCCGGATCTACAGCGAAATGGTCAATGCCGACGAGCAAAAACTCAAAGACTATATGGACCGCTATATTGAAGAAGGCCTCAAACCCGATTATCTGTGGGTCGATGCCGGCTGGTATGTCGGCTCGCACGAAAACAACTGGCCTTTTGTCGGCACCTGGGAAGTAGATACCAATCGTTTTCCCGGTGGTCTGCGGACCCTGAGCGATTACGCCCGCTCCAAAGGCGTCAACTTCCTCCTCTGGTTCGAGCCGGAACGCGTTGCTCCCGGCACCTGGCTGGCCAAAGAACATTCTGACTGGGTGCTTGGCGGCGACAAGGGCGGCCTGCTCAACCTGGGCAATCCCCAGGCCTGGGACTGGGCGGTCAATCATTTCAGCGATCTGATTAAAACCGAAGGAATCGATTACTACCGCCAGGATTTCAATATGGACCCGCTCACTTATTGGCGGAAAAATGACGCCGAAGACCGCCAGGGCATTACGGAAAACAAGCATGTCATGGGCTATCTGGCCTACTGGGATGAACTGCTGCGCCGCCATCCAAACATCCGCATTGATTCCTGCGCCTCCGGCGGACGCCGCAACGACCTGGAAACCCTCCGCCGTTCCGTCCCTCTCTGGCGCACCGACTACCCCCTGAACGCCATCATCAGTCAATGCCAGACCTACGGCATTTCTTCCTGGATCCCCTATTACGGCAGCGGCCAGCTCGCCTGCGAAGGATCCTATCACGGTACCGGCTGGACCCCCGTCATCCCTTACGCCTTCTGGAGCGATATCACCCCTAGCCTCATGTGCGGCTTTGATATCCGCGTGAAAGATATCGACTATCCCCAACTGCGAAAACTCTTCTCCTACTGGCGGCAGACCGTCATCCAGAATTTCTATGGCGACTACTATCCCCTGACTTCCCATAGTACCTCCTCGGATGCCTGCATGGCCTGGCAGTTTAACCGCCCGGAAACCGGCGAAGGACTGGTGCAAGCCTTCCTCCGCCCCGATACGGTCATTCTTGGCCTTCGCCTGAAACTGCGGGACCTGGAACCCGGTGCCGCCTACGAACTCTCGCGCTATGGCAGCGAAGAAAAAATCTCGCTCTCGGGCGAGGAACTCATGAAAAACGGCCTGAAAATCTACTCCGAGTCCATCCCCGACGCCGTCGTCATCACCTATAAGAAAAAGTAAAATCATTGACGCCCTGGCCATCCGCTATACAATGACCACGATATCGTTCACTGGTAGAGTAGGTTACGTATATCGGATGGCCAAAGACAATGGTGGTGTATTCTTTCAGTTACGCCCGGGGGCCAAACCATTTTTGATGGAAATCTTTAACTATATGAAATTGCTTAACTTATGATAAGGCTTACCGGCATAGTCCTGCCATTCGACCACTCGCCCGAAGCTTTGGTTCGGGGCATTCTGGAGTTTTTGAAGATTTCCGAGCGGGAGTTTCTTACCTATTCAATCGTCCGCAAATCGATCGACGCCCGGCGTAAATCCCACATAATGGCGGTTTATACGCTGGATGTGAAAGTGAGTAATGAGCCGGAACTGCTGGGCCGGTTTGCCAATAGCAGCAGTGTGGGTCTCGTCCCTGATATGAAATACCCCATGCCTGTTGTCAGCCGGTGGCAGGGGCTCAGTCCGCTTATTGTGGGAAGCGGCCCCTGTGGGCTGTTTGCAGCGTTGATTCTGGCACAATGGGGGGCAAAACCGGTTCTGATTGAAAGAGGAAAAGAAGTTCGGACCCGGATCAGGGATGTCCGGAGTTTCTGGGATAAGGGCCATTTGGACCCGGAATCGAATGTCCAGTTTGGTGAAGGGGGGGCCGGCACCTTTTCGGATGGCAAGCTGGCCACGCAGATTAAGGACAAGCACAATCGCTGCCGGAAGGTACTGGAAGAATTGGCTAGGGCAGGAGCACCAGACGAAATCCTGTATCAAGCCAGGCCTCATATCGGCACCGACCATCTGGTTCGAGTCGTGCAGAACATTCGTCAGAGTATCATATCCGCGGGCGGCCAGGTTCGGTTCCAAACCAAACTGACCAGCATCCAAATCCGCGCTGGCAAACTGACCGGTGCCCTCGTCAATGGCGCGGAAAGGATCGAAACCGATACCCTGGTACTGGCGGTCGGACACAGCGCCCGCGATACCTTCGAGATGCTGCATCAACAGGGGATTCCTATCGTGGCTAAGTCATTTTCAATCGGCGTTCGGATCGAGCATCCGCAAGCGATAATCGACAAGTCCCAGTACGGCCAGTCTGCCGGTCATCCGTTGCTGGGACCGGCGGAATACAAACTGGTCCACCATTGCCCTAACGGCCGCTCAGCTTATACCTTTTGTATGTGTCCCGGCGGGGAGGTGATCGCTTCCTCCTCGGAACCCGGCCAGGTGGTAACGAACGGAATGAGCGGTTATTCGCGAAACCGTCCCAATGCCAACAGTGCCTTACTGGCGGGTGTCAATCCTCGGGATTTCGGCAATTCGCACGTCCTGGCGGGCATCGAATTTCAACGGCAATGGGAACGAAAAGCCTTTGCGACGGGGGGTGGAAACTATTATGCCCCGGTACAACTGGTGGGAGATTTCCTGGCTGGGGCGCCTTCCAGCCGCCTGGGCAGTGTCATACCGAGCTATACTCCCGGAACCACACCCTGTGATCTTGCTGAATGCCTGCCGGATTTTGTCGTTGAAACCCTCCGTCTGGCCCTACCGCAAATGGACAAGCAACTGAGGGGTTTTGCCGCCTATGATGCGGTTATGACCGCTGTGGAGTCCAGAAGCTCTTCCCCCGTCCGAATAATCCGGGATGAGACCTACCAGAGTCCTGCCGTAAAAGGTCTCTACCCAGCCGGTGAAGGCGCAGGCTACGCGGGGGGGATCATCTCCGCGGCAGTCGATGGCATCAAGATAGCCGAAGCTATTTGTGGTACTACCTTTCCCCCCAAAAAATGAAAATTTGTGTAAAAAACTGGGGAACCGGGATTCGAACCCAAACTAACTGATCCAGAGTCAGTTGTGCTACCATTACACTATTCCCCAATAAGTAATTTAATAACAAATAGTTACGAAAAAATCAACACACTTTCTATCCATTACCCGTAACTTTACAATTCCGGGATTCATATTGCAAGGGAATTTAGCCCGACAAAAGTATCTGTTGACATTTTATCTAAAAATTTGTATCATAATGGGTAGAGAGAGTAATTATTGAGGTGAGAAAGCTTTCAACTATTTTTGAAAGGAGCAGAGAGATGAGAAATTGGTTTGTTGTTTTAGCCCTATTGGTCTGCCCATTGATCACTAGTGGTGCGTCGGTCATTCTCAACGAATGGAATTGCGTGGGGGATTTAGATTATCTGGATGGAGCCAGTTCGGATAAATCGGATACCTTTTTCGACCGCGTTGCCGGAAACGGTAAAGATTGGATTGAGCTGGTCGTGACCGAAGATAACGTGGATATGCGCGGCTGGACGTTTAACTGGCAGGATACCAATTCCTCCGGTGTGATTACCCTGTCCGATAACAGCTTTTGGCAGAATATGCGTATGGGTACCATCCTTACCCTGATTGAGGATAATCCCGTCGGCGGCCAAAATACCGGTACGGATACCAGCACCGCTTTCCGCACGGATAGTCTGGGCGACTGGTGGATCAATATCTGCACGGTCGATGAACAGGCGAAATCTGCTTCAGAACAGTTGTGTTCTACTGATAGCAGCGGTACTTTTAAAGTCAATTCGGATGCTTGGCAGCTAACCATTCGCGATGCCTCTAATGCAGTTATTTTTGGGCCGATAGGTGAAGCTGTCGCCGCTTGGGGCGGGGGCGGAATCAGTAGTAAAGAAGTCGGCAAGTTAGAAGCCGACCCCTCCTCCGGCATAACCCTGGCCAGCTATGCAGATGGCACCTCCAGCTCTTTTGGTGCCGCCAATATCTGGAGCGGCGGCGATGAAGTCCAGGATTTTACCGCTCTGCGGTCCTGGGCACCGGTTCCCGAACCGATGACTCTTTCACTGCTGGCGATGGGCGGCTTGCTGATTTCCAGAAAGAAACGGTAAGAATCTATAATATTTGTTCGGTTTAAACGAAAGCCCCAAAGGAATTCCACTTTGGGGCTTTTTTTATGTCTGGTTGAACCAGCCTATCCATCGGATCTGCGTTTTCTACCGAACCTTTCGCATGGCGATTTTTCGGGTATTTTCGTTAAGGATCCGTTTGCGGATGCGAATGGTTTTGGGTAAAATCTCGACCAGTTCATCGTCCTGAATATATTCCAGCGCCTCTTCGAGACTCAAAATCCGGGCCGGCCGGATTTTGGCCGCATCATCTTTGCTGGCGGCCCGGATATTCGTCATTTGTTTCAATTTCACCACGTTGACGGGTATGTCTTTTTCCTTGCAGTGCTCACCCACCACCTGTCCTGCATACACCTGTTCGCCGGGCCGGACGAAGAAAATTCCCCGGTCATACAGGCCGTCCAGTGCATAGGCGGTGACCTGTCCGGTCGTGGTGGCCACCATAACCCCGGCCAGCCGTCGCGGGATCGACCCTCGTACCGGTTCGTATTGTTCAAAGGTATGATGCATAATGGCTCGGCCCTTCGTGGCGTTCATCAGCCGGGAGTGCAGTCCGAACAGCCCGCGCGAAGGGATCGAAAACTCCATATGGATATAATCATCCGTCCCGCTTTTAGCATCCATTTTTACCAGTTCGGTGCGCCGATCCCCCAGCAGGTTCATAACTGGGCTTTGGCAGTCGATCGGGCAGTCGATCACCAGCAGTTCGATCGGTTCGTGCGTCTTGCCGTCGATCTCTTTGTAAATAACATTCGGTTTTCCCACACAGAGTTCAAATCCTTCCCGCCGCATATTTTCCAGCAGGATGCCAATGTGCATCAATCCTCTGCCGGATACTTTAAACTCTTCCGGAGTTTCGCCCGGTTCCACCCGCAGGGCCACGTTGTGCTGCAATTCCTTATCGAGCCGTTCGCGAATCTGGCGGCTGGTTAACGATCTGCCTTCTTTGCCGGCAAAAGGCCCGTCATTAACCCGGAAAGTGGTATGCATGGTCGGTTCGGCTACCGTGATGGCCGGCAGGGCGGTCGGATTTTCGGCACAGGCCAGGGTGTTGCCGATATCGATCGGATCCATCCCGGAAATGGCGCAGATGTCACCTGCCTGGACATGGCTCACCTGTTTTCTGCCCAGCCCGATAAATTGATGGATTTGTAAAATCTTCTGCAGGGTATGATTGCCATGCCGGTCAATCACCGTAACCATTTGTCCTTCCGTGATTTCGCCGGCGAAGATCCGGCCGATGGCAATTCGCCCAACATAATCGGAATATTCCAGGGTGGTAATCAGCATCTGCAAGGGGGCATGGACGGTAACGTCCGGGGCAGGAATAGAATGGACAATCGCTTCAAAAATGGCCCGGACATTATTGGTGGGTTTGTCCAGGTGCAGTGTGGCCCAGCCTTCCTTGGCGGAGGCGTAAATGATCGGGAAATCCAGGGCCTCGTCGCTGGCCCCGAGCTGAATCAGCAGATCAAAAACTTCATTCACCACATCGTCCGGTCGGGAATCGGGACGATCGACTTTGTTGACGACCACGATGGGTTTGAGCTTGTGTTCCAGGGCCTTACCCAGGACAAACCGGGTCTGGGGCATCGGCCCGTCAAAGGCATCCACCAGCAGCAAAACCCCGTCCGCCATTTTCAAAACCCGCTCCACCTCGCCGCCAAAGTCCGCATGACCGGGCGTGTCGATGATGTTGATCTTATAATGACGCCCCTCATAGTCCGTATAACCTACCGCGCAATTTTTGCTCAGGATGGTGATGCCGCGCTCCCGTTCGAGCGGGTTGGAGTCCATAATCAGGCCATGCTGGCCGCCGGCCAGCTTATCGAGTTCTCCATTGCGAAACATCCCCGACTGGTACAAAAGCTGGTCCACCAGCGTCGTTTTGCCGTGATCCACATGGGCAATAATCGCTACATTCCGGATTGATTCTTTAGTCATACTCTCTTTACTTCTTCTTATTCCATCATTTAAAAACGGACCGATACCTCGGTCCGCAGAATGAATTATACCGGCTTTTCATCCCATGTCAAATAAAAAGCTCCCTCCTGATCGGCAGGATGGAGCTTGGTCAAAGAGTTATGAAAGGGGTTATTTTATCGAGAAACGGTCAGAAGCATCCCGTATTTCCCGGATCATTGCAGCCCAGCCAGGAATCGGCAAAAAGGATCAGGTCATTGATATCCACATAGCAGTCTCCGTCCATATCGGAGGGTAAAGTACACGTATAAATGGTAAACACACCATCACTCACGTCATTTTTATTGGTATATTCCGTATCGCTCAGCCGAACCAGGCACTGGCTGGAATTCAGTGCCGGGACCGTCCATTCATAGCTGCCGGTATTGGCTGCGGTGGCAATGGGGATCCAATTAGCCCCGTTATGGGTCGAATATTGGATATAAATATTCTGGAATTCCCCCTGACTTTGCCAGGTGATATTCTGTTGCGTACCTGCCATGAGTGTTTCCCCGCCGTTGGGTGACTGCACAGTAATTTGCATAATCGGACCGCCGTTGTGATACTCGAAGTAGTCATCGAGCATCACCACGCCCAAGGGAGCGGGATAATTCGTGGCTTCGGCAAAGAAGGGGGCGTTGTATCCACCGGAATCAAAAAATTCGTAAATGTCACTGTTAAAACCAAACGCCGCCTCATACCGATGGGCGATATCGGTGATGATACCCTCGTGGATATCGATGTTCTGGGTATACGTCGCTCCGGTGTATTCGGTGATCGCAGGAATCGACCAGGTTTTGGCTTCCTGCCCGGCTTCGGCACCCGCCGTTCCCGTCCCGTCCGGATTGCTCCAGGAATGCCGCGCCGGGGCATGTCCAATGGGCACGGACGCATCACCGGCCAGGTGCAGCAATACGCCGACATGAAACGGAGTGAATGCCCAGGTAAGCCCCGAGTTTACCACCCCCTGATTCTGGTGGAATTGGCGATTTTCAATTATGCTCCAACTGGGATTCTGATATGTGGCTTTGTCCGGCTCACCGGAAGCGGTATTGACCATCGTAGTTCGATCCGAACTGGTAAATCCAAAATGGTGCAGCCAAGTCTGGATTTTGGGATGATCGAGAACCTTATTGGCAATATTTGCATGAGTCGGACCACCCCAGCCCCACGCCGTGGCACTGATGCACATGCTTAACAGCAGGATGGAAAAAAACAGCAATCTCTGGGACATTTTCATCTCCTGGGTCTAAAAAACCATGGTTGCCAACGAAATCGAATGAGAAAATCAAGGCAGCAAATAATCGCTAATGACCTATAAAATAAACACTTATAATTATAACCTATCATGTACTTATACGCAATCAAATTCATAAAGGTTACAAATCCCCCGGGCCAATCTGGTTATTTATTTTTTGCGTGTTTGGGATAGCTATAAGTTGACGGAACCGCCAAAAGTCAATATTGACAGCCCAAAACAACTCTGGCTTCCCAATAACAAGGGATCGAAGATCTTTTGACGCTGGCATCTAAGTAATTTAAAATCAGATAATTAGAATTTGTTTTTTATAATGGTTGAATTGTAAAAGAGTTAGCTATATGGTATGATCCATCTGTTTTTAAGACGAAAGGAATAGTGTATGAAAAACCGGAAGTTCTTTGGTGTTGTGGGTACAATCATTGCGATTTCTTTATGGATCTCCCAGTCGATTTTGGCGGATGTCAGATTGCCGCATGTGATCGGCAGCCATATGGTTTTGCAGCAGCAAATGCCGCTGCCGGTTTGGGGCTGGGCCGATCCGGGCGAGCAGGTGAAAGTTACCTTTAAAGGAACGGAAGCTGCCGCTGCTGCCGATGCCGAGGGGAAATGGATGGTAAAACTGCCGGCCCAAACCGCCGGCGGACCTTTCGAAATGACGATCGCCGGTAAAAACACTATTCAGCTTACCGATATCCTTGTCGGCGAGGTCTGGATCGGCTCCGGACAATCGAATATGCAAATGGGGATTGGCGCGATACAGAATGGCGCCCAGGAAATCGCCGCCGCCAACTATCCGAACATCCGTTTGTTTCTGGTGCCTACGGTGCCTGCCGGTCAGCCGTTATCGGATTGTGACGGTTCCTGGCAGGTTTGCTCACCCGAAACGGTTGCGGCAGGGGGGTGGGCCGGCTTTTCCGCGGCAGAGTACTTTTTCGGCCGGGAAATTCATCAGCAGCTCAATGTCCCGGTAGGTTTGGTGGACGCCTCCTGGGGTGGAACCGCTATCGAGCCTTGGACCCCGCCGGTTGGTTTTGAGCAGGTCCCCTCACTTCAGAATTTTGTGAATGTTATTAAGGAGGCGAATCAGAATTATAAAAATGCCCTTGCCAAAACTTTAACGGATACGGAAACCTGGGTCAAGATGGCCCGGCAGGCCCTGGACGCCGGCAAAGCCATCCCGCCCCAGCCCGTCTGGCCGGAACATCCCTTGAAAAACCCCGGCCATCCGACGCAGCCTACCTGTCTGTATAACGGCATGATCAGCCCCGTCAAACCTTTTGCCATTCGCGGTGCCATCTGGTACCAGGGAGAGGCCAATCTGGGTGGCGGAATGATGTATTATGAAAATATGAAGGCTCTCATCCAGGGCTGGCGTACAGTATGGCAGGAAGGCGATTTCCCCTTCTATTTTACCCAGTTGGCCTCGTTCCGTTATGATGCACCCCCGAACCTGCTGCCCAAATTCTGGGAAGCGCAGACCGCCTCCCTGGCGATTCCCAACACCGGCATGGCAGTGATTACGGATATCAGCAACCTGACCGATATCCATCCGGCCAATAAGCAGGATGTGGGCAAACGGCTGGCCCTGTGGGCTTTGGCCAAAACCTACGGGAAAGACCTGGTGTATTTCGGCCCGCTCTACAAATCCATGTCCATGGAAAGTGGCAAAATTCGTATCGCCTTTGATCATGCCGGTTCCGGACTGGCCAGCCGGGACGGCCAGCCGCTCACCTGGTTTGAAATCGCCGGGGAAGACAAAAAGTTCGTCAAGGCGGATGCCGCCATCGATGGCAATACCGTGGTGGTTTCCAGCCAGTCGGTCCCGGCGCCGGTAGCCGTGCGGTTTGCCTGGAGCCAGGAAGCCGAGCCGAATCTGATGAACAAGGAAGGCCTGCCCGCGAACTCATTCCGGACGGTTTTATGGGATTGATCGCGGTGGATGGAATTATTCATGGCAGAGGCAAAAGGCAAAACTCCGCGCGATAGCGCGGTGGAAACTCGCTATCTGGTCATGCCCCATCAGGCGAATCCCCTGGGTACGGTCTTTGGCGGTGTGATCGCGGCCTGGATCGATATGGTCGCCGGCATGGCGGCCCAGCGGCATTGCGGCACCGAGGTGGTCACCGCCCGGATCGATTCCCTCAATTTTGTCGAACCGGTTTATGTCGGCGATCAAGTGGTCTTGAAAGCCTCCGTGAATTATGTGGGCCGTACTTCCATGGAAGTGGGGGTTAAGGTGATTCGCGAAAATCCCTATGATGGCCGGCAGATTAAGGCTACCACTGCCTATCTGACATTTGTCGCCCTGGACCGGGACAAAAAACCAACCGTGGTACCGCCCATTTACCCGCAGACCGAAGAAGAGAAAAACCGTTACGAAAACGCTAAACTCCGCGTCCAGGCTCGAAAAGATCTGATTGCAAAACTTCAACAATAAGTTTTCAGCCCGGATCGTTTACCAAAAACAAATTATTTCGTGACCCAGCAGGAGGCGATATGGCTGCGGTCGTCCCCTTTGGATTCGAGCTGGGGGATGTCTTTGCTGCAGCGGTCGATGCACATATGGCAGCGGGGGTGAAACGGACAGCCGGAAGGGGGGTTGACCGGGCTGGGCACTTCGCCGCGCAGCATGATCCGCTGGCGTTTGCGGTCGGGAACCGGCTGGGGGATCGCGGATAACAAAGCGATGGTATAGGGGTGTTTGGGATTTTTGTAGAGTTCCTCCGCCTTGGCATATTCGACAATTTTGCCCAGGTACATCACCGCGACATAATCGCTGATATGTTCCACGACCGCCAGATCATGTGCGATGAAAAGGTAGGTCAACCCGAATTCCTTTTGCAGGTCCATCAGCAGGTTAATGATTTGCGACTGAATGGAGACGTCCAGGGCGCTGACCGGTTCGTCGCAAACGATGAATTTGGGATTCAGGGCCAGGGCACGGGCAATACCGATCCGCTGCCGCTGGCCGCCGGAAAATTCATGCGGGTAGCGGTTGACATAGGTCTGGGAAAGTCCTACCTTTTCGAGCAGGTCGGAGACCATGGCCCGCCGCTGCTGCCCTTTGGCGATGCCGTGGACGGTCAAAGATTCGCCCACGATATTGCCCACCGTCATCCGGGGATTCAGCGAGCCGAACGGATCCTGAAAGATCAACTGCATGTTGCGGCGCAGAGAGCGAAGCTCACCGGAGGCAAGGTGGAAGACCTCCTTGCCATCAAAGGTAACGGTCCCGCCGGTAGCGGGGATCAGCCGCAGCAAAGTCCGCCCGACGGTGGTTTTCCCGCAGCCGCTTTCCCCGACCAGCCCCAGCGTCTGGCCGGCCGAAATGGCAAAGCTGACGCCATCGACAGCCTTAACCCAGCCGGTAACTTTGCTGAAGATGCCTTTGCGGATGGGGAAATGGGTTTTCAGGTTTTCCACCTTAACCAGCGTGCCGTTTGTATTTTCACTTTTTGCGTTCATATCGTTTATCTGCGTTCCGCTTTCGTTTCATAACCGGGGACATACCAGCAGGCCGCGTAATGACCGGGTTTAACCTCCCGCAATTCGGGTTCCTCGCTCTGGCAGCGTTTGTCGTGGCAGCCAATCGGACAGCGCGGATGAAACTTGCAGCCGCTGGGGAAATGCAGCGGGTCCGGCACCGACCCCGGAATGACTTCCAGCCGTTCCTTCTCCTCACTCAATTTCGGCAGCGACCGCAGCAGCCCCTGGGTATAGGGATGCAGCGGTTGAGCAAAAATGCCCTTCACGTCCGTCTTTTCGACAATCCGCGATGCGTACATCACCACCACATCGTCCGCATTTTCCGCCACGACCGCCAGATCATGCGTAATCAGCAGTACCGCCATGTTATTCTGTTTCTGGAGGTCTTTGATAAGGTCGAGGATTTGCGCCTGAATCGTAACGTCCAGGGCGGTGGTCGGTTCATCGGCAATCAGCAGGGCCGGGTCGCAGCTCAGGGCCATGGCAATCATCACCCGCTGCCGCATCCCGCCGGACATCTGGTGGGGGTAGGTGCGGACCCGCTGCTGCGGATCGGCCACCCCGACCAGCCGCAGCATCTCGACAGCCCGCTGCCAGGCCGCCGGTCCCTTTTTATTCTGATGGAGTTCGATCACCTCTACAATCTGATCTCCGACCGTATAGACCGGATTCAGGCTGGTCATCGGTTCCTGGAAAATCATGGCGATTTCGTTGCCGCGGATCTGCCGCATCTTCTTTTCCGAAAAGCCCAGCAGGTTCTGCCCGTTAAAAAGTATTTCGCCGTGAACGATTTTTCCCGGCGGATCCGGAATCAGCCGTAGGATGGAAAGGGCCGTCACGCTTTTGCCGCAGCCGCTTTCCCCGACGACGGCCAGGGTCTTGCCCTTCTGAATATCATAGCTGACATTATTGACGGCTTTCAGTTCCCCGTCCTCGGTGAAGAAGGAAACCTGCAAATTTTGTATGGATAATAAGCTGTGATTTTCACTCATGCCGCTTTCCTCAATCGGGGATCAATCGCATCCCGCAGGGCGTCGCCCACCAGATTATACGCCAGAACCGCCAGAAAAATCGCGACGCACGGCGGATACACCAGATGCGGCGCGATCCGCAGGGAATCATAGGCCACCCGCAGGATATTGCCCCACGAGGGAGCGGGCGGCTGCACCCCGAACCCCAGCCAGCTCAGCCCGGCCTCCACCAGAATGGCGCTGGCAATCCCAAAGGTAATACTGACCAGCACCGGGGCCAGCGAATTGGGCAGAATATGGCGGAACATAATCCGCCGGTGCGGAATTCCCAGCGCCAGCGCCGCGGTCACATAGTCCTGCCCCTTAATCCGGATAAACTCCCCGCGCGCATACCGGGCAATCGACGTCCAGCGGGTCAAGCCGATCACGATCATAACATTGGTAATGCTCGGTTCCAGCCAGACCATAATCGCCAGAATCAGGAAAAACACCGGGAAACAAATGACGATTTCGATAACGCGGCTGATGAGAATATCGATCCAGCCGCCCCAATAACCGGCCATCCCGCCCACCGCGATCCCAATCAGGGCGGCAATCCCCATCGAGATGAAGCCGACTTTGACCGAGACGCTGGTCCCGTGAATCATCCGGGCAGCCACATCCCGGCCCAGCTCATCGGTGCCGAGCCAGTGCTCCGCCGAGGGCGGCTGGAGAAAATTCAGCGTCTGTTCATATTCGTGGTACGGAATCAGCGGCCAGATGGCAAAGTCATCCGGATTCAGTTCCTTTTTCGCATCAAATTGGGGCAGGTTGAACGGCTGGGCTTTTTTGATCCAGTGCGTTCCCGTACCGCGTACCTGCAAAATTTCCACAATGGCCGGAAAATACCATTGCCCCTGATATTGGCAGACAATCGGCTGATTGGTCGCCAACAGCGGGCTGAAAAAGGCGATCAGCCCCATCAGGACGACGAAACCGAGTCCCGCCATGCCGCGTTTGTTCTGCCGCATGCGGCTCCAGACCATACCCCAGTAGGCCTGAGAAGGATTTTTACCGGTTTTCTCTCTGTCAGTCATAGGAGACCCTCGGATCGACAAAGGCATAGCTGATGTCCGCTAATAAGGTTCCCACTAATACCAGGCAGGCGGAAATAAACGACAGGGCCATGATGGTCGGGTAATCGCGGGAGAGCATACTCTCAAAGAACAGCCGCCCCATCCCCGGCCAGTTGAACATCACCTCCAGAATCACCGAGCCGCCGATAATATCCGGCAAAAGCATCCCCAGCAGCGTCATCATGGGAATCAGCGTATTGCGGAAGGCATGGCAGACAATGACGCGAAACTCGCCCAGCCCCTTCGCCCGGGCGGTCCGGATGTAATCCTGCCGTAGCACCTCCAGCATATTCTGCCGGACAAACCGCGAATCATAGGCCCACGCCCCGTAGCTGAAACAAAAGGTAATCAGCACAAAATGCTTGACCAGATCGACAATTTTCCCCCCGCCGGTCATTTGTTCATAATTGTCCGAGGTCATCCCCTGAAACGGCAGCAGATCCCACTGAATCCCCACCAGCAAAATCAGCGGCACCGCCATCACATAGCTGGGCACGGAATAGAGCGCATACAAAAACGTACTGGAGACCGTATCGAACAGGCGGTTCTGCCGGGCGGCTGCGTAAATCCCGATTGGGATAGCAAATGTCAGACTGAAACCCATCGCCAGAATCGCCAGCGTCATCGTTGGCAGCAGGCGGCTCTTGATCTTCTGGGTAACCGGCAGCCGGTCCGTGGACATGGAAGTGCCGAAATCCAGCGTCGCCATCCGTCCCAGCCATTTGAAATACCGCACATGGATCGGCTTGTCGAGTTCATAATACTTCCGCAATTCCTCATAGACGCGGGCCGACATCTTGGCATCCATGATCCCCTGCGTCTGAAGCTGCGCCGGATCACCCGGCGCCAGGCTGATGATCGTAAACGTAACCACCGTAATCCCCAGCAGGGTCGGTATCGCGATCAAAAGGCGTCTGACTATATAATTAAACATAGAACCTATAAAAAGCTAGGTAGGGTGTGCAACTTGTTGTACACGCGGTTTTACATAATTTTCTGGTTATAATGAATCAAATTTTTAGAGATATCCTTTGTATGTAAAATTAAATCCTCATGGCATCGCCGCTGCGGGATGTTTGCTCTGACTTTTCGACACCCACCAGGCAAACAAGCTCGGATCAAAGTTGTAAATACCGCGGGGGCTGAACTGGACCCCGCGAATCCGTTGGTTGAAGGCAGAGAGGATCGGAGAGTTAAATATCCAGGTATAGGGCTGATCTTCATAAAGAATTTTATGAATCTCCTGGTAGATTTTTTTCCGCTTTTCAAAGTCAAATTCCTTTCGTCCCTGGACAAACAGCTCATCAACCACCGGATTGGAATATCCGCCATAGTTCCTGCCGGTTTTGTATTCCTCCGTTCGCCAGAGATTCCAGTTGGTATCCGGGTCGGTACCGGTCCCCCAGGCGGCCGTTTCCGCCTGAAATTCGTGCTTGAGGCATCGCTGCTGGAAGGTGGCCCACTCAATAGTCTGCGTTTTCATTTCCACCCCGATTTTCTTTAAATCCTCCTGAAAAACGGCGGCAATTTTGGGGCCGGAGGTGGACCCCTGGGGCAAGGTCAGGGTAAAGGAAAACTTTACTTTTTCGCCGCTGGTGGTTTTATAACGCCAGCCGTCCTGCGGATCCACCACCCACCCCGCCTCGTCCAGCAGGGCTTTCGATTTCTCCAAATCATACTTTAAAAGCTGGATATTTGGATTAAACATCCAGGAATCCGGGTGATATTCCCCCTGACAGATCATAGGCAGATTAAAAGATATTTTTTCCCGAATCAAAGGAATATTCAGGGCATGGGTCATCGCGTAGCGCACCCGTTTATCCGCAAAGAAAGGATTACTGCCGTCCATATTCCAGCCGATATAGCTGAAGCCCCACTCCTGCCCCAAAGCCTTGTAACCGACTTTCTTAAAAGTATCCGTATTAGTTTCCATGGCAAATTGCTGGGCGCTGAGACGATAAATAACATCGATGTCTTCCTTTTCAAAGGACATCAGTGTGACATTCTGGTCCGGGATGATTTTATAGACAATCCGTTTGAAATAAGGCTTTTCCCCCGGATATTCTTCCCAGCGTTCTACCACGATTTTGTCGTTTTCTTGCCATTCCACAAATTTGTAGGGCCCGTTGCCAATTGGGTTCCGGGACTGCCGGTTATAATACTCTCCCGTGATCAAATCCGGATTATTGGTCTTGTCCACCTCGTATATATGCTTGGGAATGATCGGAAATTCCAGATTCCATAGACGGGTGGCGAAAGCATCGGGTTGAACGTATTTCACGGTCAGATCATCCAGCGCTGCGCATTCTTTGATTGGTTCAGTCGTGGCCTTCATGGTTTGACAGGGGACTTTATCATCCAGAATCTGCCCCCAGGAATACACAATATCATGAGCGGTCAGCGGCACACCGTCATGCCAGGTAAGACCCGGTTTGATCTTCAAAATACAGGTGGTATGGTCCGGCGATTCTTCAAAGCTTTCTACCATATCGTTATTCAGTTGCCAGATCATTTCTTTATTGAAGGTGTAAGGCATCGAATATAAAACATCAACAAGCTGAAATTCATACATCGAGGAAATAAATAACGGATTCAAGGTATTCGGGCTGCCGTCCAACTGGAGAAAGAGCGTCTCATCCGTAGCGATTTGCGAAAGGTCCTGGGGCGGTGCTTCAAACAGCGAAGGCGGATTGACCAGCGGGTCTTGGGCAGGATCATAGGCGGTTTGGGATTGATTTTCGGAAGCAGGTTTGCGGCAGCCGGAAAAGGCCGCCAAAATTATCATCATCCCTGCCACTATTGATTGAAAGTGAATTTTCATCTTAAAATCCTTTGCTACTTGGTTTTCTTGGTCTTCGGATCGAACGCATCCCGCAACCCGTCGCCGATAAAATTCAGGCACAGCAGCGTCAATCCCAGCAGACCGCACGGAAACAGCACCGTCCACCAGAAGCTCACCACGGTATTGACGGCTTTCACGCCTTCCGCCGCCAGCGACCCCCACGTCGGCACCGGCGCCTGGATGCCGATACCCAGGAAGCTCAGGAACGATTCCTGCAAAATCGCCTGCGGCACGGTCAGCGTTGCATACACGATGATCGGGCCGATTAGATTGGGCAGCATGTGCCGCAGCAGAATGAAACGGGTTGGCACTCCCAAAGCCCGCGACGCCTCGATATAAGGCATGGCCTTGAGCGAGAGTACCTGTCCGCGAATCACGCGAGCCATGGTTAGCCAACTCACACCGCCTATCGCGGCAAACAGAATCACAACGTTGGCCACCCGATCCTGGCCGGGCCCGAAAAAATACTCAAGAAATCCGATTAACTTTGGTTCAAAAGCAATCTTCAGTAAAATAACCAGCAGAATATAAGGCAAGCCGTACAGAATGTCAACCAGCCGCATCATAATATTGTCTATTCTTCCCCCATACCACCCGGCCACCGTACCCCAGCAGGTCCCGATACATACCGAAATGGCCGCCGCCGCCAGCCCGATCCCCAGACTCACCAGCCCCCCGAACATGCAGCGCCAGAATAAGTTACGGCCGAGCGTGTCATACCCAAAGGGGGCAAATACCGGCTGCAACTGCGGCGGCTGGCGGTTGAAATCCAGGGCCTGACTCTGGTATTCATCCACGGAAACCGGTGCCGTGCCCACACAGGCCGCCAGAATGATAAACAAAACCCCCATCGAGATCATCGCCGGTTTGCTCCGCCGGAACCGCCGCCAGGCCAGATTCCGGGGCGAGACAGGCGGTGTTTCCACAGCCAGGGAGGTGGGGGGGCTGATGACGATACTCATGATTTGTCCACCTCGATCCGCGGATCCACCAGCGAATAAGTAAAATCAACCAGCAGATTAAAGAAAACAATCACCGCCGAGTACACCAGCACCGTCGCCAGAATCATCGCCCGGTCCCGGTTCAGGATACTGGCCACGAAATGCTGCCCCAGCCCCGGGATATTAAAAATACTCTCGATCACAAACGAACCGGTCAGGGCCGCCGCACAGGCCGGCCCCAGAAAACTCAGTACCGGCAAAAAGGCATTTTTCAGGGCATGTTTCCAGATGACAGCCCGCTCAGCCAGCCCCTTGGCCCGGGCGGTGCGGATATAGTCACTCTCCAGCACATCCAGCATCCCCAGCCGGGTCAGCCGGGCAATATAGGCCATGAACGGAAACGCCAGCGTAATCGCCGGCAGCCAAAGCTGCGATAGTTTCCCCCACCCGCCGACCGGCAGCCAGCCCAGCATCACCGAAAAGAAGATCAGCAAAGCCGTACCGGTCACAAACGTCGGCAGCGAGATGCCAATCAGCGCAATCCCCAGCGAGGTGTAATCGATCAAACTGTTCCGCTTGACGGCACTAACCACCCCGATCGGCACCCCCAGCACCGTCGCCAGAAACATGGCCGTCAGCCCCAGCCCGATCGAAACCGGCAGCGCCTCTACTACAATCTGGTTGCAGGTCCAGTCCCGGTACTGCCAGGAAGGCCCAAGATCCACCAGCGGCCCCGTCCCCCGCAACGCCTTGACCGGCTGAAACAGATGACTCAAATAGTCAAAATAGAACGCCAGGTTGTCATCCGCCTTATACTGCGCCTCCACCGCCCGCTGCACTTCCGGGCTGAGGTTCCGCTCGCTCTGCTTGAACGGATTGCCCGGAATAATAACCGCCATCAAGAAGGTGATGGTATAAATCGCCCATAAAAGTACCGGGCAAAGCACCAGCCGCATCGCTATATGTCGCCACATCGTTCCGTACGATCCTGTTCGATATTTTATCGTGTCAATTCTGGACCTTATCCTATAGTAAATCGGCCCGATTGTCAAACGGGCTTGCAAATAAAACCGATTTTTGCACCGGTTTCCCTCTTGATTTTACGATTTTTTGGCGATACCTTCATACCATCGAATAGGATCTTCGATTTTTTGGGCATATTTTGAAATGAGGAAATTATGACAGACAAAGCAGCAATCTATGAAGAGATTAAAAAGTGCTCACAAAATGGCGAAATCTCCTGCCGCCAGTGCTTCGAAATCGCCAAAGACAACAATGTTGCCGTCAAAATCATCGGCGAAATCTGCAACGAATACCACATCAAGGTCCGCGCCTGCCAGATGGGCCTCTTTAA
>CAZOMV010000057.1:0-35589 GCA_964580995.1 uncultured Pirellulales bacterium
GCGTTATTACGCTAAAATCAACGTTTTCCACCCCTAACTGCGGAACTTGGGCTAAATCATTTGATTGCAAGGTATAGAACACAATAAAGCAAGGCAGGATAACCAAATAGTAAAATTTCCCGCTAGATCTGGCGATAAAATCAAGAACAACAAATTTGCAGAAAACGCTCCATGATCGTGCTGTTTACCGAATTGTCTGGGTCCCGTTCCGGATGCCATTGCAGAGCCAGCAGAAAGGAATAGCCGGGTTCTTCCACCGCTTCGATGATTCCATCCGGGGCCACAGCGGCTGCGAGCAGATTGTCCCCCAGCCGGTTGACGGCCTGATGATGAAAGCTGTTAACTACAATTTGCTCCTGCTTAAACCATTGATACATCTGACTTTCCGGATTAAGCAGAACGGGATGCTTAGCGATTTCCACGCCTCCATGATCGATGGCCTGCTCCAGATCGGGAAGGTGCTGGTGGAGACTGCCGCCGTGGGCAACATTGATCATCTGTATCCCCAGACAAATCGCCAAAATCGGAAGCCGACGTTTTTTCACCTGCTCGTAAAGCATAAATTCAAAACGCTGGCGGCGTGGGTGAAGCAGTTGTGTTTCCTCGTGCTGAGACTCATGCCATAAACCCGGATCTAAATCGCGCCCCCCCGTAAAAAGGATGCCGTCAAACTGGTTCAACAGGGCATCCAACAGAACGATATTTTCGATGGGGGGAATCGGAAACGGCATGGCCCCGGCCTGGGCCACGTATTCAAAATATCCCGTATCCAGATACGCCCGCTCCGTTCCCTCGTCCGTGAGGCAATAATTCATACTAATACCGATTTTAGGTTTCATATCACAAATATATCCGTCAAGTAAGACTATTTAGCTGGTTTTTCGGAAAAAATTTCCGGCTTGGAGGTAATAATCGTAACCGTAGGAGGGCCGGAGAGATACTTTTTTGCGACTTTCTGAATATCCGCCAGGGTAACAGCCATAATTCGATCCGCATTGTCCTCAGACCAATTATAACCCAGGCCGTATATCTCATCCAGCGTCGCTGTCATAGCAGCATCGGCATTCGTCTGCTTTTCCAGAATTTCCGAATTGATACGATTGTTTTTGGCATCGGTGATTTCCTTTTCGGTAAATTCCCCCTGGGCCGCTTTGGTAATCTGATCCTGAATTAATTGGATCACCTGGGGTACTTTCTCCGCTTCGCATTGCGCCATGGCGGCAATATATCCTGGTGTCAACCCCGGAACACTGGTACACCAGGCATCATACACCAGTTGCATACCCCGTAATTGGGTGAAGATTCGGCCATTGTGGCTGCCGATAATTTCAGTCATAACTTCCATAGGATAACGATCTTCGATATCGGTGATTTTAATTCCCGGATAGCCTATATAAACCGTGGCCCCGTTCTTTTCGGTTTTGTCAACGAATTGCCTGGGTGTTTCGATGTCAGACTCGGGTTCATACTTTTCTTGAGGAAAGGGAGTACCCGCTGGCAGGGCCGCAAACCGTTCTCGCACCAGTTTTTCCGTCTGATCGACATCGATATCACCGAAGATGGCCAACACGGACCGATTGGCCACCGTCATCTGTTGATAGAACGATTGGATCTGCTGCTGGGTAATTTGCTGGATCGAATCCGCTGTCCCATACAGGGTACGCCGGTAGGGACTTTTCATGAAGAATTTTTCCCGGAAATTGCGATTGGCCTGGGCGTGCCAGTTATTGTTGATCTGGTCGATAACGGCCAGGGCTTGCGGTTTCAGCTTTGCCAGTTCTTCGTCCGGAAAAGTCGGCTGCAGGATCACTTCGCAATATCGCTGGAATGCTTCGGCAAAATCCCCTGTCATAACCTCTGCTGCATAATAATACGTGTTATTTCCACAGGCCGCATTCAGCATCCCGCCGATCCCATCAAAATAATCGACAATTTCCGCAGCGGTGTAACTGGCTGTGCCTTTGGTGGATAATTCCGTCATAATTTTGGTTATACCGTTGTTCGCGTCGGTCTCTTCCAGCAAGCCGCCCAAAACGTAAAATTGCATATTCACCAGCGGGACCGCATCGTTTCGTTTTAATAAAACCCGCAGGCCGTTATCCAGCGTAATTTTCTTGATCTGCGCACGCCCGTTATTTTCCTGCTTGCGGGTTTCGGTTTTTGTCAGGGCGGTAGGAGTCAGAATCAGCGTCAATTGTTTCTGTGCCAGCAGATATTTGTTCGCCATCGCCTGTACTTGTTCCGCGGTGACTTTTTGCATATTTTCCACATAATGATCGGAAAAATGCGGATCGCCCGTCGCCAGATAATCTTCCGCCATGGTATCCGCCTGTTGTTCGGCGGTCTGATGGGAACGAATGTGGCCGACCTGTAATTGTTTTTTCGCACGATTCAGCTCTGCTTCCGTAATTCCCTCATTTTGGATTCTCTGGATTTCCTCCCAGATGGCCGCTCGAGCGGCAGGAATATTTTCCGGCGCCAGATCGCAAAATATCATAAACGTTCCGGCGGCCCAATACGGTGTGTTATTTCCCGCAGCAATGGAAAGCACCAGTTGTTTATCTTCACGCAAACTCCGGTACAGCCGGCTGCTCTGTCCCTCACCCATGATATTGGCCAGCGTGTCCAGCACATACAGATCCGGATGCTGGAGTTTAAAAGAGGGAAACCCGATCGTCATCTTTGCAGGCCCTTGCATGGTGGGAAAAACCTGGATCAACTCACGGGGAGCCGTCACATCCGGTTCTTCCGGCAAAAGAACCTTGACGGCAGCCCGACGCGTGAAATCGGAAAATTCCTTTTTAATGGCTTGAAACATCTCTTCCGCGTTGATATCACCGGCAATCGCAATCACGGTATTGTCAGGGACATACATACGATGATAATAATCCAGAATATCCTGGCGAGAGAGCTGCTGAACCACCTTTTGGTAACCAATAATGGGATATTTCCCCGGATGTACCATGTATCGCAACTCGTCAAATAGATAATACTGCTGCCGCATCGGATCGGAGGCGCCCATTTCCAGTTCCCGCTGCACAACGCCCCACTCCCGCGTGAAGGCCTCTTCCGGAAAGGTGGGCCGGGTAACCCAGTCCGCGATTAGATTAAGAGCGGTCCCGATATGCTGCGCGGGTACCGTCAGGTAATACATGGTCTGGGCCTTGCTTGTGTAAGCGTTATATTGAGCCCCGGTTTGCCGGATAATTTGCCGGGATTCTTCCTCCGTCCGATTCCGGGTAGCCCCCCCGGCCAGCAGATGCTCAAACAAATGGCTCATCCCTGCCCCATAATGATCCTGCTCGTAAATACTGCCCGCCCGTACAAACAGCCGCACATCGGCCACGGGGGCGGTATGATTCTCTTTGACGATGGCAACCATCCCGTTTTCCAGCACACCTACAATTTCGTCGGGCTTGTCGATAAAACGAATTTCCTGGGCCGTCCAGGGAACCGGATTGGCTGCCTGCTCCTGAACCGTTGCCGCCGCCGTACATCCGAAAACCACCGCCAGTAACCAAATTGCTTTTTTACCTGTCATTTGCATTTGTCCCTCAAATTAACAGAATCAGCTTTGTAACTTTCATACTACCATTAAAAAATATGGGTATCGGGATAAAATTTCAGGCTTGAATATTATTGGACTCTTCGTTTTCGATATCCGCCAGATACGTAAGAGTGCGCTCCAGTTCCCCTTTTAGATGCCGCACACGAAGAAGGCTTTTCACGCGAGTGACCAGCTCGAGTTTATTGATCGGTTTGCTGAGAAAATCGTCCGCTCCGCAATCGACACCGCGCTCGATATCGCCCAATTCATTCAGCGCCGTCACCATCACTACCGGGATATCGGTTGTTTTGGGATTTTTTTTGATCCGCTTGCATACTTCAAAACCGCTCATGCGGGGCATCATGATGTCCAGCAGGATAATGTCCGGAACAAATATCTCGATTTTTTCCAGCGCGTCCACACCATCCACCGCAATCTGGATCGTATAATTCAACGGTTCCAGATACGCCTGCAATAATTCGGCATTTTGCGTATTGTCATCTACAATGAGGACCTTGCTTTGCGTTTCTTCGTGGCCAACCGGCTCCGTCATATATAAATACTCCTTAGCGGAATAAAGGAATCCATACTAAAACCTGAATGATTATAACAAGGGTGCCTCACCCCGTCCAGTTTCAGTTTAAATTCGTAGGGATGTCCGGATGGCACAATCCGCAGAAGTATGGTCCGGCAGGATCTTAAAAAACGATAACTATGCAATAATCAATAACTTAACGGGAAGCTCCATGTTTTACCTGTCAGGCCGGTATTGATCGAGGATTTCCCGTACCTGGGGTAATAAATATTGATCTTCCAGATGATCGAGACCAGCCAAGGCTTCTGCCACGCGGGCCAGTTGCTCGGGCAGGGGGGCGGCGGTATCTACAAACAACACCGATCGGCCCCTCAGATTGCATAGCCCCCCACCTTCGCCGGACATATAAACCTGTCTGATTTCGATGTCCATGCGGTCGGCCAGGTCCAATAATTCCGTTAATAACGCCTGTTTATCCATTGTTTCAAGTTATTTCTAATAAAGACCCGATAACCTGTACATGATATAGAAGCATATGACGTCCTATAACACCTTGGATATTATAACAGGATAGTACGTTAAAAGCCAGTCAATCTTGTTGAATACGAGATAGATTTTACCAGGAGGTAGTTTTGTCTGGTTTGATTAAGCAGCGTCAGAATCTGCACCAACAATTACGAGAAAACGAAAATCGTATTACTACCCTGGAACAGCAAATCCAGGCCACCCAAAAATTAGCTACGCTGGGGACCATGGCTTGTCTGGTGGCCCATGAATTTAATAATATTCTGGCCCCGATGATTAACTATGCGGAGCTGGCGCTGAAACACCAGGAAGATGTGGACTTAATGCGCAAAGCGCTGGAAAAAACCATTCAGCACGGCAATCGCGCCTCGCTGGTGATCCAGAGTATGCTCGGCCTGGTGCGGGATCAAACCAGAATCCGGGATTGGGTCCGGCTCAAGGAAGTGGTCGAGGACAGCTTTCAATGTCTGGCACGGGATTTTCAAAAAGACAATATTACCGTTGAGCTTGCCCTCCCTGATGATTTCCAGGTGTATGTCGTACCGAGTCAACTGCAACAGGTATTACTCAATCTGATTATCAACGCCCGCCAGGCCATGGTCGGCCGGGGTGGGATCCTGAAAATAGAGGCCGGCAGCCAGGACGATGGCTCCACCTGGATCCGCGTGATTGATACCGGCTGCGGGATCGAACCGGAACTGCTGGATAAAATATTTGAACCCTTTTTCACTACCAAAAACAAAGCGGAAAAACCGGATCAGCAGGGTACGGGCCTTGGTCTGTTGATCTGCAAAGATATTATTGAATCGCACGGCGGAAAAATCACCGTCCAAAGTACTCCCGGCCTCGGCGCTACTTTCTGTATCGAATTACCGCACGTGCGGGAACAAAAACCAGAGGCGGAATAATTCATCCATAGAAATTCTATTTTTTCTCGAATCGCTCCATTCTTTCCAATAATTCCTGTTGTTTTTTTTCCAATTGTCCCATTCGTTCCATGAGATCCTGCATCTGGTTAGACATAGACTCATCCGACCGGTTGCGGAGCCATTCCGGCGGCCAGTTCTGTCGATTGAACGGATCCTCATAGTATTCCTGCCATTGAGGCCAGTCAAAATCGTAATCAAACTCCGACTTCTGCGCCTCTTCCAGAATCTGCCGAACAGGCTGTCGGTATTTTTCCGGCAGTTGATCAATTTGATCGGCAGCAGTTTCGTAATGGGTCCGCTCTTTCCGATCTTCAATCTTTATTTTGGCATTCGGATCATGCGGATCCCCTTCGATGGTAATCTCCAGGTTCATTTCGCCGTCGGCACTTTTATACGAATGCTTTTGCTGAAAAAACCGTTTGAAATAATCTTTCATTTCCGGGACCTGGCCAAAGGGGATCTGTTCCCAATTTTGTTTATCCGGCTGCAGGCGGAATACCCGGCCCGGCTGAAGCCTGCCAAAACCTTCCGGGCCGGCGGGATACTTCCAGCTATCCAGTTTTTGATACGGCTCCAGAGTAACAGGAATGATCTTCACATCTCCATTATGAATCACATCCAGGGTAATTTCGGTCCCAACGCCCGCCTGCTGGACCTGGTCCACAAACTCCTGATAGCTGGTAACCGGCTGGCCGTTCCAGGAAATGATAATATCATCTTTTTCCAGGCCCGCTTTATCCGCCGGGCTGCCGAGTTGAATATTCTGAATTAACAGTCCCCGGTTATCATCCAGCTTCAGATGTTTGCGCAGAACATCCGGTACCTGATTCAAACGCACGCCAATATAGGATTTGGTGGTTTCGCCCGCCATCTCCGCCCAGGCCGGATTTGCCAGAAGAAAAAACCACCCGGCTAACCATACCGTCCAATATTTCGCTTTCATAACAGAAACTCCTCATTATAGATCGCCGTGATAACTGGCGGTTTCTACACCGGAATCCCGATACGCTTCAATCAGCCATTCGGAACCGGAGGGGTCGGGATACAGATAATAATCCATTCGACCGGTCCTGCCGGGAACCACGGACCTGGTGCGGATACCGTCCGCGACCGGGTCGGTAACATTTGGGGCAGGATCTATCTGGGCTACTATCGGCTCGGAACCCGGCGGGGCGGGAGTCAGCTCCGAAGTAGTAGAATTGGCGATGAAGTAATATACCCCAAAACCAAGGATAAAACCCGCGGCGATATTGGCCGCCAGATGGACCCAGGGGCTGGATCGAATCCGCCGGTGCCGCGGCCGAATAAACTGTTTCTGCAGGGCCTGCCGGATGATTTGCTCAGCCGGTTTGCCCGATTCGACGATTTCCTGCGCGAATACCTGCTGCGTCTGCTGATGCAGTTGCCGCAATTCCTGCAACAATTGCCGGGCCTGCGGATTCTGATTCAGTTCTTCATCCAGCAGCCGTTTCTCCGCGGGTGTGATTTCGCTATCGAGCAATTTGCCTATCAATAGTTCGGTCAGTTCGGAATTCATGTTCGGGGTACCTTGTCGTTGGGTTTGCCGGTCAGGTGGTTCAAAATCATTCGCCGGGCGCGAACCAGACGAATCTGTACCGTAGTGACCGGAATGCTCAAAATTTCACTGATCTGGTTATAACTTAAATCGTCCACATATTTCATGATAAACAGCTCACCGTATTTTTCAGGCAGTTGGTGCACCGCTCCGAGAATCTTTTGGTAAGTCTCTTCCCGGTCCAGTGCATCCACAACTGTTTCCTTTTCCTCCGACTGCTGCTGGGCAATCAGTAATTCATCGAGTTGGATCGGTTTCTGGCTGCGCTGCTGACGATACGCCAAGGCCGCGTGCCGGGCCACCGTCGTCAGCCAGGGCTTGAACCGCTCCGGTTCGCGCACCGTTTCTATTTTCTGGATCACCAGGATACAGATGTTCTGCATGACTTCATCGACATCGTCCGCGTTGCCCAGCAGGTTATAGGCCAGTCCCTTTAACCAGAGCCAGTTGTCCTCCAGCAGTTGGATGACCGCCTCTCGATCACCCTGCCGGGCGGCACAGACCAGAGCCGATTCATTCGGTTGTTTCTTCGAGTTGCTCATAGCCATTCATTTTATCCATATATAAGGATACCCCCCAATCAAAAGTTCATTCACATTTTCCGCCCCATCCGCAAAATTTCTCGCAATCCACCCTATCTCTTTGGCACGAAATAACTTACAATTGAACCAGACGCTTTTTGCCTGTTTTGCCATTTTTGCCGACGCCCCTTCCTGCCCATTTTTCACCCAAACGGAGAATTTCTTGGTCTTTTCCAGCCGTTTTTTTTAATAATTGTTACCGATTACAGATTGGGTGCCCATTCCGCCCCTTCGTGGTCCATTTTATTCCGCCCGATGCCGGAAAATTGATTCCGCTATGAGATTACCGGTTCAAATGGTTCATGAATCGCAATACTTTTTGCTTGATGGAAGCCCCAATCGATTTTGCGCTGGCTGGCATTCGAATCTTGCCCGTCATTCCATAGCGAAGGTTATGAACATCCGCCTGAGCGAAAGCAATAGTCACTTCATAACAAGGCGCCAAGGTTTCATTCGTAAAAGAATTGACCATGATATCCCCCTGCCCAAGACTCGTTAGCACGGGCATATTCACCTCATGTGATCCCATCGGAGAAATTTGGGATACAACCCCCCGCAGCACGGAATCCGGCTGGGATGCCAGGCGAAAATCAACCGGCTGGCCTATACGAGGCTGCGCCTCTGCCATGTCCTGCTCATCCAGCAGTATTTTTACGGCCCAGTCACCCGAAAGGATAGTTCCCAAAACATCCCCTGTGCAGACAAATCGGCCGGTTTCTTTTTGGAGCGGCCTTCCCATAAATATTCCTTCCGTTTCCGCATGCACGTCCAGTTGAGATGCCTTTTCCTGACAATGTTTTACTTGTGCCATCAGTGCCGTTGCCAGTTTTTCCTGTTCCATGGCAGCTTCCGGTTGCATGTTGTTTCGGCGGTAGGCATCCAATTCAATTTGGGCCGATTTTAATCTTGCCTGCGTCTCCAAATACTCTTCCTGAATCTGAGGATTTTCCAGCTTCACCAATAGGGTTTCTGGATGCACGGTTTGGCCGGAATCTACAGATACTTCTCGAATAAAGCCATCCACAGAGGAGCGAACGATCGATTCCTTTTCTTTGACAATCTCTCCAGAAGCATGAATATAAGATGGTATCGGCACATACAAAAGAATCACGGGGATGCCAATAAGCAGAACCAGGGTAGTCGCAATTGCTCTGACTCGCGCCGTCCTGCATTCCGGGCTTTTCCAGAGATAAAGCAGCATTTTACGAACCAGGCCGAAAAGCGTAATTGCTATATAAAACACGGCCATTACGATTCCCGCCAGATAGATTTTAGTGGCGATCAGGGCAGAAATTGATAAAATGACTATTGTTTTATAGAGCGACCCGGCAATCCCAAATATAAATAATATCATCTTCATACTGACGGTAAGCGTCTGTGCCGGAGTTTTTATTCCCAGGAAAATCCGCTTGAGCCATTGAATTACAAATTGCCGCGACTTGGAGCGAAGATTGGGAATTTCAAGCCAATCGCTAAGCACATAATAACCATCGAATCGCATAAGCGGATTGATATTCATGAAAACCGTTACAATACTTGCCAGGAAAAATACTTTATACGCAATGGCTCCCATCATAGAATGTTCGGCTACCACCCAAACCAGCAAACCAACTACAGCCAGGATCGACTCGGCATAGACACCCGCCAGCCCCACGATTAATCGATCTTGTTTGCGGGAAAAACTCCAGGAGGAAGTAACATCAACATAGGCACAGGGAGTAAACGCGATGAAATAGAGCCCCATTTCCGGCACATACCCACCTCTGACTTTACAGGCATAGGCATGGCCAAACTCATGAAACACTTTCAAAAAAATCAGGATCACCCACATACATACCATATTGGGGGTATTAAAAATCTGAGTGAGAGGGGCGAAAAGTTCGTCTCGCCTGGCTATTACCAGGATCCCGCATAACAAAACCGACACCAGCCAGACGATAAAAAACCATCGGCTAAAAAGAGGTTTTGCCCATTTCACGGTTTTACTTAAAAACGCATCTGGATTCAACAGCGGGACACGTAAAAATAACAGGCTTAGCCATTTTTCATTCCGCCGGGCCTGCTGCTTTGCCTGGAACCGTCGATATAAAAGCTTATCATCGGAAATCGGCAGTTTTAAAAAAGCCAGGCGGTGCAGCATTAAAACAAAATTATAGAAGGAATCCTGATCGTCCGGTTTTAATTTTTCCATCGAAACCAGAGAGTCAAATGTTTCCGCAAGACTTCGCTGAGAAGACAAATGGATTAAAATTTCATACTCATCCAAACTGACTCGATGACATTGCAGCGTCAAGGGGTCACGGATGATATAGGAAGGAATCCCTTGAAACACATGGCGGCCAATCTCAAGGTCCGGCCGCAATCCCACGTGTGCCGGTCCCAGCCGGGAAATCAATTCCGATATTTGCGATGCTATCATACCCATAAATTCAAACGCACATAATCGACCAGCCGATGGAATACCACCCACCAAACCGGACGGCGCTCAACCTCCACTTTCGCGATTCCTTTCATCCCTGCTTTGACCCATCCAGGGTCCATATCCACCGCCGCTTCGGCGATAAAAATATTATGTCCGTTATAAAAACGAGCCATCGGATCCATTCGAAGAATCGTTAATGCATGGGAGATTTCGGGCTTGGCGTTAGCGGCAAATCGACCTGGCAAACTTCCTGCAATATTCGAGGCGGCCTGTTCGGGAATTTCCAATTCGATCAACCATTTGCCGGAAGGAGATATTTCATAGAGAGGCTCTCCCTGAGGCAAGACTTCTCCAATCCGTTTTCGCAAATCCCCCGAAATCGCCAAGCCATCAAAGGAAGCCCTCACTACGGATTGATCAATCCGGTGATTCAGCATATCCAGTTTGGCTTGAACCAGTTCTTGATTCGCACGAGCCAGCGCGACTTCCACATTCAGTCCCTTGGCTCTGGCCTGGTCTTCTTCCAACTGCGAAATCTGGAGCCGGGCCAGAAGCTGCTGCCGTTCCAGCAAAAGCTCGTCATGATTAAACACACACAGAACATCCCCCTGTTTCACCGAATCCCCCTGAACCACAGCCGCGGATTTTAATACTCCCTCAAGGGGAGCGGAAATATGCCGGATCTGTTCGGGAACCACCGTACCGGTGGCTGTTATTTCATACATCATGGTTCCGAAGAAAAACCAGGCCAGGAATATCCCCAATAATCCCACCATAATCTTCCGGATCCATCCTTTGGGTTGAACTACGGACTGAATCGTTTCCACAACGGAATCTTTTGCATGAGCCAGTAATCCCTGATTCGCCCGGTCGATTAATTCAAAGGCACCTGCATACGGTTCCATCCACTCACGAATCTGTTTCAATTCTTTTTGGGTGAAAGGCAAAGCACCGTTTCGCTTCAAACTTACAATCGCGACACAATCCTGCTCATCATGCAACGGTACCGAGGCAACCGCATGATGGCCGGAGGCTTCACACCATTGGCGATGAAGCCGATATTCGGTTTGCACATAATCTTGGGTCGAATGCTTTTGCTGGTAAAACAAGGAAGCATCCAGATCCAGGCACTCTTCCATCGCCTGCCGAATTCGTATTATATCCGAACTGTTTTTTTTCACTTCGTCATGTCCGGAAATCGCGATCATTTTCACGTTCCGACGTTCCACTAATCCCAAGGCAACCAGATCGCATTCGGTTTTGTTCCGCAGATTATTGGTAATAGCAAAAGCCAGCTCATGGCGAGATGTATATCCCGCTACTTTGGCCAGATATTTCGCTTTTCCACAATCCGCCGCCCCGTTTTCCCGCGAGGATCCCTGAATCATACCCGCACTATGGGATACCAGACTCAACAAAGATTCCAGGACCAACTGTATAAGCTGCGCATGGGCCTGATCCCGGCAGGGAACCACCAGAACAACCATTCCAATCGTGGAACCATTTTCGTTATGCAACGGAGCGGAAATTAACGCAATCAAAACTTTCTTAGAATCAATGGTATGTTTCCGATTAAACAACCGAAGGTTTGACCGGTTATCGGAAAGGGACTCATTTAAAAAACGACTTGCCGCAGGTCGCCAAAAATCGGGATCGGTCGCTCCCATATGCCAGTAATTGTCAACCACTTCCGTGGACATATGGACATAAATCTGTGCATAGGGACATTGAAAGGGACGGGCAATACAACTCAGAACCTGTTCATAAAAAACGGCTTTTGTAGATACACGATGTGCTAAATCGACAATTTCTTTATAGGCTCTGGACCAATTCGCATGATCGATAACTTCGGTAGAATCCGTGTTTGCCATTTTATCCGTGCTTGCCATTTACTCTGTCATCCCTGAAAATGCAATTACAACAATTCGTTGTTAACTACAGGATCAACCGTTTGTGGGATTTTGATAGGATTGAAAAAAGAGAACCCAGCCTCGTACGCATCTTCCCGAATTAATTGACACCGCTTACAACGGGCAAAAACCAGATGGGTATCTAAACTTTCTAACTGAAAGCGCAATCGATAGACATCTCCCACTTTGATGGGAATCGGGAACATGGCCCGGCAGCCTCCTTCCGAAACGTCACCAGTCACTCCCTGTAACTTATAACTCAGAAGTTCGCTGGAATTGCCCGACTGCAATATCACCTTTGCCTTAACGGCTATACGTTCACAGGCACGCTGTTTACGTATTTCCTCACTCGTTTGTTTTTCCAGATCCTGCAGCAGTTCAAAATGCTGTTCTTCCGCACCGGAATCCGAAAAATTTCCCAGCAGAGACTCCATATCCCAATCTCCATGCTAAACCAATAGTTAGTCAACATCTGCCTGATAACATACACTTATAATACATCGGAAAGCAAGAAAGGCAGGTTTAGCTTAGATTATAGGATTTCCAGCAATCTTTCTTTGAAAAGACAGGAAAAACAGCATTTTAGACGAAAAACCGTTTCTACTTATTCTTCAAATACGAATTATCCGGTTCTTCATCTACTTTTCTGGTCACACCGGAAGCGGCCCGCAATAACCCCCACAAGCCGGCCAGGAAGCCTTTTTCGCCCTGTTGGCCTACTTCAAAATCCGTTTGAACAATCGGGATTGTGTTATCGGTCTCTACCTCCTGCCGATTGTTTTCTGTCTGGAGTTCCTCAAAAGCCTCTCCAAAACTCTTTTCCGGTATTTCAGTAAAATCGATCGATTGAACACCTTCCGATAACATGCCGGAACGAGGAATGTCATAATAATCGTCAATCATTCCGGATAATTCTTCTGTCTGCACTCCCATATCAGCAAGTTGCCCATCAAGCCAATCTGAAGAAGTAGATTCGGCAGGATCTGAAAGGAGATTATCTACACTGGCGATAATGACATTTTTGTCAATGGGATCCAAAACGGCAATATTTTTCATGGTGTTGGAGAGGTCTTCTTGCTCCCCTTTTACCACCTTTTCTAACTCAGGACTGCGTGCAGACTCTGTTTCGGGGACTGAATTCACTGTTATTTGGATCGTCGCGGTATCCGTACCCCCATTACCGTCCGTTACCGTATAGCTGAAACTGTCATCGCCATGATAGTTGGCATCCGGGGTATAAGTAAAGGTACCATCTTCGTTATAAACCACCGTACCGTGGGCCGGCTGCGTAAATTCCGACACACCTAACGTATCGCCGTCCAGGTCCGTATCGTTGGCCAGGACATTGCCGGTAATTAACGTGCTGTTTGCATTAATCATCCCCCGTTCCCCCGATTCACCCCTACTTCTAAAATTACATCGGTGGGGGCACCCAGTCTTTCAAATAGAGAAATTTTGGGCTGGAAAATAATAAATACAACAGCTTATTCTGACGAATAAAATCATTCCTATTTTTCCATACAAATATTATATTGGAGTAAATGAAGATAACTGCCAGGCGAAAGTTGGTTTTAAAAGTCCCATAAACTGGATTTTTTAAAAAATTACCGGGTTTCTGGATGAAAAGATCGAGATTAAAATAGGGAAAAGTAATTTTTCAGCTATCGCGGAGGATTTTGCTGAAATACCGGTAGAATTCATTAAACGGAAGTTTTTTTTTAACCGATCTATCTTTTGGTAAGTAAACGAATACTGTAAACAAGTTAGAACTATCTTCTTTGGTTGGGAAGATGTTCACTGCTCGGGAAGACAGATGCTCGTAAATGAAATAAGTAATGATAGTTCACCAAAAATTGATTTAAACCAAATTCTGGAGAAGGCGAAGATTCCCACTCTTCCGGTTGTCGCCCAGAAACTCGTGGAGTTATGCAAGGATGATCGGGCGGCCTTTGCCGATTTTGCTCGTCTAATAGAATCAGATCCGGGCCTGGCCTCCCGGATCCTGCGGGTTGCGAATTCCGCCTACTACGGCTTGCGGAACAAAGCGACCAATCTGGAGCGGGCGATTACCGCCCTGGGATTAAAGCAGGTCAAAACGGTGGCCCTGGGCTTTCACCTGGCCGCTTCGTTGAACGAATTTAAGGCCGAAGGTTTTGATATAGGGGACTTCTGGCAGAAGAGCGTGTTCCGGGCGGTCTTAGGCCGCAAGCTGGCGAAAAAATATTGCCCCAATTATAGTGAGGAAGCTTTTCTGGTGGGGCTGCTCCAGGATTGCGGAATTTTACTTCTGGCCCAGGCCCTGGGGGCTGACTATATCCATATGTGGGCGGACAAACGCTGTTCGCTGGATTCTCTTTTCCGCCTGGAACAGAAAGTCTTTGAAGTGAATCATCTGCAAGTAGCCGCGCGAATTGCCCAAAAATGGGGTTTGCCCGAGATTCTTTCCCGCCCGTTGAGCTGTCATCATCACAAACCGGAAAGTCAGACCGCCACGGATCCGATGATCCAGATGTGCCAGATTGCTTATTTTATCGGCACTTTCTCTTTACACAATCCTGAATCGGTCAGCGAAAACGATGTGAGCCTTCCCGAATTTTGTGAGAATGTCTTTGGAATCTCGCAAAGGGATATGAAACTTTTGCTGGTGGAATCCAAAGAGGAATTTTTAAGTATTTCCAAGCTGTTTTCGGGAATTTTACCGGAGCATGTGAACGCCGCCAATCTTTTGTCGCAGGCCAATACGCTTCTCAGCCGGCTGGCATCGTATGAACCGCAGGAGTTATTCGATCTGGAGGAAGAGGTTCGGTTGCTGCGGCAGCGGTGTGAAAATCTGGCCAGTTCTCTGGATGAATATAAACAACTGGCAACCACGGACGATTTGACCGGGTTATCCAAGCGAAAATCGCTGGAGGTATATTTAGATACCGCCTGCCGGAGTGTGGCAACCGGAGTTACTTCCCTGAGTGTATTGTTTATCGACGTGGATAATTTCAGTAACATCAACAATACCTACGGCCACGCTGCGGGGGATTGCTTTTTGACCGGCATCGCGGATTTGTTAAAAAGCCTCTTTAATATCAACGGCTGTATCTGCCGGTATGGAGGCGATGAGTTTGTGGTGGCCCTGATGGGTATGCAGGCCAAACAGGCGATCCAGCTGAGTGTGGGCCTGAATCGAAAAATTCGCGATCTGGAAATTCCAAAAAAGTTTGGAAGGCAGGCCGGTGAAGGAAAATTCTCGTGCAGTATCGGGCTTCTGCACTGTGAACAGGGATCCCAGGTTGGGGGTGGACATCGGGTATTGGAACTGGCCGATCATCAAATGTACGAAGCCAAACGCCAAGGGAAAGATGGTCTGCGATTTCAGTTGATCAAAAAGGATTCCGAATAAGTAGCACGTGTTCTAACTGCTAACTGGGCCGCCCTGTATTGCCTCATCACGCGTCTCACGGAACATAGATTGAAAGCCAAAAACATTTTTTCACAACTCTTCATTCAAAACCGCTCCTTTGTGGAAATATTGTATAACCTATTTATTAATAAATAATTAGGTTTTAATCGGTTTCATAAATAACCTGCCTGTCTCTGGAAAGCTGGGAAAATAAGATAAAATTTTAAAATAATGCTTAATTTTCATTGACAAGCATAATGATAAATCGTAAATACTATAGTGAAAAAAATAACAGCGTTATATAAATCACAATAATATGCGTTGACAAAATAACGAAGGTAAAAACGTGTTGGTGTCCGAAAAAACAATTGAACGATTATGCCTATACCGGCGTTTCTTGCGTGAATTACGCATCCAGAAAACCGCCTATGCCTATTCGCATCAATTGGCCAAAATGGCAGGACTGACCGCCGCTCAGGTTCGCCGGGATATCATGGCTATCGGCTACTATGGCAGTCCAGTCCGCGGCTACGAAGTTGATAAGTTATTAGAGAGTATCTCCGTTTTCCTGGATGGCACGGGCAGCCAGGGGGTGGCGCTGATCGGGGTGGGCAATCTGGGCCGCTCGATTCTGGCGTATTTAAACCGCCGAAATTCCCGGCTGAATGTCACCGCCGCCTTTGATACCAACCCCGAAAAAATCCATCGCGTTATCGTGAGTTGCCACTGTTTTCCCCTGGAAAATTATCCCCAGGTGGTCCGGGAGAAAAACATCCATTCCACGATTATTGCCGTTCCCGCCGAACAGGCGCAGGGAGTAGCCGATCTGATTGTCAAATCGGGCGTGAAAGGGATCTTGAATTTTGCCCCGGTACATTTAAGTGTGCCGGAAGATGTATTCGTCGAAAATATTGATATGGCGATTGCCTTGGAAAAAGTTACTTATTTTGCTCAGCAGGACAACAAAGCCAGCTCTGAGAGGTAAGATTAAGGAAAGGAATGTCTATGCCAACTGTGAATGATGTAAAAACAGAAGTCGAAGCCATTCTGCAGAAATATGCAGGCGCGCATCGTGATGCCCTGATCCCCATTCTGCAGGATATCCAGGAAGCCTGCGGGTATCTCTCCCGCGAGGTGGTCAACCAGGTCGCCCAGTATATTGACCTGCCGCCGGCCAAAATTTACGGCGTGGCCACTTTTTACAACCAGTTCCGCTTTCAGCCGCTGGGAAAGTACCATGTCATGATTTGCCGCGGGACCGCCTGCCATGTCAAAGGCTCCAAAAAAGCCCTCGATATGGTGGTTAAGGCTCTGGGGATTCAGCCGGGTCAAACCTCACGCGACGGTTTGTTCAGCCTGGGCGTAGTGGCTTGTATGGGTGCCTGTGGTTTGGCACCGGTGGTCAATATCAACGGCGAATTCTACGCCAAAGTAACCCCCAAGAAATTATCCGGCATCATCGCCGAAATCAGGGAAAAGGAGCTTAACCATGCAAAAAACTAATACGACTGTAAATACCCCGGCCTCGCGATGCTGGTCGGACGCCCGGCGGCCTTCCCAGGAATTGATCGCCAAGTTGCGGGGCGGGCCGTTTAGCAGCGCTCTGGCCAAAGGTCAGCCGGCGCTCGACGATCTGGTGGATTCCCTGCGTCGGGACAAACTAGCCAAGCCGGTGGTCTTTATCGGTGCCGGAACCTGTGGCCTGGGAGCTGGCGCGGGAAAAACCCTCGATGCCATCCGTGAATATTGTCTGACCAAAAAACTGGATGTCGATATCGTGGAAACCGGCTGCATCGGCTTCTGTTCGGAAGAGCCGATCGTGGACATCAAGCTGCCGGGCAAGGCCCGTGTCAGCTTCGGCAATGTGACCGCTGAGGATGTCCCTCAAATGTTTGACAAGGCCTGGGTGGGCAAGTTTGACCCGGATCATCTGATTGGCCAGTTTCGCAGCCCTTCCGACAAACCCTGGGCGGGCGTTCCGTTTCTCGATGAGCATCCCTTCATGAAGCTGCAATGCCGCGTCGTGCTGGCCGGCAGCGGGATCATCGACCCCACCAATATTGATGAATATATCGCCCGCGGCGGCTATTCCGCCATGGCCTGGACCCTCAAAAACAAAACCGCCCAGGAGTTGTGCGATCTGGTCGAATCCAGCGGTTTGCGGGGACGCGGCGGCGGCGGCTTTCCGACCGGGAAAAAATGGAAATTCGCCCTGCGGGAAATAGCCGATCAGAAATATCTGGTCTGCAATGCCGACGAAGGCGATCCGGGCGCGTTCATGGACCGGGCCGTCGGTGAAAGCGATCCCCACCGCCTGATTGAAGGCATGATTATCGCCGCCTACGGAATCGGGGCCACCAAAGCATACATTTATATTCGGGCCGAGTATCCCCTAGCCGTCCAGCGTCTTCAGGACGCCATCAAACAGGCCCGTGCCTACGGCCTGCTGGGGCATAACATCCTCGATAGCGGCAATGACCTCGATATCATTATCAAAATGGGGGCCGGTGCTTTTGTCTGCGGTGAAGAGACCGCCCTGCTGCACAGTATCGAAGGCAAACGCGGCATGCCTCGTCCTCGGCCGCCTTTCCCGGCGATTCAGGGCCTTTTCGGCAAACCGACCGTCATCAACAACGTCGAGACCCTAGCCAACCTGCCCATGATTATCGAACGCGGCGCCGATTGGTTCAGTGCCATGGGCACCAAAACCAGCAAGGGCACCAAAGTCTTCGCCCTCTCCGGCATGGTCAAACGCACCGGCCTGGTCGAAGTCCCGATGGGTACCACCCTCAAGCAGGTGGTCTATGACATCGGCGGCGGTATTCCCAATCGCAAACGTTGCAAAGGCGTGCAGATCGGCGGACCCTCCGGCGGCTGCATCCCCGAACACCGTCTGGATATCGAAGTTGATTACGAGACGATTAAAACGGTTGGCGCCATTATGGGTTCCGGCGGGCTGGTCGTCCTCGATGAAAATACCTGTATGGTCGATCTGGCCAAATTCTTTATGGAGTTCATCCAGTCGGAAAGCTGCGGAAAATGTATCCCCTGCCGCGAAGGGACCAAGCGGATGCTCGAAATTCTCGAAGCCATCACCCGTCCCCGCCGCCGGGAGGATCATAACGATGCCCTCCTGCGGTTCCAGGGTGTGATGCAGTTGCGGCAGTTGGCCGAGACCATCAAGGCTACCTCTCTGTGCGGCCTGGGTCAGACTGCCCCCAATCCCGTCCTCAGCACCCTTAACTGGTTCCGCGACGAGTATGAGGCCCATATCTTCGACCGACAGTGCCCGGCTGGCGCCTGCAAAGAACTGGTGGGCGCCCCCTGCCAGAACGGCTGCCCCGTCGGCACCGAAGTGTGGCGCTATGTTGCCCACATCTCCCGCAAAGAGTACGATGACGCCTATCGGGTCAT
This sequence comes from uncultured Pirellulales bacterium, assembly GCA_964580995.1. Lineage (GTDB taxonomy): Bacteria > Planctomycetota > Phycisphaerae > Sedimentisphaerales > SM23-30 > JAKJEP01. The sequence goes on from CAZOMV010000057.1 coordinate 18,831, forward strand.
CCGGCAGGCCAATCCGTTGCCGTCGATTTGTGCCCGAGTCTGTCATCATCCCTGCGAAAATATCTGCCGCGCCGGCGTGACCGGCGGCGAACCGATTGCCGTTCGTTCCCTCAAACGTTTCGTGGTGGAACGGGTGGATCCGGCTTCCTGGAAAGAACTGGTCAAAGCACCGGATAAAAATTCTGCGAAGATCGCTGTGATTGGCGCCGGCCCCACCGGTCTGACTGCGGCCAATGCCCTGGCGATCGCCGGACATAAAGTGACAATCTTCGAGCGGGAAGCCAAAGCCGGCGGTATGCTGGTTGGTGCGATCCCTGCCTATCGTCTGCCCCGCGAACTTCTGCAGCGGGAAATTGATGTCCTGATGAATCCCAATATTGAAATCAAATATAACGTCGCTTTGGGTCGCGACATTACCCTCGATGGACTTTTGGCCGAAGGGTACAAGGCGGTCTTCCTGGCGATGGGTTCTCATCAGAGTCTCAAACTGGATCTGCCGAGCGAAAATGCCGAAGGGGTCATCCCCGGCATTCAGTTCCTCAAGGCCTACAACTTACAGAACAAGGCTCTGGCCAAAGGCCGCGTCGGAATCATCGGCGGCGGCAATTCTGCGATGGATGCCGCTCGCGTCGCCTTCCGCCAGAAAGGCGTGGAAGGCGTGACCATGTTCTATCGGCGGACCCGCAATGAAATGCCCGCCTATGCCGAGGAAATCGAGGCCGGTCTGGAAGAAGGCATTAAGATCGAACCGCTGGTCACTCCGGTGGCGGTCCTTGCCAAAAACGGCAAGCTGACCGGTATGCGGTTTATCCGCAACGAACTGGGGCAGCCCGACGCCAGCGGCCGCCGCAGTCCGGTTCCCATCCCCGGTTCGGAATTCGAGGTCGCTCTGGACACCTTGATTGTGGCTATCAGCGAACAGCCCGATGTCCAGGGCCTTCAGGATCTGAAACTGAGCAAATGGGCTACGCTGTCGATTAATGAACAGACCTTCGCTACCAGCCGACAAGGCGTCTTTGCCGCCGGCGATGTGGTGACGGGTCCGGCTACCGTGATTGCCGCCCTGTCCGCCGGCAAGAAAGCCGCCGTTATGATCGATCGCTATGTACGTGGTCACGTTATGAAGGTGCTGCCGAAAGTCAGCCTGCCTTCGGCTTATATCGAACCGATCCATACCGAAGAAGAAGAGGAAGCGACGGAAACCAAACGGGTTGCCTCACCGCACCTGCCCGTCGCCTGCCGCTGCGGCAACTTTGACGAAGTGGAACTGGCGATCAGTGAGGAGCAGGCCCTCTGCGAAGCCCGCCGCTGTCTGCGTTGTGATCTGGAGTTCACCCAACCCGTATAATAACTCGAATAACAAAAATAGAATGAGGTCTTACATATGTTCACAATAGAAATTGATAATCGAAGCGTACAGGCCAGCGAAGGGGAAACCATCCTGGCCGTCTGTAAACGGGAAGGCGTCCGGATTCCCACCCTGTGCTTTATCGAAGGTCTGGCTCCCACCGGGGCCTGCCGGATGTGCATTGTGGAGGTGGAAGGCTTTCCCGGCCTGATCCCCGCCTGCTCCTATCCGGTTACTGCCAATATGAAAATCAAAACCAATACCCCCCGCGTTCTCAATGCCCGACGGACCATTGTCGAACTGCTCCTGAGCGATCACCCGGATGATTGCCTCTATTGCATTCGCAACGGACAGTGCGAGTTGCAAAAGCTCGCCCGCGACCTGGATGTCAAGCGGCTCTCCTTCAGCGGGGTAAAAACCAAACGGTCCGCCGATGTCTCCAGCCCCTCCATTGTTCGCAATCCGGAAAAATGTATCCTGTGCGGCAAGTGTGTCCGGGTCTGTGAGGAAATTCAGGGCGTGGCCGCCATCGATTTCATCGGTCGCGGCTGCAAGGCCTTCGTAGGTACCGCCTTCGACAGCGGCCTGAATGTCTCCACCTGCATCAATTGCGGCCAGTGCATCCTAGCCTGCCCCACCGGCGCTCTCACCGAACGATCCTATGTCGATGAAGTCGCCGCCGCCCTGGCCGATCCCGACAAGTATGTCGTCGTCCAGCATGCCCCGGCGGTTTCCGTGACCCTGGCCGAAGAGTTCGGCATCAAACCCGGCAAGGATATCGACGGCCAGATGGTCGCCGCCCTGCGAAGACTGGGTTTCAAACGGGTCTTTGATACCTCCTTTACCGCCGACCTGACCATCATGGAAGAAGGCTCGGAGCTGGTCCATCGGGTTAAAACCGGCGGCAAGCTGCCCATGCTCACCAGTTGCTCGCCCGGCTGGATTAAATTCGTCGAACAGTTCTACCCGGATTTGATCGAAAACGTTTCGAGCTGCAAAAGCCCCCAGCAGATGTTGGGCGCCCTGATTAAAAGCTTTTTCGCCAAACGCGAAGGACTGGACCCCAGCCGCATCGTCAGCGTCTCGATCATGCCCTGCACCGCCAAAAAATTCGAGTGCAAACGGCCGGAAATGGCCGTCAATTATGTTCAGGATGTCGATTATGTGCTGACCACCCGCGAACTGGCCCAGCTCTTCCGCCGTTATGGTCTGGATCTGGGCGCCATGACCCCCGATACCGCCGATACCCCCTTCGGCGAACGCACCAGCGCCGGAAAAATCTTCGGCGCCACCGGGGGCGTGATGGAAGCGGCCATTCGCAGTGCTTATTTCCTCCTCACCGGCCAGGAATATCCCGAAGAGAAAATCCCCGCCCTGCGCGGTCTCAAGGGCCACAAGGAAGTCAAACTCAAAATCGGCGATCTGGAAGTGGGTGCCGCCGTCGTCAGCGGGCTGGGAAATGCCCGCAAGCTGATGGATGAAATCCGCGCCGGACGCAAAGACCTCCACTTTATCGAAGTGATGACCTGCCCCGGCGGCTGTATCTCCGGCGGCGGCCAGCCTATGGAAACCGATACCGAAGCCGTCAAGGCTCGGTTGCAGGCCCTCTACCTCATCGACCGCGACGACCGCGTCCGCGTCAGCCATCGCAATGAATCCGTGGCTCGCCTTTACAAGGAATTTCTCGGCGAGCCGCTCGGTGAGGTCAGCCATCACCTGCTGCATACCCATTACAAAAAACGCGATATTATGGTAAAATGATTCCCGGAGTTTTTTCTCCCGGTAGAATACTAAGAATTAGGAGCGACTATGACCGCAGTAAAAAAAGTTCTCGTTGTCGATGACGATCCCGATATCCTCGATCAGGTGGAGCATGTTCTCAAGGCCAACGGCTATGAGGTCCATGCCATTGACTCCGCCGCCCAGGCGGAAGAGTTTTTAACGGCCAACCAGCCCGATCTGGCCATCGTGGACCTTATGATGGAACAAATGGATTCTGGCTTCGTATTGTGTCATCAAATGAAAAAATTATACCCGAATATACCCATCATCATGCTGACGGCTGTTCGGGCTGCTACCGGGCTGGGTTTCGATGCTAAAACCCCGGAGTCAAAATCCTGGATCAAGGCCGATTGTATCCTCGATAAGCCCGTCCGGGCCGAAGAACTGGTGAACTCCGTGCGAAAACTGCTTCAGGCGTGAAAAATCCTGCCCCTGGTAGGGTCCAGGCAGCCTCGATTCACTATCTCGTTTCTGGGTTTGACCTGCGGGCAGCCGCTGACGAACTTCCTGACGGAGATCTGATAACGTGATAGAAAGCTGGCCCACTGGATTCGTTCATACCGTTAAAGAACGGTGCCGGGTATGTTATACCTGTGTGCGCGAATGCCCCGCCAAGGCCATCCGGATTGCCGACGGCCAGGCCGAGGTTATGGCCGAACGCTGCATCAGTTGCGGGAATTGCGTCCGGATCTGCAGCCAAAAGGCGAAAGAAGTCGTTAGCAGCATCAGCCAGGTGAAAGACTTGCTTCACTCCAAAGCGAAAGTAGCCGTTTGTCTGGCGCCAAGCTTCCCGGCTGAATTTGTCGACATGGAATACCCCGCCTTGGTAGCCGGATTGCGCTGCCTGGGATTTCACTATGTGAATGAAGTGGGTTTTGGTGCGGACCTGGTCGCCCGTAAATACAAGGAATTGCTGGAGGATATCCCCAAAAACAGGCAGTATATCTCCAGCACCTGCCCCGCCATCATCGGATATGTTGAAAAATATTATCCCCATCTGGTCTCTTCCCTGATTCCGGTGGTTTCCCCCATGCTGGCGACCGCCCGCGTTCTGCACCGCCTGCATGGAAAAGATTTAAAAATCGTTTTCGTTGGACCCTGCATCGCCAAAAAATGCGAATCCCTCAGCGAAAATACCCCGGACGAAATTGACGCGGTCCTTACCTTTTCGGAACTGCGGCAAATGCTTTCCGAAGCAAACCTGGACCCTGCTCAAATCAAACCCAGCGAATTTGACCCACCCTATGCGGGACTGGGTTCTCTTTTTTCCATCAGCCGGGGTCTGCTCCAGGCGGCCCAGATCAAGGAAGACTTAATGGCCGGCGATGTCGTGGTAACCGACGGCCGGACCAATTTCGTCGATGCCATCCGGGAATTCGAAAACGGAAATCTCGACGCCAGACTCCTGGAAATCCTGGCCTGTAATGGATGCATCATGGGAGCGGGAATGACCACCGAAACCCCGCTCTTTTCCCGCCGGTCCCAGATCAGCAGTTATGTACGGAAAAAAATCGCCCGTAATAATCTCCACGTCTGGAAAAAAGCCATGCAGGATTTTTCCGACTTGGATTTAACCCGGCACTTCACCCCCAACGATCAGCGGATCCCCGTCCCCTTCGAGGAAGAAATCTCCTATATCATGTCCAAAATGGGTAAGCGAAAACCCCAGGACGAGCTGAATTGCGGCGCCTGCGGCTACGATACCTGCCGCGAGCACGCCGTCGCTATTTTCAAGGGCCTGGCCGAAAGTGAAATGTGTCTGCCCCATACTATCGAACAACTTCGCATGACCGTTAGCGAACTGGCCAATTCCAATGAACAACTGGCCAATACGCGGGAAGCCCTCATGCAATCGGAGAAGCTGGCCAGCATGGGACAACTGGCCGCCGGTATCGCCCACGAGGTCAACAATCCCCTCGGCGTCGTCCTGATGTATTCCCACCTGCTGTTGGAACGCTTCGGCAAAGAGCCGCAAATGAGCGAAGACTTGAAACTGATTGTCGAGCAAACCGACCGCTGCAAAAAAATCGTCTCTCAGCTCCTCCACTTCGCCCGCCAGAATAAAGTCCAGCTCCAGAAAACCGACATCGGCAAACTCATCGGACGCATCCTGCAGGTACTGCCCAGCCCTCCGGGCATCACCGTCACCTTGGCCAATGAAATCGCCAACCCCCTGGTGGAAGTGGACCCCGACCAGATCACTCAGGTTTTGACCAATCTGATTAATAACGCCTATTCCGCCATGCCCCAGGGCGGCTCTTTGCGGATCGGAATTTTTGACAGCGGCAGACGGTTCAAAATCGAAGTGGCCGATCAGGGCAACGGGATTCCCCCCGAAAATTTGGGCAAAATATTCGAGCCTTTTTTCACCACCAAGGAAATCGGCAAGGGAACGGGCCTGGGACTGGCTGTCGCCTATGGTATCATCAAAATGCACCGCGGCGATATCCAGGTCGAATCCAATGCCGACCCCAACGCCGGACCCACCGGCACGAAATTTTCCGTGCTTCTGCCCAAAGAAGGAAGCAAATAAAGTGGAAAGCAGTAACGGCATTTTGTATAACCTTAATTGAATCAGGAAACCAGATGGATACACTCAATATTTTAGTGGTAGATGATGAACCGGGTATGGTCAGCGGCATCGAGCGGGTCCTCCGCGATATGACGGTGATTTTGCCCGATATCAATGCCGAGGTCTCGTTCCGAGTCCAGACCGCCTCCACCGGGGAGGACGCTCTGGATTTGATACGGGCAGAAGCCCCGGATATTCTCCTGCTCGATCATAAGCTGCCCGGCTTGAGCGGCCTGGATGTCCTGGAAGAGATCGCTGCCCTCAAGATCGATACCCTGACAGTCATGATAACCGCCTACGCCTCCCTCGAAACCGCCGTCACCGCCATCAAATGCGGTGCCTACGACTTTTTAGCTAAACCCTTTACTCCCGGTGAGTTAAAAGCTACCGTCCGTAAGGCGGTTCAGTCTCTGGTCCTGGCCCGGGAAGCCCGCAACCTGGCCAAGGAGCGCCGCCAGGTCCGCTTCCAGTTCATTTCCGTCCTGGCCCACGAACTCAAAACCCCCCTGGCCGCCGTCGAAGGCTATCTGGATATTATTCGCAACCGCTCCGCTGGCGACGATCCCAGCGTCTATGATAAAATGATCGAACGCTGCAGTATCCGCCTGGAAGGGATGCGGAAAATGATTCTCGATCTGCTCGATATGACCCGCATCGAATCCGGCCAGAAAAAACGCGATCTGGTGGATGTGGATATGGGCGCCATCGCACAAAAATCAATAGAAAGCGTTTCCACAGAAGCACTTACGAGAAATATAACCCTAGCTCTGTATGTGGAAAAGCCCATTCTCTTCCACGCCGATCAGAATGAAATCGAGATCATCCTCAATAACCTCATTTCCAACGCCGTCAAATATAACCGGGAGAACGGCCGGGTGGACATCACCATCGCCGAAATCCCCGCTGACCAGATTAAAATCACCGTCTCAGATACCGGAATCGGCCTCACAAAAGAGGATATCGGCCATTTATTCAACGATTTTGTCCGCATCAAAAACTCCAGCACCCGCAATATCCTGGGTAGCGGACTGGGCCTTTCCATCGTCAAAAAAATCGCCTACCTCTACGACGGCACGGTTTCCGTGGACAGCGAATGGGGCAAAGGCAGCACGTTTACCGTCATTTTAACCCGTAAAAACCCGGAAACCGAGAAAATTTCCCCAAATCCGTAAGTTGTGAAATTTGTATCGACAGACGTATCGCAATCTATTAAGATAGTGACATTGTGGAACGATTTGGAGACAGCCGTAGGTTCTCCTTAGGCATTGGTATTTTACACTGGAGATTAGAATGGTTAAAACACTTGTAGTTGATGACGATCCGGATGTCGTGGAAGCGATCAGCCTTATTTTGAAAAAGGAGGGCCATCAGGTTTTCCAGGCCTTTTCCGGCGCCGAAGGCAAGGAAGCCGTCAAAAAATCCAAACCCGATCTGCTCATTCTGGATGTGATTATGGAAGAGCCCGACGCCGGCTTCTCCCTGGCCAATGACCTCCGCCGGGAAGGGTTCAAAAAACCCATCATCCTTCTCTCCAGCATCGGTAAGGTTACCGGCATGGAATTCGGCGATGACGCCAACGAATCCCCCGATTATTATTTCGTGGATAAACCCATCAAACCCCAGGCCCTCATCAGCAAAATCAAAGAGGTTCTGGCCTGATAAGCTACCCCTCTGCCATACCCGTACCCTAAGCGGGCGGTACCGATCCGGCTGCCGCCCGCCTTTTTAATTCATACCCCAAAAAAGCACGGTCACACCTCACCCAGTACTTTTTTACCGCTTTACATACATCTCACCGACGATAAAATGGCATTTCGTTGATTGGGGACCTGGTATCCGCCGTCGATGTGTGTATTGAGACTTTAGTGATAAAAAACAGCAAACGAACGAACCCGCGGGATGAAACCAAACCATTGTGTCTGGCCATATTCTGCATGGCTTTTCTCCAGGGGATCTGGTGGATTGCGATCCCGTTTATCATCAATCGCCTCAACGGCTCCGATGCCCAGGTCGGTAACTGTTGCGCCCTCCAGCTCGGCGGCTACATTGCCGGCTGTTTGATCGCCCGGCTGTGCCTGGATAAATTGAATGCCCGGATAACCACCCTATCTTCCCTGGTTTTGTTGCTTATGGCTACCGTTGCGACTTTGCTTCTTTTGTACAGCACACCCGATCCGGTCAGCTCCGCGCAAGGCATACGGTTCTTAACCTGCTTATCCGGCCTCTCCGGTTTGATTCAGGCTTTCTTCTGGCCCTTTGTAATGGCCTGGCTCTCCACCGGCTATGAAGGCTCTCAGCTCAACCGCAAGCTGGGCTGGTTGAATGCCTCCTGGACCTCCGGCCGGTTAATTAGTCCGCTGATTGGCGGTATTCTGGTGCAAAATTCTTCCACCACTCCGATATCCGCCATGATCCTTTGTGTTGTTGCCTCTTTTCTCTGCGTTTGTCTGGCTCCCCCGCCGCGCCAGCAAGATCCGCTCCCCCCGCCGCCGGACTCACTTCCGTCTCCGGATGATCGGAGTGCCGCACCGGCTGTCACCTTTCGCTGGATGGCCTTGCTGGCCCTGGTATCCTCTTCCATCTGCATCGGACTGATCCGCTCCCAGATGGGTCTGCTGTTCAAGTATGAACTGGGCTTTTCCGAATCCGATTTTGGCCTGGTCAATACCTTTCTGGCCCTGGCCACCTTTCTCATCATGCTGCTTACCGGCAAGACCTCCGCCTGGCACTATCGGCTGGGATTCTTTATGGCCGCTCATATCCTCATCTTATTGACTTTTATCACCATCCTGGCCGCTTCCCAATTGCCGGTTTTTTATCTGCTCATTGTGGTCTTCGGCGGCAGCTTTGGTTTTCTCTTCGCCTCCCATCTCTATTACGGCGTGGCCGGCAGCCGCAACCGCTCCGCCCGCATGCTCCTCCATGAACTGGGCGGCTCGTCCGGCATGTTCATCGGTTCTCTGGTCGGCGGTTATCTCAGTGACTATTTCGGCCGGTATATGCCCTACTGGTTCGGCATCGCGGTAATCACAACTGCTTCCCTGGCCCAGTGGTTACTATGGTTGACTCGAAAACCGAAAAAAAATAAAATGGGGACTCTATAGTTGGAATCCCGGATTTTGTAACCATATTTTTATAATAATCAGCATCTCAGCATTCCATAATTATGCTGCTGGGATGGGAGGTATTGGAGTATTACTCTTTGAGGATAATGGTGCCGAGGAATTTGGTTTTGCGGGAGGAGGTATGTTCGGAGACGAACCGATTGATCTGTATCAGATTATTGGATTTGCGGGTAAGACAGAAGAGGCCGTCGGCCAGATCGAGAAGATGCTGGGCGGGGATGTGCTGGGGGATTTGCGGTTCTGCCGTTAAGGCGGCGGGGCTGAAGAGCAGGACGACATCGAAGGTATTGCTCAGGTTGTTCCAGCGGTGCGATTCCTTGCTCAGATCGAGTTCCGGTGAGTTTTGCTCATCATCGGGGGTGCCGCAGGCCATGACGGTCAATCCGGTTAGTTGGGTCTTACGGGCTACCTGTGAGGTCCAGGCCTGGCCGCGCCGCCATTCGAAGAAACCGGGAGAGCCGGTAATTTGGAATATGGCGGACAGATCGGAGCTGGTCTGATCGGCCTCGACGAGCAGGACTCGCAAGGATTTTCTGGTTAAGGCGATACCCAGATTGACGGCGAAGCGGGGCGAGGTATCGGCTGGTTCGGCGGCGGTGATGAGGATTCGGGGGCAGGGGATCTGCGAGCGCATGTCCTCGATCCGGCGGATCAGGAGTTCATAGCCGGAGGGAGCTGCCGTGGAATCGGTGATGGCACTGCTGTTCAGGTCAATCACGGCCAGATAGTCCGGTTCAGGGGCAGGGATGGGAGTTATTGATTGGGTGGTTTCGGCGGGTGCCGGGATGATTTCTTCCGCGGGGAGGGGAGAGAAACCCAGGAGAAGATCTGTTTCGGTTTGATCGGCGGGGTGGGTTAGCGGTTTTGGTTTTGGCTGGGGGTGGTATAGCTGGTGGGAGAACCAGCCGAGCAAACCGCCGAAGAGGGTGGACAGGATGACTAGCAGGTAGTGGGTCCGGCTCCACGTGGTCCGGCTGGTAATAGCGGGCAGAGGCTGGACCAGGCGGGGCTGAAAGGCGGGCGGAGGCAGGGACAAAGAAACCAGCCGTTGGTCCTCCTGCCGGCATTGGTCGAGATCCTTTTTAATTTCGTCGATCTGACTCTGAATCCGGTTGAGCTGTTGGGCTAGTGATTTTTTTTTGAGGGAGTAGCTGACCTGCTCCAGATGCAATTCCTCGATTTCTGTCTTAAGCTGTCCCTTGTAGGTAGGCCAGAAGGTTTCCCGAATCTGATCGGCCAGGAAATTCTGCCTTTGGACGATAGTTTTGTTTAGCCCCTGCAGAGAGAGGGAAAGGGTATTTCGTGAGGAATCGATTTGGGCCAGGGCGGCGGCGGATTGTGCCTGGCCGGCGCTGCGGTCCAGATCGGCCATATTTTCGCGGGCTTTTCGCAGGCTGTCCTGTATCTCTTGCAGAGTTTCGTCGCGGGCGAACGTTTCCTGGATTTTTTCGGCAATGGATTTTTCGAAATCGGCTGGGTATGAATCCGGTTTTTGCTCCGTCAGCCATTTTTCTTTGGTGATGGCCAGAGCACTGGTGCGGTTGTGTTGCTGGGTAAGATCGGTAAGATCCTTCTGCACTTGCTCTTTATTTTCAGAGAACGTTTCCAGTTGAGCCAGTTGGTATTTCTCATAGGGATCGGGGGGCAGGGTTTCTTTCGGCTGCCAGGATTTTTCCAGGATGGCTCGTTGTTCGAGATAATCGCGGATGAGTTTTTGAAAATCAGGCAGGGCGTCGGGGTACGGCTGGGTCCTGAAGCGGAGAAACAGGTCCGGGACGTCCTGAGAATAAGCCACCGAGATAATGTTTTTGAAAGAAGAGGATTGTTTTTGAGCCAGGCTGGGGAGGGTGCAGTTTTTCTGGTCCTGGGCAAAGGTGACCCATTGGTCGGAATGGAAGGGCGATTCGGGAGGAAGGTTGAATTCAATTTTTTGGGTCAGGACCAGGTCTTCTGGCAGGAAGCGATCAGCGAGGAAGCTGGCGGCCAGGCAGCCAAGAGCGGCCCCGCATACGCCGGCCAGCATAATTTTCGTTCGCTTCGTAAATAGAACAGCCATCCGTTTTTCTCGCCCATCCGGAAGTTATCAAGTCAGAATCCTGATCCTTTCAGGATCCCCAATCCCCTCATTATACAAAATTTGCGGGTTGGGGTCCAGATTTGTAAAGGAGGATAAAGGTAAATTAGGGAAAAAGTATAGTTAAGAGGCTTAAGATGTAGCGGTTACAGAGCTTTCTCGGCGGTTCATGTCTTCGTTAACAATATGGGATAAAATTTCCTCCAGAAGCTGGTGCTCCTCCTGGGATAGGCGCGAGGGCTGCAAATCGAGAGGTAGGTTCTGGTCCAGGGAGAAATCAGAGGGCAGAGGTTCTCTGGGGTAAGGGATTGGGAGGTCGGTTTTGGGGGTCGGATCAGGCGGTATGGGCGGTTTGACCGGCTGGGGGGCTGGTTGGGCCGCCGGGGTGGGTATTTCCCGTTTTGAGGCCGATGCGATGGGGGGGGGCGGGGAGTTGTTGACCGCCTCCAGGCAGGCGAGCATGAGGTCCCGCTGGGCCAGTTCGATTTCGTTGGTGATTTTTTGGGTGGGCGGGGTTTGGTCCGGGGGGCTTGAAGCCGCCTGCGAGTCCGAAGACGGGGGAGTTAAATTTTCATTTTTCGGACGAAACCACATTTGCCACTATCGCCTTTTATAACGGTAGAAAACCAATTATTAACTGAGGTTTTGCAAAACTTCAGTTATCAGTTCAGCCGCTATTATACAATCCCTGATACGATTATTCAACAGTTACGCTTTTGGCCAGGTTGCGGGGTTTATCCACATCGTGACCGCGGAGCAAGGCGGCGTGATAAGCCAGTAATTGCAAAGGAATTACCGTCAGAAGCGGCTGCAATTCCTCCAGGGTGTCCGGGATGGTGAAAACCTGATCGGCATATCCCCGGATTTCCTGATCCCCCTCGGTCGCCACAGCGATGATCTTGCCGCCGCGGGCCTTGACTTCCTCGATATTGCCCAGGACTTTCTGGTACTGGCTGCATTTGGGCACGATGAAGACCACGGGCATTTCCGGGGTAATCAGGGCGATGGGGCCGTGCTTCATCTCGGCGGCGGGCAGGCCCTCCGCGTGGATATAGGAAATTTCCTTGAGTTTGAGCGCCCCTTCCAAGGCGACGGGGAACTGGTAGCCGCGGCCGAGAAAGAGCCAGTTTTCCTTTTTGCAGTAAAGATTGGCGACCTGGCGGATAGCATCGCTTTGGCCGAGGATGGTTTGAATTTGTTCCGGGATGGCGCTAAGGGCGCGGATGTATTCTTCGAGATGCTGCTGGGACATATGGCGGCGGCGGGCGATGTAGAGGGCCATCATGGTCAGCACGGCGACCTGGCCGGTGAAGGCCTTGGTGGAGGCTACGCCGATTTCGGGGCCGACGTGGAGGTAGATGCCAGCGTCGGTTTCGCGGGCAATGGTACTGCCGACGGAGTTGACGATACCCAGGGAGATGGCGCCGCGTTCTTTCGCCTCGCGCAGGGCGGCCAGGGTATCGATGGTCTCGCCCGACTGGCTGATGACGATGTGGATAGTTCCCTGTTCGACGATGGGATTCCGGTAGCGGTATTCGGAGGCATAATCCACTTCAGTGGGTACCTGGGCCAATTCCTCAAAAATATGCTCGGCGACCAAGCCGGCGTGGTAGGCGGTGCCGCAGGCGGTAATGACGATGCGTTTGGCGCGGACGAGCTCGCGGCTGAGATTGGCGATCCCGCCCAGATGTATCTGGCCGGAGGTCAGATCGAGCCGGCCGCCGAAACAGGCCTGGAGGGTTTGCGGCTGTTCAAAGATTTCCTTGGCCATATAATGTTCGAATCCTGCCTTTTCGATGGCTTCGAGGGAGTATTCGATCTGTTCGACCTTGGCAGCGACGGGGATGTTGTCAATGGTGGAGGTGCGATAGCCGTCGGGATGAATGACGGCCATTTCGTTGTCGCCTAGGTAAATGGCCTGTTTGGTGTGCTTGACGATGGCGGAGGCGTCGGAGGCGACGATAAACTCACCATCGCCGACGCCGAGGATCAGGGGGCTGCCCCGCCGAGCGGCGATGAGAAGGTGGGGATCGTCCTGACAGATGACGGCGATGCCGTAGGTTCCGACCAGTTCACGCAGGCACATGCGAACCGCCGCTTCCATCCGCTGCGAAACGGATTGACCGGCGGCGGAGCCGTTGAACTGGGTGGGGTCATGATAGAAGACGCTGATCAGATTGGCGATGACCTCGGAATCGGTTTCACTGGAGAAAGTACAGCCTTTCTCGATGAGCCATTTCTTCAGGGTGGCGAAGTTTTCGATAATCCCGTTATGGACGATAGCGATGGTGCCGGTGTGGTCGAGATGAGGGTGGGCGTTTGCGGTGGATGGTTTGCCGTGCGTGGCCCAGCGGGTATGGGCGATGCCGAGGGTACCCTGGAGCGGTTGCTGTTCGAGGAGCTTTTCCAGAACGGAAATTCGCCCAACGGAACGAACTACCTGAATACCCCGGGAATGTATCATGGCGATGCCAGCAGAGTCATAACCTCTGTATTCTAAACGTTTTAAACCCTCAAGGAGGATCGACTGAGCTTGTTTATCGCCCAGATACGCAACTATACCACACATAACAGATTCTCCATTTTGCCAATATTCAGTACCCTGATTTATAATATTATCGGCAGTAAAGTTCGATGAATCCAGCACATATTTTCGCAATAAAGGGATGCCAGGGCGGCAAGGGGGATATCATGTTGAATAGGAGGTAGAATTCTGGTATCGTTACGGTACTATTGTATTTTTCGACAGGAGTTTACAATGACAGCGAACCAGCTTGTAGATGCAAAACAAAGTCTTTTATTGGTAATCGATATGCAGGAGGCGTTTCGGCCGCATATTCCGGATATGGAGAATGTGGTACAGCGAACCCAGGTGATGGTACAGGCGGCGAAAATTCTGGGTCTGCCGCTGGTGGTGACGGAGCAGTATCCCAAGGGGCTGGGGCGGACGGTGGAACCTTTGCAGCAAAGCCTGGGGGAATGTCGGTATTACGAGAAAACGGCGTTCAGCGTGATGAAAGAGCCGCCCTGTCAGGAAGTGCTACACCGGGCGGACCGAAAGCAGATTATTATCGTGGGGATCGAAACGCATGTGTGCGTCCTGCAAACGGCGCTGCATCTGCTGCAGGAAGGCTTTCAAGTCTATATCGCGGCGGACGCCGTCGGCTCGCGGCGGAAAATGGACTATGATATGGCACTGGCGCGGATGCGGCAGGCGGGGGCGGTGATCACGACGGTGGAGGCGGCCATTATGGAGATGACCATTTCCAGCCGGCATCCATCCTTTAAGGAAATTTCCAAAACCATTAAATAACCTTTTGCGGGAGAATCCGATGGCAAATTTACCCGTTCGTTTGAGTCGGCTGCGGGCCAATGAAACGCTGCGGAGTATGGTGCGGGAAACGACGGTGGATCGCGGCGACCTGATTGCCCCGCTTTTTGTGCATCATGGCAAGGAGGTTAAAAGAGAGATCCAATCCATGCCGGGGCAGTATCAGCTTTCGGCGGACTATCTGGTAAAGCAGGTTCGTTCGCTTTGGGATCTGGGGATTCAGGCCGTGCTGCTGTTCGGGATTCCGCTGCGGAAGGATTCGGTGGGGACGGAAAGCTGGGACGACGATTACGGTGTGATTCAGCAGGCAGCCCGCGCGATCAAGAAGATTCTCCCGGATATGATAGTAATTTCGGATGTCTGTTTTTGCGAATATACCGATCACGGCCATTGCGGGGTGATGGTGGAGCGGGACGGGGGGATGGTGCTGGATCATGATGCAACACTGGAAAATCTCCGCTTGCAGGTGGCCTCCCATGCCCGGGCCGGCGTGGATATCGTGGCGCCGTCGGGGATGATTGACGGGGCGGTAGGGGCAATACGCGAAGCATTGGATGAGTTTGGCTTTACCCATATTCCCATACTGGCGTACTCGGCGAAATACGCCTCCTGTTTTTACGGTCCGTTCCGGGAAGCGGCGGAAGGTGCACCAAAATTCGGGGACCGCCGCAGCCATCAGATGGACCCGGCCAATAGCGAGGAGGCGCTGCGGGAGGTGGAACTGGATATTCAGGAGGGGGCGGATCTGGTGATGATCAAGCCGGCGCTATCGTATCTGGATATTATTTCGAAAGTTAAGGACGCCTTCGGCCTGCCGACAGCCGCCTATAATGTTTCGGGCGAATACGCGATGGTCAAAGCCGCAGCCGCCAGCGGCTGGTTGGACGAAAAAACAGCGGTGCTGGAAATCCTGACTTCCATCAAACGCGCCGGGGCTGATTTATTGATTACCTACCATGCGGCGGATGCGGCTGGCTGGCTTAAGTAGTCCTCAATTTAATTATAAAAAATAGGATAAGCGGAAAAATATCTTATTTACTATAAGATATTATATTGCAAGTGTTTAGTATAAGATTGCATTGATTTTTCTGTTTTTTTCTTAAAATTGTTCATATCACATGAACATTTTCATTGACAAGGGGTGCTAAATTTCCGACAATAATTATGTGATATGAACACTTTGATTAGTAGTAAGGTTGAAATCAAGATTCAATATGGCCAAATCAAACAAAAATATTGGAAGTGAAGCTTTAGGGATGTACCAAAGACCGTCGTATTCTCGGCGATATTCAGCGGTGGTTCCCAGCGATGAGAAAAAACGAACTCTGGATGGTATCTCGTATGAGCTGGAGATGGTGGATGCCCCGCCCAAACAGCCGGAGCTGATCGTCAATGCCCTGGCTAAATACATTGTAAAGTCCGGGATGAAGCCGGGTGATAAATTACCAGCGGGGAGGGAATTGAGCCGCATTTTGGGAGTGGCCAGTTGTTCGCTGCGGGAGGCGCTGATTATTTTGCAGACCCTGGGAGTGATCCAGGCCCGGCACGGCTCCGGCTGGTATATCAGCCGGTTTGATCCGTCCACCAGTTTTAAACTCCTCTCTCCTATCATTGAAAATTTCAGCGGGATGGACCTGGACGAAGTGATGCAAACCCGTCTTACCAATGAACCGGTCATTGCCCGATTGGCCGCTGAGAATATCACTCCTGAGTTACTCGATGCATTACGAGAAAATCTGGAGGGCATGAAAGAAAAGGAAGATAAAACCTTCTGGGAGGAATATCGGAAATATGATAAGAATTTTCATACTATTTTAGCGCAAGCCAGTAACAACAGAATGTTGGCGATGCTCAGTACCATTTTATCGGGAATTCATTTTTCCGTTAAATGGTGGGAGATAAGCGCCGATCAACAAACAAACTATGAAATGGCGATCCGGCACCATCAAAAGATCTATGATGCGGTAAAAAACCGTGACGAGCAAGGCGCAGAAAAAGCGATGCGCGAGCATATAGAAAGCGCATGGGAAACCATCAGGAGGATCATTACCCCAAAAAGAATGTCCATATAGAACCACAGAACCATACTATATAAAAAGTGAACCCGTGTACTGCTTTGGCCAGGAGATACTGGTCCACATAACCGGATAGAGATTGCAATATCCCTACCCAAGAGGTGTATATATAATAAATATATTTCTAACTTTCAACAATTCAGTTCTGTTTTTTTGTCGGATAGAAAGGAGGTAAATCGCATTCTGAAGCAATGTTACCAGACAGCAGAAGAGAGGGCTGGATTATTTGGGGTTTTTGATATGATTAAGAAAAACAGTACGTTGAAATGGATTTCGAAAAGATTGTGTACAAGGAAAGTATGGATGGTCTGAAATTGGTTTTTGTGGAACTTAGGAGAAATAAAATGAAAAAAATGATTGTTTTGTTGATGGTTGTGTTCTGTGCCAGTATGGCCTATGCAACGGACTACAATCCGCTTACCGATTGGATCGACGCTCCAGGAGGAGAGCCT
>CAZOMV010000058.1:0-35419 GCA_964580995.1 uncultured Pirellulales bacterium
CCGGCTTCTCCGGGCCGTACCGGGGTCCCCAGGTTGTGGGCGGCCGCCGGGGTGGCCTGTACCGGTTTGCACGGTGCCAACCGGCTGGCGTCGAACTCGCTGCTCGAGGGGCTGGTGGGGGGCCGGCGGGTGGCTCACGCGGTGGCCGCCGAGCTGGCCGGACCGCGTCGCCTGGTCCCGGTGACCCCGCCGGCCGAGGCGTTGCCCCGGGCGGTCGCCGAGCGGGACGTGGTGCAGCGGGCGATGTCCCGGGGGGCCGCGATCGGCCGCGACGGCGCGGGGGTGGCGGGCGCTTCCGACGTGGGTGAGGCCGCGTCCGGTAGCCGGGCGGTGATCGACCGGGCCGGGGTCGAGGACGCCGCGCGGACCCTGCTGGCCCGGGAGGTGCGGGCGGCCCGCAGGCCCCGGGCCGGGACCGGGGGGAGCGTCGAAGGGGGGAAATGATCGGGGCGATTTCGGGGCAGGCTGATGCCTGCCTGGGAGAGCATGGAATACCGGTTTCCCCCCGTGAAGAGATATATGGGGGTTGGGGCGGCTGGTGGGGAGATGGTTGCGGTTTCTATCAATACGGTAAACGAGGAGAAGGGGTGGAGGGTTCATATAATGTCCCTGAAAACTGGAAGGGGGGGGGTGCCGGGGGGTTGACGGGGATACTGCTATGGCTGGCGGCCCTTGCAGGCGGAACGGTAATTGGCTGGCGGATGCCGAATTTTTTATTGACGAGAAGGGGGAAAACCGTATAATGGGGTTATGTTATATGGCCGAAGGCGGGTGGTAGGACAGTGAGAAATGCTGGCTGTGAGTGAGGTGCGGCGAGCCATCTGCGTCGGGAAAGATGAGTCTATAAAAAAGGGTAAGTCATTATGGCAAAGGTAATTACTGCGATGGCGGGTTTTGTGGTGGTGTTGGTTTTGGCGATACCGGCTGGGGCGGCGGGTACGTATAACGGCGGGGACGGGTCGGCGGAGCATCCCTATGAGATTGATAATGCCACGCAGCTTATCAGTCTCAGCCAGCACAGTGAGGACTGGGGTTTGTGCTTTGTTCTGACAGCGGATATTGATATGGCCCCGTCGGTAACGGGTATTCCTGCGTTTACCACCGCTCTGATAGGCAATTATGAAAATCCTTTTACTGGAAACTTTGATGGTAGTGGCTTTATGGTAAGCAATCTTGTCATCGATACGGCAGGTGCGGGTAATGGTTATCTCGGCTTGTTCGGTGTGATTGATAGTTCTAATGCAGCAGTGAAAAATTTGGGTTTGGACAATATTAGCATAACCGGGGGAAATAGTTCATACCTTGTTGGTGGTATCTGTGGAAGCAACAAGGGTAGTATCCGGAATTGCCATGTCACTGGTTCGATATCCAGTGGTAATAGATGTTTATCTATTGGTGGTTTGTGTGGATACAATGGTGGGAATATTATCAATTGTTATACCACCGGGTCGGTTACCTGTGGAAGTGATTATGGGTATTTTGGAGGCCTGTGCGGGAAAAATGTGGTTGGATATATTCGTGATAGTTATTCCACCAGTACGGTTAGCGGCGGAAACAGCTCTGACTCCGTAGGCGGCCTGTGCGGAATGAATCAGTCCGGCAGAATTACCAATTGCTATGCCAATGGATCAGTGACTTCTGGAGATAGTTCAATATGTGTCGGCGGCCTATGCGGAACCAATATGGGTGGGATAATTAACAATAGTTATGCGACCGGTTCGGTGCACGGAGGAAGCGAGTGCGAGTATCTTGGAGGCTTGTGCGGGAATAACAACTATTACAGCATTGCGAATTGCTATGCCACTGGGTCGGTGACTGGTGGAGTTAATTCTATATCTCTTGGCGGCTTTTGTGGAGGGAACATGGGTAGAATTACCGATTGTTATTCAACCGGTTCGGTTTCCGGTGGGAATTATTTCGGTGGTTTTTGTGGAAGCAGTAGCCAGGAACCAATGATTCGCTGCTATTTTCTTGATTCAAGCGGACCCGATAATGATTTTGGGACACCCTTGACAGAAAGCCAGATGAAACAGCAAAGCAGTTTTACCGGCTGGGATTTTGCTGATGAAACAATTAATGGTACATCATCCTGGTGGATTATCCATTCAGGTGAATATCCCACATTATTTTATTTTGACCCAGCCTTTGTAAACCATGTGTTCGCCGGACAGGGTACGGAGCAGGAACCTTATTTGATTTATGACTCTAATGACCTGGGGGCAATCTGGCAACAACCGGACTGCTATTATCAGCTTCAAAAGAATCTCGACCTTTCTGGAATAAGCTGGTCAGTTGCGGTTATTCCTGATTTTGGCGGAGTGCTTGATGGCAATGGTTATACTATTTCCAATCTTACTATGAACGGCATAAGTCATCTGGGTTTATTTGGAATTTTAGCAAGTAATTCGGAGGTATTTAACTTTGGTCTTGAAAACATTAGTAGTACAGGTGTTGAAGATTCTCGTTATATCGGAGGATTGTGCGGGTATAATGAGGGAGGAAGCATCAGTAAATGTTATTTGAGTGGTCAGGTGACTGGCGAGTCTTATTCCTTATATATTGGGGGAATGTGTGGCTATAACATGTCAAAGGGGAACATCGTCAATTGTTACGCCACCGATACGGTTAGTGGAGAAGATCATGGTTTTTATCTTGGCGGGTTGTGCGGTGGGAATAAAGGCAATATTAGTAATTGTTATTCCATTGGCGATGTGAGCAGTGGTACAAATTCTGAATATCTTGGTGGTTTGTGCGGAAAGAATGATGGCAGTTGCAGTACTAGTTATTTTCTTATTTGATCCGGGCCGAATAATGGAGCTGGAACACCTTTGACGGATAGTCAGATGAAGGAGCAGGGTAGTTTCGTGGGCTGGGAATTTCCGGGGGTGTGGCATATGCCGTATGAGGGGGCGGGGTATCCGATGCTGTGGTGGCAGCGGGATATCGCGGGGGATGTGGCGGGGCGGTATGGGGTGGACCTGGAGGATGCGGCGGTGGTGGCGGAGTGGCGGGGGCAGAGCGGGTGCGGGGCGTGCGGGGGAGCGGATATCGACGGGAGCGGGGCGGTGGATATTGTGGATCTGGCGGAGCTGGCGGGGAACTGGTTAAAAGGATTATAACCCCCAACATAAAGTTGGGGATTTGCGTTTTGTTGGATTTTAACCCCCAGGATAAACCTGGGGGCTTGCGTTGGCAAGCGAGTTGCCGATCTTACAGTTTATACTGGGGGATATTCAGTAATTCGCCGTTTTTGAGGGCGGACTGGTGGGCGACGACGCCGGCGACGGTCATGTTGAGGGACCAGGCGATGTCTACCAGGGGTTTGCGGTTCTCGATGATGGACATGATGAACTCGTGAGTGAGATAGCCGTGGGAGCCGCCGTGGCCGCCGGGTTCGACGCCCTGGGGCAGGGGCGGCTTTTTGATTTCGGGCAGGGGGGTCAGGCCGTCGAATTTTTCATAGAAGGCGCCCTGATCGGCCCGGAGGCGGCCCATTTCGCCGCCGGCGCCGGGGGTGTCCCAGCTAATGCCCATGCGGGCCATGCCGCCGTCGCTGGTGCGGAAGAGGGCGATTTCGGTGCCGAAGGGGTTTTTATAGGCGTTGTTGGCCGGCATCAGGTGCGGGATCTGGCTAGGGATGCCCATGCAGGAGACCTGGGTGAAGGAGCCGCCGGTGACCGCCACATAGTAACCGTTCGAATGGGTGGGGTACCACATGGGGGGTACACCAATCCGCCATTCCTTATAGGAATCCAGCGGGGCGGGGCAGTAGTGGAAATATTCGCCTTCGGTGTAGAGCACGCGGCCGAGGCTGCCGGCGTTATAATGCTGCCGCATGGCATAGACATCGTCGTGAAAGGCGGAGGTTTCGAACATCATGTAGTTGAGTCCCGAGCTTTTCACCTTATCAAAAAGCCGGTCGGCATCTTCCAGGGAGCCGAAGACGGCCGGTACGGCGACGGCGACGTGTTTGCCGTACTTGAGGGCTTCCAGGACATGGCGGGTGTGGCTGGGGGCGTCGGTGGCTATGAAGACCGCTTCGATCTTGTCGTCTTTGACCATTTCTTCGAGGGAGGGGTAGGTTTTCTCGCAGCGGCAGGCGCGGGCCAGGCCGGCGCAGCGGTCGGGGATGAGGTCGGTTACCGCCACGACCTCTACGTTGGGATGATCCTGAAAGCTAAACTGCGCACCGAATTGGCAGAGGCCAAAGCCGGCAATGCCCACCCGAATTTTACGGTCCGAGGTTTGCTGCCAGAGCTGGGAGGTGTCGGTATTGCTTTTGGTATCGTCGAATCCCTGGATGACTTTCTCTTCCGCTTTGGCTACCAGATCCGTCATACCCAGGGCGGCGGCGCCCAGGGTGCCGTTTAGAAAATTTCGTCGGGTGAGTTTCATACGTTTTTCCTTTCCTAAAAAGGTGTATCGTTATTTTAGTTCTTCCCAGAATTTTTCCTCGGCCTTTTGGAAATCGGCGAAGGTGGTTTCCAGTTCGGTGAGCATGGCCTGGATTTTGTCCTTATCGACGGGGATCTGGTCGCCGGTTTTATCGAGGAGGGCGCGGAGGCGGAGGGAAGTATTGTCGAGGGTTTCGGCGGCGGAGGCGAAGTCGCCGGCGGAATCCATGATGCCCTGGATATGGAGTTCGCCTTTTTTGGGTTTGTAGAGGAGTTTCCAGGGGGCGCGGCGGACTTCGCGGCTGACCAGCTTGAGGTTGGCACTGACTTCGGTGAGATTGATGACCATCTGGTCGATGCCGGCGCGGTTGACCAGGAAGGTTTCCTTGGCGGCGGCGGCCAGGTCTTTGAGATCGGTTAAAGTGGCTTTAGCGGTAGCCATGGCGCTGTCGGTATTATCGAGGGTGGTTTTGATTTTGGCAATGATGTCGGGCAGGTTTTGTTCGAGCTGGCCGGTGGCATTTTTCAGGGAAGTAACGGTCTGGTTGATGCCGGGTTTGTTGGTAACGACCATGTCTTCAATTTCGGTGAGGCTGGTTTTCAGTTTGTCCAGAGCGAAATTCAGCTTGGCCACGGCAGCGTCCTGCTGGGCGGCGTCGAGCTGTTTATTGACGTTTTGGGTGATGGTCTGGAGGCTTTCCATGACTAGGTGAAGTTTGGCCAGGAGGGATTGTTTTTCGGCATCGACGGTGACCTGCTGGTCGATTTTGGCGGTGATGGTTTTGAGGTTGGCGGCGGTGGCCAGAAGCTGGGCGATGAGGGAATCGGCCTGTTCCGCGTTCAACTGATGCTTGAGATAGTTGAGGATGCTGTCGGGGACATCGGCGTTAAATTCTCGTTTGATGGCGTCGATGGTGTCGGCGATGCTGGCTTCGAGACGGCCGTCACCGTCGATGGTCTGGCCGTCTTCGACCAGGGTGCCGGCGGAGCCAAGGTCTTTGATGTTGAGGACGGACTGGCCGCCCAGGAGATTGCTTTCAGGGGCGAGGAGGCAGTCGGTGCGCAGGGGGTATTGGCGGGGGATTTGCATGGTGAAGTACACGAAGACATCCTGTGCGGAGGTGTCCTGATTTTCGAGGGCCTGGATGTCGGTGCTGGTGACCTGACCGATTTTGGTGCCGCCCAGAAGAATAGGGCTGTCAACGGCTAATCCCTTGAGACCGGTTTTATAGGGCAGTTTGACGGTGATGTCTTTGGTTTTGAGGAACAGGCTGGACCAGTCAGCCAAAGTGACTACGATGTAAACGGTCAGGACCAGGACGACCAGGACGGTTATGCCAACGACGAGTTCGTTTCGATTGTTTTTTGCCATACTCTATTTCTCTTATCTGTAAACCATATCAGGATTCCAATTTGGTATTCGCCATAAGAATATCTTCTTCGTAATCACTGTTTTCTTTGCGTTTGGTAATGGGGCCTTCGGCGTCGCCGCGGAGGAATTGGCGGATGAGACGGTCTTTTTCGTCCGGGAGCTGTTCGGGGGGAGTGCTGCGGAGGGTTTCAAAGATCTGCCGGGAACCGATCTTGAGGATGACGCCCTTGTCGAGCATGCACATGCGATCGGCAATGGTGAAAGCGGAATCCATTTCGTGGGTGACGACGACGCTGGTGACGTTGAGTTTTTTGGTCAGGTCGATGATGAGTTTGTCGATTTGGGCACTGGTGACCGGGTCGAGACCGGCGCTGGGTTCATCGTAAAAGAGGATTTGGGGGTCGAGGGCGATGGCGCGGGCGAGGCCGGCCCGTTTTTTCATGCCGCCGGAAAGCTGGGCGGGCATTTTGTCGGCGTGTTCGCGGAGGCCGACCAGTTCCAGCTTGATCTTGACGATGATTTCGATGGTGGTATTATCCAGGTTGGTGTGTTCGCGCAGAGGGAGGGCGACGTTTTCGCCGATGGTGAGGGAATTGAAGAGGGCGCCGGATTGGAAGAGAATGCCGAAACGTTTACGAATTTCGTTGATCTGGCTTTCGGTCATGCGGGTAATCTCCTGGCCGAAGAGTTCGATGCTGCCTTCATCCGGGGTGATGGAGCCGATCAAATGCCGCAGGAGCGTGCTTTTTCCGCAGCCGCTGCCGCCCATGATGACCATGATTTCGCCTTCGTTCACGTCCAGGTTGATACCTTGGAGAACTTTCTGGGAACCAAAGCACTTGTTTAAATTTTTAATGCTGATAATCGGTGTTTTTTTTATATTTTCGATGGTCATTGCGTTTCAAAAACAGGTATCCATACAAAGAGGTGTGCATGGCACACCCTACTCCTATTATTTAAACAGACCGTACGAATAAAAGACAACGGTGAATATGGCGGCGGAAACGATGATGGCGACGATGCAGTACACGACGGTGTTGGTGGTGGCTTTGCCGACGCCCTCGCTGCCCTGCCAGGGTTTGACGGTCAGGCCGAGGAAACAGGCGATCAGGCCGATGAGCAGGCCGGAAACGCCTGCCTGAAATAAACCCAGCAGAAAACTGGTCAGGTTGACCGCTTCTTTGGTCGTGTGATAGTAAACCTGGCTGTCCAGCCCCAGGCTGATGCCGGTCAGCAGGCCCCCGGCGACCATGACAACGTCGGAGATGACGGTCAGGAGGACCATCATGATGACGGTGGCCAGCAGGCGAGGGAGCACGAGAAACCGCACGGGGTTCAAGGCCATGGATTCGAGGGCTTCGATTTCCTCGGCGGTGACCATGGTGCCCAGTTCCGCGGCAATGCTGGCACCGGCGAAGCCGCTGAGCACGATGGCGGTCATGAGGTGGCCGAGGATGCGGAAGGCGGCAATGGCGTTGATGGTGGCGACCTGGTCGGCCTGGCCGAACTCGTCGAGTTTGGGAAACATTTGCAGCGGCAGGATCATGCCGATGGCCATACTGACCAGTATGACGATGGGAACGGCCCGGACGCCGACCCGCACCATCTGAAACAGAAGGGCGTCCTGTTTCAGGCGGTCATTCGAGGAGGTGAAGCCCTTCAGGAACATATGGAGGGACTGGCCGAGCAGTAAAAACATCCCCCCGATCATCTCAAAGAAATTCCGGGTCAGCGCAATCAGCAGCCGGCCTGGCATTGCCAGCAAGGTAACGAATAGATTGGTGTTTTTGGACAGAGATGTTTTGGATGGGGCATTTTGCATCAAGCCATCGCCTCCGCCTGGGTTTGATAGATTTGAAAGATCGAATCGAGCTTGGAAATCTCAAAGATGCTGCGTACCCGGTTCTGCATACCGACCAATTTGAGTTTCCCCTGGTAGCGCCGCGAGAGCTGAAGGGCTTCGACGAGAGTGGCCAGGCCGGAGGAATCCATGAAAGCGACTTCGGACATATCGATTATGATATTGTGGGGTTTTTTCTGCAACGTCTCCAAAAGCTGGCCGCGCAGATCGGTGGCGCAATGCAGATCGATGTCCCCGGCCAGGTCCAAGACCACGGTATTCCCATCCTGTTTTACATTTTTAACGACACTTCTGGGACTCAAATTGGAAGAACTCATACTCATTTTCTCATTAAAAGGTTATTTACACAGGGTTTTGTTTTTGGATATATCCGAAGGATCCGGACAATGAATAAATTTTCTCATGGTCAACTGCATTCCGCCTTCGGGTGGGCAGGAATATTCGACTTTATCCATGACGGACTGAATGATATGGACCCCCAGCCCGCCGGGCCGGATTTCGTCGAGGTCCCGGCCTTTGATGGTTTTTGGATCCACCTGTTTACCGAAATCGCGGATGATGATTTCCAGGGCGGCCGGATCGGTGCCCTGCTGAGGGATAAAATTATATTGAATCAGGATGGGCTTGCTGCAAGGGCCGCCGTAGCTGTGGCGGATCACATTGGTCAGGGCTTCATCCACCGCCAGGGTGACCGAGTCGATGTCTTTATCCGTCAGGCCGGCGATTTCGTTGGCTTTGCGGATGGCGGATCGGGTGACGCACAGAAATTCCGGGTGTGCGGTGATTTGAATCTTAATCACTTCAACGGGTTGATTGGTATTTTCCATAGTTTTGCTTCCGATGCAATTTACGGGGAGGAATCCTTCTCCAGGAGGAAGGTGCGCCATTTTTTCACTGCCTCGGCCCGCTGCCGGGCATCTGCCTTGTAATCGTAGTCCAGATCGGTTCCCGTGATTTTTTTGAGGGCACAGATCGCAAAAAATCGTACCGATGAGTCCTGTTCCTGCAGACGATCGACCAGTAAAGGGATCGCTGATTCGATTTTGTTTTCGCCGGCCCATTTGATGGCCCGGATTTTCAAGTCGGGATTGGAACTTTCCAGATCGGAAATCACTGGAGCCGGCTGGGGTTCCGCGCAGCCGCTCATTGCACTGATCAGAAGCCAGCCAACAGGTACACACAAAGCTTTCAGATAAAAACGCATCGTGATCACTATCGCTCAGAATATTCTATTCGGAAATCCAAAACATACCTGGCACGCATTTTCGCATCGATTATATCGTCTTTTTGCGTAAACAACATAAGATATTATTCTGCACTTAGTTATAGCCATAGCCGTCGGCTGGGAATTCAGATTAGGTTGAATCGAACTAACCCGGTACTATACCTGGATTTATTTAAGATATGAATCGTTTTTTTAGCAATTTAGTGGTTAAAATGGTGAAAATAATTACAATAGAGTGGAAATCACGTTTTTCGATCGCAAGTATATCTATAGCGGAGAGATAACGATCTTTGGCAGTGAGTAGGAGTTGCATTATAAGATCTTGTTATATCTATATTTATGTTAATAAAATTCAGGCGGAAGAGTCATGAAGCATCGAAGTACAATCAAATTTAAAAAACAGAGGAACTGGGCGGCATTGAAGCGGTATTTGTTATTGGCCGCCGTGACGGCGGCGGCAGGCGGGGGGCTGTCGTATCTTTTGTTCCGGCTGGTAGGGCAGCCGAATGTAGAAAACCAGGAGAAAGTAACCCTCCTTCATCAACTGCCCGGTATGATGCTGACGGCAACTTTATTGGCCGTGCTGGCAGTATTGTTTTTCGGGTTTCGGGCGTGGCTGATGGGGTCCAAACCGCGGCATTCGCTTCGAAGTACGATTCGAGTAAGGCGGTAAATATTTCTACTGATTTGTGCGTTTGTTATTGGAAATATTTGCAGGGGAATGGGAAAATAGTTTAAAGTGTAGTTCTTGTTGACGAAAAGGGGGTGGGGGATTTATAATCGCCGATTGGTTTTATGGCTATAAGGTATTATATTGCTTTCGTTTAGGAAAAGATGGTGTTATGTCAAGCGAAGAAACGGCAGATAAAAGTGCAGGAAATGATGGGGGCAATGGTCGAGAATCGCTGGATTTTGTGCGGGCGATGGTGGCGGAGGATTTGCGGACGGGCAAGTGGGGGGGGCGGGTGGCGACGCGGTTTCCGCCGGAGCCGAACGGGTATCTGCATATCGGCCATGCCAAGAGCATTTGTCTGAATTTCGGGATTGCGGCGGAGAACGCGGGGGCGGTGTGCCATTTGCGGTTTGACGATACCAATCCGACGAAGGAAGAGGATGAGTATGTGGAGTCCATCAAGGCGGATGTGCGGTGGCTGGGGTGGGACTGGGGCAAGCACTTGTATTTTGCCTCGGACTATTTCGAGCAGATGTATGGATGGGCGGTGCAATTGGTCAAGGCGGGCAAGGCGTATGTGTGCGATCTGAACGCGGAAGAGACACGGAAGTACCGGGGGACGCTGACAGAGCGGGGGAAGGACAGCCCGTATCGCAATCGGAGTGTGGAGGAGAATCTGGATTTGTTTACGCGGATGCGGGCGGGGGAATTTGAGGATGGAGCGCGGACGCTGCGGGCGAAGATCGATATGGGTCATGCGAATGTGAATATGCGGGATCCGGTGATGTACCGGATTCTGCACGCCAGCCATCACCGGACGGGGGATGCGTGGTGTATCTATCCGATGTATGACTGGGCGCACGGGCTGGAGGATTCCATCGAGCGGATTACACATTCGATCTGCACGCTGGAGTTTGAGAATCACCGGCCGCTGTATGACTGGTTTCTGGACCAACTGGGGGTGTATCATCCGCAGCAGATCGAGTTTGCCCGGCTGAACCTGACGAATACGGTGATGAGCAAGCGGAAGCTGCTGCAATTGGTGCAGCAGAAGCATGTCAGCGGGTGGGACGATCCGCGGATGCCGACGATTTCGGGGATGCGGCGGCGGGGATATTCACCGGAGTCGATCCGGAATTTCTGCGGGAAGATCGGGGTGAACAAGTTCAACAGCACGGTGGATTTTGCCCTGCTGGAGCATTGCGTGCGGGATGAGCTGAATCAGAGTTCGCCGCGGGTGATGGCAGTGCTGAATCCGCTGAAGGTGGTGATTACGAATTATCCGCAGGGGCAGGTGGAGGAGATGGCGGCCATCAATAATCCGGAAGATGCGTCGGCGGGGACGCGGCAGGTGCCGTTCACCCGGGAGCTATATATCGAGCGGGACGATTTTATGGAGGAACCGGCGAAGAAGTTTTTCCGGCTGGCGCCCGGGCGGGAGGTGCGGCTGCGGTATGCGTATTATGTGACCTGTACGGAGGTGGTGAAGGACGGGGCGGGGAATATTACGGAGCTGCGCTGCACGTATGATCCGGCGACGCGGGGCGGAGATTCGCCGGACGGCCGCAAGGTGAAGGCGACGTTGCACTGGGTATCGGCCAGCCATGCGCTGGGGGTGGAGGTGCGGCTGTATGACCATCTGTTCACGCGGGAAAATCCGGATGAGGCGGAAGAGGGCAAGAATTTTACGGATTATATGAATCCGGACTCGCTGGAGGTGCTGCCGGGCTGTTTTGTCGAGCCCAGCGTGAAAGGGGCGGCGGCGGGGAGCCGGTATCAGTTTGAACGGCTGGGGTATTTTTGTGTGGATCCGGATTCGGCGGCGGGGAAATTGATTTTCAATCGGACGGCCACGCTGAAGGATACCTGGGCGAAGATTCAGAAGCAGGAAGGACAATAACAACCATACCATATTAAGGTGATAATCACTACTTTTTCAGGAGACACGTTATGGCAAAAAAGATTTTGATGCTTTGCAGTTCGCCGCGGAAAAATGGAAATACCAATACCCTGGCCGGGTGGGTAACGGCGGCAGCGGAAAAGGCCGGGGCGAAGGTGGAAGTGGTCGATGTGACGAAGCTGAAATTGAAGAGTGCCGGGTGCACGGCCTGTATGGGCTGCCAAAAGCGGGCAAAATTTGAATGTATAATCAAGGATGAGGTTTCAACGCTGGTGAAACGGATACCGGGATTTGATGCGGTGGTGTTCGCGACGCCGGTCTATTTTTTCGGGCCGAATGCCCAGTTGAAAGTGGTGCTGGACCGGATGTTCAGCCATATCAAGATTGACATGAAGACCGGGGATTATACACATGTGAAGGGGTATCCGGTAATTGGGCTGCTGGCGACGGCGGGCGGGGATTTAAACGAAGGCCTGAATATTTGTAAAATGACGTTCAAGACGCTGGCGGAGTTTTCGCAGAAGAAATTTGAGAGTCTGCTGGTACCGCTGGCGCCGAATAATCCGGCGGAATTTCAGCAGAGAGAAGATATCCGGAAGAAAGCGGTCAAGCTGGGCAGGAAGCTGGCAAAATAGCGGACCTGCTTATTTCACCCGCTAGGGCTTTTCCATGGCTTTGCGGTGCAGGGTTTCGGGCATTTTTTCGATAGCGTAGCGGAGAGCGGTGCGGGGCATGATATTTTTGTGTTTCAGCACGAAGGTGAAGACTTCTTTTTGATGACGGCGGGAGGCTTCCTTGAGGAGCCAGCCGTATCCTTTCTGCACCAGATCGTCTGAGTCCGTTAGCAAACGGGTGCATATTTCAAAGATGTCATTGAGAAAAAGCCCTTTGCGGGCGGGGAGGATGAGGGAGACGGCGGCGGCCCGCCGGACCCAGCGGTTTTTCGAGGCGGTCCATTTTTTTAGATCGCTGAGGTAATGGGGAAAGGTTTCCACGAAAGAACCGATGGTATGATTGCAGAGGGTATCGCAAGCGGCCCAGTTGGTGATATACTGATGAACCCAGCGGGAAAAAGTCTGGAAATCCTCCGGGACGTATTGTTTGTGCAGGTTTTCCGCCCAGCAGCAGGCAATGAAGAACTCTTCCAGGCAGCCGGATTTGAAAAGAGTCTCACAGAGGGCAAAAATCTCCGGCTTGTTTTTTTCTTTTATGGTTTTGAAGCATTGGGCGGCGATTTTTCTGACCAGGGGGGTTTTCACGCCATAGAGTTTTATTTTTTCTTTGAAGAATTTTTGGCCGGCGATTCTGGTGTCTTTGTTACTATGTTGGCGGAGTTCTTTACGGATAGAAGGAATTGTAGTGTCCATAGAATATCCAGAAATTTTCCCATATAATACTTTACGTCAGATAACCGTCGTATCGTATGAAAAAGCAGTCTGTGATGCCAGGATAAAATTGTGGAGGAAGCACTCGCTGTGGTTTGTAAGTGGTTGCAAATAAAGAATTAATGTCGGTCAATAATTGGATGGAGATTATAGGGGGTAATTTTAGGCGATTGTCCGCTAAAAAAACGGCAAAAAACGACTCAAGTGGTTTTCCCGGTTAGGAATCTGAATTCACTCTTTTCCTTGACAAAAAAGCGGGTTGGTGTTTCAATCTGGTCAATAAATGTTGTTTTACAGGGATGATGTTGAAATAAATGATAAGGAGACTAGATGATGGGGAATGTAAGAGGTATCGGCCGAAACGTTTTGATTCTTTTCGTGATGATCCTGCTGGCGGGCGTTCTGGGTTGTCAGCAGAATCGACAGTATGATCAGAATGCTCCGGATGTTGAAAACCCCGCTTTGCTGGAAGAGCCCGGCCTGATGGAAACGACGGATCCGCTCGGGAGAGCCGAGGAGGCGGATTTGGCGCGCAATGCCGAGGTGCAGTTGGTGGAGCAGATGGGGCGGTATCGGGCGAATTACATGGAAACGCTGGAGCTGATGCTGGATTTCTACAATCGGCAGGGCAATCAGCTCAAATCCCGCTGGGTCAAGGAAGAGATCAAAAACCTGAATCTGGGACCGCGGTATTCTTATCTGGTGGTGGCTGAGGTGGCCGGGCCGGATCTGCGGGCCTCCAAAATGGTGATGGAAGCGGACGTTCTGTATGACCAGGGGATGGCTATGATGAAGAGCGGCCGCGGGTCGTTAGGGAAAATCGGGGTCGATAAAAAGGCGATGTATTCGGCCATCGATAAATTCAATCAGTTGATCACGCTCTATCCCGACAGCGATAAAATCGATGACGCGGCCTTTCAGATCGCGGAGATTTACAATCATTATCTAAGCGAGAAGACGACGGCGATGCTGTATTACCAGCGGGTCTGGCAATGGGATCCCCAGAGTCTGCTGCCGGCCCGGTTTGCGGTGGCCCGGATTTATGATGATTATTTCCACAACCGAACCAAGGCCATCGAATATTATGAGAAGTCGATCAATCTGGAATCGTCTTATACCAAAAATGTGACTTATGCCCAGAATCGGATCGAGATTCTTAACCGGGAATTATCGCGCTGATGCTCATTGGTGATTTGCGTGAATGCGAAACAGGAAACCCACTGCCCAACAGTGGGTTTCTCTTTAATGTTCGGGAACACTAAGTGCAGATATCCGTTATTCTTGCCATTATGATAGCCCTGCTGGCGGGGGAGAGTGTGCAGGCGGGCAATCCCGAAACCGAATGGTTCTCCTCGCCGGGGTCCGGCCAAAGCCTGCTGATTCTGGCCGGTTCCATGCTGCTGGTGTGGTCTTTCTGGCGGGTCATCACGCGCCTGATCCTGGCGCGGCTGGAAGGGATGCAGTGGCCGAACCGTTCGGTGATGAAAATGCCCGGCCGGGTGGACCTGGTATTTCAAATCATGCTGCTGACGGTCTTCACGATCCAGTTGACGGTGGGCGGCTGGGCGGAGTTGATTTGTACTGATCTGGGGCTGGGCGGCACGGTACTGCTTTGGGAAGTGGGGCTGATCCTTCCTTATGTTCTGATGCTGATACTCAAGTGGCATTGTTTTTATCCGATTAACCGGTTTTTCAAGGAGAATATCATCGCGGGTCAATTGGCGGAAGGTCTGTCGGCCCGGCCGGTATGGAGTTGCGGTCAATATATCCTATTTAATGTACGCCATGGTTTATTGATTTTTTTGGCCCCGCTGTTATTGATTTTTACGTTTCGGGATACCGTAGCCCTTATTTTTGGGCGATGGTTTTCGGAGAATCCGCTGCGGGGCAATGCGGAAGAGGGCATTGTACTGGCCGGGGTAATCGGTATATTTATTTTTTCTCCCTGGTTATTACGCAGGGTATGGTCCACGCGAACCCTGCCGGCAGGTCCGCTGCGGGAGCGGCTGGAAGTTTTTTGCCGGCGTTTAAAGTTGAAGTATCATGATCTGCTCCTGTGGAATACGTACAGCGCGGTTGCCAATGCCGCCATGATGGGGTTGTTTCCACCGGTTCGTTATATCTTGTTGAGTGACCAACTGATCGAAAACATGCCGGATGAGCAGATTGAAGCGGTATTCGGCCATGAAATCGGCCATGTCAAACACCATCATATTCTGTTTTTGGTGCTGTTTATCATGGGCAGCAGTTTTTGCGGAATGCTGCTCTATGCGTTTTGTGAATGGTTGATGGAGAATCATTTGGCGTTCGAAATCCGTGGAATCAATTATAATCATTATATATTGAGCGGGAGTTCTGTTTTGATGATTGTCGGATGGTTTCTGGTTTTTGGGTGGGTGTCACGGCGGTTTGAACGGCAGGCGGACGTGTATGGGGCCGGTTCGGTAGCACGGGGACCGGAGGCAGAAGGGAAAGAGCTACTGAACGTGCATGGAGCGATGGTCATGGGGGCGGCTCTGGAACGGATAGCCATGCTGAATGGGATTTCGGCGTACAGCCGGTCGTGGCGTCATTCGAGCATAGCCAGCCGGATTGGATTTTTGCGCCGTCTGGCGAGTGAGGGTGGGGCATACAGCCGGTTTCAGCGAACGCTGGTTCTGGTTAAAACGGGGATTGTGCTGTTGGTGCTGGTGGGTGCGTCGGGTTACTGGCTGGTGAATTCGCTGGCAAAGGAGGCAGTATGAAGATGATATATCACGGGATTGATCTGGCGGACTGCCGGCGAATTGGAAAGCTGCTGGAGCGGCATGGGGAGCGGTTTCTGCAGCGGGTTTTTACGGAGGCGGAGCAGACCTACAGCCGCCGGCATCGTCACAGCGTGGAACGGCTGGCGGGGCGGTTTGCCGTGAAGGAGGCGGTAATGAAGATGCTGGGGACCGGCTGGCGGGGCGAGGTGGCGTGGACGGATATCGAAACTCGGAATGATCCGCTGGGGAAACCGGAGGTTCATTTGCAGGGCCAAACGGCCCGGCTGGCCCAAAAAATGGGTATCGAAAAAATAAGTGTCAGTATCACCCATACCAGCGATCTGGCGATTGCTTCGGTAATTGCCTGGAGTGAAGAATAAACCGTTAGCAGTATGAGTAATTCATTCGATGTGATAGTTGTCGGCGGGGGGCACGCGGGGGTGGAAGCGGCACATGCGGCGGCCCGGCTGGGGGCTAGTACGGCATTAATTACCATGTCGGTGGGGACCATAGCCCAGATGAGCTGCAATCCGGCAATCGGGGGATTGGGCAAGGGGCAGATTGTGCGGGAGATTGATGCGTTAGGAGGGCTGATGGGGCTGGCCATTGACGCGACGGGGATTCAGTTTCGGATGCTGAACCGAAGCAAGGGACCGGCGGTGTGGGGTCCGCGGGCCCAGGCGGATAAGTGGAAGTATCAGGAGAAAATCCGGGCATTGTTATCGGATTGCGGCAATCTGACCATCATCGAAGATTCGGTGGCGGATATTCAGGTTGAAGAAGGGAACGTACAAGGTGTGATCGGTGAGTCGGGGAAAAGGTATGCGGCGTCGGTGGTGATTCTGACGACCGGCACGTTTTTACGCGGGCTGATGCACCTGGGGAGCAAACAGTGGGCGGGGGGGCGATATGGAGAACCGGCGGCGAATCAGCTTTCCGGGGGGTTGGAGCGGATCGGCTTGAAGCTGGGGCGGCTCAAGACCGGAACGCCCGCCCGAATTCACGGTCAGAGCATAGATTACGACGTTCTGCAACCCCAGCCGGGTGATAGCGAACCGGAGCCGTTCAGCTTTCTGAATGATAAAATCGAGCAGGAGCAGGTCAATTGCTGGATTACCTTTACCAACGAGCAAACCCACAAAATCATACGAGATAATCTGGAATCGGCGCCGCTTTATACCGGACAGATTCAAAGTACCGGTCCGCGTTATTGTCCGAGTATTGAGACCAAGATTATCCGGTTTGCGGACAAGTCGCGGCACCAATTGTTTCTGGAACCGGAAGGCAGAGACAGCGATTGGATCTACTGCAACGGGATCAGCACGTCCCTGCCGCCGGAAGTGCAGGACCAGATGATTCATAGTATCGCCGGCCTGGAAAAGGCGGAGATTTTGCGGTACGGCTATGCGATCGAATATGATTTTGTACCGCCGCAGCAGATTCGTGCGACGCTGGAAAGCAAGGTAGTGGCAGGATTGTTCCTGGCGGGGCAGATCAACGGTACCAGCGGGTACGAAGAGGCGGGGGGGCAGGGCCTGCTGGCGGGTGTCAATGCCGCCCGGTTTTGCCAGAAGAAGGAATTGGTTACTTTGGGGCGGGATCAGTCCTATATTGGGGTGATGGTTGACGACCTGGTAACGCGGGGGGTGGATGAGCCTTATCGGATGTTCACCTCACGTGCGGAATACCGGCTATTGCTAAGGGGCGATAATGCGGATGAGAGGCTGACACCGGTGGGTAGAAGATGGGGATTGGTGGATAATATAAGGTGGCAGTCCTTCGAGCGGAAGCAGGGGCAGGTCCGGGAATTAACGGACTATTTTCAGCAAAAACGGTTAGAAGGCAAGACGCTGGCGCAGTGGATCCGTCAGCAGGAAAAAGATTTTGAGTGGCTGATAACTCAAGAGCCGGCGCTGGTTGGGCCAAATTATGGAAAATCCGCGATCCAGCAGGCTATAAACAATATGAAGTACACCGGATATGTGGAAAAACAGCATCGTCTGATAAGCCGGTTTCAGAAAATGGAGGAGCGGCGTCTGCCAATAGGGCTGGATTATCGAACAATCCCCCAGCTTCGGCATGAGGCTCGGGAACGGTTGAATCAGGTCCAGCCGGTGAATCTGGGCCAGGCATCCCGCATAACCGGTATAACCCCGTCAGATATAACGGTGTTAATGATATTTATGGACCAAAAACCGGGCGAGAGGAAATAATTTCCCATTGTCAGTTATATTATTGTAGGGTGGGCCAGCGTTTTTTGCCTTTAAAACGAGGTGGGGCAAGTGGAAAATCAGTAAATTCCGACCAAACGGAATTATCATTATAAAGCAAATGTATATACAAAAAAATACTTTCTGGCAAAGTAAAGCGAATTTAAGTTGACAAAAGACGGCGACGATAGTTAATCTAGGAATTATAGGTAAAATAAATAAGAGGTTGTCTTGCCAAAATGAATGCTTTAAAACGGTAAAAGGGTTTATGGAACACACTATAACCATTATGGAGAGCTGGTAATGAAGAATGTATATTCTACAGGCGAAGTGGCCGCGATATGCAAAGTTAGCCAACAAACGGTGATACGTTGCTTTGATTCGGGAAAGCTCCAGGGCTTTCGGGTGCCCGGATCCCGATTTCGTCGAATTCCGCGGGAAAGTCTGATTAAATTCATGAAGGAAAATGATATTCCGCTGGATTTGCTGAATTCGGGGCGGCGTAAAGTTCTGGTGGTCGATGACGATCCGGAGATTGTGGAACTGCTGGTCGATGTTCTGGAGCGGGACGGGCGTTTTGAGGTTCGCACCGCCAGCAGCGGCTACGATGCGGGCGTGTTGACGCAGGAATTCCGGCCGGATTTAATGATTCTCGATTATATGCTTCCCGATGTGAACGGGAATGTGGTCTGCAAGACCATCCGTCAGAATGAATCCTTCGAGCATATGAAAATTATCATTGTCAGCGGTGTGATCAATCAGGAAGAAATCGATCAACTGCTGAAAATCGGAGCGGATGCCTTTATGAAAAAACCCTTCAGCATTGACGATCTGGTAAGCCGGATTACGGAATTGTTGACGATGTAAAAGCGCCGGATGGATTGCTTTCAGGTGGGTAGGATGATTGAATCGATGAATTCAGGACAGGAGACGAGTCGTTCCAAAGGGAAGAAGGTTGAATTAATCATTCAGCAGCTCAATTCTCTTCCGACCTTGCCGTCCGTGGCGGCGCGGCTGCTGCAGATTACCGTCAACACCCGCACGCAGGCGAATGAAGTGGTCGAGATGATTGAATCTGATCAATCGCTTGCCAGCAAGATCATAACCTTGTCCACCCGTGCGGATCGAGGGATGCGGCCCAAATCGGTTTCGCTGAGCAAGGCCGTGGTCATGCTGGGATTCGATGCGATCCGGAACGCGGTTTTGAGTATCAAGGTTTTCGAGACACTGGGCGGGGTATCCTCGCCGACGGAAGGGAACTTTAATCGGAAGGAATTCTGGAAACACAGTCTGGCGGTGGCATGTGCCGCGCGAATGTTGATCCGGCAAATCGATCCCGCCGTGGATGAAGAAGAGGCGTTTGTTTGCGGATTGCTGCATGACATGGGAAAAGTGGCGCTGGATGCGTGTTTGCCGCGGAGTTTTTCCCGTGTGGTGCAAATTGCCGAGTCTTCTCTGGCGAATATAGCGGATGTGGAAAAAAAGGTTCTGGGGATCGACCATACGGTCGTGGGGAAACGGCTGGCGGAAAAATGGCAGCTTCCGCTATCCATTCTGGAAACGGTCTGGCTGCATCATCAATCCCCGGATTCCCTGCCGGAAGCCATCCGGCATCGCAGTATTGTCCGGACCGTATATCTGGCGGATCTGCTGGTTCGCGAACAGCGAATCGGATATTCAGGCAATCATTATTTTGGTGAAAAAGCCAGTGTGGTGGCGGAAGAGCTGGGCTGTTCCGCTTCGGCCATCGATCAGATTTCCCGGGAATTGCGTGTGGAAATCAGCGAACGAGCGAATCTGCTGGGTCTGGATGACATTGAACCGGAAGATCTGTACCATGAGGCGTTATCCGAGGCCAATAATGAATTAGGAAAACTCAATAATCAATTGCAGGAGCAAAACCGGATTCTGGCCCTGCGGAGTTGTTATTTCGATCTTTTGAGCGATCTGGGGATGGGTTTGACGGCGGGGCAGTCGGTGGTGGATGTCTGCTCGCTTTTGTCGGAACTGTGGCGGAAGCATACCGATACCAAGCTATGTGCCGTTTACGCCGAGGTGCCGGAAGAATGGATTATTGAAGGGGTGGTCAAGTCGCAAAAGGAACTGAAACCTGCTGTGTTTCTGGTGGATCGAACGGATGATCCCGATCTCATCAACCGTCCGAAACGTATCCAGACGGCGGAGGGGTTTTCGATCCAGATGCCAGGAGAAGATCAACTGTGGTTTTTTGAGCAGGTAGCGCCGCAATTCGAGTTAAGCATGACTTTAACGATGTCGCTACCGTATGGGGGACAGACGATCGGTTCCATTATTTGGCAACAGCCCGAGGGGGAAATCGATTATCAGGAACAAATCAAGGAGATCCAATCGTTTGCCGCCAGTGCGGCGCTGGCAATCCGTCAGGCCCAAATACAAGAGCAGCAGGTGCATCTTTGCGAGGAAATGGCGGAGACCAATCGCCGGCTGCATGAAGCGCAGCGGGAACTGCTGCAAAAGCGCAGTCTGGCAGCGGTGGGTGAGATGGCCTGTGGGGCGGCGCATGAAATCAATAATCCACTGGCGGTCATTGTCGGCCGTTCCCAGTTTCTGGCCACTAGCGAAGAGGATGCAGAGCGAAAAACCATGCTCGAAGCGATATCCCGGCAGGGGCAGGCGATTGCCGATATTATTACTGAACTGATGGAGTTTGCCAAACCGTCGGTCCCGCAGCCGCATTCCGTGACGGTTCAAAGCCTGCTGGATCAGGTGATAGCTGCCAAAAAGACTTTGTCCCAGGAAAACAAAGTGGTTCTGGAGGCGAAGGCAGAAGGAAATCTTCCGGAAGTTTTTGTCGATCCCGGACAAATTCAAACCGCGATTGAGGAGCTGGTGACCAATGCGATCGATTCGTATCAGGGGAAGGGCGGTACTGTACTTTTGAATGCCCGGTATGATGAACTGGCCAGTGAGATAATTCTGGAAGTGGTGGATCACGGCATGGGAATGGACTCGGAAACCCTGCGAAAGGCGATGGATCCGTTCTTTTCGGCGAAAAAGGCGGGCCGCAACCGGGGATTGGGGCTGAGCCATAGTATGCGATATATCGAGAGTAATGGAGGGCACTTGTATTTGATAAGCGATCTGGGTCAGGGGACTGTTGGCCGGGTGATTTTGCCGGTTTCCCAGATTGCCTTTTCCGCGGAACCGGTGACGAGTTAGCCATGGCGGATGTTTTCCGGATGAAAGGGAGAAATTGCAAGCAAATCAATCTGTAAACATTCTATGTGTGCTTCCGGCAGGGATGTGCCGGCAAATGGCGGAGGTTCTATCCGCGGCAGAAGGATATCACTGTACGAAGGTTGCGACCGAGGCTCTGCCGGCGGAGGTAATGCTGGATTTGAAATTCTGGTCCGGTCTGCCTATGGAAACCGCGGATATCGTCTTCGTTTCCTTAACCGCGGAAACCATTTCGCGGTTATGTGGTACATCCCAGGGGATGCAGGTTTTTACCCATGTGAGGAATTCCTTATCCAGCGACGGGGCGGCCCTGGTAGGGATTTTATCGGATGGTGCGGCGGGGGATATCGTGCAGGCCCATCAACTGGAGTTGGAGGGTCTTTTGGCGTATCCGTTCGACGGGGATACGGTACGGCAGGTCATTCAACATGCCCAGACGAAAAACCGCCGGCGGAAAAAACAGGTTGCCCGGCAGGACAAAATCCGTCAGTTGTGCCGGAATTTGAATCAGAAACGCCGCCACCTGCGTACTAAAGTGGATTTGCTGTGCCGGGATCTGGTGCATTCCAATTTGCATCTGACCAAATCGCTGCAGGAAATGCAGCGGTTGTGCGAATTTCAGGGCAGTCTGACCGGTGAGTTCGATTTGGGGTATATGCTCCACAAGTCGCTCAAGATGATCCAGAATCAGATTCCGGAATCCAGTACCGCGTTTTATCTGGCGGCGGAAAAGGGATTTGAAGCCCATCTTTCCGGTTTGTGGTACGACCGGGCGGATGATATCGAGGAGCTTGAGAAACTATTTACGGAGACCCTGATTCGTAAAGTGACCGCGACGCATCGTCATTGGCTGATTTCGGATGCGGGCCACTGTCCGGAACTTTCCGCCAAAAACAAAAAGCTGCTGTCCGGATTGTCATTACTTGCTCTTCCGGTTCTGGCCGAAGGGGAACTCAGCGGAATCCTGATTGTGTATCGACAGGCTGGGGAACCATTCACGGAAGGGGATATGCGGACGCTGGAATTGTTCCTCGCTCCTTTGGGCCGGGCAGTCCGGTCCACGTATCTTTTGAAAACCCATATCGGTTCTGTCTGACCCTGTCGGTCAGAAAAAAAAGGACGCACAAGTACATCACAAAGTATGTGACATACTTGTACGTCAAGGGATCTATCCGATTAACTGCTGAATCAACAAATATTGATGTTGAATTAATCTAACGATAGAGCATTCACCGGGCATTCATCAACGCAAACCCCGCAGTCGATGCAGGCATCTTCGTTGACAACCACTTTTTCGTCCACGACACTCAGCGCTTCCGCGGGACAAGCTTCCGTGCAGGTACCACAACCGTTGCAAGTTTCCAAGTCCACTTTTACTGCCATAAATAACCTCCATCTAGTAAAAATAAAGCAATAAAACTAAATGAAATCCCTATAGTAAAATCGGCCGGTGTTTTCAACTGCCAAATTCAAAAAAAATACGTAAATTTGCAAATTTTTGTACATTTTTCCGATTGTTTTATAAGTTATTGTAAAATAAACTCCAGCCGGAGTTTTGATACGGATGATTTCTACGCCTAAATTAAAAATTGACAAGACGTTGAATACCAAGTAAAAGCCAGATGTGGTTTTGGTAAAGAATGGGAAATGATGTAGTAAAAGAATAAGTGATATTAGTTAAGTGTTTTTAATTAAGGAAGTTATGGCAGTCGGGATTTTGTTTTATGGATAAGAGAAATCGTTGGGATCATCCGGGAGCATTCTTGGAAAATGAAGCGGCGGTGGTGGAAAGACAGATTACGGATGCGGAATGGTTATCCATGCGGAAGAAGGAAACGGTAGATATTCACAGCCTGAACCCGCTAATCCAGCCCAAGATGGCTGAGAGAATCGTAAATGCTCTGGTGGATTATATCAGTTCCGCCCAGTTGCCAGCCGGGCATAAATTGCCGAGTGAAAAGGAATTAAGCGATATCCTGCATGTGGGAAACCGGTCGTTGCGGGAAGCGCTGATGATTATGCAGGCATTGGGAGTGGTGCAGTCCAAGCATGGAGCGGGCTGGTTCGTTGATAAATTCGATCCCACCACGAGCTTGCGGATCTTATCCCCGATCTTCGAGAAATTCAGCGGCAGCGATATGTTCCAGATACTCGATACGCGTTTAACGATCGAGCCGCGAATTGCCTATCTGGCGGCGGAAAATATTTCCGAAGACGGCCTGAAAAAGTTCACGGAAATCATGGATACCATGCTGGTGCTGGGGCCCCAAATCGAAAAACAAAACGAACTGACTGAGATGTATGATACCTATCGGATGCTGGACCAGCAGTTTCACGATATCCTGGCGTATGAGTGCCAGAACAATATCCTGGCTATGTTAAGCACGGTTTTGCGCGGGGCCTTTGTTACGGTGCACTTTCGAATCCCGGTGATTCGAATCCAACCACCCCTGCAGCATCATCAAAACATATTCGAAGCGGTGAAGGCTGGCCAGGCCCAGGCGGCGGAGCGGGCCATGCGAGTTCATTTAGCCGATACCCTGGATTTCTATCATGCGCATACGGACCTGATGCGTTAATTATAGTACGAAGAGATTAAACCGACTCTGGCGAAGGGTTGGCATTTGAAATGCTTTGACATAGATCAGCCAGTTCGCGTAATTTGTTTTCGGTTTGCTTCATTTCATTCCGAAGCAAGAGATGTTCCAGTTCCGCCGCTTTTTTCGTTATGTCCGTAAAGCCTACGTTGTCACTGTTGTTTTTCAGCGTTTTCACTAAAGAGGTTAACTGTTCCACCTCGGTTTTTGCCGCCGCCGCGATGATTTCGCGCAACTGGAGGGGTAGTTCCTGCAGAAATTGATCCGCCAGGAAGCGTAAATTTGTATCACTGGTCAAATTCGGTTGCATATTGTTTTTTGATTGACCCGCCGGGGGAGAGTGAGCTGGCAAATATTGCCGTAAAACTTCAATTAACTGTTGTCGATCAATCGGTTTGGTCATATACCCATTGCAGCCGCAAGCCAGGCATTTTTCCTTGTCCTGCATCATGGCATGAGCGGTCAGGGCGATGATAGGAGTCGTTTCGCCGCGTGCCCGCAAGGCTTGTGTGGCATCATACCCGTTCATTACCGGCATCTGCATATCCATGAGGATCAGATCAAACTTGTGCGTGGAGATGGTTTCCATGGCTTTACGCCCATTATCCACCACGGCAACCGCTAATCCCATTTTATGGAGAACGGCTTCAATTAATTTCTGATTTGACTGGTTGTCTTCTACCACGAGAATATGACCATTCAGGGTTACGTTCTGGTTGTGCGTTGGATTCCGGGTATATTCCGCAATTTTTTTCTCTCCCAGAAGAGGCTGCGAATTGACATCCAGGCCGGCGGGGATGAACAGGGAAAACACGGATCCTTTTTCCGGTTCGCTTTTTACGCTCAGTCGGCCGCCCATAATTTCGGCCAGACGTTTGGTAATCGATAAGCCCAGCCCCGTGCCGCCATATTTACGGGTGGTGCTGGCATCGGCTTGCGTGAAGGATTGGAAAATAACCTCCAGTTTATCCGCGGGAATTCCGATGCCGGAATCTTCCACATCGAAGCGCATGTATGGGATATTATCCTGGGTTTCCTGGGAAACGATGATATGAACATGTCCCTGTGATGTGAATTTGATGGCATTATTGACCAGGTTGGTCAGGCATTGGTTGACCCGTACCGGATCCGTTCGAATTACGGCGGGCAGTTTGGTTCGATGTAAGATTCGGAAGTCCAGTCCTTTTTGCAGGGCCGCCGGCCGCAGGAGAGAATCGCTGCTGGTGAGGATCTTTTCCAGCGAATATTCGACTTTCTCCACATCCAGTTTCCCCGCTTCGATTTTGGAAAAGTCCAGGATGTCATTAATCAGGCCGAGCAGATGTGCCCCGGAATTTTTGATGGTATCGACATACTCCATCTGCTGCAAAGACAAATTTTCTCCGGCAAGCATATCGCTGAAGCCGATAATCGCATTCATGGGAGTGCGGATTTCATGGCTCATGTTTGCCAGAAAATCGCTCTTGGCCTTGTTGGCGGCGGTTGCCTGTTCCGCTAACCGATTGGCTTCCAGGATAGCCGCCTGGAGCTGGGCGTTTGCCTTTTCGGTCTCTAAACTTGCCGATTCGGCCTGTTTGCGGGAAGCGACCAGTTCGCTTACATCAATGACATTCAGCAGCACGCCATCATAGAGGCCGTCGCGATAGATCGGCTGCATACGAAGGATTAATTCTGCACCGCCTAAGGGACGCTGAACAATATAGGGTGAGGAATCGGTTTTTTGGCGAAATTGCGCAACCTGCGCCATGACATTTTCCAGAATATTTCCGGTATGAAGTTCTTCCAGTTTTTTGCCTATAATCCAATCCCGATCCTTGTGGACAAACCGGCAGAAATAGGAGTTTGCCTCCACGATCCGGTTTTCGGAATCGGCAAATACCACCCCTTCTTCCATGCCGGAGATCATGGCGGAAAGCTTGGCGGTTTCGGCGGCGATGCGGGCCTCGGCCTGTTTTTGTTTTCTGATATCGATAAAGCTTTCAATGAATAAAGGATGATCGCCGGATTGTATGGTTGCCACACTTTTGAGGATGGGAATACTCTTGCCATTTGCGGTGATCAGTTTTCGTTCGGATAAGTCCACCGTTTGTTTCATATCGATAATCGGACATTTGTCTCTATTCGCCGGACATACGAATCCGTGACATGTTTTGCCAATAATTTTTTCTTTAGGCAAACCGACCATTTCCGCACATTTGCTATTTACATCCATGATTATGCGGGTGGCGGGGTCCACCACGAAAACTCCGGCCAACAGAGAATCCAGAATTTTTGCCAGATGATCTTCCGTGTTTTTAGATAACATGACACATCTTTCGGTAGCAGTGAGCCGACAGGTTGTAGATAATAAAGATAAATCCTTTTTCTATTCGCTATAACCGCAAAACCAATATTATAAAAGCCTATGCAGTTGCAGCAATGCCTGCTTTTTTATCGGTTGATTGCGAAAGGGACTTGTTCGAGAAAAACCGGGCAGAATCTATTTTGCCCGGTTTCCCCACTTCGATTCATCGAAGTGAAGAGAAACCGATTATTATTTTATTGGCCGGTGTAAGTCTTTGTAAATAGGCAATATATAGATTCTTTATTGTTGGGGAAATTTCGGGATTAACCGGTTTCTGCCGGATCGAGACGCGTGATGCCGGAATATTTTCGGCAATCTGATGAAAGGGAATTACTTATAGGCCCTTGCGTTTGGGGGGCCATCCTCTATACTGTGTTTGTAACAGGATAGAAACAGAAAAGGAGTTATTCAATGGTACAAGAAAAAGTTACGGTGGTAGCACAGTTCAAGGCTAAAAAGGGTAAAGAGGAACAGGCTCGGCAGGTACTGATGTCTCTGGTGGCCCCGACGCGGGTGGAAGCGGGGTGTGTCGATTACGTTCTGCATCAGGATCCGAAAGACAAAACCCGTTTTCTGTTTTATGAGAACTGGACCAGCCAGGCAGCCCTGGATCAGCATATGAAGACTCCGCAACTCCAAAAGCTGGTTGCCGTGGTGGAAGAGTTATTTGCAGAGCCGATTGATGTGTCCAAGTGGGCGATCATCGGGTAACGATTCACAACAGGAGCAGCAGGTATGCAGGATACGAAAATGTATTTTCGTAGGGTAAATATTTTATGGCTGGGATGGTTCTTTGCGGGGCTTGGTTTCGCCCAGGCGGAAACCGCCCAGGTATCCGATGCCGGCGAAGCGATTCGGGTGGCGTGTATCGGGGATAGTATTACCTATGGGGCCAAGATTGAGGACCGGAAACAGAGTTGCTATCCTGCGCAACTGGACAGAATGCTGGGAGAAGGCTGGGAGGTACGAAACTTCGGCGTCAGCGGGCGCACGATGCTACATAGGGGGGATTACCCGTATCGGAACGAACCGGCTTTTGAGGAGGCGCTGGCGTTTAGGCCGCAGGTGGTGATTATCAAGCTGGGGACCAATGATACCAAACCACAAAACTGGAAATATAAAGATGAGTTTCTGAACGATTATAAACAAATGATCGGGGATTTTTCCCGTTTGGCGTCCCAGCCAAAGATATACGCGTGTTATCCGGTCCCCTGCTATCCCGGCCAATGGGGGATTACGGATAAAGTGATCCGGGAGGAACTCATTCCCTTAATCGACCAGGCGGCCCGGGAAACCGGGATTCCGATTATTGATTTATATACGGCTCTCAACGGCAAGCCGGAGATGTTTCCGGATCAGGTTCATCCCAACGCCGCCGGGGCTGGGTTGATGGCTAAAACGATCTGCGAGATTCTCACGGGTACAAAGCCGGTCTTGCCGGTGGCGGAAGAACCGTTTCCGGGAACCAAAACCAACTGGTTTGGCTTTGCTACATATGATTTTACTTTGAAAGACTATGCTTGTTGTGTAGTTACCCCCATCGTCACCGCGGCGGGCAAGCCCTGGATCTGGCGGGCACGTTTTTTCGGGCACGAACCGCAGACGGATATAGCCCTGCTGGAGAGGGGATTTCATCTGGTATATGCAGATGTGGCGGGCCTTTTTGGCTCCCCCGCGGCGGTGGAACGCTGGAATCACTTCTATCGTTTTCTGGTCGAAGAGCATGGCTTTGCTCCCAAGGCAGTCCTGGAAGGCATGAGCCGGGGCGGGCTGATTGTTTACAACTGGGCCTCTGCCAATCCGGACAAGGTGGCCTGTATTTATGCCGATGCCCCGGTCTGTGATTTCAAAAGCTGGCCCGGCGGGAAGGGGAAAAGTGCCGGCAGTCCCGC
This sequence comes from uncultured Pirellulales bacterium, assembly GCA_964580995.1. GTDB lineage: Bacteria > Planctomycetota > Phycisphaerae > Sedimentisphaerales > SM23-30 > JAKJEP01. Next base: position 27,817 of record CAZOMV010000058.1, read on the forward strand.
CGACTGGCAGCAGTGCCTGCAGGCGTATGGCCTGACGGAAGAGCAGGCGATGGCGTACCGGCATAATCCCATCGATAATCTGGCTCCCCTGACGCAGGCGGGGATTCCGCTGCTGCATGTCTGCGGGGAGGCGGACGAAGTGGTGCCGATGGAGGAGAATACCCGTATTCTGGAGAAACGGTATCAGGAGTTGGGCGGGGCCATCACGGTTATTTCCAAACCGGGGATCGGCCATCATCCGCACAGTTTGCAGGATCCCCTGCCTATTGTGGACTTTATTCTGCTCCATACCCTTGGACAGGAGAGGAAAATTGAGGCCGCCTATCATATTCGAAGCGGACTACCGAATTCGCGGATTCGCTTTGAAAGTGATAAAATGGGCCGGGTGGCGTTTATGGGCGGTTCGATTACCGAAGCCGAAGGGTATCGTCCCCTGATCTGTCAGACCCTTCAGCAGCGGTTTCCAGAGACAAAATTTGATTTTATCAATGCCGGGATTGCCTCCACCGACTCGACGTTGGGTGCTTTCCGCCTGCACAGTGACGTTTTGAGCAAGGGGTGGATTGATCTGTTTTTTATCGAATTTGCGGTGAACGATTCCGGCAATGGCCGTAGTGAAACGGACGGTATCCGCGGTATGGAGGGCATCATTCGCCAGGTGCGGGACTATAATCCGACGATGGATGTCGTTGTGCTGTATTTCTATGATCCGGCCAAACGCCAGGCCATCAGCCAGGGGAAAACTCCTTCGGAAATAATCGCCCATGAAAAAGTAATGCAGCATTATGGCATTACCAGTATCGACCTGGCCAAAGAAGTAACTGACCGGATGAACGCCGGCGAGTTTGAGCAGGCCCAGTTTTCCGGTGATGGTGTCCACCCGGCTCCCCTGGGCTGCCAGATCTATGCCGGTGCGGTGGGGCGTATGCTGGATATGGTCTGGGGAAATCCTCTGCCGGCTGAATTCCCCATACGAAATCATTCCATGCCTGCTCCCCTGGATCCATTGAATTACAGCCGGGGGCGGTTTGTCGATTTGAAGGAGGCGGAGCTGGTCAGCGGCTGGGAGTATGTTCCATCCTGGAACGCCAGCGAAGGCCAAACCCGCAGCCAGTTTGTCAATGTTCCCGCCCTGGAGGCCAGAGAACCCGGCGCGACCTTGAAACTCAAATTTAACGGTACCGCCATCGGCCTGTTGGAGGTGGCGGGGCCGGATGTGGGGATTATTGAATTCAGTATCGACGGCCAGCCGTTTCAAAAACTGGACCAGTTCACCCTGTGGAGCGATTTTCTGCATATTCCCTGGGCTTATATGCTGGCGGCGGATTTGCCGACCGGTGACCATGAAATCACCATCCGCACCACCGATCAAAAGAACGAAAAAAGCAAAGGTTTTGCCGCCCGCATCGAGCAATTTCTGGTGAACTAAAGTATTTCAATTTGACTTACGCGGTTATTATTCAAATGGGATTTTAATTAAAGGAGCGGCTGCGAATGTGGCAAAAAGTATCAATTATCGTGTTGATGGTAGCGATGAGTTGTGCAGGCGGATTTGGCAGCGAGTGCGTGGATTATGCATTATCCAGGCATTGCGACACATGGACGCATCACCCCATTTTTGGTGATGCATCGTTCGATGCTTTTGAGCGCCTGCCCGGTAATCCCGTCTGCCGCGGTACGGATGAGTATCGATGGCCTGTTAATGGATCCTTGTTTCGAGATCCGGTCAGTCACGATTGGTTTTTGTATGTCGGGTGGTATCAGGATGGTTATTACCTTGGCAATGAGTTGAGAAGCCACTGTATGGTATATCGTTCAAAAGACCAAGGGCGAACGTGGCTGGAGATAGGAGAGCCGCTTGCAGGTATTGGCACACACCTGTTTGCGGGTGAAATTTCACCCTTGTGGGATGCTCCGGACGTGGCGGTCTGCTATCGCGACGGCCGTTATCACATGAGTTTTGACTGGTGTACGAAAGGCACCACCTGGGAGAATATTTTATCTAAGAATGATCCGAAGGTGAATTCCGGGGCCGCGTATGCAGTGGCGGATGCCCCGGAAGGTCCATTCAATCCGGTTATGGCGATTTCCAACAATCGTGAGGCCTCGGTTTTATATGGAAAATTTAATCGCTATTATGGTTCCACTCTTTTGCCACGCGGTAATGATTGGATTGTCCTGACGCTGGTGGATTCGCGTCAGTACTTCGGCTGGGGTCTGGTTGGGCAAACGGCACCCAAGCCGGATGGTCCCTGGACGTCGCCCAAGCTGGTGCTTCATCCGCAACTGGACCGTTATTTTCCACCCTTGCTCGAATACTTTCCCGCCTTCCTACACGAGGGGTATATTTATTCCCCCGCCACATCCGTAGCCGGTAACCGTAATTATCAAGCGATTTTTCGTGCGCCCATGGAACAAGCGATGGATTCGGAGGCATGGGAACTGTACCAAGCGGGTTCCCTGTGGCACGCGGATCCCATCGAATCGGAATACGAAGGTATTTGGGGGCAAACTTTTTCGGGATTTATCGATGACGACGGCATATTCAACGTTATGTTCCCTTCGCGCGATGCTGACAATCGGGGCACGATCCATTTAGCCCGGCGGCCCTGGAATAAGCCCCTTCGTGAACGTGGTTTTGTGGTGAGCGGACATGTTGCGCCCGGTATGGCGGTGCTTCGACACGATACCTTGCTCAGACAGCTTGTTGTAAGTTTGAAAGTCCACGGTACGGTATTAATCCTCTGGAACCATCAAGGCCCTTTCGGTGCCGACAAACCCAATGCGGGTTGCGGATTGCATCCTTTGATGCGCAGTCGGTTCAACGCCTTACAGATTACAAAAGATACGTGGGCATTAATTCGCTATGACAACAATGGGAAGCAATCTAAAATAGCTGACGGGAAAATGACCGAATCCACGCAATATAAAGTTGATATTCGGATAAATGATAGACTACTGCAATTGATGTTGAATGATAAGATTTGTTGGGAGGGGCCGTTTGAGTCGGGAAAGGGACGAATCGGTGTCTGGACCGAACCGCGCAGCCACGCCGCCGTAGAATCGTTTGTAGTTGATGGTACGGTGGAGGAAACCGCCATGGCTTTCCTCCATACCGAAGCGATCCTGGGTGCGGCCCAGAGTATGGAAGACTGGCAGAAAGTCGAAAGCCCGGCCTTTCGTTATGGTGAAGGAGTGGTGTCGAAGTCCGCCGAGGTGGAAGTAAAATGGAATTTTATCGGCACAGGATTTGCACTTTGGGCACCGACCGGTCCCGATTATGGGCGGGGTGAGCTATGGCTCAATGGTGATCGATTGGCCGAGATAAATTTTAATAACAAACAGCCATCGAACTCCTGCGTGATATACGAGAAACACGATTTACCCGTGGGAGGTTACGGGCTCAAACTCAAGCGGCTTGAAGGTTACATACCGGTCGATGTGCTAGAGGCCTTTTCGGGGATACCGGCGGATGGAGTATAATAATCACGGGCCGCATAGCGACCTGGGCTATCAGACCCCCGCCGCTCTTGCGGCCTTGTGTATCGCTTCCGCTACAGCCCTACACGAAAGGAAAAGCGGATCTCTCTCTAATGGAAGGTAGTACATAAATATATGGCTAATGGAAAATTGAAAATCGCGACCTGCCAGTTTGCGGTTGGTGCTTCGATCAGGCGGAATTCGGGGATGATCCGCAAATTGATGCAGCAGGCCAAACGCGGGCGGGCGGATATTGTTCATTTTTCGGAATGTGCCCTGAGCGGCTATGCGGGCGCGGACATCGAATCTACCAACACTATCGATTGGGAGCTTTTGCGGCAGGAAACGGAACTAATTCTGGCACTGGCGAAGAAATGGAAGCTTTGGGTGGTGCTGGGCAGCACCCACCGGCTGGCCGGGGCGCACAAGCCGCACAACTGTCTCTATCTGATCAGCCCCGGCGGCGAGATAGTCGATCGTTACGATAAGCGGTTCTGTATGGAACGCGACATGGCCCATTATTCACCGGGCGATCACTTTGTGTTTTTTACCCTCAAGGGCGTGAAATGTTCGCTGTTGATCTGCTTCGATGTGCGTTTTCCTGAATTATACCGGGAATTGCGAAAACAGAAGGTGGACTGTATTTTTCAGTCATTTCATAATGCGCGGCAGCCGGGCCGGACCATTCATACCGACATCATGCGGCAATCCATGCAGTGCCGGGCCGCCACCGATTATTTCTGGGTGAGCATGGCCAATTCCAGCGCCTGGTACAGCGCCTACCCTTCCTGCTTCATCCAGCCGGACGGGAAAATCATTCAGCAGTTGAAATTCCACCAGCCCGGCATCATGTTCAATACCGTGGATTTACGCCAGACCTTTTATGATCCCATGGCCCCGTACCGCAGGCTGGCGATGAGCGGGCGGATCAGCAACGGACCGCAACTCCGCGATCCCCGCTCCCGGAACAGGACAATCCTATAGTCTTATCGCACTTCGATCAGGCGAATCTCCAGCGGCTGCAGCTCCATCGTTTCCGCTGCGAGGTTTTTACCGGCGATCAGGTTTACGGCATTCGTGAGATTCCAGGCCGAACGACAGCGAATCTGTGCCGGTTTTCGCAAATGGTTCAGTACATAAAATAATTTGCGCTCTCCGGCTGTAACGCCGCGGACTTCGATTCCCCATTGCTCCACACTTACCGGCGGCGTTAATTTGAGAGCAGTTTTCGTATCATGCACCATCTGCCAAAGGTCCGGTGCGGTTTTATCCGGCGGGCAATGGAATATCGTGCCGCCGGTTTTTTCAAAGGCGGACAGTCGCTGTTCCATATCCGGACTAAGCTGAGTTCCTTCCGGGATTACCAATAGCTGATAATCCGCCAGGGCACCAGCCAGCATTCTTTTTTCCGTTACTACGGCGATATCCAGGTCCTGGAACAGGCAGGCCTGATAGGCATCCTCAATATGGATACCGTCGTAGAACAGGGCGATCGGGCCATGCTGCCGCTGAAAGGCCTGAATCTCCGGTCCCAGCCGCAGGAAATCCAGGGCACAGCGACCCAGTGCCTCTACGCTGTTGGCATGCCAATACAGGCTGACATCATCCACCCGGTCAAACACCCAGCAGGAGGTCATATCGCGGCCATGCAAAACCAGCCCCCATAAGGCGGCGGTAAAATAGGAAGCGGGGGTGGGAAACAGTCCGTCGCTGATATGGTATTCCCCATCGAGAATCGGATGATTCGGCTGTAACGTGCGGTAATAATCATGACGCAAAAAAGGCCAGGTGAAGTCCGCGGCCAGCCGCCCCGTCCAGTCCGGCCAGGAAGGCATGGCATCCATCCCGTTGGCGGTGAGAATATCGCCGATGGCCTCGCGATCCACATTGAGAACTTCCTGGGTACTAATCGCCTTGATCTGAACCGGGTGGGTAGTGTCATATTTATGCAGCTCCGCAACGAACCATTGCAGAAATTCCGTGACGGAATCGGTCCCCATCTTGCCTAGAGCCTGCCAGCGATCCAGGTCCGGATGTTCCTGCTGATACTTCTGCCATATCTCCACCGGGAAATCCGGAATCAGCCGGTACCACGCCTCATTGATCAGATCATAGCTGATCAAGGCGGGATGCTCCCGGACCAGCGGAATGAGGACGGAAAGATGTTTGGCAATTACCTCGCGAAAATGCGAATCGGTAATCGTCCAGGGCATGAAGTTGTTCGTTTTCGTACGCCAGCCGGTTGCATCCGTGGAAGGCCATTTCTGCCGCGCCCAGTCGGGAAAATAATGCGGGGATACCAGCAGATCGCAGACCATATGGTTTTCCTTCGCCGCATTCATTACGTCCAGAAGGCCGTCAGCCCCATGGGGATCGATCTCATTTTCGCTGGGAAGAGTGGCAGTAGGTCCCAGTTCGATACTTAAACAGGTGTAACCCATAGCGGACAGTTGAGCGAATTGTCCACGGTTAAACCAGCCGCAAACTCCCGCGAAAAACACCGGCCGATCGCCGCTGAAATACGAACCATCCCGGCATTTGAGGTTTTCCAGAGAAATTTCCGGCACGCGGGGGAAAAAATCAGGATTTTCCAGCAAATTCTCCAATTCCTTTTGCGTGCGTGCGGCACATTCGAGCAAAAATTCCCCCGTACGCCGGGCATGTTCGGGATTGTCATCCCGAAACATATCGAACACTTCCGTCCGGTACCGCTGCAACACCGTTCGGCTGACCAGCGGATATCGCAAGTCAATCCCTTTGGTTTTAGCGGCATCGAGCAGGGTATCGATCTTTTCGATTTTTTCCGGCAGCGGTGCCAATAGAGTTTCCAGGTCGGAACGGGTGAAAATTTTATTTTGCGGGCCAACTCCTTCCGGATAAACCGCTTCTAAATCCGCAAAGTAAAACGGATACGGACCGGGGGTAAAAAAGTCACCGGACTCCTGGGTAAGAATCGCAATGCTGTCCAGGTCGGTAATCGTCTCCGCGCCAATTCCAAAGGGAACGGTTTGCGATAACGGGATTTCAATCTGCGACCAGTCCAGCGGCACCACCCCCGGCAGCGGCAGGAGACTGCTGACTTGCCGTCCCGCCTTATCGCCCAAAACCACCCAGAGATGAGAACCTCCCGCCCAGACCCTAAACCGGACCGCCTGCGGCAGCGGCAGATGCAAATCCCGTCGCTCGATCCCGTGCACCATCTGCCCCGCCTTGCTGACGGTGATGGTTGCATTCAGGTAGGGACTGTTTCCCAGAGGGTGGTACCATCCGCTCCAGTATAACTTGAGATCGGTTCGGCCAACCGGATGCCAGGTATCGAGGGCATCGATCCAATTCATTGAATCCACTTTGTAAATGTTCGGATTCGCCAAACCCGTCCGAGGAACAAACAATAGAAATACAATCAGATATGACCATACGACGGAGCAACAACGGTGGGTGTTTTTCATCACGAGTTCCTGATAAAAAAGGGTAAGAAATTATTTAGAATTTTTCGGAGCCGGCTGCTGGCTGATACGCCGCTGGTCGAGGCAGCGCCAGATTAGTTTGGCCGCCGAATGAGGGGTAAATTTTTCGGTATTGATGGTGATGTCATAGTGTCTGGCATCCGTGACATCCTGATTGACGAAATTTCTTACAAACGATTTCTGGGTACGATCCGCTTTTTCAACGATGGAAAACGCTTCCGCTTCGGATATTTCGAGATCCCGGGCATAATTTTTTGCCCGCTGTTCCAACGAAGCGGTAACCCGGACCGAGAGGCCATTCTGGCGGGGCAGTACCAGCCCGGCCGCCCGGCCGACAATGATCGCCTGGCCATGTTTGGCAATAATCATCAGCACATGAATCAAATGCCGGTAATAAGCAAGCTGCTCGATACCGGTTTTCCGTGTGAAAAAAGGCTCCAGCCATTCCTCAATCCAACCGATGGTATGCTCATCGACCGATTCCAGCAGACTTTTATGAACATTCATATCCTCCGACATAAAATCCAGAATTTGCTTGTCGTAGAGCTGCCATTGCAGCATGTCGGCCAGATCCGCGGCAATGATCTCCCCGCCGCTGCCCAGCTCCCGGCTGATGGTGATATAGTCTATGTCGATATTGCTTTCCGCCAGGCGAA
>CAZOMV010000059.1:0-35291 GCA_964580995.1 uncultured Pirellulales bacterium
CTTACCAAAAATCTTACCCAACCGTTACAATCGTTATAATCCCTACTTTATTATCAGACTATATTTCTCAACGTAAAATAAGCACTTACATCAATTTTCTCCCACCAAATATAACGACTTACGACAATTTTTTAAAACTTAAAATAAGGACTTATAGAAATCCGCAGCAACCAGCGGGAACGCAGGAAAATTATTGTCCAGTCCTCATGGCGGAAAGTGAAATTATGGACTTCCGAACTCGGGGATCGGTATAGCAGATATAAAAAACGGAGAGGGCGGGATTCGAACCCGCGGTACAGACAAGCCATACACAGCCTTTCCAAGGCTGCTCCTTAAGCCGCTCGGACACCTCTCCAGCGTGTAACCTGCGTAACTCTAATAAAAAGAGTATAGTGATGCAAGTATATTCCAGCTATATTTTTCAGTTCGGCAATCGGATCTTTCGAAGGTTTCTCGCCCATTGGTTGACATTTCCTGCATTTTGCTGGCTGCCCTCAAGCCAGTTGCCGCAAATACCATTCCGCCGTCATTTGAATACCCTCATCATACCCGATTCGGCTCTGCCAGCCCAACTGCTTCCGGGCCTTCTCCGCCGAAAAGAACACATCACGGCCCATCAGCCATACACTGTAACGGGTCACAAACGGCGGTTTTTTCAGCCGCAGCAGCCGCCCGATACATTCGCAGTCGAACCCCACCGAATACGCCAGCCAGTAGGGGACCTTGCGTGTGGGCGGCTGGCACCCGAAGGCCGCCGCAAACTTATCCATATATTCCTTTTGCGTAATCTCGCCGTCGTTGCTGCAATTGTACGCCTGGCCGATCGCCACATCCTTCTTCGCCGCCAGCAGGCACGCATCCGCCACATTCCCCGCATACACCGTGTTCAGCCGGTTTTGCCCGTTGCCCAGAATCTTGATCTTGCCCGTTGTGAACATCCGGTGCAGCCGGGCGATACTGGTCCGGTCCCGCACTCCGTAGATCCACGAAGGGCGAATTACCGTCAGCGGCAATCCCTGCTCCCGGTGCATCTGCCAGAGCCGCTTTTCCGCCTCCACCTTGGCTGTGGTATAATAGCTCCACCGGTGTAGATTCATCCCCAGCTCCGCCGTCTCGTCCATTACCAGATTCTTACCGTTCGGATGCCCATAGGCGCTGATACTGGAAATATGAACAAACCGCCGCACCCCGGCTTTCTGTACCGCCTGGGCCAGGTTGGCGGTCGCATCGATCGTATCACGTTGAAACTCATGCCAGGGTCCCCAGTCGCCCACCCGCGCCGCCGCATGATACACCACCTCTATCCCCTGGCAGGCTTTTGCCAGACTCGCCGGGTCCGCCAGGTCCGCCACCACCTTTTCCACTCCCAGCCTGTCCAGAAAAGAGGTGTCCGACGTGGCACGGACCAGCACCCGTACCGGCTGGCCGGCCTGTACCAGATGCTCCGCAATATGACTGCCCAATAACCCCGTTGCCCCTGTAACCAGATTCATCCTGTCTTCCTTTCCATATTCTGTAGGGTATGCACCGCACACCATCTCTTCTCTAGGGTGAACTTTTTTTGTGCCGCAGCCATCCTGGCCGTGCTCTTCTTCACCGCCCATACCGGTCTAACTACCATAATTAGCAATAGGATAGTTAAATGCATGCCCCCTGGGATTGCAAGAAAATTGCCCCGCCGCCTTCCCCCTTTCCCCTTGGTAATCCAAAAAACTCTTGTGAATTTAACGAACTACTGTTAAAATACTTATAGACAGCTCGCAAGGATTATATGGCTTCTTACATGAGGACGAATAAGATGGATCCGATCAAAAAAATATTATACCCCACCGATTTCTCCGAATTCTCCCTGGCTGCCCTGCCTTATGCCATCACCCTGGCTCGGCAATTCAACGCCCAGCTCCACTGCCTCCACGTACTCGACGAATCCTACCAGTATTGGCTCGGCGCTGGCGAGAACGTCATCCCCGCCGTCATTCCCACCCAGGAAATCCTCCAGGCCGCCCAGCAGCAGATGGACCAGTTCACCCAAAAATACTTCCAAAACCTGCCCCTCCAGCTCACTTCCCTGGTCATCACCGGACACCCCGCCCAGCAGATCATCCAGTATGCCCAGGACCAACAAATCGACCTCATCGTTATCGCCACCCACGGCCATAGCGGCCTGGCCTCCGTCCTCCTCGGCTCCGTCACCGACAAAGTCGTCCACAAAGCCCCTTGCCCTGTCCTTACCGTCCGCCACTCCGACAAACAATCACCCAACACCAATGCAAACGGGGCGGTTTCGTGATCAGCCGGGTGGGTGCTTTCCTTATGTTCCGGATCGTTCTTACGGCCCAAAAAATGGGATAGGGGCAATTGTATGAAAATTCTCTAAAAAAATTCGCAAAGTTTGCCAACCTCTTCCGCTCATATGTAAACAGCTATTTCGGTTCCTGCTACGTCCACTGCTATTCCAATTGTGCCTTCGACTCCTGCTTTTACCGCACCCACAAAACCGAATTCTTCAAAAAAGTCTGGTAGCGTATCAAACTCAATGGACGGTATTGCCGGCCCGGGCATATTTCCAGGACATTATGGAGAAGTTGGTTATTACAATTATTTTCATCAAATTGTCATGAAAACTTTAATAATTGGTTCTCAGATTTGTTGTGGGGAAAGGCGGTGAGTCCTATGATGTGGGGTATCGATATGTCTTTCAAAGGTTTTTTATGAATGTGTATGGTTTTGTGCCTGACTTTGAAAATCTAAAAGCAACTCTGATGGGCGGCAGGGGGCACCGCGTTCCCAATATCGAATTTCTGGTCTGCCGGGAAATCATGGCGGAATTTTTAGGGGTGACGGAGCTTACCGTTGCTGACGAAGTGGAATTTTATTATCAGGCCGGGTATGACTATGCGATCACCAGTTGCGGATTGATGGATGTCTCAGGCGTTCATAACCAAGACTTCGTAACGGCAGAGAAGCAGCAGATTCTCAGCCAGGGCCGCCGGGTTTGGGCCGAAGAACATGCCGGTGTCCTTCAAACGATCGCGGATATCGATTCCTATCCCTGGCCGGATCCGGAGACGATGGATTATTCCGATTTTTTGGATAAATCCCGGTATCTCAAGCCCGGTATGAAACTCATTTCCGTTTTAGGCAAGATCTTCACAACGGCCTGGCAGTTATTCGGGTTCGAAAAGTTTTCGGAGATGCTTTACGATAATCCAAAACTTGTGAATGAACTTCTATCGCGGATCGCGGAGATTCAGATACGAATTCTGAAGAAAGTAGTCGAAATGGATTTTGTCGGGGCGGTATGTATCAGTGATGATGTGGCGTATGGCAGCGGTCCCATGATGTCGCCGAAATGGTTGAAAGAACGGATTTTTCCGTTTTACCGCAAAATGGCCGAAATCTGCCGCAGGGCCCGCAAGCCTATCATTTATCATTCGGACGGCGATATGACGTCCCTGCTGGAGACCGTCCTGGAAACCGGTTTTAACGCCTTGCATCCGGTCGAACCGGAAAGCATGGATATCTATCAGGTCCGGGAAAGGGTGGGCAAACAACTCTGCCTGCTGGGCAATATCCGTGTTCACAGCCTGGCAACGGGAACTCAGGAAGAGATTGCCGCTCTGGTTAAAGATCGAATTTGCCATCTGGGACATGACGGGGCTTATTGTGTCGGATCCAGCAACTCCATTCCGGACTATGTACCCCTGGAAAATTATAAAACCATGCTGGAAACCAGTGCCCAATATGGTAAAATTACAAAATAAGGTGTCGAAATTCTCGTTTTGAAAATGAGGTAGTACCTTGCAAGGATTCGAGTCATTTTCACTTTCGCTTTTAGACTATATTGTTTTTTTGTCCTACTTTCTCATTATTCTGTTCATCGGCCTGTGGGCCGGCAGGAAGAAAAAAACGGATTCCAGCGGTTATTTTCTGGCGGGGCGAACCCTGCCCTGGTATGTGGTGGGCAGCTCGTTTATCGCCGCCAATATCAGTTCGGAACATTTCATCGGCATGATTGGCGCCTCTTTTGTGTACGGCCTTTGTATGGCCCAGTACTGCTGGGGGAACATCTTTTCCTTTTCCCTTCTGGTCTGGTTTTTTATCCCCTTTTTATTGTCCACCAAAATTTTCACCACACCCGAATTTCTCGAAAAACGCTTTAATCCGGTCCTGCGGCAATTTTTTGCCATAGTGACGATCATCAGCAACGTGATTGCTTTTCTGGCGGCGGTTCTGTATGGCGGTGGGATCGCCCTGGAAAAGCTGTTCGGATGGGATTTGTGGATCGGCATTCTGGCTATCGGATTTTTGGCGGGGATTATAACCTTATGGGGCGGCCTGATGTCGGTGGCCTGGGCCGATGTCTTTACCGTACTTGTCATGTTCGCCGGTGGCATCCTGGTCACGGTGCTGGGGCTTTATATGCTCTCCGGTGAGAGTCATTCGCTGTTGGAGGGCTGGAAGATCATGATCGAGCGGAACCAGGCCAAGACCGGCATCTGGGCCGAAGTAGTCGCCCAAAACGCGCAAAATATCCTGCATAAGGACAGCTATAACCGCATGTCGGTGATTCAGCCGATGACCCACGATATCACCCCCTGGCTCGGTTTGCTTCTGGGGGTATTTTCCATCAGTATCTGGTACAATGTAATCAATCAGTTCATGATCCAGCGGGTGCTGGGGGCCAAAAACATGTACCATGCCCGCATGGGGATCGTACTGGCCGGTTATATGCAGATTCTCCTGCCGATTATCATCGTTGTACCCGGCCTGATCCTGTTCGCGAAATACCCGGAGGTTCTTTTGAAACCCTGGAATGAGATTCGCCCCGAAGCGGACAAGGGATATGTCCACATGCTCCAGACCATCATTCCCCTCGGCCTGCGCGGACTTTTCCTGGCCGCCCTGTTCGGCGCTATCCAGTCCACCATCCAGTCCGTGTTAAACTCGACTGCCACCATTGCGACGCTGGACATCTATAAGCGCATGATCAAACCGGACGCCAGCGAGAAACATACTGTTGTGGTCGGCAGATGGACCACGGCTGTCGTTTTACTCATTGCCATGGTGCTGGCTGGCTATATCCAGAAATTCGGGGGCGGATTATTTGTGTATATTCAAACCTTGTATGCCTTTTTTGCCCCCCCGTTCGCCGCCGTCTTTTTGTTGGGGATTCTGTTCCGGCGCATCAACGGTCCGGGGGCCTCCACGGCCGTTTTTTCCGGATTTGCCTTTGGGATTTTGATGAAGGTGTATGTACAGTTCGTGCCGGATCACCCCGCCTGGCTGGAACCCTATCTGATGCAGGCCATCATCAACTGGGCCTTTTGCGTCATCGTCTGTGCCGTGGTCAGTTTATGCACCGCTCCGCCCCGGCCGGAACAAATAACCGATCAGTTGACCTTCAACTGGAAAAAAATGAACATCTTCACCGAACTGGGCCGGAACTGGTACAGCCATGTACTGCTCTGGTGGGGTTTATTCGCCGCCGTTATTGTTGCGTTGATGGTGGTTTTTTCCGGTTTGTTTTTTTAAATAATGATTCTCAACCCCGATAGATTACCGGACATCGGTTATAAAGGATAATTCCCGGTAGGATTTATCAAACATCTCATATTGATAGGTGCGATACCAGTCGCGGTATTCCCGGGTATGTTTGGGTTCAAAACGGCGGATCGGAATGGCGGGGGGGAGCCTGCCGCCGGATTTCTCTCCGGTGGCGATTTCCCGCGCCATCAGCGCGGCTCCGTAGGCGGTGAACTCGGGAAATTCGATCGTTTCCACCATGATCCCGGTCAGATTCGCTATGACCTGCGGCAGAAACGAATTTTGGGCTGCTCCGCCGGTAATCATCAGCTTTTCCAGACCCTTGGTAAGCTGAAGCTTCTCTAAAACATATTCCAGCCGGGACGCCGACCATTCCATAAACCGGCGGATTTTCTGCTCCGCATTCGAGGCTTCCTCCGGCACTAATTCATTGTATCTCTGCCGGGGAAATTCCTGGGGATCAAAACCGGCTTCCAGGTCCGATAATTGGCTGGATTCGATCCCCAGCCGAGCTAACAGCCGTTCAAAAATCTGCCCGATCTGGCTTAAACCGATGATATTGCCGTATCCGCCTTCCGTAAAATCCCGGCCCGGATGGCTCATATATCCGACATCATCAAAAACCGGCTTGCTCGTCTTCCGGTTGATGACCCACGCGGTTCCTGTCGCCAGCAGCATGCTGTGATCCGCTTCCAGACCGGCTGCCTTCATCGCGGCGTATTGATCGTGCGAACTGGTCCCAAACGTCAGAGTTCCCCACGGCGTGGAAATATCCTCGCATAAAACCCGAAGGTCCGAAACAATCGGCGGCAGCCTGTCGGCAGACAATCCGATGTAGTCCAGAATCTCCCCGCTCCACTGGCCCTTTTCAAAGTCACACAATCCCGTAATCTGGGCATTGGTTATATCGGTCATCCATTGGCCGGTAAGCTGGGCCAGGATAAAATCAGGCACGCCGCCAATCCGTTTTCCTTTTGCGAATTTCCGGCCTCCGCTTTCCTTCCAATCCGCCAGCTTCGCTGCCATCAGGGCAGAACTCGCATTCCAGCCGGTCGTATGATAAAACCACGCTTCGCCCAGTCCCTCCGCCAGCTTCCGGGCAATCTTCGTTCGTCCTTGTTCCGTCCAGAGCCAGGCCCGGCTGACCGGCTGAAACTTCCCATCCAGAATCGCAAAACTGCCCCCCTGGCCCGTCAGGCTGCAAAAGATCCGCCGGTTTTTGAAAGATCCCTGCTCCGCAAAATGATCCATGGCCAGGCAAAAATTCCGGTACCAATCGCCGGCATGGTTTTTTTTCCCCGGGAGAGTATAGGGATTGGCTCTGTGATACCGGCTGACAATCTTCAAGTCATCATCAATCAGAATCGCCTTGGTGTTGGTCGTTCCTATGTCAATTCCGCAATAGTACATCTCGGTTGCTTCTCAGCGTTATCCCAATAAACCGCATACTCCCAAACGTTTTCGCCCGGACAGCGGTACACCCTATTGTCATATATTTGCCGCTGAAGAAACAACAATTTTGATAACCAGTTTTTAAATATTTAACAACTTTTTCGACAAAAAAGACGCCAGCGTCAAAAGCTCTTCGACCTCTTGTTATTGGGGAGCCAGAGCTGTTTTTGGCTGTCAATATCGACTTTTGGCGGCTCCGTAAAAAAAGATATATTTGAAGTTGATCCCCCCAAATACCGCTCATAGGTTTTGAGCGGTGCAATGTATCGGATCGGCTGGGTCGGTGCAATTCAGCCATTGGCTGACAAAAACGGCGAAATCGGCGAGGTCCACATAACAATTATGGTTAAAGTCCCTGTCTAAATAGCCCCAGTCACCGCATTCCGGCTTCAGGGCGGTGCCGGGATGGGCATATAAAAAAGCGATGTCTTCCTGGGTCAGGGCACGGTCGTAAAGCTGAACATCATCCACTTTGCCATTATAATGGAACCGTCTGACTTCCGCCGGCCAGCTTCTGGCCCCCACATAAAATAAAGAATCATCATTGAGATCCAGACCGGCAAAAGCCGTACTATTGGCCGTCTCCGTTTGGCAAACACCATCCACGTATAAACGAACACCATCCGTTTTCCCTCTCTCGAGAACCCCTACCAAATGATGCCATACACCATCGTTGAGGACGGTATTGGAATAGACGTTCACATTGGCACCGCTGCTATGGCGAACCTGGAATCCCACTTTGTTTTCGAGTGTATGGAGTCCATATCCGGATCCCACGCGCAGGTGCCCTTTACCGGCGAGGGCGGCGAGAGGTGCTCCGACAGCCACGTCCAGTTGAGGATCGTCAAATTTTACCCAGACAGCCAGACTGACGTTTTTTGTGCCAATGCTCAGGCTGGCGGCGCCGCCCATATCGACAAAATCATCCGTGCCGTCGAAGTCCAGGGCAAACGAGCCGGCGGTCTGGCCCGGCACCCAGACCGGGCCGTTGGTCAGCATGCCGTTATGATTGCCGGGGCCCACTTCATCCAGAGCCGCCAAAAATACATTGGGATCGGTTGGCGGCGGGTCCATATTCGGATTTGTATCCAGCTTCCAGTGTCCCAGGAGACCCACCGGCGCCGGGGCGGGACCTATGGCATTGATCAGTACCGGACGGAGCATGGGCCAGGTATTCTCCGCGTGCAAAATCGTAATCAATTCCTCATAGGCCGCATTGAATACCGCCTGCCGGCCCTGGTTCAGGGTGTTCCGGTAGAGTTCCTGGTCGAGCGCCGCCCGGATGCGGAACAACCGCCAGCGCCAGGCGCTGCGGGCCTGCGGCGTCATTTGCGCCTCGGCCTGTTCCAGCAACTGATAGGCCGTCACCGAATTAGGGCCGATCTGGTTGCGCCAGTGATTTTGCTGAAAAATATCGACTGCCGATTTCACGGCATCCACCACGGCGGGCGAAAATTCAAAGGCGATATACTCACCGACCGTATCCATGGCCGGCTTGTCGGGCGTCCAGTAAAGCTGGGAGCAGATCACCTTGTTGATATCTTCGTAAATTCCTTCTGAATAGGGAAAACCGCCGGAGAGTATGTGTTTGGTCTGGTCCCAGCGCTGCTGGAGACGCCCGGGCATCGGATTGGCGCCGTAGCCGCCCCAGGGATCCTGCCCCCACATGCTGATATCAGGGAAGTTCACGGCGGGCAGACCGCCCGGGACGCCGTGTTCCAGCGGGTAAGCGGGATAGTCCTCAAAATTGTCGATCATAAGGTAGTCCACCCAGTCCGGTTTCTGCTGGTTGAACTGGGCGCTGATCCCCTCCCATTCGCCGTAGGCCCAGCGATTAAAGTACCAGGTGGACATAATCACCTTTCCCTGCGGATTCGCGCTGCGATAGGCTCCTACCAGCAACTCCGCCATCCGCAGATACCCATTGCTGCCCCAGGGAGCACATTGGGCGCAGGTGCAGCCGCCGTTGTCATACGGTGCGAAGAACCAGTAATCCAGTCCCACGCTCTGAAAGGCATCGATCATCTCCTGCACATAGCCTATCTCCATTTCTGGCACGCCCGGTTTGCTGGGACAAAGCTCATAGCCAAGGTTATAAATGCGGGGGCCGTTGAGGGTGTGATAATGCTCATGATCCACGGTGCTGCTATCGGCGCGCAGTTCCACCGGACTATCTTTGTAGCCGTCGTTGCAGATGCAGCCCATACTGGCGTTCAGCCCCAGGTCCTTCACAATCTGAAGCAGGGTTCGCAGCCGCGCCAACTGTGCCTGGGCCGCCGGATTGTCGATGCTGGTGTACGCTTCCCGGCCGAACCAGACCAGAAAACTGTTCGCTCCCCACAGTGACAGATCCTCTATATAGTTCGTCACCTGTTCCACCGGAGCCACGTGATAAAAATTGTTAAAGTGGGTGGCCAGGTAGATGCCCCGAACTGGAGAGGCCGGTATGGAGGTGCCGCGCCAGGAACCGGCCGTAAAGCCATCACTGCCGTAAGCGGAGGTATGCAGGAATTTACCCACCCCATAGAGCAATCCCCGATTGTCGTTCCCGCGGATGCGGATAACGCCGCTGCTGACGTCGCTGATCTGAAATCCTTCCGCCCCGATCCCGGCTTCGACAACCAGCTCTACCTGAAGTGGCGCTTCCCCCTCCGTGGTGACGGTTGCGCTGCAGCGGCTCTGCACCTGGCGGGCGAATACCCCCGCGATTTTTTGCACTACCGGGTCCGGCTGGGCGGGCAGCGCCAGCCGAATCGAGGTCACCGCCTCGCCCTGTGCCTCCGCTGAAAGCAACAAAGGCAAAAATAATATGGAACCCCAAAATAATCTTGTCAATAACGATTTGAATAATCCTTTTTTCATCCTGATACTCCTGTTTGTAAGGAAACAGCTATTATATCCTTCTGATACCTTGCTCTCACGTAAAATACTTTTTCCTGTCATGTAATCTCAGGGCTGCCCCTGCGCCGGCCCCACCGCCTGAATCAGCACCGGCCGCAGCATGGGCCAGGCATTCTCCGCCCGTGTAATCGCCAGCAATTCTTCGTAGGCTTTCTGGAATACCTCCTGCCGGCCCTGGTTCAGGGTGTTCCGGTACAGTTCCTGGTCAAGGGTTGCCCGAACCCGGAATAATCGCCAGCGCCAGCCGCTGCGCGCCTGGGGCGTCAATTTCATCTCGGCCTGCTCCAGCAACTGATAAGCCGTGACTGCACTGGCATCGATCTGGCTGCGCAGGTGGTTCTTCTCGAAGATATTCACGATCTCCGCCACGTCGTCAGCCACCTCCGGCGAGAATTCAAAGGTGGCATAGTCCTTGACCGCTTCGATGGCCGGGCGGTCGGGATCCCACCAAAGTCGAGCGCAAATCACTTTGTTGATGTCTTCATAGATACCTTCCGAATACGGGAAGCCCCCGGAAAGCTTCTCTCTGGTCTGGTCCCAGCGCTGCTGGAGGCGCCCCGGGTGCGGATTGGCGCCGTAACCGCCCCAGGGATCCTGGCCGTACATGCTGATATCAGGGAAATTCAAGAGCGGCAAACCGCCCGGCACGCCATGGTCCAATGGGTAGCGCGGATATTCCTCGAAATTATCACACATGATATAGTCCACCCAATCCGGCTTCTCCGCCTTGAACCGGGCGGTGATCCCGTCCCATTCGCCGATGCCCCAGCGGTCGAAGTACCAGGTGCTCAGAATCACCTTCCCTTGGGGGAAGGCTTTCTTGTAGGCCCTGGCTATCGGTTCGGCCATCCGCAGATAGCCATTGGCGCCCCAGGGAGCGCATTTCGGGCAGGTGCATCCGCCATTGTCATAGGGTGCGATAAACCAGTAGTCCAGCCCCACGCTCTGGAACGCCTCGAACTTCTCCTGGCAGTAGCCCATCTCCATTTCGGGCACGCCCGGTTTGCTGGGACAAAGTTCGGGACCCGCGATGTAGATCCGCGGCCCATTCGCCGTGTGGTAGTGCGGGCGATTGACCGTGCTGTCTTCGGCACGCAGTTCCGCGGGGCTGTCTTTGTAACCACCGTTGGCTATGCAGCCCAGGCTGGCGTTAAGATCCAAATCCTTTGCTATTTTCAGCAGGGCGCGCAAGCGGTCGAGGTGCTTTTGCGCCTCCGGATCGTTAATCCCGTTATATACTTCCAGGTCAAACCAGACCAGAAAGCTGTTCACTCCCCAAAGAGACAAATCCTCTATATATTGCGTCACTTCCTCGATCGGAGCGACATGATAGAAGTTCTGCATGTGGGTCGCCAGGTACATGCCGCGGACCGGCATCTTGGGCACGGAGACTCCTCGCCACGTGCTTGACGTGAATCCCTGGCTGCCGTAGGAAGAAGTATGCAGAAACTTGCCGACTCCATAGAGCAGCCCGCGATTGTCGTTGCCGCTGATGCGAATCGAGCCGCTCGGGCCATCGGCGATCTGGAACCCTTCCTCGCCGATGCCTGACTCGATCATCAACTCCACCGTCAGCGGCGCATCGCCCTCCCGGACGACCTTCGCTTCGCAGCGGCTCTCGATTTGACGCACCAACACGCCTGTGATGTTCTGCACCACGGGGCTTGGTTGCGGCGGAAGAACCAGGCGAAGCGATTTCACCGTCTCGGCCAAAGGCAGTAACTGGATCTCCTGCCACACCATAGGGGCCGCCTCGCCAGCCGGATGGCCAGCCGGCGGGTCAAATTTAAGTTTCGGCAGCTTGGGAAAAACGATGTTCGTGAAATTCGCGGAATAGCAGAGCCAGGCGGTCCGGCCGTCCGCGCTGATGAACTTGGAGGGAATATTCGCGAAATAAGCCTGCTCGCCGAAGTTCTGCATATAGACGGCCAGCTTCCACGGACCCGTGATGAGGTCGGACTCCAGAATATACGTGTTCATCTTCGAGATCGTATCGACGCCGTCGTTGACGCACATCAGGTATTTCTTCAGCCCCGGGTTGTAGGTGATGGTCGCGCCGCCGCAATGGTTGTTCCAGTCCACCAGCGGTTTGATCTGCGAAAAATCATGCGTCCAGATGGCTTTCCCCTGGCCGTCGTGGCCCGCAAAGAATTCGTACTGGGTCACATCGTTTATATTCTGAGGGCTGGGCAGAACCCGGGCCATATAGATCTGGTCTCCCGTAACCCAACTGAGATTCGCGGCCCGGGGATTCGGATCGGGATCCGTTGTCCCGTGGCCGACCAGATAGGCTTTGCCATCCGGCGAATACTGCATGTTCTTTCCAAAATCGACTATGTGCGGGACCCCCATCTTCAGCGGGCCGCCGACCCTGGCGGGTTCTCCAAAAAGCGGGCATTCGGGCGTGTGCGGGGTGTCGGTCCAGGTTTTCCCGTAGTCCGTGGAGTAGCGAAATCCCACAAACGGCCCCAGAATGTCCCAGTTGAGTCCTGCGCAGGGATCCCCGTCCGAATCATTGAGACAATAGGTTCCGTAATACCAGACACCGTTGTAAACCAGATTGGCGCAGGGGTAGCGGCCCGAATAAGGGGCCGCGCTGCCCTGATAAATGCCGGCGTCCGTGAAGGTGAGATGCAGGGGATTCTCGCCAAGGATGGCGGCGTGGCCGGTGGTAGCTTTTGTGCCGGACCAGGACGCTGATGTAACGCCATTCAGGAATCCATCCGTCCAGGGCGAGTACAGCTTCCCGTCCGCCGCCCAGGAGGGATACCACGTATCCCCGATCATATGGGATAAGTCCTTATTATCATCGTTGTAAGTCGCATACTTTCCCGTGAAAGCGATACCGGTAATTTCGGTGGATTGGGGGAAGGGACAGTCTGCCGGCGGCGGATCCATATTGGGATCTGCATCCAGCTTCCCCTGTTCCATAGGACCCATCGGCGCCGGGGTAGGGCCTGTTGCATGAATCAGCACCGGCCGCAGCATGGGCCAGGTATTCTCCGCGTGCAGAATCGCAATCAATTCCTCATAAGCCGCATTAAATACCTCCTGCCGGCCCTGGTTAATCGTGTTCCGGTAGAGTTCCTGGTCGAGCGCAGCCCGGATGCAAAACAGCCGCCAGCGCCAGGCGCTGCGAGCCTGGGGGGTTAATTTCGTCCCAGCCTGTTCCAACAACTGCCAGGCTTTCACCGCACGATCGCCAATCTGGTTCCGCCAGTGGTTGGTCTCAAAAATATCGACAACCGATTTTACCTCATCTACCACCTGGGGTGAGAATTCAAAGGCAATATACTCACCCACCGTGTCCATCGTCGGCTTGTTGGGTTCCCAATAAAGCTGGGAGCAGATGACCTTGTTGATGTCTTCGTAAATTCCTTCCGAATACGGAAAACCGCCGGAGAGGATGTGTCTGGTCTGATCCCAGCGCTGCTGGAGCCGCCCGGGCATCGGATTGGCGCCGTAACCGCCCCAGGGATCCTGCCCCCACATACTGATGTCGGGAAAGTTCAGGGCAGGCAAGCCGCCGGGAACCCCATGGGCCAGGGGGTAAGCGGGAAATTCCTCAAAATTGTCGATCAGAATATAGTCCACCCAGTCCGGTTTTTGCTGGTTGAACTGAGCGGTGATCCCTTCCCATTCGCCGTACGCCCAGCGGTCAAAATACCAGGTGGATAACACCACTTTTCCCTGGGGATAGGCGTTGCGGTAGGCTTGTGCCTCTAGCTCTGCTATTTTTAAATAACCATTGCTTCCCCAGGGAGCACATTGCGGGCAGGTGCACCCGCCGCTGTCATAAGGCCAGATGAAAAAGTAGTCCAATCCCACACTCTGAAAGGCAGAGAATTTTTCCTGGACGTATCCTAATTCCATTTCCGGTACCCCCGGTTTGCTGGGACAAAGCTCAAAGCCGAGGTTGTAGATACGGGGACCGTTGGTGGTGTGATAATGCTCACGATTCACGGTACTGTCATCGGCCCGCAGTTCCACGGGGCTGTTCCTGTATCCTTCGTTGGATACACAGACCAGGCTGGGATTCAGCCCCAGGTTCTTCACAATCTGCAATAAAACACGCAAACGAGCCAGCATCGCCTGTGCTTGCAGATCGTCGATCCCGCGGAACTCTTCCATGCCGAACCAAACCAGAAAACTGTTCGCGCCCCATAAGGACAGATCCTCTATATAGTTCGTCACTTCTTCAACGGGAGCGACCTGGTAATAGTTCTGGAAGTGGGTGGCCAGGTAGATCCCTCGTACCGGTGAGACCGGCACCGAAACGCCCCGCCACGATCCGGCGGTAAATCCGCCGCTGCCATAGGCGGAGGTGTGCAGGAATTTGCCTACCCCATAGAGCAGTCCCCGCTGGTCGTTGCCGCGAATCCGGATGACGCCGCTGCTGCTGTCGGTGATCTGGAATCCTTCCGCCCCGATACCGGCTTCGATGACCAACTCCACCTTGAGCGGTGCTTCCCCCTCGGTAATAACCGCAGCATCACAGCGGCTCAGCACCTGGCGGGTAAACACCCCCATAATTTTTTGCACCACCGGATCCGGCTGCGCCGGCGGCACTAGCCGAATCGAGGTCACCGCCTCCCCCTGTACCTCCGCTGCCAGCAAGAAAGGCAATAACAGCAAAACGCCATAAAATAAATGCCGATGATTCCTTATGGACAATCCTTTTTCCATCCTGATACTCCTGCTGGGATAAAACTAACTTTTATTTATCATCCTTTTTCGGTGCTTCGTTCCGGGATGACTGGAGCAAATCCTTGATCCGCTCGGCAACCGGCGGCAGAGGTGCGTGCTTGTATCCGGCTGGATGGTCCTGATACCAGTAAAATACGGTGGCATAATCGACCCATCCGCCGCCTTCCTTTTTACGTTTTTTGAACGTCTCCAGGTCCGGGTGGTCGCGATATTCATATTCCCAGTTGATCGTCCAGGTGATCTCCCGGTTGAACCGGATAGGCATGTAGTCGTGGAAACGGTACATCGACAGAAAGTTGATATCGCCCGGTGCCACCAACGTCATCCCGGCATGTTGGCCGGCGAAGGTCCGCTGAATGCCCCAGCTAAAGGTAAAGGAGTCTTCCGATCCCAGATAGTCCATGTGGCGTACTTTCCCGTCAATGTCAACTTCGTTGTTGCCCTCCACAATCATGGCATATCCTCGGAAAACCGGCTCGTCAGTGACAATGCTGAATTGCCGGCCCAGAATATGGCCGGCGCCGCTGGTGTGAAAAAAGGTTTCTATCGATTCGTTGGTTAATTGGAACACCCGGCGATCATAGGTCGCGTGGAAGTAGCCCAGCGACGGATCCCAGCGTTCCAGCGTTTCCCATTCCACATAACTGTAGTTGCTCAGCTTCACATCCGAGTCATTCCGCAACACGACTTTCGCGGCCGTTTGGAAGGGCATGGGAAGGTAAACATTGTAGCTGCCGGGAGCACACTCGATCAGATTCGAGGTAAAGTCCATACTTTTCCCGTTGCAGCCGTCGCCGAAAAAATCGCCCAAAGGGCACTGCACCGCCGGTTCGGCCTCATTATCAAAGTAGATGAGCAGCACCACCCCGCGCGTCGAAATCGCAGGTTGTGCGTGGCGTGTGGTATGAATGTGCGTGATGACGCCGGGCCCTTTCAGGTCTGCCACGGTAATGGCGGTGTGGGCGTTGAGCGGCTCCAGGTTGGGGTAGCGATCCAATCCCCAGCCGCCATTGGAAAATCCCGTCGTTCGGTTCTTCTGGATAACCGGCAAGGAATGGTTGGCCGGGTCTTCCGCTGCCCCTGGGGATGCGGTTAATCCGCTGATAAAAAAAACCAGAACCAGAACGCTTCTTTTGCATCTGCCTGTCATTACGGCCTCCTGAAATGGAAATAATAGAACAACAATTCAACCCATTACGTTTCACGCTGTAAAACGGAACGAGTATTTTACCCGGTAGGTACATTACCCGCCAGTAAAATACCCGTTCCTGCGCTTCAAAAACTCCGAGGATTTCTCCGTTAACGTCGCTGCAATCGTACGCTTCTTAATTCACCTGGATACAATGATCAGGATCCGCCGGATCGGTGCACTTCATCCAGTCACCGGCAAACGCGGCAAAATCAGCCAGGTCCACATAGCAATTCTGGTCAAAGTCCATCGCCAGATAGCCCCAGTCGCCGCACGCCAATACCGGATCGGGAATCACCACGCCGGGATTGGCATACAAAAAGTCAATGCTCTCCTGCGACAGAACATAATTGTACACCTGCACATCATCCACGCTGCCGTCGAAATACCACATGACCACCTCATTACCAGGCATTATATCCGACTGTCTGGCGCCCAGGCAAAAACGAGCGGTATCGGAATCGAGATTATACGTCCAGCCGATCGTGCTTACCGCATCAGTGAAATAATGTGTCTGAAGCACACCGTCCACATAAATACGGGTCCCGTTCTCCTGCTCCCTTTCCAATATGCCTACCACGTGATGCCATTGTTCGTCATTGACGAAACCTACCCAGTTGCCGTCCGTATCGTTGGAATAAACTTCTCGATACGAAATATTGTCCTGGCGAGCCTGTAAACATACCTGGCCGGTACTGAGCGCGATCAGTCCATATCCGCTGTCATTGGACATGATCCCTTTGCCCGCAATGACACCGTGATGCACCTGAGCGCCGAATTTCACCCAGGCGGTGATCGTGACATTGCCCGTTCCCATATTCAGCTCGGGAGCATACCCCATATCCACATAATCATCCGTCCCATCAAAATCCACGGCATACAGGTTTTTCCCTGAGGTCCAAACGGTGCCGTTTTGTAACGTGCCGTTATTATTCCCTGGCCCTACTTCATCCAGGGCTGTAAAAAACAGGTTGGGATCAACCGTATTGGGCTCGGTATTCGGATCAAAATCCAGCTTCCAATGTCCCTTAAGCTGATTAAGAGCCATAGCCTGCTCCGTACAAAGGACCAGCGCCAACAATATCATTCCCAGAAAAATCAGTTTCTTCACCATAACTAAATCCTCCGTTCTGGAATCCGCTGCCTGCCGGCCCACGCGGCTGCAGGCAGCAGATTCGCTATTCCTAAAAATGTTCACATCTTTTCATACCACCTCAGCCGCGGCGGTTCCGCCGGAGCAAACCGGCCGCGCCGAAGCCGAGCAACGCCAGCAGGGTCGGTTCCGGGATGGCCACGCCCGGATTGGCAGCCAAAAAGGCAATGTCATCCTGCGTCAGAACAAAATCATAAACCTGGACATCATCCACGGAGCCATCGAGATACCACATGATCTTCTGGTCATCAGGCATTAGTTCCGAGTATCTGGCGCCTACACAAAAACTGGTCGTATCGGAATCCAGGTCATTCGTCCAGCCGATCGTACTGACCGCATCGTTGTAATAATGCGACTGAAGCACACCATCCACATAAATACGGGTTCCGTTCAACTGCTCCCTTTCCAACACACCTACCACGTGATGCCATTGTTCGTCATTGACGAAACCTACCCAGTTGCCGCCGGTATCGTTGGAATAAACTTCTCGATACGAAATATTGTCCTGGCGAACCTGGAAGCATACCTGGCCGGTATTGAGCGCGATGAGTCCATATCCGCTGTCATTGGACATGATCCCTTTGCCCGCAATCACACCATGGAGTGCCATAGGACCAAATTTCACCCAGGCAGTGATACTGAGATTGCCCGTTCCCATACTCAGGGCGGCATCATTGCCCAGATCCATGTGGCTGGCAAGGTCAAAATCCAGTGCCATATTATCCACGCCCGCCACCACGGTAGGATTGCCATAGGGCGTTCCTTCCGCCAGACTATCCAGCGTCCAGTGGGCCGCCAAACCGGCATTCGCCGCATTCACACCCGCGAAAGTCACCAAAACCGCTGCCATTACTAATACCTTTTTCATTTTCATTTCCTCCGTTTGACAACTTTTTCTTTGTCAAAACTAAAAAAACATACGTTAAACAAAAACACGAAACGAATACACACACAAAGCTTCACGAAAATTTTTAATTTTTCTCGATGCCTCCTTTCTTCATCATGGCCAAATCCAGGGACCGCCTACGGTCCAGTATCCTCCGCATAACTGTTTGGTGCCTGCCATGTTATCCCGCCGCACCAGGTACTCTTCAATACGCATATCGCCAACATGACCGTCAAAATACACCAGATTCCCGCTTCCCCTTTTGGAATCCCTCACCATTCCCCCGACATAACGAATTTCACCGGACACCATATGGTATCGGCCGATCGAATCCGCTCCGAACGTATAGGTGGCTTCAAACAGCGATACGCTGTTATCCCAGGGAGTACTGTCCGTTTCATCCTGCTCGTAAAACATAAAAACATCATACGGGGAAGGTTTTACCAGGTCCGGATTGGCTCGTCCTCCGTTATCGCCTAACGAATAGCCCGCTTGCCCGTTGATCGAATAACTCCACATCGGGCCGGGTGGATTGATAATATCACCCTCCGGCCAGCCCCAGACATATGGTGGGGGGGAAGGTCGCAATTTGGGATTCATTTTTTCCGTCAGGGTGGGACAGGTATATACTTTCGATGCGTTGGCATACTCCCAGATATAACCAAATTCAAAGGCTTTGGCTAAGGAAAGCGGCGTTTTGGTTAACCAATCCGCCGAGGGATCTCCTTGGCTTGCAATTTCATCAAATTCTATGCCCCAGCAGGGAATTTTGTCTTCATGGTCGGCTGCATATCGGAGCGAACCAAAGCCAAGGGCTTTCAGGTTGGTTTTGCAAACGGTCATGCGGGCGGAGTCTCGAATCATGGTCAGGGCGGGCATAAGGATCGATACTAATATGGCGATAATCGCAATCACCACCAGCAGTTCCACCAGCGTAAATCCTTTATTCGGTTTGGTTTGCATGGTAAATCCTTTCCCTGGAATTTAATTGCTGCATCATCCCCACCGCCGCTTCCACCATCACGCCGCCGGCCTCCGGGGCGAAGATGCCCAGATCCGCTTCATAGCCGCTGGCTTCCGCTGTCACGATATACCCTTGCAGCTCTCCGTTGGCCAGACTGACCACAAACGCCCGCCCCGGCGCCTGCCGCTTGATCGCCAGCCCGTATTCCACAAACAGCTCGCCCGGCAATCCGGCAATAAAGGTATCCCCGATTCGCAATACCTGTACTTCGGCGGGAGTGCATCTCCGGCGAAATACCTCAACTTCGCCGTTTTCCTGGGCCTTCGCCAGGGTGACGGCCTCCTCGGCGCCAAAAACCGAACATTCTGCGGTACGGATAGAGCCCGGATCCGCTCCTTCCTGCAGCAGACGGGTATATTCCTGCCGGGCCTTTTGCAGCCGCCGTTCCGCCTCCGCCACGCTATACATCGTTCGACCGGGCAGCTCCACCAAATCCTGTCCCGCCGAAAGAGGAATCTCCTCGGAAAAATCCTCCTCTTGCAGGGCCTCAATACGTTCCAGTACCGCCCTGCCCAGCCGCTGCCCCAGCCGTTCCGCCTCCGCAAACGTATGACTCTGAATAGAATGCCGCGGACTCTGATTCCCGCAGGGACCGGTATGATAAATTACCTTTACACCGGGTAGGTGCTCCTTCAGGTACCTCCTGGTGGAACCAGGGAAGTCAGCGGAAATCCAGGTGGAATCCTCGTGCAGAACCGTCGGATGCATGGAATACACCAGCCATAACGCCAGCGGCTCCCCCGAATCTTTTCGCCGCAGATAGATCATGCCGGCTTCCGGATCGCTGGGGCCGCCGGGCATATGGCGATTGCCGCCCACCCCCGCCGCCTGACAGCTCGTGATGGCCGCCCGGGCCGCCGTCGCCTGATCATACGCCTCCGTACCGGCCTCGATAATTTTTTGCGATACAAATGCTAAATATTTCGGATCGGGCGGCGGCAGCGTCGGATCGTCCCGCAGCGCCAGGATTTCCACCATCGCCGGCCCCGAATGCGTATGCATCGCGCTGATTAAAATATGGTCCGGCGGAATGGCCGTCGCCCGGCTGATAGCCGCCCGGCACCCGCCCGCCAGTTCCCGGCTCACCGCCACCACATCCACCGCAATCAGCAGAATATCGCATGTCCCGTCGCCCAGATACAGGGCCGACGCATACAGAAAGTCGTGGATGCCGGTGGATATACGGGATACGTGCGGATAACCCATTAAGTACATGGGCTTCTCCGGTGTAATATTCTTAACCGCTGTTCCTGCACGCAAACTCATACCAAACAACCTTGCATTTCCCAATCAACTCTTGTTCAGCCGAACGGGCCGCAGCCCTGGAATATATTTACACGCCTCCACCAGCGCCTCGGAGTAATGTCCGTACGCCATGCCCACATGATGGATAAACGGACCCTCAATCAAAATCCGTTCCCACCGCGGCCAGTCGTCCACCTCCATCCACAGATAATTATTCAGCGTATCCGGACCCGGGATCGTTTTCCCTTCCCCCACCGCCAACTGGTAGTCACCCCCGTCGCCGTCAAAACGCGCCACCGTAATAGGCCCGTCCTTCAGTTTGAAATGCACCATCCCGGAAACCGGAGACGGCAAAATCCAGTGATGGCCGATACGAATACTGGATTCCGGATGGCACATCGTGGGGGGAGCGGCCCCATGCCAGAGCAAGACGCCATTGTCATTCTCCGGGTGGCGGATGGTAAACTCCGTTAAAAACGCCGGCGACTGATTGAAATTGGCCCGCCGCAGCAGAACATCACTCAACAGCCCGTGGATATCACATTCATGCCCCATCGCATACTGTTCGCTGACTTCCATTTCGGCATACATCGAATACGCCTCGATGGCATCCAGCAGGGCCGTGAATGACAAAAAGGCAAAGCCTTCCAGCCCGTGCTCCTCCCCCAGCCTCAGTAATTGATCCCGAACCGCCAGGATACTGACGATATGGGAATCCTCTAAATCCTCGATGAGACAATTCCGGCGAATTTTTTTCACTTCTTTTTCATAACCTTTGCGCCCTTTGACGGCCCGGTCTTTCACCGCCTCGATAAACCTCGCCAGGTCCAGCGGCAGGATTTCCACGTTGAAACGCTCCAGCAGTTCGCTTTCATTAATGATAGTGGTCCAGAAGAAATCGACGCGCTGGCCGATAAAACCGATCCGGATACCTTTGCGAAAGGTATCGGCGATACTGACCGCCCGCATAAAGGTATCCACCCCTTTCTGAAAAGGCCTCTCGTCGATCCGGCAATTTTCAATATAGGTAAAAGGCACTCCCAGCTTGTGCAGCACCTTGCTGGAGGCCAGCAGGCCGCACAGGCTATCCCGCAGGCGGGTGCCGTCAGGCAGCGGCGCTTCATCCCGCGGCCCCCACAGCAGCGTCGGAATACCCAGCTTTTTGGCGATCATCCCCACCGCGCCTTCGGTACCAAAATTACAATGCGGCAAAAACAGACAATCCGCACCGGCTTTCTGGAAATGCTGCACTGCCGTGTCCACGTGGCTTTGATCCTTGACCAGACCGTCTTCCAGCACCCCTTCCAGATCCACATAACGAACTCCCCACTGGGTAAGCTTCTCCTGTACCAGCCGCTTATAGCGAACGGCATCCTTATTGCTGAACACAAATTTACCCATCGGGCATAAAGCCATTAAGGGTTTGAACTCTTTCATACCGATTCCTGCTTCTTTGTTAAAGGTGACTTTCGAGATTTATCCTTAGATGACGTATGTTAGCGCTACCATACGAGCCACTTTAGCATATTCGGATATTTATGTCAACCCTTTTAATGAAAATTTCAGGCAGTATGAGTTCTATGTCAAAAACTGGGTATGGAATGGATATACTATTTATAAAACAGATTGTAAATTAAGTAATATCAGATATATACAATATTTCATCTGATGATCGGCCTGGCTTGGTTGCTGGCGAATCTGCCGTAAATATTCTCCCGTGATTCGTAAAAAATTTTCTGTGAAAATAACCAGCTCGTAAATCATGTATTAATAAGAGGTAGCGATAACATAATGTTTTCAGGAAAATTTTACCAAAAAGGGCTGGCACGGTTTCTGGGGCAGACCCCGGTTGTCCCCAAAAGGATTACGCAAAAATAAAGGATAATGACAAGATTTATAAATACTTATAATATAAATAGATATGCTATATTTCTTGCCGATTTATATTTTTGGCATCAGCAAAAAAGCGATTCTCAAATAAAAAAATAGCCCAAAATAGGTATTGACTTTGTCGGCGTGACGTGTTATACAAAATAGATGGTATCGATAACATTTTTGAGTTTTTTAGGTAGATATACGGTTCTGGTCGAAGGAATATAAGAAATGAATCGTTTTTCAGGAATTCTTTGAGCAATCAGGAAAGGATATGTCCTCTATGACGGAAAGTCAGCACACAACCGGTCGTAAAGTCCCGACCATCAAAGATGTCGCTCGCCTGGCCGGCGTTTCCACCATAACCGTTTCCCGGGTACAAAATCATTTTCCGATGGTTTCCGAAGAAACGCGGATGAAGGTATTGAAGATTATCAATGAAATCGGTTACAAACCGAATCTGGCCGCCAGCAATTTGTCCCGCCGCAAAAGTGAGGCCATCGCCATTGTCGTCGAGGAGGAAACTTTTAATTTTTCCAATATGGAGGTTGCCAGCCTAACCCAAAGTATCTCCAAAAATCTGAATAAATACGGCTACCAAATGGTATTTGATACCATCCATTATCTCGCTTCGGGTGATGATTTGAAAAATTTATCCGTCTTGCAGAAAAACGGCGTGGAAGGTTTGGTCCTCCGTGTCATCAATAGCTTACGGGGCTTCCAGGAAGCGCTCGATAAGATTGCGATTCCTTATATTTTAGTAAATCCCACCTATCATCAAATGAGCAATGCGGTCATGTGTGACGATGCCCGCGTCGGCCATGACGCGGCCATGTACCTGATCAAACAGGGCCATCGGAATATCGGCTATGTGCCGCATGCCCAGCAGGCCCTGCACGCCAGCCGGTACGACCGCTTCCAGGGATATTGCCAGGCCATGGTCGGGGCGGGCCTGAACCGGATTTATTCGGAGGAATTTTTCCCGGATAAAAACAGCACCACCGAAGGTATTTATGGGCCTTCCTATGCAGACTGCATCAAACAGTATCGCGAAAAATACGATTGTACCGCGGTAATTACCTATGATGCTGCTACCGCCGTAGCCGTCTGGATTACTTGTCAGGAACTGAGGCTGCAAGTGCCCAGAGACATCAGTATTATTTCCTGCGATTATGACCCCATCCTGCAAATCGCCAGATACCCGCTGACCTGTTTTCAATTCGACCGGATGCATATGGGCAAGCTGGCCGTCGAAATGCTTCTCGAGAGAATCGAGCATCATAACACCGTTCGCAGTGTCTGGGTGCAGGCCAAGCTGAAAGAAGGCGCATCGGTAGCCCCTTGCCCCGGCGCATAGTCGTAAAAAAAACAGGACCTGGGTACCCTGCCTGTCAAAAAACTAAAATGGGACCCCCATAGTATGGAGAGGTAAATACGGGCATGAATTCCCGGCAGCGCGTACTCAAGGCAGTGAATTTTCAAAAACCCGATCGCATCCCCATCGACCTGGGCGCCACCCGCGCCTCCGGAATTAATGCGGTCGTCTATGACCGGCTCAAAAAAAAACTCGGCTTCCACACCCCCGCCAAGGTCCGCGATTGCCTGGCCATGCTGGCGGATGTGGAGATCCCCGTTCTGGACTGCCTCCATGCCGATGTAATTCCGCTGGATGTCTTCGACGCTGCCTGGTCCGCCATGCAACCGGAACGAGGCATAAAAAAACGGCTCTTTTGCGGACTGGAGGCGTATTTCCCTCCCGCCACCCGTATCCGGGAAAACCCGGATGGAAGTTGGTCGCTGCTGAACGCCTCCGGCCAGCCTATGGCCCTCATGCCCAAAAACGGTTTTTACTTTGACCTGGTCAAACCTACCATGTCCGGCAGCCGCATCGATCCGGACGCCTTTCAGCCGGTCGATACCGTCCCCGACGAAGAACTCGAACGGTTGTCGGCTCGCGCTCGCCATCTCTATGAAAATACCGATAAGGCCATTCTCGGCTGGGGAGAATTTATTTCGGTCCTGGGTATGAGTGCCGTCGTGGGGAAAAATATTACCCAGGGGTCTCTCGATGAATGGCTGTGCCTGTTGATGACCGAAAAGGAAACCGTCCACGAGATGATCGGCAGGGCGGTCGATGCGGTCATTAAATGCCTGAGCCTCTATCATCAGGCGGTAGGGGACCGCTGCTTTGCCTGGGGCGTCGCCGCCGACGATGCCGGCACGCAGAAAAATTCGCTGATCGCCCCGCACCTTTTTGCCGAGATGATTAAACCGCACTACCAACGTCTGTGCGATTGGGTCCATGCCCACACCCACTGGAAGACCTTTCTCCATTCCTGCGGCTCCATTTATCCGCTGCTTCCCGAATGGATCGACGCCGGCATTGACATTCTCAATCCCGTCCAGATTTCCGCCGAAAATATGTCCCCCGAAAAACTGGTCAAAGAGTTCGGCGGCCGCGTGGTCTTTTGGGGCGGCGGCTGCGATACCCAGCATATGCTCCCCTTCGGCACTCCCGCCGAAATCACCGAACACGTGCGGCATAACCTCAAAATATTCGGCTCCGGCCGCGGCGGCTATGTCTTTACCCAGGTGCACAATATTCAGCAGGATGTGCCCCTCGAAAACATCGAAGCCATGCTGGCCGCCGCCTATGAATACGGTTCCGGCAATGGGAAAAATGAATAAAAAAATCCAAAACCTCATCGACCTCTATGAAGCCGCACGGGACCGGCGGCTGCCCCGTTTGCTGGATTTCTGGCAGGGCCGCCTCCCCTATCTGGTCAGCGTGGAAGCCGGTTTCACCCGCTATGCCTCCTGCAGCAGCATCGAAGAAAATTTCCAGGCCAATCTCTACGATTTTGAAAAAACCCTGGCCTGCCCGTCCGACACCCTGCCGAATTTAGAGCCGTGGTTCGGCACGGGTCTTTTTGCCGAGGCCTTCGGC
This sequence comes from uncultured Pirellulales bacterium, assembly GCA_964580995.1. GTDB lineage: Bacteria > Planctomycetota > Phycisphaerae > Sedimentisphaerales > SM23-30 > JAKJEP01. Next base: position 24,924 of record CAZOMV010000059.1, read on the forward strand.
TGCCGGTATTTCTGGCGGGAAGGCGACGCCCCAGCCGTTCACTATGCCTATCATACCATCGACGAAATCCGCGAAATAACGAAACCGGATATTTCCTCCGGTAAGATATTCGCCCTGATTCTGGCAGCCATTGCCTATTTCAAGGAACGAACCCAGGGCCGGCTGCCGATGTGCCTGACCGACACCCAGTCCGCCAGCGATACCGCCACCCTGATCCTGGACGCCTCGGAATTTTTCATCGCCTGTTATACCGACCCCGGCATCGCCCACCGTTTTTTACAAATCATCAACGATCTCACGATCGAATTTTCCCGCAAACAGGCGGAGGCGATCGGGGACTGCCTGGTCCTGCCCGGCCGCATCATCGCCGCCTCGCTGCCCGCCAGCCAGGGCGGAACGGGAATCACCATCGCCGATGACAATCTGGCGGTCGCCTCCCCCAAAATCAATGCGGAATTCTTCCTGCCGCTGGATGACCAGATCGGCCAGGCCTTCGGCGGCGCCGCCATCCATTCCTGCGGCAACTGGGGACATACCATCCCCCTGCTCCGCCGGTGGAAAAACCTCACCATGATCGAATGCAAAATCTCCTCCCCCATGGACCCCAACCCGACGCCCCCCCAGCAGGTCCGCGAGGCACTCCAGGGCACCGGCATCGCCGTCCAGGTCACGCTCAACACCGACGTGGAACGGGATTTCGATTTACTCGACCGGCTTGCCGCCCCCGGTTTGCCGCTGATCGTTCGCTTCCTCAACGACGGCACCGGCGATATCCAGTCCCGCTACGATCTGGTAAACCGCCGTCTTCAAAAAATATATGGCTAACCTTCCCCGGAGGACTCCCTGTGAATACCTTATCGGAAATCAGCAGTCAAAACGATAAATCCGACCGCTTACCGCTCTTTGCCATCACCATGGTTATCTCCGTCGGCGGCTTTTTATTCGGCTATGACCTGGTCATCATTTCCGGAACGATTCTGTACCTGGAAGACTACTTCCAGCTCTCGCCCTTCTATTTCGGCCTGGTCGGCGGCAGTGCCAGCCTGGGCTGCATCGCCGGCCCCCTGGTCGGCATGTGGCTGGCCGATGCCATCGGTCGAAAAAATACCCTGTTGTTCGCCGGGGTTTGCTATGCCCTCTCCGCCATCGGCACCGCCGTCGCCGTGAACCTGGGTCCTTTTATCTTCTGGCGCTGGCTGGGCGGCGTCGGCGTCGGCCTCTCCTCCGGCGTTTCTCCCATGTACATTGCCGAACTGGCCCCCGCCCGGCTGCGCGGCCGGCTGGTCACGGTCAACCAGCTCCTCAACGTCATCGGCATCAACCTGGCCGTGGTGGTCGCCTATTTTCTCTCCTTCGGCGATCATTGGCGGCTGATGTTCGCCTCCGAAATAATTCCCATCGCCATCCTGATGATCGGCCTGCTTTTTGTCCCCGACAGCCCGCGCTGGCTGGCCGCCAAAGGAAAAAGGGAAAAAGCCCTTGCCATCCTCGCCGGCATCAACGGCCGCCGCCAGGCAGAAATTGAACTGCGGGAAATCGACGACGAACTGGCCCGTGAATCCGGCCATTTCCGCGAATTGTTCCAGCCGGGTGTCCGCTTCGCCCTCTTCATCGGCGTCCTCCTGATGATCTTCCAGCAGATCAACGGCGTGGGAGTCGTCATGCTCTACGCTCCCACCATTTTAATCAAGGCCGGCATCGGCAGCCCCACCAACGCCCTGCTGAATTCCCTGTGCATCTATGTCCTCATTCTCCTCTGCACCATCCTCTCGCTGTGGCTGGTCAACTGGTTCGGCCGCAAACCGATTCTCATCGTCGGCGTAACCTTCATGGGCCTCGGCCACATCCTCCTCTGCTTCGCTTTCGTCCAAAACTGGCCGCCCCGCTGGATACTGGCCCCCATCTTATTGTGTGCCGGCGCCTTCACCTTGAGCATCGCACCTCTGGGCTGGGTCATCGTCGCGGAAATCTTTCCCAACCGCATCCGCGGCAAAGCCATGTCCGTCGTATGCTTTTTCCTTTTCTGCTCCAGCTATATCTGCTGCCAGCTCTTCCCCATGATTACCGACTACTTCACCCGCCATTTCGGCAATCCCGGCAACGCCTATCTGATTTTCTCCGCCATCTGCTTTGCCTGTGTGATCTTTTGCTGGCGAATGATCCCGGAAACCAAAGATTTATCTCTGGAACAAATCGGGAAATTCTGGTTAGATAGGGATAAAAAAGATCGCCGACATGTATAAAAACGAAAACATCACCCTCGCTCTCGATTGCGGCTCGACCAACCTGAAAGCTGCTCTTTTCGATGCCCGGCTTAACGGCATCGCCCGCGGTTCTGTCCCTGTGACGTATTCCGCCGCCAATGGCGTAATCGCCGAGTTGGATCCCGACCAGGTCTGGCAGAGTACCGTTGACTTGATCCGGCAAATTTGCCGAACTGCCGCCATCGAACCGGCCCAAATTGACACCCTCTCCGTCACCAGCCAGGCCCAAACCTTCACCCTCCTGGACAATAACGGCGCCCCCCTCATCCCCTTCATCAGTTGGCTGGATACCCGCGCTGAGGCAGAATCCGCCTTCCTGAAAGAAAAACTCGGCCCCGATTTCCACCGCCATTCCAGCTTCGCGTATCCCCTGGCCGGTCTCCAGCTGGCCAACCTCCTCTGGCTCCACCGCCACGCCCCCCAAAAGCTGGCCCAGGCCGCCTGCATCATCCCCCTGCCCTCCTGGCTCACCCTGCAATTGGCCGGCGTCGCCGCCATCGACACCAACCTCGCCGCCATGAGCGGATTATATAGTATGCCCGCGAAAACCTGGTGGCTCCAGGCCCTGGAACTCTGCGGTGTAACTCCCCAGCAGATGCCTGCCCTGGTAGATATGGGCACGCCCATCCCCGCTAGAAAAATATCCCGCGATTTGCCGCTTTCCCCCCATCTGAAAATCGTCTTTGCCGGCAACGATCATACCGCCGGCGCCTATGCCAATCATTGCCGGCAGGGTAACATCATGGCCACCCTCGGCACCGCCCTGGTGGCGTATCGCTTTGCCGGCAGCCGTCCCGGCCCCTTCCATCCCAACGGCGCCTGGGGCTTTTACCCCTTTGGCGGCTTCTACGAACTGGCCAGCCGGGCCTACGGCTGCATCGCCCTCGACTGGGCCTGCGATTGCCTCTTCCCCGGCAGTGAAATAAGCTCTTTCCTGGCCCGCGCCCAGGTCGCCGCCTCATCTGCCGTTAAACGAGATACGGATGCCGCCTTCTTTTTCCCCTCCCGCTTCCGCGGCGATACCGCCTGGACCGGTACCGCCGACCGGGACAGCCGCGCCCTGGCGGTCCTGGAAGGAATCGGTTTTGCTCTCAAACAAATGATTGATGAAGATCTACAGGACGGCCAGACGCCCGCTTCCGTCTGCGTCATCGGCGGCGGCAGCACCAGTGACTTCTGGCTGCAAATATTGGCTGACATTTTCGATTGCCCCGTCTGCCGCGGCCGCGGCGACTCTCTGGCCGGCGCCGCATCCATTGCCAGTTCCGGGTCCGCTTTCCTCGATCCGTTCCCAGCCCAAACCTGGCAGCCTGATAAAGATAACGCCATCTGGTACAACAAGCTTTATGATACATGGCGGGGAAAATATACCAGGTAAAACTTGTTCAATAAGGGGAAAAGTATTATCACTAACGGAAGCGCCAAAAGTCAATATTGACTTCCAAAAATGGCTCTGGCTCCTCAATAACAAGGGGACGACGATCTTTTGACGCTGGCGTCACCATTGGTCGTAGTCTTCGATGAATTCCATGAGGCCGTCGGGGTTCAGAACGGTGATGGTGCGGTAGGCGGTGTCGATGAGTCCTCGGTGTCGGAAGTCGGAAAGGGTTCGGGAGACGGTTTCGCGGCTGACGCCGAGCTGGACGGCGAGTTCTTCATGGCTGATTTTTTTGGTCTGGCTGACGGGGTGGAGGAGTTCGTTGCGGGTGGAGCGGCTTTTGAGGAGGAGTCGGGCCAGGCGGGTATAGACATTTTCGAAGCTGGAGCGCTCCAGTTCGCGGGTCAGGCTGAAGATAGTGCGGGCCATGGTCTGCATGAGCCGGTAACAAATGTCGGCTTCTTTGAGGAGGACTTTTTCGAGGGCGTCTTTGTTCATGGTGAGGATGATGGAGGGCCGGCTGGCTATGAGGGTGACGGCACTGGTGGCCCCGGTGATCATTTCCGCCAGTCCGAAATGGTAGCCCTTACGGAGGATGCTGACGAGCTTTTCGTTGCCGGCGGAGCTGCGGCTAAGGGAGCGGATTTCACCGGAAAATACGATTAGGAAATTAGTTATGGATTGTCCCTGGAGCCAGACAGTCTGATGGGGTTCCAGTTTCTTTACATGAATCAACTTTGCCAGCTTGATAAGTTGGTCGCTCTGGAGCATTTCGAAGGCCCAGATGCGGCGGAGAAATTGCTGGATGGTGTCGGTGTCAATCTTTTTGTCCATAAAGGCGAATTATATAAAAAAGTTGAAAATTGACAAGAGAAATGTGATAAAAATCACACATATACGGGTGGTTTTCTGGTTACGATGAATTGAATTGGCAGCATGACAGCATTTTACATGCCTAAGCTGTGTGTTCCAACGAGATAAAAAGGTAGAACGAGTATGGAGATTGATATGTCAACGATTGCTTCGAATAGTTCAATACGAAATGCGTTACCGGTGCTGGATCCGTTAAAAATGAAAGACTGGGAGATTGCAGCGGCGGCGGAAAAGACGATGAAGCCAATCGTGCAGTTGGCCGAAGAGATGGGCCTGGTGGAGGATGAGCTGATCCCAATGGGGAAATATCTGGGGAAAATCGACAACCAGAAGGTGCTGGACCGGCTGGGGGATACGCCGCAGGGGAAATATGTGGATGTGACGGCGATTACGCCGACGCCGCTGGGGGAAGGCAAGACCACGACGACCATTGGGCTGGTGGAGGGGCTGGCGAAGCTAGGCAAACGAGTGGCGGGGGCGATTCGGCAGCCCAGCGGGGGGCCGACGTTTAATATTAAAGGTTCGGCGGCCGGCGGCGGGCTGTCGCAGTGCATACCGCTGACGCCGTTCTGTCTGGGGCTGACGGGGGATATCGACAAGATTACCAACGCCCATAATCTGGCGATGGTGGCGCTGACCAGCCGGATGCAGCATGAGTCGAATTATGATGATGCCAAGCTGGCGCAGCGGAATTTGCGGCGGCTGGATATCGACCCCCAGCGGGTCCAGATCAAGTGGGCGATCGATTTTTGTGCCCAGGCCCTGCGGAATATCACCATCGGCAGGGGGGATAAGATGGACGGCTACGAGATGGAGTCGGGATTTCAGATCAGCGTCTCGAGCGAGCTGATGGCGATCTTGGCGGTGTCGCGCGATCTGGCGGATATGCGGAGCCGGATCGGGAAGATGGTGGTGGCCTACAGCCGCAAGGGGGACGATGTCACGACGGCGGATCTGGAGGTGGACGGGGCGATTGCGGCGTGGCTGGTGGAGGCGTTGAAGCCGACGCTCTTGCAGACGATCGAGGGACAGCCGATTTTGGTGCATGCCGGGCCGTTCGCGAATATCGCGATTGGGCAGAATTCGATCATGGCGGACCGGATCGGCCTGAAGCTGAATGATTATCTGGTAACGGAGAGCGGGTTCGGGGCGGACATCGGCTTCGAAAAATTCTGGAACCTCAAGTGCCGCATCTCCGGGCTGGTGCCCAATGCCGTGGTGATTGTGGCCACGATTCGGGCGCTGAAGATGCACGGCGGCGGGCCGGCGGTCAAGCCGGGGATTGCCCTGGATGAGGCTTACACCAAGGAGAATCTGGGGCTGCTGGAGAAGGGGTGCGAAAATTTGATTGCCCATATCGAGACAGTCAGGAAGAGCGGCGTGCGGCCGGTGGTGTGCGTAAACAGTTTCTATATGGACACGGAAGCGGAAGTGGCGCTGGTGAAGAAGGTGGCCCAGCAGCATGGGGCGTATGCGGCTCTTTCGGAGCATTGGCTCAAGGGCGGCGAGGGGGCGATTGAGCTGGCGGAGGCGGTGGTGGCCGCCAGCGAAGAAAAGAACGATTTCAAGTTCCTCTACAGCTTGAAGATGCCGCTGGCTCAGCGGATCGAACTGATTGCCAAAGAGGTATATGGCGCCGATGGCGTGACCTATGCCCCGCAGGCCCAGGAAAAACTGAAACAATACGAAAAGGATCCGGAGATTCAGAAGCTGGGAACGTGCATGGTGAAGTCGCACCTGAGTCTTTCGCACGACCCGAATTTGAAGGGCCGTCCGCGCGGCTGGCAGCTTCCGATCCGGGATCTGCTGGTGTACAAGGGGGCCGGTTTTGTGGTACCGGTGGCCGGCGATATCAAGCTTATGCCCGGCACCGGCTCGGATCCCGCCTTCCGCCGGATTGATGTGGATGTACAGAGCGGCAACGTAACGGGATTATTTTAAACACAAGCAAAAGTGAGGTGTTTGCATAAAACCGGTGTCGTCCTGGCGACGAACACCGGTTTTTTTATTGCCATGCAGAAAAGGCAGGCGATTCAGCAGGTCTCGTTTTTAATTTGTCTGAACAGGCAAAGTTTTCACCGGTTCTGGCTCTGGAGCCGGCGGGGGGGTTAGGTTCTCCGGTGCTTCCGCATTTGGTTCTTCCAGGATGACGGGTTCTTCCGGCATCATTTCCGGGGCAACCGTCCCTTGTGACAAATCGCCATAAATTACCTCATACTGCCCGTCATCCCGCCGCCACCCCATAAGAATGGTATCGGCGTCACCCGGTTCGACCACCGCTCCGTAATATTTCGGGTCGCGGCCTTCCTGGGTCATCGCCATATAGAACATGGCAATTCCCTGGATTTTCATCATCTGCGGCATAAGTTTTTCCGTCTCTTCGGTGAAATCTTTGCTATCGCTGCCCTGTTTGTTGCCGATGTTCTCTTTGCCCTTTTTCACAACCAATTTGCCAAGTTCGGCGCTTATGCTCATCAGATCCAGTTTTTTCGGATACCGGCCGTCTATTTCAGCATAGATCTGTAATCCTTCAATAGCTGCCTCTTCGGTCATGGCAGGAACCTGCATATCCGGCATGGCGGTATAATCTTCCGGTATTTCCGGGGTGAAATCCGCCGCCGTAACCTCAAGATTCCACTGAAAATCGTCCATGACCATGTGCGTGTTCATCGGACCGCCGCCCATGGGAGAATCCATGGCAACGTCCATTTCCATCAGCACCGGCCAGCCGCGCTGGACATCGGCCCAAATCTCTACCGATACCTTCTGGAACATGCCCATTCCATATTTCGGATCGGTGGTCCGGATCCCTTCGGCCTCCACGCCGTTGATGACCTGGCGGCCCAGTTCAACATATTCGCAGTTCATGATCTGGCTGAACATATAACGCGGGTCGTTATTCTCCTGCTGCATTTTGGCCAGCAGATCCTCGCTGAACTGCATCCGCATGATTTTTTTGGCCTCCGGGAGAAGTATCACCGCGCCTTTTTCCGCCGCCGAGACATACATTTTTTGCATCACTTTGCCCGCGGAAGACATTTCCCCTTTCATGCCGAATTCCGGCGAGATCAGGAAATGCCCTTCCATCTCCGGCATACCGCCGGGCATCCCGGCCACAGCACCGCCTTCCATTTGAATCAGCATCCGGTAGCTGAAGGCCCCCGCCTGCTCCACCCGCGCCGCCACTTCCGCCCACGCCAGCCTGGCCCCGTCCCCCATCCAGAAAAATCCGGCCGCGGCCGCGATCATCACGATGGCCGCGATTGCGAATTTCGTCAGATTGCTTTTCATCACTTTTCTCCACAGGTTATCCGGATGCGTCTGCGGCCGGGCCATCTCTTCCAGAACTCGCTGCCGGGTGCGTTCCATATCCCGGCCCACTTGTTCCCGATTCGAATCGATCCGGGCCAGCGCCTCCAGACATTTGGTTATTTTTTCTTCGTTCATTTCGGACCTACCATCACCCATTATTAAGGGGACACTTTTACGTCAGAGGCCGTCAGTACCCGCAGCCGCGCCAGGGCCTTGGAACAAATCGCGCGCAAATGCTGCGGTTTTTTACCCAGCCGGCCAGCCATTTCTTCGTAGGATTCCTGCTCGATGTACCGCAGCACCAGGACTTCGCGGGCCAAAGGATTCAATTTGGCGGCGGCATCGAGAACCTGCTCTATCTCTTCGCCCCGGACCATATCGTCCAGGACGGCCGGCTGATGTTCCGCCGACAGGAACTGTTCATCGAGGGGGACAAAGGCTTTCTTTTGGTTTCTGCGCCACTCGAAGGCCAGGTTCACCGCCGACCGCCAGGCATACGCCATCGGATCGTCCGCCTTCTCTAAACCCTTGGAATTACAGAGCCTTACGAACAGTTCCTGGAACAGGTCGCCGGTCGCCTGCTGAGAGCCGCTCAGCCGGCTGAGCAGGCGGTGCAGCCGCTGGCCGGCTGAATCCAGCAGTTCCAAAACCTTTTGTCCGCGATCTTCCAAAACAATCCTCGCTGGTACCATTGCGAATCGAATTACCTTTGGCCTCACTATTATAGATGAAATAGTGGCCTGCGCGCACCTGAAAATAATTTAAAACTAAGGTTTTGCAAAATGGAAGTTCAGCCAATCAGCCTGTGGATGGGGAAAAAACCGACCCTGCGGACGTACGAGAGGATCGGCTGGTACTTGAGCGGCATGACCAGTGAGGAGGAATTGCTGGCCCATATCTTCAACGGGAAATGTTGTGAACAAAAATGCATAATGGCACGTAAAGCAAAAGTGGATCCGATTTTAAGTTCAACTGGAAAAATAGTATTGACTTTTTAGAAATAGCGGATACGGTAATATATATGTGTCTTCGAATGCCAATATTAGTGTTGTTTTTTGTCCTGGCTTCGATGAATTCTGCGCATGCAGGACATGAAATATTTGAATCCCAGGGGGAAAGCCATGATCCCGTTTTCTCGCGTTTTTTCTTAACGGATGCAGCACAACAAAAAATAAAATATCCAGGTGTATCTTTTTTGTTTTATAACCAGACCGGCATCACCCAAAATCCCTTTTTAGGAAATCCTCCCCTGGCTATTTCTGATCCAGCCGGTTCTTCCCCTGTAGCACTTCATCAGCTTCTGGCTATTTGAAATCTTTACCTTGCTTTTCCTGTTTTAGGAATCCTGAATACGCGATCCACCGTGTGGAATTGCGTTCAAAATATTATAACGGTTTCGGATTCTATGCGATAGAAGCATTTCATAATGGGAAAAAGGTGAAACACAGGGTAAGGAATAAAATAATGGTATTTTCCAATGGGCCGGACTGAGGGGTACTCATTCCATGACGAAGATTTAAATTCACCTTAGGAGGTGCAAGGATGCAAAAGACCGGTGTTAAAAGGCAAAATAGCTCTTGTGCAATTCCGGAGCAAATAGGTGATTTGTTGCCAGGTCCGGTGCGCCCCCATGAATTTCGTCCGGAAGAATATTTTAATAAAATGCTCGATACCCACCCTTCCAACCATGTCTATTCCCTTCACCAGGGTAAGTTGAGTCCCGGAAAAAAACTTGCCCGGCGAGCTTCCTTTATTAAAAGGTTCTATTCCGCACCCATGGAGAGCCTGTTGGATATTGGCTGTGCCCAGGGTTATTTTGCCCTGGATGCGGCCCAGCGATTTCCGCGGGCCCGGACGCTCGGGGTGGATGTGGATGACAAATATATCCAGGTAAACCGGCAAATCAGTGAATATCTCGGATTGCCCAATGCCCAATTCGTGCTATGCCATCTCCATGAACTCAGTGAGCAACTGGATCGCTACGGGGGACCATTCCAAACCGTTCTTTTTGTCAATACCTACCATTATGCGTATTTTGGAAGCCGGAAAGATTCTTTTGCCTATCGGGATCATGACCAGATATTCCGGTTACTTCGGAAGGTTGCCTGCGAACAAATTATTTTCTCATCGCCCCTGGAAATCCATGATTGCCCGCGTTTCATCCAGGAAATCGCGCCGGGCGCCGACTACCATGAGGAAACGATTCTTAGGGCAGCCCGGAACTATTTCCAGATTGAGAAAATAGGGCATTTGGCCAAACGCCCCGCCTATGTGTTCCGGGTGCCGCCGCGCTCCGAACGAGTTTGAGGTCGGAATATTCATAAAAACACATAAAATAGACGGAACCGCCAAAAGTCGATATTGACATCCAAAAACGGCTTTGGCTCCCCAATAACAAGGGATCGAAGAGCTTTTGACGCTGGCGTCAAAATAAGGGTGTAGGAGACACGCGGTCTGCCCGCAATGGAATTATACCATAATGCCGCACCAAAAAAAATGAAATGGTATTCATTTACATGTCCTCATTGTGCCACGGCTGTG
>CAZOMV010000060.1:0-35165 GCA_964580995.1 uncultured Pirellulales bacterium
TAGTTATACCAGAACAAAGAGGTTTTTCAACTATTATGGTGAGAAATGCGGGCTAATTCCCAGGAAAGTGGCGCCAACCAGTTTGCCCTGCCCCATCATTACGAGAGCCTTGCCGGCCAGGTTACCTGATTGCAAATCGGGCCAGATCAGGACATTGGCCCGGCCGGCCACTTCCGAAGGCCGCTTGACTTTTTTGGAAGCTACATACGGAGAAAGGGCGGTGTCCAGTTGAAATTCGCCATCGATACAAACATCCGGACGTCGCTGACGCACGATTTCGAGGGCCTTGACCACCCGATCCACTTCTTCATGTTTGGCACTGCCGAGCGTTGAAAAGGAAAGCATGGCCACACGGGGTTTATCCGGTATGCAACCTGCCTGATAGCCGAGATGGACGGAATGGAAGAAGTGAGAAAGTGAGAAGGCGGGGCTGAGAAGTAGGCACGGCCTACGGCGAAAACGCCGCGGGCGTTATACGCATTTGACGCTCCTGTTGAAGATATGAAGAGAGCGCATCCTGGAGTATAATTTGGAACAACCCAAAACTTTTTATACGAAAGGAGCCTGTTATGAGTATCTGTTATATTGGAGCGGATGTGCATAATCACAGTACGGAGCTGGCGGTGGAAAAAGGCGGCAAGATCGTAGATCATTACACGGTGCCGACGACGATCCCGGCGATAGCGCAGGTGCTGGATTCCCTAGGCGGCACGAAGTATCTGGCGCTGGAGGAAGGCCCGATGGCGGGCTGGTTATACCGGAATCTGCGTAGCCATGTGGAGCGGCTGGTGATTTGTGATCCCCGTCGGAACCATTTGATTAACCAGGAAGGAGACAAAGATGATCCGATCGATGCCGAGAAGCTGGCGGTTTTATTACGCGGCGGGTATCTCAAGGAAGTCTATCACAGTCAGGAGGAAGAACGGGTGGAGTTGAAAGAGTGGGTGGGGTTATATCAGGACCGGGTGGAGGATGCGGTTCGGCAGATCAATAAGATTCGGGCCCGCTGCCGAATGCATGGGCTTTTGATTCCCCGGGCGGTGCTGCGGGATCCCCAGAAACGTTCGGACTGGCTGAAGACGATTTCCTCTGCGGCTCTGGCGGGGCAATTGGGCCTGCTCTGGCTGGGGTATGATGCGGCGGTCCAGCAGGTGCACCTGGCGTTGCAGCAATTACGAAGGTTAAGCCGGCCCTACCCGATTCTCCGGCATTGGTGTCAGTTGCCGGGGATCGGCCTGATCCGGGCGGTGACAATCTTTGCGTATCTGGATACGCCGTGGCGATTCCAAAAGAAAAACCAACTCTGGAAATATAGCGGGATCGGCTTGCAACATAGCACCAGCGGTACGGATGCTCGGGGCCGGGCGAAACCGGCCCGGCTGCACTTGCCGCGGGCGGCGAATCGCCGGTTGAAAAATGCGATTCTGGGAGCGGCTCTGAGTGCGATTCACCAGAGTGAGAATGTATTCCGACAGGATTATGAAAGGATGGTGCGAAAGGGAGTAATACCCAGTAATGCCCGACATGCGGTGGCACGGAAGATGCTGACGGTGATGTGGGGCATGTGGAAAACGAATCGGCCGTGGAACCCGGACTATCGGACGGCGGCGGTGTCGAAGCAGACTTCGGCGGAGACCCGGTAATCGCAATGGCCTAGAGGGTTGGTAACCGGCTCCGCGTTCCGTAGTGACCACTGAACCTGCCGCAAGGCGGAGTTCCCACCCGTTGAATGAACCGGAGCCGTTTTTGGCTGTGCCTCATTCATCTGCATGGACTGCCGAAAGGCAAGTCCCCGATAGGTGGCTGGCAACCGTAAAGGATTGTCGAATCACGGCGTAGAAAAGATAGGCCCTCTGCGAGACCGGAACTTTGCCCAATGAAGCGGCTTTCTGGCCCGGACGATTCATAAGATAGTCCCCTGCGAACGGACCGACCAACAGGATGCTCTCAAAGCAAAAAAATGAGAGTAAATGGAATTTGTATCTTGACTTTGATCTCTTCATAGGTGCTCGCTTCAGGCTTCGCGAGAAACGCAGCACAGAGCCGCCGTCCGCAGGACCGACGTGGGGATGGCTGGCAAGTTGACGGTTCTTTCTGAACCTGCCTTAGAGTTAGAGAAGGGGAAATGGGGGGCGCTGCGCGAAAACAGTTGAGCAGTAGATCCGGTGATCAGTTGAGAAGAAAAGAAATCAGAATGGTAGAGGATGAAAAAGAATAAGACAATCTGAAGGTTGAACTCAAAACGAAGCGGGCTAAAATCGGCAGTATATTATCAGGGATCGTAGAAGTGGGCAAGGGGGTAGAAGGAGCGGTATCCGGCAATACGTACAATTATCGATTGCGAGCCTGGTAAACAGGAGGAAAATCATTGGTTTTTGAAAATGGTATTTTCTTAATATATTATAAACAAAGCATTTACGAGGTTATAGAGAAATAATGTTGCTTACGGGGAAAAATTCTTGACATCAACCGGGAAAATGGCGACAATTCAAGTATGACATGACTAATGACATGATATTTGGCATGTCTTAAAAGGGATTGTATCTTTCACTGTGATACCCATTAGATGGAGCAGGAGCGTTCGGAAATCTTCTGACGGTCAAAATCGGCAGGCAACATTAGAATGATATACGAGGCGGTTGGAAAAGGGGATGGCAGTAAAACAAAACGAATAAGGAGCAGCATGGCGCCCAGCTTTGGTCTGGGAGTGGATATACGAAAAGAAGGCAATGACTATGATCTTCTTCGCCGCACGGCGGAAGAATGGCGCCGGATCGCCGGTTATTTTCTCGGTGATTATTACTCCCTCCTTTCTTATACGATGGATAACTCCCTTTGGATCTATTGACAAATTTGGATACGAACGGAATTGCCGAAATATCCGGTAGTGAATTAATGGACAGAGGACTTTTTGTGGAAATGGCAAATATGCCTGAGGCTGTAATTATTACCTACAAACGGAAGTAAATCATGCTAACCAGTAAAGAACGAATGACGCGAATATTGAAACGGGAGCCGGTGGATCGGGTGGGTTTGTTTGAGGTTTTCTGGGCAGACACCGCCAAACGCTGGGCGCGGGAAGGACATTATCAGGATCCGACTCTGGATGTTGGCTTTGTCGGTTCCCAACACAAGCACCGGCCGATGCTGATCGAGGATCATTTCGGTCTGGACCTGCGGCGCTGCCGGGCCTTCGAGTATATTGCGGACCTGGATGCCGGCGAAAAGATTATCGAAGAAACGGAAGAGACCAAATTAGTCCGGGATGGCAATGGGGCCTTGCTGCGCTGGTGCAAGAAACATTCCGGCACGCCCGAACACGTGGATTTTCTGGTCAAAGACCGTAAAGGCTGGGAGGAGTCGGTTCGACCCCATCTGGTCAATACGGCTCTTTATCCGCGCCGCATCGACTTCGAGTTGTATCGCAGCATGAAGGAGAAGTGCCAGCGGGAAAATATCTATCTGACCTGCGCGGTGGTCGGGGCCTTCGATCAGATGACCCCGATGTGCGGGCACGAATACCTGCTGATGGGAATGGCGCTGGATCCCGAATGGATTCGGGATATGTGCGAGGTCTATACCACCCTGACCATTAACCTGTTGGAAATATTGTTCGCGCAGGAAGGCCTGCCGGACGGCCTGTGGGTGTGGGATGACCTGGGCTTTAAGGGTAAACCGTTCATGTCACCGAATATGTATCAAGAGCTGCTTTTTCCCGGCCATCAGCGGCTCTTCCAATGGGCCAGATCACGGGGATTGCCGGTGATTCTGCATTCGTGCGGTTATGTGGAACCGCTGATGCCGGCCCTGATCGAGGCGGGGATTGACTGTCTCCAGCCGCTGGAGGTCAAGGCGGGAATGGACCTGGTAAAGCTGAAAAAAGAGTTTGGCGACAGAATTTCGTTCATAGGGGGCATGGATGTTCGGACGCTCGTCGCCAACGATCGGAAGGCTGTGCAGGCGGAACTGAAAAAGAAACTGCCCGCCGCCATGCAGAACAGCGGCTATGTTTTGCAGGTGGATCACAGCGTTCCCTACCAGGTGGACTATGCAACCTATCGATATTTCATGGAAACAGGGCTGGCGATGGGTGTCTATAAATAATTTTGCCCTATTCCAGCGAATGAATTCTTTGATTATAGGTAGCAGGTGAGAGATGAAAATATTGATAGCGAATGTGGGCAGTTCTTCCCTGAAATGCCAGTTGTTTGATATGCCGGCGGAAACGGTGCTGGCGAAAGTACATGTCGAGCGGATTGGCTCTGACAAGGCTCCAGTCGAATGGAGCATTCGTTCCGGACCGACTCAGAAGGTGGTAGTTCCGATGCCGGACTATGTCTCGGCTATGCAATTTGTCCTGGATACATTAACCGATCCCCAGGTAGGGGTGTTACGCTCGATAGCCGATCTGGAGGCGGTCGGTTTCAAGGCAGGCCTGGCCAAGGGGATCACAGGCTGTTGTTTAATGGATGAACCGGTTCTGGCCGCGTTGGATGAATACAGCGACATTGTGGCGCCTCTTCACAATAAAATTTATGTTCAGGCCATCCGGTATTTCCGAAAGCTATTGCCGCATACGCCGTTTATCGGTTTGTTTGAAACGTTTTTCTGCCAGAATTTGCCCGACTATGAAGCAGTTTATCCCATACCCTGGGAATGGACGAAAACGTATAACATTCGAAAAACCATGGGACATGGCGCCAGCCATTTTTACGTCAACCACCGGATCGCGGAACTGACCCAACGGCCAAGAGAGGAAAACAATGTGATCCAGTTGCATCTGGGAGGGAGTTCTTCCCTGGCGGCCATCCAACAGGGTGTCAATATGGGCGGGACCGTCGGCTTTACCACCCAGTGCGGTTTGCCCTATTCGAACCGCGCTTCCGATTTCGATCCCTGCCTGATTCCTTTTCTGGTGAGCCGCGGCGAAGGTACGATGGAGGAAGTGATGGCCCGCCTGCTGACCGAGGGCGGCCTGTCGGCGCTTTCGGGAATGGGCTTTGATATGCGGGATTTGCAGGAGGCCGCCTCCAAAGGGCATGACCGGGCCCGGTTGACGATTGACTTTTATGTGAATCAAATTCGGAAATATCTGGGAATCGCACTGGTTGCGTTAGGTCATACGGATGTGATAACCTTTGCCGGCGGGACCGGAGAATCCAGCCCCTTCATTCGCCGGCGAATCCTGGAGAATCTGGAGGATTTTGGGATTCTGCTGGATGAGGAAAAGAATAAGAACTGTTTTCGCAAAGAAGGCAGGATTTCCCAAAACGAATCTAAACTAGAAATTTGGGTTGTACCTACCAATGAAGAGATCGTTGTCGCTCGAGAATGCGTAAAATTTCTAAAAAACTCTACAAAAAATAAGGAATGGCTATGATGACATCTCGTGAACGTGTTCGTTGTGCCTTAAATCATCAGGAACCGGACCGGGTACCGCTGTTTTTCGGCTCGTCCGGGGCCACTACCATCCATGCGCACGGGTATGAAAAACTGAAAAAGGCCCTGGGGATCGATTCGCCGACGCGTCTGATGTCCCGGGCCATGCAGTATGTCCATGTGGACCGCCGTATTATGGATCTCTTTGGCTCGGATGGGATTCCCCTGAACGCAAAAGCTCCGCCGCCTTCCCAATTTACGCGAAATATCTCGGAAAAGGCTTTTGTCGATGAATGGGGCATCCGGTGGGAGCTGGAGCCGGATGGCTGGTATTATAGCCCGCCCTATAAGGATCGTCCTCTGGAAAAAGCAACAATTCAGGATATCGAAAGCAATCCCTGGCCGGATGTTACGCATCCTGCTCCGTATGAGGGATTGGCGGAGGAAGCGAAGAACCTCTATGAGAAAACTTCCTATGCCATCATCGGCAATATCGGCACGTGTTTGTGTGAATTGATCTACCATATGCGCGGCATGGAAAACTGGATGATGGATCTGGTGGCAGACCGGGACTTCGCCCATGCGTTATTGCGGAAAATTACCGATCTGCGCATTGCGGCCATCAAGGCGTTTTTGGACCGGGTGGGCGCCTATGTGGATGTGTTTATTATGGGAGATGATATGGGATCCCAGCATTCGCTGCTGATCTCCCCCCAGATCTATCGGACGATGATTAAGCCCTATCATACCGAGATTATTGCGGCGGTTAAGGCCCATTCGCCGGCGAAGGTCTTTTTCCACAGCGACGGCAATATCTATCCTCTGATTCAGGATTTTATCGACGCGGGTGTGGATCTTCTCAATCCGGTGCAGGTCAGTGCGGACGATATGGGCGATACCGCCCGGCTGAAACGGGAATTCGGGGATCGCCTGTCTTTCTGCGGAGCGATTGATACCCAATGGGTTTTGCCAAATGGTTCCCCGGATGATGTTCGGGAAGAGGTGCGTCGCCGCATCAAAGACCTGGCCCCCGGCGGCGGTTATATTTGTGCCAGCGTCCATTGTATTCAGCGGGATGTTCCTGTGGAGAATATTATGGCCATGTGTGAGGAAGTGAAAGTGTCGGGTAAATACCCGCTGAAACTTTGAATATTTCAAAAAGGAAAATAAAAATAAAATTATGAAGACGGGAACGTTACAAGAATTCTGTGTGAAAGCGATGTTGCAATGCGGAATGGGCAGAGAAGATGCCCAACTCGCAGCGGAAGTACTGGTCACCACCGATGCCTGGGGAGTGTATAGTCATGGAACCCGGGCGCTGCGGCAATACCTCAAACGGATGCGAGCCGGCGGACTGAAGGCCCAGGCCCGGCCCCGTATTATCCACGAAGGCCCGGCTTTTGCCGTGGTCGATGCGGATAACGCTCTGGCGATGGTTTCCTCCTGTTATGCCATGGAAATCGCGATTGCGAAGGCGAAAACGGCTGGGATCGGGTTTGTCACCGTTAAAAATAGTTGTCATTTCGGGGCGGCCGGTTATTATGCCAATATGGCGGTTAAACAGGATATGATCGGCATCGCCATGAGTAACGTGGATGCCAATGTAGTGGCGCCGGGCAGCAAAAAACCGGTGATCGGCAGTAATCCCATCGCTTACGCCGTACCTGCCGGTCAGGGAAAACCGGTCTTTCTCGATATTGCCATGAGTACCGTGGCGGCAGGAAAAATCGGTGCGGCCAAGTTTGCCGGTAAACCAATTCCCGCTACCTGGTATGTGGATGATGAGGGACTGCCGACCACGGATCCCTCCATTTTTCCGGAACATGGGGCCTTGCTGCCGATGGCGGGACACAAGGGGTACGGTCTGGCGATTCTAATTGAGGTACTCTCGGCGGTTCTGTCGGGGGCGGCGGTGACCAAACATTTGAAAAGCTGGGGATTGGAAAACCCTGCCAATCCTACGGGACATGGACATGCGTTTTTGGCAATCGATATTGCCTCGATGATGCCGCTGAATATCTTCCAAGAGCGTATGGATCAGATGATCCTCGAAATTCAAAATGCCCCCAAGGCCAAAGGGGCGGATCGCATCTATCTGCCGGGCGAGATCGAATGGCAGCGCTATGAAGTGCAAAAGCAGAAGGGCTTATCCCTGCCGCCCGAGGTGATCGACAGCCTCAACGGTCTGGCGGATGATTTGGAGTTAGAACGTTTGTTTTAAGATAGGTGATTAAAACAAACCGTAGGAGATATACAATGTTGAAAAGAACGGTAGTAACGGCTGGTATCGCAGGAATATTGGTACTCTTTTCGCTACAATACCCAGCAGCCGGGAGCGATTTTTGTGTCGCGCCTGATGGTAAGGACGCCAATCCCGGCACGGCCGACAAGCCGTTTGCCAGCGTGGCCCGGGCGCGGGAGGCGGTGCGTCAAATAGCGGCGGGCGGTCTGAATCATGATGTGGTGGTGTCGATTCGCGGCGGAGTTTATCCCCAGACCGAGACATTAGTTTTTGGCCCGGAAGATTCCGGCACGGAGCAGTATTCGATTACTTACGCTGCGGCAGCGGGTGAGGAAGTGGTTCTGAGCGGCGGGCGGATGATTAGCGGCTGGAAAAAAGGAGAGGGGAAAATCTGGACGGTGGAACTGCCTGCGGTTAAGGCGGGCCAGTGGTATTTTCGCCAGTTGTTTGTCAATGGCCAGCGGGCGATTCGGGCCAGAACACCGAATCCGGGTGAGTGGTGGAAGTTTAAACCGATTGAAGGCAACACCGATGCCAATGATGCCACCATTACCCTGGGCGTCGAGCAGCCGATCCGGGCCTGGAAGAATATCACCGATGTAGAAGTGATCTGGCTGATCAATAATGACGGAACGCGGAAACGGCTGGGGAGCGTCAATGAGTCGGATAATACCTTCACGCTGCCGCCGCCGCACATGTGGCCGCACGGATTTACCAATGAGTATAATATCAGTTTTCCCAAAGAGGCCCGGGACTGCTATTTCGAGAACGCCCTGGAGATGATCGACCAGCCGGGCGAATGGTACCTGGATCGCCAAACGGGTGTCCTTTCGTACTGGCCGCAGGAAGGCGAGGATTTAACGAAAGCGGAGACAGCGGCGCCACTGGTTCAGAATATGCTGCTGGCGGTACGCGGTACGTGGGAGCGGCCGGTGCGCAATCTCCGTTTCCAGGGCATCCGCGCGGCCTATGTGGATTGGCTGCTGCCGCCATACGGGTTTGCGGGGATGTTCGGCTGCCTCCAGCTTCTGGAGCAGAAAGAACCGGCAGGGTCCTGGAAGTTCGACTGGATTGATGCGGCCGTCAGTTTCCGGCACGCCCGCGGCTGCGAGTTTACCGGCGGGGCTGTTGAGCACGCCGGGGCCATCGGGTTGGGTTTGCGGACCGGCTGTACCGAGATCGTAGTGGAAGGTAACGAGATTCATGATCTGGGCGGCGGAGGCATCGTGGCCGGCGCGATAAGAAATCGCAGCACCTGGCAGTGGGCTGATCCGGTGGGCCAGGATGACCATAAGGGTTATCGCATCGCCAACAACCACGTCCACGATTGCGGGATCGACTATTTCGGCTCGATTGGCATTCTTGCCGGGGCGATGCAGGAGTCGGTTATTGCCCATAACCTGATCCACGACATTTCCTATACGGGAATCGTGCTGAGCGGATACGAGGTGCCCGATCCGCCGCTGGCTGGGAATAATCAGGTGGAATACAATCACATTCACCATGTGATGAAAGTGGCGCAGGATGGGGCGGCCATCTATGTCAGCTTCCCGCAGGCTGACCGGGGCGCGGTGATTCGCGGGAATCTGATCCATGACACCGGACATCGGGGGCAATGGAATGGCCAGTATTGCGGCGGTCTTTATACCGATGGGATCAGTGGTCTGTGCGGCCCGTGCGCGGGATATCAGTTTATCAACAATGTCGTTTACCATAGCGATGCGCCTTTGATGGTACCGCGGAAAGAATTTGAGTCTTTGCTCTGGATCGACAACCTCACCTATCGAGGCACGGCGGGTCTGTTTTCCGATGCGGGCGACGAACCGCCCACGGAACTGCTGGAGGCACTGGAGAGCCGGGCCGGCCTGGAACCGGCCTATCGCCGCTCGCTGTCTGGCGTTGATCCTGCGCCCTGCGAGGTTTATTCATTGCTCGAGGAGTCCCCGGCCATGAATGCCTGGGGTGCCGAGCAATTTCATTGGCCGAAAAAGAACGCGGGCGTGGTGCTGGCGTTTCGGCGGATCGACAACGAGGAACCGGCCAAAGCGATCCGCCTGCGCGGCCTTGACCCGGATGCGCAGTACGAGGTGACGGGCTTCGGCACGGAGCCGCCGCAGATAGCAACGGGCAACGCACTGCTGGAACAGGGGCTGACAATTCAGATCGACAAGCAATTAGCCTGCACCGCGCCTGAAGGCCCCCCGGTGTTGAAGGCGGTCCCGAGCCATACGGTGCTGAAGTATCGCAAGCTGTAGAGGGTGTTTGTTTCGTACTAAACGCAAGATAAAGAACAGAACGAAATGTAATGGAAATACACACTGGATTACAAACGGATATTAAAAACCATTTATTTGAAACTTGAGTATAATATTGTATATTTGGATGGAGTACGCAAATGCAGAATGATGAATTGCATGGCTTGATTGTGCCGGTAATCACCCCCTTGGATAACGAGGATCGAGTGGATGAGAGTTCGTTTCGCCAGGTGATCCGGTTCTTGAAAAAAGCGGGAGTCCACGGCCTGTTTGTGGGCGGCTCCGCCGGTGAAGGGCCTTTGTTACCCTTTTCGGAATGGACCCGGATGGTGGAAATAGCCCATGCGGAGGTAAAAGGCGAAATCCTGCTGCTGGGCGGGGTAATGGATACCTCGACGCCGAAGGTGAAGGAAAAGATCCAGGTATTGGCCCGGATCGGCTACCGCAACTTTGTCGTCACTCCAACTTTTTATCTACCGTCAACGCTGGCGGAATCGCAGTTGAAATTGTTCGGCCAGTGTTACGAGGCTCGGCAGCAGATGCAGATGGTACTGTACAATATCCCCGGCTGCGTGGGTACGGAGATTGCCGTATCCACCCTCTGTGAGGCAGCCCGGCGCGGCTGGATCCAATTCTGTAAGGAAAGTTCCGGCAATATGTTCTATTTTAAAACCTTGGTCAATAGAGGAGCCGAAGTAGGATTGAAGGTTCTGCAGGGCGATGAGGGCTGCATGGTACAGGGATTATTGGCCGGTGCCTGCGGGATCGTTCCGGTCTGTGCAAATTTTGAGCCGGAAACCTTTCTCCGCACGTATCAGGCGGCGGTAAAGCAAGACCTGAAAGAACTGGCGAAACTGGATCGTAGAATTTTGCATATCAAGCAGAAAGTGATCCATTCCGGTCCTTTCTGGCTCAGCGGGATCAAGTACCGGGTTCACAAAATGGGATTGGCCACTGACAGGATGATTTCTCCTCTGCCGCCGGTAACGGAGGAACAGAAAAAAATCATTGAGGATTGGAATTGAAAAAAACGATCATAAACATAAGGATGTTTTATGTTTTCTAATAAAAAAGGTCGAATTGTTGAATTATCCGACCGAAAAACGCCGTCTGGGAATTATTCACACCTGAATCAGGATAAGGCGACCCCGGGCAGCGGAAAAACAGATACCTATAACCTGGGATTATCGGTCGGTGCGAATCGGTCGGATAAGATCATTAATGCCGTGGTTGAATACATCAGTGATATGGGGCTGGGACCGGGGCAAAAATTACCAACGGAAGGGGAATTGTGCAAAATCATCGGGGTCGGAACCCGATCCATACGGGAAGCGCTGAATTGTTTAAAAGGGATCGGCATCGTCAAATCCCAGCATGGTACGGGTTGGTACATCGAAAAGTTTGATCCGGCCGGCAGTTTGAAGTTTTTATCTCCCCTGTTGAAAAATTTCAGCGGGGCGGATCTGCTCCAGATTCTGCAAACCCGCCTGACGATGGAGCCGATGATTGCCAAACTGGCCTCCGCGAATATTACTCCCCGAGGTTTGGAACGATTGGATCGGATCCTCCAGCAGATGCTCGAGATTATCAGTGATCCTGCGGATGAAATGGACCGGGATCAGTTTCGAATGAAGGACCGGATGTTTCACGATGTTTTGGCGCAGGAATGTGGAAACAATGTATTGGCGATGATGGGGGCCATGTTGACGGGACTGTTTTATTCGGCCGACTGGAAATCGCAAAAGTATGATATGACGTTTATCGTCCAGCAGCATCAGCGGATTTTGGATGCGGTTAAAAGAGGGGATGGGGATATGGCATGTAAGATGACCGAAGAGCATCTGGAACGGGCTATTGAAACGGCAAAAGAAATGTTTAATAAAACGGGTTGAAATGCAATGATCCGGCAAATCCGGATTGCCTGGATAGCGTTATCCTCACTACGAAATCCGGGGAATTATAAAGAGACAAAAAACATGATTTGGCAATCTATAATTGCTCGTAAAAATTTACTCCGTGATTCGCACCTGGTTAATTCACCTTTTTCCGGCTGTAAATCAACCAGTAAAAGATTCCCACAAAACCGGAGCCGCCGACAATGTTTCCCAGGGTTACCGGGACCAGGTTTTTAACCACGAAATGGCCCCAGGTCAGGCCGGACAGATCCCTGCCCAGGGCCTCAACCACCAGAGGTTGGTTCTTGAGAAACAGTCCGATCGGGACAAAAAACATATTTGCGATACAGTGCTCAAACCCCATTGCCACAAAGGCGGTAACGGGGAAAAAGATGCACAGGATCTTGTCGGTGCTGGTTCGCGCTGAGAAACACAGCCATACCGCCAGGCATACCAGCACATTGCAGTAAATCCCTTTGAAGAACATCGGAATAAAAGTCCCGGCACATTTCTCCTGTGCAATCCCCAGCGCCGTTATGCCCACACTATTGTCTCCCATTTTATATTGCTCGCTCAAATAAATAAAATAGGCGGTTGCAACGGACCCGACAAAATTACCCGCATAGACAATGGCCCAATTCCGCAGCAGTTTCGCCCAGCTTACCTTCCCGCTGACGGTCGCCATCATAATCAGCGTATTCCCCGTAAACAGCTCTGCTCCCCCGATCACCACCAGCGTCAGCCCCAGGCAAAACGCCAGCCCTCCCAGAAATTTCGTGACCCCCAGCCCCAGCAGCGGCTTGGTGCCCGTGACGATAATTGTGCAAAAATCGCCTCCCAGCCCGATGAACGCCCCCGCCAGCACCGCCAGCAAAAAAATGGTCATGCCATCCATATTCGCTTTGGCGATCCCGATCGTTTCTGCCTTCTCTGCCATCGCCGGCGGCAATAAGGCATCCAGCGTGATTTCCTTCCCGTTTGCGGCCGGCTGGATCGGCTTTCCAGCCTTGCCCGGCCCCGCAACCAGTTCCCATTCCTTCCTCTCCAACGATTCCAGAATCTCCGTATTTTTGTGTGAAGAACTCTTGGAGTCTGATGTTGACATAGCACTCTCCCGTGATGTTGCTAACAATGTCCAACTGCAATCGCAGATTAGGTTTGGCGTTACCCATACATTCTTTTTCTTTAGATTAGCTGAAACCCCTGCTAAAAAATGTGATATTTGTCACTTTTCTATTGGCGGCCCCGTTATTTTGACGCCAGCGTCAAAAGCTCTTCGACCCCTTGTTATCGGGGAGCCAGAGCTGTTTTTGGAAGTCAATAATGACTTTTGGCGTTTCCGTCTATTTTGGGAATCACCCCCGAAAAATACCCCGCTCATGATCCAACAAGTCAAAAACCGGACCCGACACCACCCGACACCACCCGAAATAACTTATATCTGCATGATTTCCGCAGTTTTGGCATCCAGAAGCTGATCGACTTTTGCGATATATTTCTTCGTCAACTCATCGACTCCCTTTTTGCCTTCTTCCCGCTCGTCTTCCGTCAGAATCTTGTCTTTTTCATCCTGGTCCAACTGCTTGTTGCCGTCCCGTCGATGGTTGCGAATATGAACCCGCGACTGCTCCGCCATTTGCTTGATTTGCTGAACCAACTGCTGTCGTCGTTCGCCCGAAAGGGGGGGGACATTAAGACGGATGATCCGACCGTCGCTGCTGGGTGTGATCCCCACCGATGAAGATTGAATGGCCTTCTCAATATCTTTGATGCAGGACACATCAAAAGGTTTGATAACGATTAAATTCGATTCCGGGGTAGCCAGATTGGCCAGTTGCTTCAGCGGGGTCTGTGCACCATAATAATTCACCCGTATATTTTCGACCAGTGCGGTGGAGGCCCGCCCTGTGCGAATCGTGCGGTATTCGGTGCTGAGGAAGTCTACGGCCTTTTCCATTTTGCTTTCGGTTTCAAATGTGATCTCTTCGATACTCATATCAAGCCTCTGAATTATGGGTAATCAATGTTCCGACAGCCTCCCCTTTTGCCACCCGGGCAATTGTACCGGGGGTCATCAGGCTGCAAACAATAATATCAATCTTATTCTCTTTGCACATTGAAATCGCCGTATGGTCCATAACCCGCAGATTGTCGCGCAGAACCTCGTCAAAGGTCAAACGGGTATATTTGCGGGCAGCTGGATTCGTTATGGGATCCGCCGAATACACACCATCCACTTTAGTTGCTTTAATAAGAACATCCGCATGAATTTCCGCTGCTCGCAGCGCGGCGCAGGTGTCGGTCGTAAAAAACGGATTGCCCGTCCCGCCAGCCAATATCACAACCCGATTGTTTTGCAAATGTTTGATGGCCCGCCGGCGTATAAATGGTTCGCAGAAACGCGTTACTTCAATCGCCGAAAGCACTCGCGTCGGAATTTTCTGCCCTTCCAGAACATCCTGCAGTGCCAAGGCGTTAATCACCGTCGCCATCATTCCCATCTGATCGCCGGTCACCCGGTGAATGTTCGCCATTTTACTCAGGGTGGCACCCCGCACCAGATTGCCCGCCCCGATGACAATCGCCGGCTGCACTCCCAGCGAAACCAGCTCTTCCACCTGTGTGGCCACTTTGTCCAGCTCTTCCTTGGCCAAACCATACCCGCCGGCGCCGCTCAGGCCTTCGCCGCTGATCTTCAGCAGAATTCGCCGATATTTAATTTCTGCCATGCTCCGTACCCATACGAATAGATGACGCCGGCCTCTTAGCCGATCTGCAATCGGGCGAATCGCTTTAGGGTGATCGCCGCATGATTCTGCTGGCTGACTTCCTTGAGCAGTGCACCCACCGTCTTTTTATCGTCTTTCACAAATGGCTGCTCCAGCAGAACCACCTGCTGGAACCATTTGCTGATCTTGCCTTCCACAATCTTCTCAATCATATTGGCGGGTTTGCCTTTGACTTGTTCTGCGGCAATCTCTTTTTCCCGGGCAATCAGGGCCGGATCGACATCATTGCGGGACAGGGATACCGGATTTACCGCCGTGATATGCATCGCCAGATCGCTGACGAGAGTCTGGACACTCGCGTTGCCGGTGACATCCTGATCGCTGTCCAGTTGCAGGATCGTTCCGATCTTGCCGTTGAAATGAATATACACATGCAGAAGCCCGTTCCCCGGAAGCTGGTAACAGGCAAAATTGCCCAGCGTGATCTTCTCGCCGGTTTTGCTTACGATATCGTTGATGATTTCGCCGACGGTTTTTCCCTTGGCGGTTTTTAGCTGGCCTAGTGCTTCTCCGTTTTGCGGAATCGTACCGGTGGTGAGCAGGACATCCAGGATCAGCTTGGTGGCTTCCTGAAAATCGGCATTTTTAGCTGTGAAGTCTGTCTCGCTGCAGAGCATGACGATAGCGGCTTTTTTTCCGTTCTCCGCCACTTTCCCCAACACCTGACCTTCTTTGGTCTCCCGACCGCCGCGTTTCTCCATGACGGCCATGCCCTTCTTCCGCAGAAGAACGACGGCTTTGTCAAGATCGCCATCCGTTTCGGTTAACGCTTTTTTGCAATCCATCATGGCCTGACCGGTCATTTCACGCAATTGCTTTACCGCTGATGCTGTTATTTCTGCCATTATAAACGAACTCCTTGCGTAGTATCTGATATAAGCATACGCATTATGCGTTTACGCTTTTGATTACTTGACGATTCGGACTTATTAATTCGGCTGCTGCGATTCGGTCGGCGGGTTTTCTGCGGATGCTCCGGATTTCGGGGCAATCGGCTGGCCGCTGGCGATCAATTCCGCTGCCTGGGCGGTCGAGATTCGACGGGATCGTACCCGGCGATCTTCCTCGCCTGCCGCGGCAAGTTCCGCTCTGCCGGTCTTCCCTTCCATGATCGCATTCGACAATAAAGTCACGATCAGTTCAATCGCACGCATGGCATCATCGTTGCCTGGAATCGGGATATCCACCAGATCCGGATCGGAATCCGTATCCATTAAGCATATCGTGGGAATGCCCAGCTTAAGGGCTTCATTAACCGCAATATGTTCCCGCTTCGAGTCAATCACAATCAACACGCCCGGTGACCGGTCCATTTTCCGGATCCCGCCCAGGTTCCGCTGGATTTTTGTCATTTCCCGGCGCAGCGTGGATTCCATCTTTTTGCTTTCCGCAGCCAGCAGACCTTTCTCTTCCATGGCTTCCAACTCTTCCAGGCGTCCCAGACGAGACCGGATGGTTCGGAAGTTGGTCAATGTTCCGCCCAGCCAGCGCTCAATGACATACGGCATTTCGCAGCGATCGGCTTGGGCCTGGATTACGGAACGTGCTTGACGTTTGGTGCCCACAAACAAAACATCCTTGCCAGAGGCTACCATATGATAAAGGAACTTCTGAGCACGTAACAGTCCCTTTATGGTCTCCTTGACATTAATAATGTGGATCGAATTACGGGTACCGAAAATATATGGTTTCATTTTCGGATTCCAGCGTCCGACCCGATGGCCAAAATGTATGCCCGCGTCTATTAGCTCGCGGACTTGCGCATTATCCAAAATACGTCCTCCAAAATATATTACCTATATTTAGAACACTACTACTAATTCGAACTCGGTAGGATAAATTTTTATGCTAAAACTGTCAAGCTAAAAGATTTGGGAAAATTTCACTCGCCCTAAAATTATTGGCACACTCGCCTGGCTACATCAAAATGAGTTTAACATCGGAAATGAATAATGTGCCATATCTTATTTATTTATAGGTAGTTATGATATTTTAGAACGCTTTTGCGATTCCCCCGGCTCCAGCTGTGTTTACTTGCCGTTGCGTTGATCCAGCGATAGACAAATAGATACCGATAAAGGATGCCGTCCATAATATAACTCATTATCAAATAATTATTTATGTACAACACATGAAAACGCTGTTTCTCCGACGTTCCTTGTTATATACTTCCAGGGTATGGATGACAAAACGAACAAGCAAAATCCTAAGCCCGGCTGGTCCCAAATCCTCCATGGCAATGTATTAATGATGGGACTGGTCAGCTTCTTTACGGATATATCCAGCGAGATGATCTATCCCCTGCTGCCCGTCTTTCTGACTGGGCTGGTCCCGGTGGGAGCCGTTGCCATCTATATCGGTCTGATTGAAGGGATCTCCGAGAGTGTCGCGAACCTGCTGAAAATTTTCTCCGGGCGATTCAGCGATGTGATCAAAAAACGAAAAATGCTCACCGTACTGGGTTATGGCATTTCAACCCTGTTTCGCCCTGCCATGGCTCTGGCCGCCTCCGGCTTGCATATCGTGGCCTTCCGATTTGCTGATCGCGTGGGGAAGGGCATTCGCACTTCTCCCAGAGACGCCCTGATTAGCGACTCCGTGGATCCCTCCGTTCGGGGTTTGGCCTTCAGCTTTCATCGCGCCATGGATCATGCTGGGGCGGTGCTCGGTCCTGTGATTTCCATTTTGGTAATCTATGCCTTTTGGGGCCGGGCTTTGGGGCAGGACCGCTCGGCCATCGCCTCTCCCGAAGAAATGCACACCTTACGCTGGCTCTTTGGCGCCAGCCTGATACCGGGCCTTTTCGCCATGGTGATGCTGATCCTGAAAGTGCGGGAAATTGCCCCGCCTTCTGCCGGAATTGTCCCCTCCAAGTCAGACATAACTGGGAACGACTATAGAAGATTGTCCGCCAGGTTCTATTGTTACCTGGCCATCGTAGCCATTTTTACCCTGGGAAATAGTTCCGATCTCTTTTTGGTCTATTATGCAAAAACAAAGTTCGATCTGAGCCTCATTCATCTCATCGGACTATGGATCCTTCTGCACATTTCCAAGATCCTGTTCAGCCTGCCCGGTGGTTTTCTCTCCGATAAATTGGGACGCCGCTTTGCAATAGTCACCGGCTGGATTCTTTATGCAACCGTTTACCTGGGTATGGCTGTGGTAGGAAAACTAGGGTTTTTTGTACTGCTGATTTTTGTGTACGGCGCTTACTATGGACTCACCGAAGGCGCAGAAAGAGCAATGGTGGCGGATTTCGTGCCCAGTGACCGCCGCGGTAAGGCCTATGGCCTGTATCATGGCGCGGTAGGACTGGCCGCTTTACCCGCCAGCCTCCTGTTCGGCTTCCTCTGGTCCCGTTTTGGCCCCCAGCTCTCCTTCACCATCGGCGCCATTTTAGCTGGAATAGCAACACTGTTATTCCTAGTATTTATTGCCAACTGTTCCAATCAATCAAAATAGATGCCTACGTCAAAAGTTTGCTCAGGCGGTGCGGCTGAGCTTTGAAAATTTCTCAAACGTCCGGCAATGTAATAAAAATCGTCTTTTCACCTCCATAAAAAATCTTGAGATAAATCGCATGAAAAACCGCCGGTCTGTCTTGCACCCGCAACTGCCCTAATCCCGTCTTTCACTTTAAGCCGCTATTGGTCGCCTCAATATCACCGCGGGTTTTGTACCGCTCTCGGAAAACTTCCGTATCCTGCTCACGCCTTCTGCCAGCCAGTCCTCCAGATTCGGCGGGAGCAGGTACTTCTGCTTCCGAGACATCGGATGAAAATTATACGCCATCACGAATCCTTTCCATGCATGAGTATTCGACGAACACTATACACCCTCCGCTGCCAGAATGCAACTCATTTCTCGTGTTATGCAATAGGCTCTACAGTCTCAATTATTCTCTTGTATTTTTGCAAACATCTGGTAGAGTGAAAGGCGCCGGAGGAGAGGTCGAGATAACTGTCTTGGCGGTGCTCCAATGCAGAGCACAGGCTGATGTTTCGTCAGCCCGGTCACATGGGACCGCTTTATAACCAGTGTAACGGATCGCATCCGTTAGCAAGACAGGAGTGGGCATGACTTTGGTTGTGCCCACTGGTTTTCTATTTTCAAGTAAAGAGTGAGTCAGGCAGTAAGAGAATAATTTTAAGGGGAAAGGAATGGGACTTTTTGACTTTTTAAAAAATCTTTTCCGGGAAGCGCCGGTCAAAAAGGAATATATTTCCCGGTTTACGGTAAATGATCTAGTGCAAAGAACGGGGTTGAATTATCTGGAAATCCGGGGTCTGGAGCCGGTCTATAAAACGTTTCCTATCCCGAAACGGTCCGGGGGGCAGCGGACGATTGAGGCGCCGGATGACAAGCTCAAACAGATTCAGCGGACGATCCTGCGGAAGCTGCTGGCCCGGCTGAAAGCCCATCCCAACGTGACCGGCTTTGAGCGGGGGCATTCGATTGTCACCAATGCGAATGTCCATGTGGGGGCGGAGGTGGTTATCCGGCTTGATGTTAAGGATTTTTTCGGCCGCACGAGTGCGGGGCGGGTACTGGATTTCTTTCGTTCGATCGGCTGGAACCAGGAGGCGGCGGAGCTAGTAACCAAGCTGACTACATATAATAATCATTTGCCGCAGGGGGCGCCGACCAGTCTGCGGCTGGCGAATCTGGTCAATTACCCGATGGATGTCCGACTGGCAAGGCTGGCGGAGAAAATCGGTGCGGTTTATACCCGCTATGCGGATGATATAACCTTTTCCATACCTAAGGCAAGTACGCAGACTAGCGGTGTTTTTAGTGCACAAACCCCCAAAACGCTGGAAGAATTACCTGTTGCTAAAACAGCGGAGAATTACAGCCGGTATGCTGTGGCCCTGGCCATTCGCACTACCAAACTCATTCTGGCAGATTACGGGTATAAACTGCATCATAAGCGTAAGCTGCATATTCGTCGAAAGCATCAGAGGCAAATGATTACCGGGCTGGTGGTGAACGAGAAGGTCAACCTGCCCCGTCCTACCCGCCGGCGGCTGCGGGCGGTTGAATATCACCTGGCCACGAATCGGCCGGCCAGTCTGACGCCGGTGCAGATGGCAGGGTGGCAGGCTTTGCGCAATATGATTCAAACCCAGGCGGAATCGCGCCATTAACTGGTTTTTCAATGTCTGTCCCGATACGGTTTAGCTGGGAAGGTATCGCAAGGCAGTTAGAGGATTTTGATTTTCAGGTCTTTGAAGCGGACGTTCATGTCCATGCCGCCGTGCAGCTGGAGGCCGATGTGGCCTTCAAGGCGGCCGGGGTCATCGGGCAGGTCGGCGGTTTTATAGCCGTTGACAAAGACGGTGATATGGCGGCCCCGGGCGGTGATGGTCATTTCGTTCCACTGGCCGGGCTTGAAATATTTTTGGACCTCGGCGGGATCGGGTTTCACGACCCATTCGCGGCCGCCGGTTTCATAGAGGCCGCCGGCGTCCTTGGCGACGTCGATTTCCGCCTGGAGGCCGTTGACGGAAAGCTCATTGGCGACGGGATCGACCCGGAAATAGAGGCCGCTGTTGCCCTGGAGGACCTGGTATTGGAAGCGGAGGGTGAAATCGCGATAGCGGGCGTCGGTGAGGAGGATGCCGTGGCGGGGGTCGGACTGGGGGCTGGTGCCCAGGATGGCGCCATTATCGACCTGCCAGAAACCGCCGGGCAGGGCGTGCCAGCCCTGGAGGGTCTGGCCGTCAAAGAGGCTGATCCACGGGGAATCGCCGCTTGGGGGTGTGGAACAGCCGGAGCCGGTAAGAATCAACAAGGAACATAGAGATAAGAGGGCCGATTTCATCATAAATTCTATCTCCAACAGTTTAAAGGGATAACATGGTTACACTTTTTTACTTTATGAGTATGTCAGGATACGAGGGCCGATCTAGCTGATTTCGAGCACCACCACCGAGCGGGGCGGCAGAGTCACCGTTACTGTACCATCCTGCAAACGAGCCTCTTCGAGCACCGAGGGGCAGACTGTATCCGGTTTTTCGAAGGTGTTACAACTATTGACGGCGGGGGCGGTTAACACCCGCCCGGTTACTTGGGAGGGAGTGAATCCCGTCAGGGTGCAGGTCACGACGGCTGGATGCCGCGGCTGGATATTGCACAAGGAGACATGAATCTTGCCGTCCTGATTCCGTGAGGCGCAGGCATCGATTACGGGAATCGTCTGGCCCCAGGAAGGATTGAATTTGGGACCGGTTCCCAGAAAATCAGCGTTGGGGCACCGCAGCTCCGCCGGCAGCAGGGCGGCGTCGTGGTGTACCTGATACATGTCAAACACATGGTAGGTAGGCGTCAGGATCAATCCCGCGTCTTTGGTGATAAACAATTCATCGCATACGTTCACCATCTGGGCCAGATTGGCCATGTGCACGCGGTCGCAGTGCCGGTTCAAGATATTCAGGGTGAGGGCCGCCATCAGGGCGTCGCGCAGGGTATTCTGATTCTGGGAGTCGGACCAGTGGGGGCCGGTATTGTCCCAGATGCCCGAACCCCATTCATCGACGATGAGTTTGGTTTTCTTTTCGGGGTCATATTTGTCCATGATGGCCTGGTGTTTGTTGATGATGCCGTCCATATAGCGGGCGCTCTGGAGGGCTTCCAGCCATTCTTTTTCGCCGAAATCCGTTGCCGAACGATTTTCCGACGTGTGGCAGTACCAGTGCATGGACAGCCCCTGCATTTCGACGCCCACGTGCAGTTCATCCTGATAGGCGGAGCGCATCATGACTTCGGTGGGTGCGTCCCAGTCGCCGTTGGGGCCGCAGGCGATCTTGAAATACTTGCGGCCGCTGTTGTATCCCACGTAGCCCTGATAGCGGCGGTAATTGGCGGCGATATCCTCCGGCCGCATATTCCCGCCGCACCACCAGCTTTCATTACCGATGCCGATATACTTTACCTGCCAGGGTTTGTCCCGGCCGTTCTTCCGCCGCATTTCGGTAATCGGGGTTACCTTGTCGCTGGTGAGGTACTCCACCCACTCCTGCATCTCCAGAACCGTCCCGCTGCCCATATTACAGGCGAGGTAAGGTTCGCAGCCCACCTGTTCGCACAGGTCCATAAATTCATGGGTTCCGAACTGGTTGCTCTCCAGGGTGGCCCAGACGATGTTCTCCCGGACGGGCCGTTCGCTGCGCGGGCCGATCCCATCCTGCCAATGATAGCAGTCGGCAAAGCAGCCGCCGGGCCAGCGGATATTGGGGCAATGGATCTTTCGCAGTGCCTCGACAATGTCGGAACGGATTCCCCGTACGTTCGGGATGGGAGAATCCTCGCCTACCCAGATGCCGTCGTAGATACAGCGGCCCAGGTGTTCCAAAAACTGCCCGTAAATGTGCCGGCTGATGGTTTCCTTCCCCTGATCGGCATGAATCACAATCTCACAGGCGGTGTTGTTCTCGCTGCCCTGTTCCGCCTGCGACAAACCTGCCAGGCACGCCAGGCAAAGAATTCCCCAGCCGCCAGGTGCTAATTCTTTCCATCCCTTATGCCACAAGCCACGGCAGCCTGTTACTTTATTTCTTTGCATGGTTATACTCCTTTCGCCTGCGGCCATTCTACAAACCATCCGGGGGAATGGTCAAGAAATCCTTTATGAATTCGGGATGGGAATCCTACGGGCTTTGAGGTGAGTTTTTGCATCTGGAAAAGTGTTTTTTTCCTCTTGCCGGCGACGGGGGGTAAAGATATAATCCGGGAAAGACACATTGGCAAAGAAGATTGGTCCTTCCAATCAAGCGAAAGGAGTTTGTGATGCAGATTTGGCAATCCCTGTTGGCCCAGATGGATCCGGAGGCAATCAAGAAGATCGAGGAAGTGCACAAATCGGTGAGTGAGCTGGATGCTTCGATCAAGTGGATTTTACTGCTGGCGATTGTCACGACCCTGCTGGTGCTGACGATCTTTTTACGGCAGAGAACGGTGGCCCGGAACCAGGTGAATATAGCGGAAATAATCAAGCAGATGAACAAGAAGTAATCGGTATGGTAGGGATTCCTGTTAATCCTATCCCAGCCCAGGAGAATTACAATGGCAAAAATACTGCGAATCAATATGAACGAGCGGACGGCGGTTTATACGGAAGCACCGCAAAAATATGCGCAATTGGCAGGCCGTGCCCTGACATCGAGGTTTATCAGCGACGAGGTGGACCCGGCGTGCCATCCGCTGGGGCCGAATAACAAGATTGTTTTTGCGCCGGGGATCGTGACGGGCACGACAGCGTCCACGTCGGGGCGAATCTCGGCGGGGGGCAAGTCGCCGCTGACGGGGGGAATCAAGGAATCCAACGCCGGTACGCCGTGGTCGCAGGTAGTGGCGCGGCTGGGGCTGAAGGCAATGGTGGTGGAAGGGCAGGGGCAGGGGGACGGCTGGTGGGGGGTGCATGTGACCAAAGACGGGGCGAGCTTTTTCCCGGCGGATGAGTATGCCGACCGGAATTTGTCGGAGGTGTTCCCGCTGCTGTTCGAGCGGTTTGGTCCGAAGGCGTCGATTATGAGTATCGGGATCGCGGGGGAGAAGAAAATGGCGATGGCGGGGATCTGCTATAATGACATTGACAAGCGGGCCAGCCGCTATTCGGGCCGCGGGGGGCTGGGGGCGGTGCTGGGCAGCAAGCGGCTGAAGTGCATCGTGGTGGACGGGCAGGGCGGGCCGGGGGTGGCCATTGCCAATAAGGAGGTATTCGATCAGGGGCGGAAGAAGCTGACGGAGGCGCTGAAGAGCCATGCGGTGACCAAGCCCGGCGGTGGGCTGAATTCCTACGGGACGGCGGTGCTGGTGAATATCCTGAATGAGGCGGGGGCGTTTCCCACGCGGAATTTCAGTTCGGGGCGGTTTGAAGGGGCGGCGAAGATATCGGGGGAGGCGATGGCGGAGATGTGCAAGAGCCGCGGCGGGTCGGGGATGATGGGGCATCCGTGCCATCCGGGGTGCGTGATTCAGTGTTCGAATGTGATTCCGAATCCGGACGGGACGGAGATGGCCTCGTGCATCGAGTATGAAACGACGTGGTCGCTGGGGGCCAATTGCGGGATTGACGATCTGGATGTGATCGGCCGGCTGACGACGATGTGCAACGATATCGGCATCGACACCATCGAGGCAGGGGTGACGCTGGCGGTGGCGATGGAGGCAGGGATTGCCCGATTTGGCGATGGCCAAAAGGCGATCCAGATGCTGGAGGAAGTTAAACAGGGGACGCCGCTGGGCTTTATTCTGGGCAACGGGGCGGCCAACACCGCCAAAACATTTGGTGTGGTGCGCTGTCCGACGGTCAAGGGGCAGGGGATGCCGGCCTATGAGCCGCGGGCGATCAAAGGGATCGGAATGACCTATGCCATCAGCACGATGGGGGCGGATCATACCTCGGGCTATACGATTGCGCCGGAAATCCTGGGGGTGGGCGGCAAGGTGGATCCGTTCGATGTGAACAAGGCGGAGCTGGTGCGGAATTTCCAGTACACCACCGCGTTTATCGATACGACAGGGCATTGCGTTTTTATTGCCTTTGCGATTCTGGACATTCCCAGCGGTTTTGAGGGGATGATCGAGGAATGCAACGGGGTACTGGGGACGAACTGGACGGCGGCGGACGTCGGGCGAATCGGCAAGGAGGTAATCGATATCGAGCGGCGATTTAACCGCGGGGCCGGGCTGACCAATCAGGATGACCGGCTGCCGGAGTTTATGAAATACGAAAAGCTGCCGCCGCATAATGTGGTGTGGGATGTACCGGATGAGACGCTGGATGCGGTGCTGAGTTGAATATCCGGCGGCGATGTCCATGATAACCGTGCAAGTCAAGCTGTTTGCCACGCTGCGGAATCAGCATCCCGAACTGGGGGTGGGTGAGCCGCTGGCGGTCAGCCTGGCGGAGGGGGCGACGGTGCAGCATCTGGTGGATATGCTGAAGCTGCCGGAGGTCAAGCTGATATTTGTGAACGGGGCGGCCCGGAAGGAAGATCACCCGCTCAAGGAGGGTGATATAGTTGCCATCTTTCCGCCGGTAGGCGGCGGTTGAGATTCGATTATTCATTGGCTGTTCTTGATAGTCGGGAAAATCAATCCGGCAGGGGGGTATCGTTCTCCAGTTTGATATTATCCAGATAAAATACCCGGGCATCAGTGGCCATGCTGCTCCAGCCGACCCAGGTGAAGTTGCCAAAATCCGGGTGGCCGGTTTTGAGTCCTGCGAATGGCCGGGGCGGCTGGCCGGGCAGGGTAACGATCAGGGTCCAGGTGCCGTCGGCGTCGGTACCCACTTTAGCACGGATCTCGATATGGAACCAGGTGCTTTCGGGCAGTTCCAGCAGGTTTTGTCCGTGGACGTTAAGTTTGCCATCCTGTATCCAGAAGGTGGGGCCGATACGGTAGGGCTGAACATCCCAACCCCGCCACTCGTGGTACATATTTACGCCTGGTTCGATCCGCATGTCGAAGCTGCAGAGGGATGTGCCTTTGTTGTGATTGGGCAGGTACACCAGATGGGGATTGAAAGGAAATTGCAAATCGGGGGCGTCGAGGATTTTCAGGCTGTTCTTGCCAGCGGCGGCGGTTTCGTCAGTCAAGGCGATGGCATCGCCCTTGTTTTCGGTGTTGACCTGGGCGTTACGGGGTTTATCGCCAACGGCTGACAACTCGAAATCATCATCGACATGGAAGGGCGGCGGGGGAGGCGGAGCGGGGGCGAACTCGACAGGCGGGAATTTGAATTTTTTGGGAATTGAAACCCACTTCGGATCGCCATACAAACCGGCCTTGGTATAATCGAATGGTTTGAAGCCGATTTTAACGGCGGGAGAATTGGACTTGAGGTGGAAGTTGCCGTGGGCGGGATCGACGAAGAGCGGATCGGCGACCAGCGAGCCTTTTTCCCTGTTTTTGGCCTGCCAGGCTTCCAGGGTTTCGCCGTGGTAGGTTAATTCGCCCGTCTCATCCCAGTAGAGATTGCTTTCCGCGACTACGTTATTGTCCTTGAAGCTGCCGGCACTGTAGAGCGGTCCCTGTTTCCAGAGGACGATGTTGTTGGTGAAGGTAAAGGACAGGTGCTCTTCCACGCGGGATCGCTGGATTTGCCCGTCCATGCTGTAGGCAAAGATGTTGTTGCGGATGGTATTTTCCCTGCCGTAGTGCTGGTGGTAGTTTCCGGTTTTGGTGTTATAGACGAGGTTGTTCTCCATCGTGATGTGTGTCGTACCTTCGTCATTGTAAAGCCCCCAGCCGCCGCGGCCGTAGAGGTCGTAGGAATGGACGTCATGGATGCAGTTGTTGTTGACCGTGGTGCCCTCCGCCAGACCGAGCGTGTAAACGCCACCCATATCGCTGAGCACACCCCAGCCGATATGGTGGATGTGGTTGAAGTCGATGTGATTCCGCTGGGACAGGGTGGGATTGTAGCCCCAGCTCCAGCCGACGGAAATACCGGTATAGTAGAGGTCGCTGATGTCGTTGTGGGTAATCTGATTGTCGCTGCTGTTGCCTACCCAGATGCCGATGGCGCCGTGGTGGAGGCGGGCGCCGCTGTGGATGATGCAGTTGTCCACGGTGATGTGGTGGGTCTGCTCGGCAGGGGGCGGGGAATTTCCTTCTCCGACTCTGACGCCGCCGGCGCCCAGGTCGTCGAAAATGGTATGGGTGACGGAGCAGTTCTGGCAGCCGTGGCGGAACCACATGCCGTAGATGCCGACATGTTGAACGGCACAGTCCTCGAACGCCACATTACGGGCCCCGTCCAGCATGATGGCCGCGGGGATGCCGTATTCCGCCTGGCTGTCGCCGTGGCCGGTGGGCGGCAGGATGTACTGGCCATAGGCAAACGACAATCCCTGAAAGGTAATATTTTCCACCAATTTTCCCGCCGCCGCATCGCCGCTGATGTGGATGAAATCTTCGGTAGTGACCGGGGCGACGACCTGGGCTTTGGCCATGTCCTGGCCGGGCAACGGGAGGTAGGAAAGGGTGCCGTCGCGGTCGAGGAACCACTCGCCGGGTTCATCCAGGGCCTGGCGGAAATTCTCGATATGGTAGCGCTGGTTGGAACCCCAGTAATTGAAGCCCCAGGGAATGGGAGCCGTCATAAAGAGATTGTTTTCCGCGGCATCCACCAGGGCCAGCCGGGAACGCGAGGTCTCCCACGAATGGTAGGCTACAACTGTTACATCGTTGAATCTGTCCTTGGGCACTTGCAGCAGCGGTTCGATGTCCTGATGCCGGCTATGCAAGGCGCGGCTGAACAGGCCCTCCTCCTGTTTACCGGTTTCGGGATTCATTCCGACTTCGAGTTTTT
The DNA here is from genome assembly GCA_964580995.1 of uncultured Pirellulales bacterium. Classification (GTDB taxonomy): domain Bacteria; phylum Planctomycetota; class Phycisphaerae; order Sedimentisphaerales; family SM23-30; genus JAKJEP01. The sequence goes on from CAZOMV010000060.1 coordinate 26,886, forward strand.
CGGTGGCGTAATAATAAAAGCGGTTGGGTGAGCGTGCCCGCGTGGCCCGCTTGCCATCGATCCAAAGCTGTTCGAAATACCAGGAACCGTCCGCCACTTCCGGAATCTGTGCCGTCCAGATTCCGTTATCGGCCGGCTGGAAGCCGGTAATTTCACGACCGCCGGTAAACAGCGGGTGGGTGTTTGGGGCTGCCTCATAACGGATGGGACAGGCGGCTGTACCACTGTCTTCGGGCGTGAAAACGACCGGTTGGTTCATGGGGTAGGAGCCGGTCGCCACCTGTACTCGTACCGGTTCCGTAAAAGTCCCGTTCGCTTTCAGTTGGCGTATGACAACCCGTGCTCCTTCCAAGGATGCCAGTGGCCCGTCGGTGCGGTCGGCGTTAGGCTGGGCCAGACGCCCGGTCCACTGATCATTGCCCTCGGGACTGACATAAAAGACTGTTTCAGCCTGGGCGGCTATGGGGACAAACAGCATCATGAAATACAGGCAGAGCATGAGTACCCGAAGGTTTATCATATCTTATTCCTTTCCAGAGGGCTGGAGGCAACGAACTATTTTTGGAACGGATGGTACAAAGCCGCTTTCCGCGTAATTGTATTCTATTGTCCAAGGTTTTGCAATATCTCTCATCTTGCATAAAGGAGTCAACGGGTTAAATATTTCTATTGGTTAAGATCGTACATGTTTTATCATTGTGAAGTATAGACAAAGTGAAGTGAATATTATAGAATTCGCTTTGCTGTTGTGAAGTTGACTGGTAGAAATGATGTAAGTACTTCTTAAAGAGAGTCTTATGAGTGAATTTGAAGAAAAAACAGTGGATCAGGAACAGGATGTAAAACCACAATCGGATATGCCGGCAGAAGCGCAGGAGAAGCCGGCGGTGAGTCCGGGGGCGGGATTGAATCTGAGCGGTGCGGAAGATGCGGCGCTGGACCAGGAGATTGAGGCGGCCCTGGAGGGTGTGGATTTACTGAATATGTATGGTATGGAGGAACCGGAAGAAGCAAAAGTTTCGACTCCAACCAGCCAGTCCAGTGCGCCGGGAGTGAATAAGGGGAAGGTAATCAGCGTATCCGGTGATGGATTGTTTGTGGACTTGGGGGGCAAGTCGCAGGGATTTTTGCCGGCGGAAGAATGCGAGGAAGGCAAGCGCTATGAAGTGGGGGATATCGTACAGGTGTCGATTATCCGGTATGATCAACGGGATGGTTTGCTGGTCTTGTCAACCAAGGCCGCGGAGCAGCAGTTGGTGCGGAGCAACCTGAAGGAAGGGGCGTATGTGGAGGCGCGGGTGACCGGATCGAATAAGGGCGGGCTGGAGCTGGATATCAAGGGGATCAAGGCGTTTATGCCGGCTTCCCAAATCGATTTGATACGGATCGAAGATATGGATTCGCTGATCGGTCAGCGTTTTATCTGCGAAGTGACGCAAGCGGAGCGGGGGGATAAGAATGTGGTACTGAGCCGGCGGAATGTGCTGATGCAGGCAGAGCTGGAACAGCGGGAAAAAGTCTGGGCGGAACTGGAAGTGGGGCAGTTGCGGCATGGGGTGGTCCGCAGTTTGACCGAGTATGGTGCGTTTGTAAATATTGGTGGGACGGACGGATTACTGCATGTTCGGGAGATAAGCTGGGCGCGGGTCAAGGATCCGAAAGAGATTCTGGCTGTGGGGCAGGGGATTGATGTGGTGGTGATCGGGATCGATCGGGAGAAACGGCGGATTTCCCTGAGTTTGCGGCAGGCGGGCGGGGATCCGTGGACCGCGGTAGAACAGAAGTATGCGGTGGGATCCAGCTATCAGGCACAGATTGTAAAATTAATGGATTTCGGGGCGTTTGCGCAGTTGGAGCCGGGTGTGGAAGGTTTGATTCCGATTAGCGAAATGACCTGGGCGGGCAGGATTCGACATCCCTCGGATGTGGTGCAGCAGGGGATGATCGTGGAAGTGAAAATCCTCCGGCTGGATGTGAAGGAAAAGCGAATTTCTTTAAGTATGAAAAGTATGCAGGCCAATCCGTGGACAAATATTGAGGAGAAATACCGCCCGAACGAGATTTATCCGGGCAAGGTGGCGCGGATTACCGATTTTGGGGCATTTGTGACACTGGAAGACGGGGTGGACGGCTTGATTCATATTTCGGAGTTGTCGGACAAGCGGGTGGGTAAAGTCAGCGATGTGGTGCAGAATGGTCAGGATGTACAAGTCAAGGTCTTGAAGGTGGATACGGCGGAGCAGCGGATTTCGTTGTCGCTGAAAGGGATGGGCGGCAAACCGGAAGAACCGAAAGAGGCGGAAGCGGCAGTTCAGCCGGTGGAAGAGGCCAAGCCTTCCAAGAAGAAGCAGCGACCCTTGCGGGGAGGGTTGAGCTGGTAGAGATGAATGAAATATATGTTGCTCGAATTGCGAAAGAATTAAACGTCGGTGCGCATCAGGTCAGGGCGACGATCGAACTGCTGGAAGGGGAGGCGACAGTTCCGTTTATCGCGCGGTATCGTAAGGAAGTAACCGGTTCTCTGGATGAGGTGGCAATTACGGCGATCCGGGACCGCCTGGAGCAAATGATTGAGCTGGATAAGCGTCGGGAAAGCATTCTGCATTCGATTGAAGAGCAGGGGAAACTGACGGATGAGTTAAAGGCGCAAATTCTGGCGGCGGAGACCATGACGCAGTTGGAGGATATGTACCTGCCGTATAAGCCCAAGCGCCGGACGCGGGCGACAATGGCACGGGAGAAGGGGCTGGAGCCGCTGGCGAAACTGATTTGGGAACAGGGGCCGATTGATGTGGAGGCGGAGGCAGGCAAGTATATCGATCCGGCGAAGGAAGTGGCCGGTGTGGAGGATGCGCTGGCGGGGGCGCGGGATATTATAGCGGAGTGGGTGAACGAGGACCCGACGGCGCGGGCACGAATGCGGGAGTTTTACGGGAGCAGGGGGGAGTTTGTGGCCAAGGTGGCGGCGGGCAAGGAGGAAGAGGCGGCGAAGTACCGGGATTATTTTGACTGGTGTGAGGCGGTGGCTACGGCGCCGTCGCACCGGATACTGGCGCTGCGGCGGGGTGAAAATGAGAAGATGCTGACGCTGCGGGTGGCGGTGCCGGAAGAGGAGGCGGTGGCGCTGCTGGAGTCGATGTTTTTGAAAGGGGCGGGACCGGCTAGCGAGCAGGTGAAACTGGCGATACAGGATGGCTACAAGCGATTGATGTCGATTTCGATGGCGGCGGAAATCCGGGTGGAGACCAAGAAGCGGGCGGATGAGCAGGCGATTTCGGTGTTTGCGGAGAATCTGCGGGAACTGCTGATGGCCTCGCCGCTGGGGCAGAAGAATGTGCTGGCGATTGATCCGGGATTCCGGACGGGGTGCAAGGTGGTGTGCCTGGACCGGCAGGGGAAGCTGTTGTATCACGATGTGATCTATCTGCATCAAGGGGTGGGGCCGGATTCGGCGGGGGGTCGGAAAATTCGACAGTTATGTGAGCAGTACAATATCGAAGCAGTGGCGATTGGTAACGGTACGGCCAGCCGGGAGACGGAGGCGTTTCTGCGGGGGCTAGGGCTAGATGGTCGCATTCTAATACTCATGGTCAATGAAAGCGGGGCCTCGGTTTACTCGGCTTCGGAAGTGGCGCGGGAGGAATTTTCGGATCAGGATATCACAGTCCGTGGGGCGGTTTCGATTGGCCGGCGGCTGATGGATCCGCTGGCGGAACTGGTGAAGATCGATCCCAAGAGCATCGGGGTAGGACAGTATCAGCACGACGTGGATCAGCCGCAGTTGAAGAAAAGTCTGGACGATGTGGTGATCAGTTGCGTGAATAAGGTGGGGGTGGAAGTGAATACGGCCAGCAAGCAACTGCTGATGTACATCTCGGGGTTGGGGCCGACGCTGGCGCAGAATATTGTGAATTACCGGAATGAGAACGGGCCGTTTCAGTCGCGCAGGGATTTGCTGAAGGTGACACGGCTGGGGGAAAAAGCATTTCAGCAGGCGGCTGGATTTTTGCGAATCCGGGATAGCCTTAATCCACTGGATGCCAGCGCGGTGCATCCGGAAAGTTATGGTGTGGTGGATGCGATGGCGGCAGAATTGCATTGTTCGGTACTGGATTTGACGCAGAACGCGGAATTACAAAAACGACTGGATCTTCGGAAATATGTTACGGAAACCGTGGGGCTGCCGACTTTGAATGATATTATGTCCGAACTGGCCAAACCGGGTCGCGATCCGCGGGAAAAATTTGAGGTATTCCAGTTTGCCCAGGGGGTAGAGAAAATTGACGATGTGAAGGTAGGGATGAAACTGCCGGGGATCGTGACCAATGTGACGGCGTTTGGGGCCTTTGTGGATATCGGGGTGCATCAGGATGGTTTGGTGCATATCAGTGAGCTGGCAGACCGGTTTGTGAAGGATCCCTCAGAGGTGGTCAAGGTGCATCAGAAAGTGGAAGTGACAGTTTTGGAGGTGGATCTGCCGAGAAATCGGATCGCATTATCGATGCGTAAGCAACGTGATGGTAAGACGGCGAAAAAATCGGGGGATAAAGCGGATGGGATGGTACAAACTGGTAAGGTAAACCACGTTCCTCCAGCCCAGAAAAAAGATACCGGGCGGGGTACTGGTTTGTTAAGCGGGCTGCGGTTTGGTGATCAGATTTTGTAAAACACGGAATCATTGGATGTTATACCGATTTATGGGTGTAATTTTTTGCTAGTAAGCTTTGTGGATTATTATTTGTCCGGTAATTGATTTGGTTTCGGATAAGAGAAATTACCAGTTATAAAAATTGACTTGGCCACAAGGTGCGGCTAGAATGTCGAAAAGCAGAGGTACTCAAATAAGATGTCCGGGACCATATAAACATCGAAAGGAGTCAATCCAAAATGGCAGGTAATGTAATCTCGATTACGGATTCTAATTTTGAAGGTGAAGTATTAAGCAGCAATATGCCGGTGTTGGTGGATTTTTGGGCGGAATGGTGTGGTCCGTGCCGGATGTTGGCTCCGACGGTAGAGGAATTGGCTGCGGAATACAGCGGTAAGGTTAAAGTGGGTAAGCTGGATACGGATAGTAACCGCGATACGGCGGTGAAGTTTGGTATTAGCGCGATTCCGACGGTGATTTTATTCAAAGATGGGGAGGTAGCGAAAAAATTTGTTGGTTTGACTTCCAAAAAGGAGCTGAAAGCCGCTCTGGATCATGCTCTTTAATGGAACCAGGACTGTACGGATTTACGCTGCAGATAGATAAAAGCGGTCAGAAAGAAAAACAGACAAAACAGATTGCTGACCAGAATGACGAAGTGAGAACGGATATCGCCGTTGAGGAATTGTCGGGTGACGGCGGCGGTTGTTGCGGTAATCACAAGAATCGCAATCAAATTAAATATTAGTTTTGCGAATTTTTTGCCCTTCCAAAAGGCGATGGAGTTGATTAGGAGGGCGGCACCCAGAATTAACATAGCCCCAAAAAACATTTGTAAGTATTTAAATTCCAGATTTTTAGGTAAATGGGAGTCCAGTTTTTCGGCTACTTGCGGATCGATGACAAAGAGAACCGGCAGGAGGATGGGGAAACCGGCCATTATAAGAAAGCTGCTACAGACAATCCCGACTACCGCGAGGATGGTGACTCCGGGTGGTCTGGGGGAACGATGCAGGGGAGCGGCTCTGCGATATTGGGGGGTATAGGCAGGGTAGGAAGAAGCATGTGGCTGGGTGGAACCATTCGGCAGAGAAGGCTGGGCGAGAGTGAAGGTCTGGGAACAATAGGGACACATCAACGTTTTGCCGAGATCCTGCGGGACATAGGCGATGGTATTATGGCATGTAGGGCAAAGAATATTTTGAGCCATTGGCATAATCCTTCTGCATCAAAAACCAGATTTGGTTATTTTAAACCCTGTTTGGGAAAAAGCGAAACGCAAAATAAGCCAAAATTGCAAAATTAATGTGGTTTAAACTAGGAGGATCTAAGGCATAAATCATGGCCAGATGGAATTGATTTGCCAGATGTTCAAAGATTTTAGCAGGATTTTGCCGTTTCGGGCCCAAGCGGACAGGCCGCAATCTTCCTTTTCTGGATAAACTACCCGGGCTATACAAAATGTGTTGTTGACAAAGACTTCCAGAACCGACTGATCACGGTAAATATTGAGACGACAAGTTTGCCCCTGTTGGGAGGGAATCCATGGGATTTTGACGCCGTCGACGTTGATCTCGCTATTTTCATAAGCAATTTGAATAGCACGATTTCCATCAATCGAGCGGCAGAACTTCAGGGAGAAAATGTCCTGTTGTTTTAATTCGAACTCAGCCAGGATTTCCACACTGTCCGCGGGGATATCTCCCAGATTAAAAACCTGTTCGCTATTCTCTATAGTCATTTCATTGAAGCGGAGGTGACGATTACGCAGGGTCTGAATCTGGGGTATGGGCTGCTGCTGGAGGGTGAGGTCGGGATTTAACGAAAGGATTCGGGGCAGGGTCATGCAGCCGTTCCAGCCTTTATTCTGGGGCCAGCCGCCGCAGCTTTCGTCGTAGCCGTTCCACCAGCCCAGCAGGACCCATTGTCCGTTTTTGTCGGGCAGGCAGGTCGGGGCGTAGAAATTTTTCCCGTGGTTGATTAATCCCTGTTTTTCGGGGAGGAATTTACCGCTGGCAGTATCCCATGATCCGGTGAAATACTGGGCAATGCCATCGTGCGCGATGATGAGAATCCATTTTTGTCCCAGGGGGAAAAAGATCGGACATTCATTGTAGGTTACGCTGGGATCGGGATTCTCAAACAGAATACCCCGGTATTTCCATTGGGTTAGTTTTTCGTTTTCGGCCTGGTAGAGCAGGACTTTGGGGGCACCACCACCGATTACCATGAAATATTGATTTTCGTGGGTGAAGATGAACGGATCGCGCCAGCCGGGGATGCTGAGGGGGCTATGGAGGGTTTCGGTGAGAATGGGATTGTCGGGGTGTTTTTTCCAGGTGAGCCAGTTTTCATCGGCAGGGAGGGCAACCCATTGCTGGGCATTGGAATGACCGATGCTGGTATAGAAAAGCATGGGTTCGCCGGCAGGATTGATGACGGAACAGCCGGAAAAGCAGGCTTCTTCCCCTTTTTCTTTGGAAGGCCAGAGAGCAACAGGGAGATGTTCCCAGGATACCAGGTCCCGGCTGCGGGCATGCCCCCAGTGCATGTTTCCCCACTGGTCGCCATAGGGATTATGCTGATAGAAGATATGATAATAACCATTATAGTATATCGGGCCGTTGATATCGTTCATCCACTGGGCGGGAGGACGGAAATGGAAAACTGGCCGCAGGGGATCCGCCTGAGCGGTAGGAACGGCGGCCTGGATACTGGCCATAGCCTGTTCGACGGCGGAATTTTCCGCCTGGGTACGGGGGGTGATAAAGGCAAGGAAGATCAGACATAGATGAAAAGATATAGCACACAGGGTTTTCGCCATAAAAAAATTTTCCCTTATTGGGGGCCAAAAAGTTCGTGAAATTTCGCGGAGATATCGGGGCTTTTCATGAGGGTTTCCCCGATTAAGATGCCCTGGAAGCCGGCCTGAATCAACCGCTGGACATGGGCCGGTTCCCGGATGCCGCTTTCGCTGATCAGCGGGATGGGGTTTTCGATGAATTCGCGGAGGCGCAGGGAGGTGTTGAGATCCACCTGCATAGTTTTGAGGTTGCGGTTGTTGATGCCGAGTAGGGTGTAGTTATTCCGCGGGAAACCGGCCAGGCTGCGAACCTGGAGCAGGGAATCGAGGTCATGCACTTCCAGCAGGACGGTGAGGGTCAGGGATTGAGCCAGGATGAGCAGGTCCATGAGCAGGCCCGGAGTCAGGGCTTCGGCGATGAGCAGGACGGCATCAGCACCGGCGGCGCGGGCTTCGTAGATCTGGTAGGGGTCGATGATGAAGTCTTTGCGCAGGATGGGCAGTGCGGTAATTTGTTTAACTTGCGTAAGATAGGACAAATGGCCCTGAAAGAAGGATTCATCGGTAAGGATGCTGAGGGCGTCGGCGCCGGCGGATTCATAGGTTTTGGCCAGGGCGATGGGATCGAAATCTTTCCGGATTAGCCCGGCTGAGGGAGAGGCCCGCTTGATTTCGGCGATTACATTGATGCCGCGGGGATGGGGTTTGCTTATGGCCTGGTAAAAATTGCGGCATTTGGGCAAATTCTGAATTTTCTGCTTTAGGGCATCCAGGGGGACAGATTTCCGGGCGGCAGCGACTTCGTTTTTCTTAACGGATAGTATTTTGT
>CAZOMV010000061.1:0-33977 GCA_964580995.1 uncultured Pirellulales bacterium
CCTCAAGTCTAATTAATGGCAAGGAACTGTCTCACTTATTCTGGCACAGAGGGAACAGGGGAGCCGGTGCTGCCTATGGTTGCATAGGGGAAAAGCTGCTAGCGAAGGACCGAGGCGCTTTGGACGGCTGCGGTGGTATAACTGATAGCTTTCCTGATAGGTGTTTTACTAGGCATGGGTAACTTTTGAATTACCACAGACCGGATTCGAGCCAGCTCGCTGCAAACAAGGAAAAGTCCACCAAATTGACAAGGCCATCGCGGTTGAGATCGCCGAACGGGATAAAGCCAATTCCAAGGTCATAAAGCACAGGCGAGACAGGGCCGGTCAGAGCCTGAAGAGTCGCCTGTACCTGGAGGTAGCGGCCCGCCGGCGTACCGTTTAAGGCGAAACCTTTGGTTACCTCTTCCCAGGTTGACCAGAGGGTCTGGTCGGGCGAACTCCTGGCTTTTACTCGTAGGGAGGTTCCAGGAAATTCGGAACTATTCCAGTCAACGATACCCCAGTTGGTGTCTGGATTAAGCGAATCGTGAATGATCTGCCAGGTGCCCAACCTAGTTGTATAGGTTCGAGCAATCATTCCCGTCATATCGCTGTAGCCGTAATGAGTCGTTCCAGAGATGCTTTTCGCAAGGTCGATGGTATTCGTGGCTGGGTCAATACGTTTGATGTAACTATCGCCATTATCGACAAACCATACTTTTTCGGCAGCATCAATAGCGATACCGGTGGGTTCTGTGCCCACAGAGGCAATGGTATTCGTAAGCACACCATCATTGGAATAACGCAATATGGAATTGCCCAAAGCACAGGCAACCCAGACATCGCCATCATTGGTAACCGCTACTCCCTTGGTACCATAGGCGGAATCTTTGGTCCATTCCACCGTACCAGAAACAATATCGATTCTACTGAGCTTGGAACTCTGCCAGCCCGTGATGAACAAGTGATCATTCTTATCGATACCCAGGCCATAGACATAATGTCCTACTGGTATAACGGAATAGGAATTATCGGTCGGATTAAGCCGTAAAACGTGATTCTTGTCCTGACCGCTCGACCAAATAGTTCCATATTTATCAATCACCGCTCCATAGGAGGTGTGATTGACGGACGAAACGTCAATCATTTTGGTTATCTGTCCCGTCGAACCATCGAGATAATAGAATTTCTTTGAGCCGTAGGTTCCGATCCAGAGATTGTTGGAGGAATCCAGGGCCAGTCCCCGGGGACCCGGGTTCCAGTAATCATTGACATAGGCAGAAAATTCGCCAGGGCGAACCGTACGTTCCAGACCGGGAATGACCACCACTTCAAAAAGCACACATTCATCCTGACCCCATGGAAGCATTTCATCCGATGTGATTATACCATCGCCGTTGCTGTCCGTAGAGGTATCTATTTCCCCATTTGCATTACGATCCAAGGCCGTACCAGCTTCGAGCAGAGCTATTTTTACCACCGTTCCGGTCTGCCGGTTGGCGACCCAGCAATTACCTTCAAGATCGACGGTGGTTCGGCTGGGGTTGGCGTTTGTCTGCGGACAAACTACATAGCGTGCCAGTTCCCGGCCGGTACGGCTGTCGATTTTAGAGACGGTGGCCTGGTTTGAGTTGGGCACCCAGATATATGGCATGATCGGAGAAAAAGTACCAATCTGGAGCTGATCGGGAACAGAGATACACTCGACACCCTGGAGTGTGCCTTTGGCGAAATCGGCGTTCGAGGTATATAGTTCGGCGCGCGGGGATTTGCCGACGGTTATGGTTGTGACGATCCTGAAGGTATCCGTTTTAGCCGGGTCACTTAAAGAGGCAGCACTGAGGACTAGGGTTTTGCTGGAATCGGGGGCGGCGGCGGGACAAGGGATTATTCTTATTTTGTAAGCAACCGAGCCACCGCCGGCGATGATCGGAGATGTTGTTCCAGTAACAAAACTACCGGTGAGATCCGTGCCATCCTGCGCATTGATATACTGTACGGTCCAGCAAGAATCTGAACCATCGGCGGTAATCGCAAATCGATCGGGACCGCTGCGTTTATTCTGCAAAACCGCGTCAAATTCAGCATATTGGTTTGCGGGTATTGAATAGGCGACCGTCTGGGCATCAAGATCATCATAAATGCCCCCGCCGCTAAATTCCATCTGGTCGAAGGGACGTACCATCAAATCCGGCTGGATACTCGAACCGAAATCCGTAGCAGTGAAAACAGCGCCGGTGATGGTGCCGACGTTGCCGTTGCCGCTGACATCCGTTGCGGTGGCACCCCCACCCTCTTCAAAATCCCACAAACCCATCAGATTCGGCGTTCCGGCACCAGGCTCGATGAACATGATGTTCTGGATTTCATTCTGAGTAAGAGCTCTATTCCAGATACTCACGCGGTCTATGAGACCCAGGAAATAACGACTGACATCACTTTGCTTGCCGATAAACCAATTGGCATGATAGGTAATGGCACCGTTCCATGCTACGCTGGAAACGCTCACAGGTACACCGTTATAATATATGTTGGCTACCTCGTTGGCTTTGCGAGTTATGGCCAGATGGACCCACTGCTGCTCGGGGACAGCAGCATTGGCATTGGAAACATGCCATGAGCCATCGCCGATCTGGAAATGGATGTGGCGTTTGGGTGCGGTCTGGCTGTCGGGATTCGTTCGCCCATCAATAAAGAAACCAATGCCCGAGGTGGTGGCATCGTTCTGCGTACTCATTATAGACCACATCGCATTATCCGGCAGAGGTCCCGTCCAGACCCAAGCCTCAATCGTGAACTCATTCTGGACCTGGAGGGATGGGGAGAGATTACAATCGACAAAATCGCTACTGCCGTTAAACGAGAGGGAATAATCACTGGCAGAATAAACAGAGCTGGCCAACAAAAGAATTGAAATTGCTATCGACGAACGGATTGATTCAGTAAACATTTTTCCTCCTCAGTAAAAGTAGTCAATCGTTCAGATGGGTATTAAACGTCTAGGGCTTTGTCATGATCTCCTAATTCAAGAGTATAACTACGCCTCTTTGGAACTTCGGGCCTAAATTACAAAAATGGCTGGGTAACACACCCAGTACTTACAATTTCTATTTATTATACCTTTTTTTATGTTTTTTTCAAGAATAAATTTGGGCAAAGTTCTCCATCTTTTTAAGGTGAATCACTTGTTGGTTTTTACCCAAAGAAATCTCCTCATGTCGGACGATGAAAAGGAAGTGTTCCGTTCCGTTTAAATCTTAATGGCATAAGGAAATGTGGTAAAGTTTATAATGGGTGAGGGTTATGTTCGTATCGATTTTTAGTTAGGGCGAAAAATATTGCATAATTTCTGTGTATAGAATACAATAACAATGAGTTATTCGGTTGCAGAGCCGAGTCAATTTATCTGGAAAGTTCAATTTTAAGGAGAAAACCCATGAAGCGGGTGATTGATTTATTACGAGGTGTGATGGTAGTTTTTGTTACGGCTGGTACTCTCTGGGCAGTCGATCCGGTGTTACCCCAAAAAACCACCTGGGATAGTGGAGATGCGGAAGGCTGGACCTCGATAGGGGCCGCGGTGAGTTTTCCATTAACGGGCGGGGTGACAGGTGGTTTTTTCCGGCTGGAGGATAACGTGAATAATGATATGACGATTTATGCACCAAGCCATTATCTAGGGGATTATACGGCGCTGGATGGAGCGGCGTATTTTTCGGTAGCGGTGCAGACATTATATCAAGGAAGTGATATCTGGCCGCCCTTTGGGACGCTGACCTTGAGTGGTCCGGGAGGCAAATATGCGGTCGATTTGGGGAATCCGCCGCCGGTGAGTTCCGGCTGGGTAATATTATCTGTCTCCCTGAGTGAGTCTTTATGGGTACGTCAGTCGGGGACCTGGTCGGGATTGCTGCAGAATGTGACCCAGGTTTCCCTGGATGTAGAAGGCGGCAGTGCGATTACGGAAGTCAATGGGGTGGATAATTTTGAATTAGCGGCAGGAGCGTTGGATACGCCCCGCATTGTTGATATTCGGGTGAATCATTGCGGCCGAGCGGCGTTTGGCTGGTACTTTATCGGTCTGGATGGGATTGAGAGAGTTGATATCACCTATAGCAAAGACATGGCGGGTGCGGGGGTTTTGGCGAATTATCAGTTTAGCGGTGGCATAGGGGAACCCGTTCCGCCGGCTCCGATATTTATCGATTACAATTCTGCCACGCGGACGACAACGCTGGCCTGGGCGACACCGCTTTTGAATCGATCGGTAACGGTTGTCTGTAACAGCGGTGCGACGAAGATACGAGCCGTATCCATGAATGTACCGCTAGATGGGGAGTTGTCCGACCCTATCTACCCCGTTTTTCCGTCGGGGGATGGGACTGCCGGCGGTGAGGCGCAATTTACGGCCCGTCACCTTACCGGCGACCTGAATCGCGATGGTATCATCGATCTTCTGGACATGGCCTTGCTGGCGGGGAACTGGCTGGTAAGCCTGTATTGAGAAAGCACAGGACAGAAGGGTAAATAAAGAGAAGTAATTCAAGTTGAGATAGACCGGAAATTCATAAACATTTTAATGAGGAAATCTTCCATGGAATAAGAAGACTGTTTCCTGAACAGAGGCCTGACAACGATGTTACGACGAAATACCATATCCGTCACATAATTCACCGCACGAGATTATTTTAATAGTTTTCTTCAAAACAAACATTTGGTTAAACACGATGTATAGTTTGATAATTAACGGTCCATGATTTTCTCTTACTCAGTTCCTGATCAGTAATTGGCTCGCACGGTGATCTTACCCTTCAGACCTTCCAACCGAATGAGTTCCTGGTCCTTATCGAAGGAATTCCAAGGTGTTCCATCAACCTCGACACTTGTGATCGCAGTGGCTTTGGGATGACGCAACCGCAGCCATACCACCTCGGCAGAATTGCGGGAAGGCAGCTCGATAGTAGCAGTGATGTTCCCGTTGTCCACGTTGGATATAATTTCATAAGCCACCCTCCCAAAGTAGGTCGGTGCGTTCTTTATGGAGATCTTCTTGCCCTGTTCCAGCCAGGTCCGTGGAGTTGCTCGTGCCAGCCACAAGTTCTCGCCTTCCTCCATGACCAGCATGTTCCGGAACCGTTCCAGAAAGCAAGATTCCTCGTAGATTTTGTCGGGCGGTCCGCCCGTGGTGTGCTCGCGGAAGGTATACTCACCCGGCATGATGTCCACGGCGTACTGATTGAGCATCGAGCGGATGAAATTCGGCACATCGTCCGCTTCCAAATGGATGTTTGCGTGCCGCTCCAGGCCACACTGGTACTGCCAGCTTGCGTGCGAGAACCAGTGTTTTTCGGGATCGTAGCCGATCGTTCGCATATTGACCTTCTCATTCTCCAGGAGTAGCCGATCCTCCAGCACATCCAAGTGGCCCTGGACACGCCGATCATGGGGTGACAGAAGGCCGCCAGGACTGATCAACGGGTCGGCCGATTGTACCGTATCCCAGTAAATCGCCCCGACGTGTCCCTGGCATCGCCGCCAGCCCCACGCGCCCGTAGCAAAACCACGGACATAAGGTGAAAATGGGATAAACGAGCGATAGGTTCCATCTCGTACGGGCACCACTGGTGATAGGGCGATGGAGCGGTCGATTGCCGCGATAATGTCCTGGCGATATGTTTCCGCCTCAGCCGCCATCCTTGTGCCTTCCTTCGGATCGATCAGGACTAACATTTCCGCCATGCGTTTCACGGCCAGCCAGTAGTAGGCCTCAGACTCATAGAATTGCATATGCATACATGCGCTGTCAGGGGTGACGACGTGTGCTGGTTGAAGGCCCTTACTCCAGAGTCGTTGTCCACCGGGAATGTTGCCAGCCAGCAATTGCCGCTGTCGCAGGATCCACTCGGCGTTCGCCTTCATACGGGGGGCATGGGCTTTGAGCCAGTCTAGGTCCCCAGTCAGGCGGAAGTGTTCGCTCAGGGTGAACATAATGGCGCCGGGGCCCATACAGTGGACACCGTCCATGTGCCCGCCGACGCCTGCTGGGCCTTCGGCATGAGTGAGGCAACCTATACCATCCGAGAAGTGCCCTAATGGCCGGTCAGACCGCACCCAACCATGATGTCCTCCAGCCCCCGGTTCCACCTTGTGTTCCAGGGGAAGACGCAGCCACTGATCCAGACCGTCGGTAGCTTCCTTGTGCATGCCCTGCAAGTCCAGCGCGCGGAGGATCATGTATGTCTCGGAAGCGAGAATACCAAAAGGATAATCGTTGAAGGACCATTTCCCAGTCGGATCCTGGATTGATCTTCGCAGGATATGCCACGTGCCCAGCTTCCACTGGGCAGCCAGTTTTTCGCACGGCACTTCTACCTGCATGGCTGGCTCAATATCGGGCTTGGGGAACGACGGCTGCGGACCCTCTCCCTGCATAGCCGCGACGGCACCCTCCCACGTCTGCTCAGGATGCTCACGCACTCGCTGCCGAACTGTCTTGAGGTCCTTGGTGGTCAGTTCCTTGAGAAACTCCTTTGCCGTCTTTGCTGTTGACTTCAAACGGAAGGGTGGTTCTGATGCAACGGGACGTGACATGGGTCGGACAGAAGCATCGAATCGCCACACGTCCGCATTGCCCAAAGCATCGGCGTGAGGGTTGCCGACATGGATGCTGTCCACCACATCCTTTCTAAGGTCCCAGATGCGCCCTTGGCTGCCGATTTCGGTGATCGCCAACTCAATAATCGAGGTATCGCACTTGTGATCACCGCCCTTGGCGCTCAGCACCAGCGATAGGCGATCTCCCACTCCCAACCCGACCTTAGCTAACTCCTTTGCGTTCACCTCCGTCGGAATTGCTTGGGCACCGCCTGTTTCGACGGTTCCTCCGGCTAGTATTTGTCGGCCCGTTTTAGTCTCCTGAATGATTGACCACTCCACACCGTTTCCTCCCTGGGAGTCACCCATCGCTACTTTGCCCTGGATGCTCACCCATCCCTGGATCTGACTGCGCCAGCGTACAGCCACATCGTTCTCAGGTGCCGGATGCATCGCGACGCTACGGGCGGGGATCGTCAGACTGCCGCTCACCCCCGGCTCATTGTCCGGGTTGACGCCGAACCAGGGCATACCGTTGATAGCCCATCCTCGAACCTTGGGAACACCGGGAATCTCGTCCATCTTTTCGCCCAAAATCTGCGGGGCCGGTTCAAAGGATTTCAACACCGTGGCCTGCTGCATGGCGGCGGCACAGACAAAGAATCCATACTCAGGCGCCAGTATCGGCCCCTGCTCCAGGTCGGACACCTGGAACGAAAAACTGCCGGAGTTGGTCCATACCGTCAGAATGGTCCGCGCCACATCCTCCGGTTGGGCGTGATAGGGCCACACACGCCGCCAGTGCGACGTGCCCATATACAACACGCTTAGTCGCACACCGCGTCGTACATCGCTCTTCCTGGCCGAGTGCCAGGTGTTCGCGCTGGTTATGGTGGTGCCGGAACCGGACAGCGGCTGCACAGCGCTGATGATCCCGTCATACGCCTCAACGCGGCCGTCATATTCAAGGCCGGTCGTCGCCTCCTCAAAGCCCCATTCGATCTCTATGTCCATTTTTTTCCAGACATCCGGTATCACAGCACGGATGGCGGGAACATCGAAAGACGATGCGTGCTTTTCCCCGCGCACGGTGACAATCACGTTCCAGGTGTCCACCGTAATGGTGTAAATGTATGTGCGGCCATCGGCTGTTATCTCGGGCTTGTTGGCCTCCCGGATCATTCGGGGATTCCACCAGGTGTGCGCATTGTCATCGGTAGCATCCAGGTAAACCAACGCCACTTCGTCCGGTGTGGGTTGACCTTTGGCATCTGCCGGCCAGGAAAGCTCAACCCGCCGTACCGGTCGGACCTCTTCCCATAAAAGTCCGCAGAGAACCTTCTTAATCACAGGATCATTAACGTCCACTGGTTTGTCAAATGGGAGGTTGGCGTACTGGATGAGCCCAATCCAACTCTCCGGCGGATTTTGATCGGCCGGGCGATCGCAGCGGTAAAGATAGGCGCTGGGGGCAATGTCTGCCAATTGGCCTACCATCTGGTCCAAATCCAGTTCCCCCATATTCGCCGCCTGCGTACTTAATGGGCTGGTGAAGAGAAGGTTCAAGATAAAGAATGTCGGTATGGTCCATGGTTGTCGAATAGACATAATATATTTCCTTTCATTAAGTTTTTCAATTTATGAGAGGACCTTCCATGTTCCTTACCTATTGGCATACCAAACACAGTAATCTTTAACTGGCTGGTAGTGCGCAGATTTCTTATCCCGCACGGTCAGGTCGCCCAATGGAAAGACATATCGCTTACGACCGCAGGTAAGATCTACCAAAACCCCGTAGAGATCATCCGTTTCACTGATCCCCTGGACCTGTACTTTATCCCCTTCCTCCAATGGGCCTTCGTCTTGGGATTCGCTCACTTCCGCATCGAATGGGAAACTGAGTACCTGGGATAAATGGCTGCGCCAGGCCTCGACTGCATCCTCCGCATCGCCAATCACCTGGAGAATCCGCTCTCCCTCTTCGCCTTCGCCGAGCCAGTAATATTTGCTTTCCATTTCCTCCAGTATTTCATCCACTTCTTCTTCCGAATCCAGGGGCGAGGCAGGCTCAATTTCATCCGCACCCAGATACATCTCCGACCAATCCAGCCCTTCCTGCTCGCTATGCCGGAGGTATTCTAGCGGCAGTTGTTTGAGGGTGATACTATCCCAGCGAATCCCAATAACATCTTCGATCTCGAAAATCCTTCCCTGCCAGCCGCCAATACCCAACGATTCATAGTCAGGACACATAATGTTCTTTTTGACCTTTACCGAATCACCGATTTTAAATGGCATATTCTTTTCTCCTTTACGGACGTGTTTGGTATAGTAAATAATAATGTACCTAGTGAGTGGATGGAAGTCAATAATTGATTTTCCAACCGTTGTAAATCCGGTGTAGTTTTGCTTCTGTGCATCTATTTATTATAGGCAGTTGTATCTTTTAGCAAAAGGCGATAGAATCTGGAAAGACTCGACTTGCCAAACCTCATAGATTATAGTGGCTCACAGGTATTGTTATTTTTGCTACTTTGGTTGTTCGCTTTTCCAGGAGACAACAGATGAGTAGATTATTTCAAATTGAAGTTCAAAATGCAGGGCAGAAAAGGAATCCTGTCGGTACCATGCAAGTCATTATCCTTGTGATGGTTTTGTTTATTATTATGTACTTATCACATCCAGTCTTTTCCCAGAGCACTGACGGCAATCCGAGTATGATAAATACCGGAATCCCTTTTCCTGAAGCTCTGGAAGAGGCTGCCATTTCGGTTCCCCGACTCGATGATATTCTCGAGTATGCTTTGATCATCGGCAATGGAGATATCAATGCCCTGGTCTACAGCGAGGAAGGAAATCTTATCTTGCATCTGACCAAAAACGATGTGTGGGATGCGCGGTTGGAAACCGAGAATGACCCGCCGCTGCCGACCCTGGCAAGACTCAAGGAATTGGCTTTCGGGGACTGGCCGGACAGAAACTGGATACTCCCGCCAGGATACCAATGGAAAGACACAGACAGCTACCAGGCCCATCCCTATCCGTGCCCCCGGGCTTGTGCCGTTATCAGAATCGGTTCCTTGCCCACCAAACTCGTTTGGCGACGAATCCGAGCCGAGGGAACGCAAAATAGCTGGGAGCGAATCGGCGAGAGCACGGTTATGAGCATAACCGGAGAGCCGGGGTCATCGAACGGCTTTGCGTATCCGCTGGATAACCTTGCCACGGAGGATTATCCCACCCTTCAGATCAGACTGTCCGGAAGCGAAAATGCCCGATTTTACGTTGATGTAATGGACCCGGCCGATCATAAGATTTTCGGCAGCGGTTGGTTAGATACTCCCACGGGAACCCAGGACTTCCGTTTTCCCCTGCCTTTAGGCAAGAAAATAAGCACGCTCATTCTCTATACCTGGACAGAAGACGGACAAAAAGCGGATAACCGCTTTGAGGAGGTTATATTGGAGGGCCCAAGAGGCAAGCACTCTATTAATCTGGAATTAGTTGTATCTCCGAGTAGCCCGGCACGACTGGATATCCGAAGAGGGGTGGTTCAGGTAGCCGGCACCGAGAATGCTGTGCCCAAGGCTACCCTGCGTGCCTTGGCCAATCACAATGTCTTTCTGATCGAATCGTCCGCTCCGGCGCATCTGCAGGCCTTCAAGGCCAGTTACGAATTACCTGCACCCTCTATGAATGAACAGGATGGTCTAGCATGGTTAAAGCAGGAGATTCCCGGCGATCCGGACTGGCCGGGTATGAGCTTCGCGGTGGCAGTGGCAAGTAAAGGAACGTACAAAGCCGTAGCTATTGTAACCTCGCAGGAATCGAACGAGGTAGTCGACGAGGCTGTGAAACTGGCCCAAGGTACGTTAGACAGCGAAGTGAAAACACAAATCCGGGAACATGAGAAAACCTGGGAAGAATTCTGGGCGGCCAGCGGCATTGACGTTCCCGATACCACCCTGTGTACGGCCTGGTATCGCAACTTATACTTCTTACGGTGTGTAACCAAACCTGGTGTAGTGAGTCCTGGTTTGTTTGCCGGACTGATCAATGATACACCAGCCTGGCACGGGGATTATCACACCAATTACAATATCCAGCAGACCTTCTGGTCCAGTTACATAACCAATCATCCGGAATTGGCCGAACCGTACGATCGATTGATCAGCCATTATCTGCCCCGGGCGCGATGGCTTGCGCATCAGATTTTTGCCTTTGAAGGGGCCTACTATCCGCATGTGCTGTATGCGTATGAACCGGCACAACCTCAACCGTGTCGCAGTCGTAACGGCCGACAGTATATCCATCATGTTTGGGGAATGACCCTGGGTGTGAATGGTTTTACTGTGCAACCGCTCTGGTGGCGGTACAAGTACCAGCCTAGCCGGCAATATCTGGAAACCATTGCCTACCCGGCTATCCGGGCGGTAGCGATTTTCTATGCCAATTTCATCGAACAATGTGATCGCAATGAAGATGGTAAAATCGTGCTGGGTCCCAGCGTTTCGCCCGAACATTGGGGGTGGACTATGAAATTTGAACGGAACCGCAACTGTACCTTTGATATAGCCATGGTTCAATATATCCTGGAAGCAGCTATCGAAGGTGCTACCACGCTGGGTTGCGACCGGGATCTCATCACCCGTTTGGTGGAATGCTTGCCTTTGTTACCGGATTATCCCACGTATCAGGAGAAAGAATTGATCGTAGTCGATGTGCAGGATGCACCCCCGATTGATTATAATATTGCTGTTCCAGCCACGCCGGTCTTTCCCGGGGATGTGGTAAGCTATTGGTCGGAACCACTACAAAAAGACCTTTTTACCCACACTATCGAACATCTTCGCTGGAATGGAAACAATTCGACGATTATCTTAGCAGTTGCTCGCGCCCGGCTCAGCATATCTGGTACGGAGGCATGGCTTCGGGATGAAGTGGAACATCGTCTGCGTCCCAACGGGACCTTGTCGCTCAATCGTCGCGGGGCCTCTTTCAATAGTTTCGGGCATTACACGGAACAGTTCGGAATCTCGATGGCGGTCTCTGAGTTATTACTGCAAAGCGTACGGGATATCATTCGGGTTTTCCCTGCCTGGCCGCGCGACAAACCTGCCAGTTTTTACAACCTTCGCAGCCAGGGCGGTTTTCTCGTCTCTGCCAGTCAGTTTGAATCTCAGGTCCGGGAAATCAAGATTCTTGCTACAGTTGGTGGTACTCTCCGACTGGCAAGTCCCTGGCCTGCCATTTCCGTAAGCATGGATGAGGGCGGGCAAGCCAAGCCTCTGACAATGGGTGCAGATCGAATCGTGGAGCTGGAAACCCGATCCAATCAGCATCTGATATTCCGCTCAGCGGAGTGAATGGAAAAATAATGTCGACACACGCATAGAAAAGTACTCTGTTTCTAATTTTCGCAACGAAAATTTTATAGTATACAACGGCTCTCTTTTCCGGAACAGAAAGAGAGCCTATGCATCAGACGCGGGTTTTCGAGGTAACCAACATGGCAGGACAAAAACCGGTAGCCAAATTCCAGGCAGGCCAGATTTCAGCGGCGCTGTGGGAAAACGAGATAGAGGTGAAGGGAAAGACTGTAACCGTGCTCAAGGCGACGGTCCAGCGCAGGTACAAGGACCACAAAACCGACAGCTGGAAATCGAGCAGCTCATTCAGCAGGAATGAGATACCGCTGGCTGTCTATTGTCTGCAGAAGGCGTTTGAGAGGATGATTGAGGCTCAGGGTGAAGAGTCCGGTGACAACAACGATACCGAGGAAATCGTGATAGCGAATTGAGGGATCTTTGGAAAGCGGTTCGTGAAGGTACCGGACCGCTTGTTTTTTTTCTTTATTCTCTCTGGTGGTTCACAGGATACCAGGTGAACCACCGTTGAGAGTGGTTTCTCAGGAGGGAGAAAGATGGCAAATGCAAGACATAAAGATTGGCCGCAGCCATTGCAGATTGTGCGGCTGCACAAGACGGAGTATTTTATCGACACGGAATGGAACCAGTTCCGGGAGGTGGACGATCCGTACAATTTCATCGACTTTGATACGGAGATGGGCCGGCAGATGTGGAGTGAATGTCATATCACGGAATGCCCGAACTGCGGGATAGACACCCCCGTCTGGAAACAGGAGAGCGGCCACCGGAAGGTGTGTTCCTAGTGTGGATTTTCGTTTATGGCAGACGAGGATTAGATGTTGGCCAGGTTATCCACGCATCCGGGAATTTTTGAATTTGCCGTGTGGCTATCCGTACAGTATCCTTATGGTTTAGTCCTCCTGCTACGGCGGCAATAAGCGGTATGGCACGATGAAAGATGTGCCGGTTCCGTATGAGTATTATGTTTTTATGGGCAGCGGATTGTACATTGCGGTTTTTCGTTTAACCAACGGATGCTGGCTGCCAATCGGCAAGCTCGGCACTTTCCTATTTTTACCGGGCTACTATTTCTATGTCGGCAGTGCCCGCGTTGGTAAATGATATAAAATCATCGAGATAGAACAAATAGTTTTCGTCCGAAACAATTTTAAGTCATTATAAATTGGATAGTTGTGATAAAGTTATTTTTTCATCTCACGGCCTGCTTGGAGCGTATCCGCTGATAAAGGCAACTGCTTAAAACGTCTCAATAACTTTTTAACTCAAAAATCCATTATTTTCACAAAAAATGTTGAATATAATCATATTATTGTTTAATATTATCAATTAATGTTAATATATATATTATTTAGAGGATTTTAAAATATGTATTCCGAAGAAAGAACGAAGATTATCCTGGAAATTTTGCAACTTCAGGGAGCATGCTCGTATCAGGAATTGGAGAAGGTTCTGAGCGTATCAAATATGACCGTAAGGAGAGATATTGATCGGCTTGCAAAAGACAAAAAGGTCATTAAAACACTGGGGGGTGTGCAAATCAGCCATGTTTCGGAAAATTTTTATGAAACCAGTTTGTTGTCGCGCTTGAATAGAAATGTAAAGGAGAAAAATGCGATTGCCAAAACCGCTCTGGGAATGATTGAACCAGGTGAGACCATATATCTGGATGGAAGCAGTACCTGTATTCAATTAGCCAAACTTTTGGCACGAAAAACGTCCGGAATCACTATTTTAACCAATTCCCCCCTCGTACATATTGAATTAGGCCGCGGGGTGGGAAATACCATCATCAGCATCGGTGGGCAACATGATCCCAACAGTTTTTGCCTGGTGGGCGAAATGGCAGAAAATGAGGCTCGAAAATACTATGTTGATAAGATGTTTATTTCTACCAAGGGTTTTTTGCCTACCGAGGGGACATTTGAATCATCGATAGCGACGTTCCGGATCAAGCAGATCTTTGCGGCTCAAACGAAGCGCCTTATCCTATTGGTAGACCATTCGAAATTTGGCCAGCGTGCCCTTCGGAAAGTACTTGATATTTCAGATATTCACACGGTAATCACAGATGATAAAACTTCTGAACAGGAACTTTCCTTATTGAGGGAAAGTGTTGTTTTGGTCTTAGTAGCCCCGTCCGCAGAGCAGGAGCTTTTGGTAGAATTAAAATAGCGAAATATCCGTCAACATGCACAATTATGTGATTTTACGGAGAATCAAACCGATGCAGGAAATTAGAATAACCATGCCGGATTTAAGCACTACCGGGGATCGTGTACGGCTGGTTCATTGGCTGGTTGAGCCCGGAGCTGAAATCAAACTCGGACAGCCCTTATGTGAAGTGGAGACAGACAAGGCAATCATGGAAGTGGAGGCCGTATCTGGCGGTATCGTAAAATCTTTACTGGTACAGCAAGATGAGCAGGTCATGGTTGGCCAGGAGATAGCGGTTATTCTGAGCAGCAGTGAACCATCAGTACCGCAAAAGCAAACAGTTGCTTCCAAGGAGCAGACAGTGACAACCTCCGTGAAAAATGATTATTGCGAGAAGTCGGATGCTACTTTTGTGCCGTCAAGACCTGTGAAAGGATGGTTCGCAAAAAATAAAGAAAAGCACTTAGCATCAGATCCAGCTCATGTTCCTATGAGCAGTACGCAAGGTATTGTGGCCAAACGTATGCAACAGAGTAAACAGACGGTTCCTCATTTTTATCTGCAAGTAACAGCCGATGCGGAAGCTATGGTAGCAGCCAGAAGAAAAAATAAAGAGAAATACCCCGGACAAAAAGTTGTATGGGATGCATTTTTTGTGCTGGCCTCAGCGGCAGCTCTGGAGAAATTTGAGAGAATGAAATGTCGATGGGAGGACAACCAATTAATCAAATTTTCTATTGATGCGGTTGGGGTGGCAGTCGATATAGATGGTGACCTTTATGTTATTCCTATCAAAAACCCTTTGAGCAAGGATGTATCTCAGATTTCCAACGAGATCCTTTCAAAGGTCGCAAAAATTCGGGCCGGCGATCCGGAAGCCAAAATGCTTGAGCCGGCTAATATAACCATAACAAATCTGGGAGTTGCAAATATTGACTCTTTCTTTGCTATCGTGAATCCACCGGAAGCCGCCATACTGGCCATTGGCAAAGTCGCACCGGTTCCCTGTGTGATCGGCGACCGCATTGTAGCCAGAAATCAGGTAAAACTAACCTTGTCAATCGATCACCGCATCGTGAGTGGGAAATACGCTGCTGATTTTTTGAATGCTATTGTCGAAGAGATTCAAAGTATTTCATAGAACAAAATGCTTTTATAATTTATGGAGATATAATTGAAGCCTGACATTTCAAGATACAGTCGTGAATTTCTGCTTGGATTATGGGAACGGATGACGCTTATTCGGCGTTTTGAGGAGCGGATCAAATTGCTCTTTTTGCAGGGCAGGATGCCGGGGACGATTCACCAGTGCCAGGGGCAGGAAGCCACCGCGGTTGGGGTATGTACCGCACTGAACCGGGATGATTATATCACATCGACGCACCGTCCGCATGGCCATGCACTAGCGAAAGGACTGACACCGCTAGAGATACTTATCGAACTGTTTGGCAAAGGCACCGGCTGCTGCAAGGGGAAAGGCGGATCGATGCACATAGGCAATATGGAAAAGGGCATGGTGCCAGCCATCGCGATCGTGGCAGGAGGACTGCCGCTGGCCACCGGTATGGGGTTGGCGTTCAAGATGAAGAAAAGCGGGCAAGTGGCGGCTGGTTTTTTCGGAGATGGGGCCAGTAGTGAAGGGGCGTTTCATGAGGCGGTGAATATGGCAGCTATCTGGGATTTACCCGTACTTTTTGTCTGTGAGAATAATTTATATGGCGCATCGACAAGAATAGAAAAAGTTACCCGCCTGGCAAACGTGGCAGGAAAGGCATTGGCATACGGTATTCGAGCCGAAACCGTGGATGGCAACTATGTGCTGGCAGTTTACGAAGCAGCCCAGCGAGCGGTAGAAGACTGCCGGAACGGGAAAGGGCCGGTGTTGCTGGAATTGATGACATACCGGATCACAGGGCATTCCCGGCGGGACCCATGTACATATCAACCGAAAGAGGAAAGGGAAGAATGGCTGCAAAAGGAACCTATCGGATTTTTCAGTAATAAACTCCTTGAGCGAGAGGATATAACAGAAGCAGACTTTGAGAAAATAAACAATACCATCGAACAGGAGCTTACGGAAGCAGTCGAACTGGCCCAAAAGGAGCCGGAACCCAGGATTGAAGATTTGACAACCCATGTTTTTGTTTAGTGATAGTTAGATTCTAAATTTTACATTGGCAGTGAGTAAAAATAAAAAAATGAAGCGACTTAGTGTAGCAGAGGCCTTGCGAGAAGCCATCGCTGAAGAAATGCAGCGTGATGAAAGGGTTTTTTGCCTAGGTGAGGATATCGGAGTCTCAGGCGGATGGGGCGGAGCGTTTACCGTAACGCTGGGTTTAGAGAAAATATTCCCGGATCGCATTATAGATACTCCCATTGCAGAACTGGGTTTCTTTGGAGCTGCCGCCGGTGCCGCTATGATGGGTATGCGTCCTATTGTAGACGTTCAGTATGGCGATTTTCTTTTCTGTGCGATGGATCAGATCGCCAGCAACATCTCGATGCTGCGTTATATGTCTGGAGGCACGGTTAACTTACCCCTGGTGATGCGTGCTCCGGTCGGGGCTACGGGCAGAGGAGCACAGCACGCCCGAAATATGGAACGTTTTTTTACCGGTATGCCCGGTATTAAAGTGGTCGCTCCATCCAATGCTTACGATGCCAAAGGAATGCTCAAGGCGGCCATACGGGACGATAATCCGGTGATGATGTTTGAGCATAAGCTGCTGTACGGCTCCAAAGGAGCTCGTGCTGAATCTGGTGCAGTAGATAGCAGCAGTGAAATTCCGGAAGAGGACTATATGATTCCCCTGGATAAGGCAAAAGTTGTCCGGGAAGGAAAGGATGTAACTATTTTATCGTGGCTGCTGATGTTACATTTATCCGTGCAATCAGCGGATAAAATGAGTAACGAAGGAATTCAGGCGGAAGTGATTGATGTAAGGAGTTTGTCACCTCTTGATTATGATACGATTGGGGAATCGGTAAAAAAGACCGGACGAGTGATTATTGTAGAAGAAGGTCCTAAAACCGGAGGTGTTGGTGCGGAAATAGCAGCCGGCGTTATGGAACGATTTGCAGAACACTTACTAGCACCTGTCAAACGAGTGGCATCGCCCGATATTCCGGTTCCATTTGCTCCTGTTTTTGAAAACGCCTATCGTCCCGATTGTGAGCGAATCGGTAAAGCCATTAAAGAAATTTATTCTTATTAATTCAGTTGAGGATGTCGCAATGTCCGAGCCGATAAATATGAATAAGGGTCATCCTGATGTTTTATGTGTGGGTATTGCGGTTATGGATGTATTTGGCAAACCCATTGACCATGTTCCAGAGTGGGATCGTTTGGCTACTTTTGATCATATAGAATATCATCTGGGCGGATGTGCGGTTAATACGGCCATTGATTTAGCAAAACTGGGCATGAAGGCTGGAGTTTGTGCCTGTGTGGGAGACGATAACACCGGTGATTTTATTGTAAACAACCTTTCCAAATTCGGAGTAAACACATCCGGGCTGGTTCGAAAATCCAATTGCAGTACCGCTTATACCTTTATTATGGTTCGTTCGGATGGTCACCGTCGTTATATACATCATGTCGGAGCCAATGCTGTTTTCACGGAAATGGATATATCAGAAGAATCCCTCCAGGGCAGTAAGGTTCTCCACATCGGGGGAGCCTTTCTCATGCCGCAGATGGATGGAGAAGCCACGGCAACGCTGCTTCGTCGTGCCAAAAAGCATGGAATGCTTACGGTTCTGGATACCGCCTATAATCCGCAGGTAAATGCCCGCCAATTGATTCAGCCTTCCCTGCCGTATCTGGATGTATTTTTGCCCAGTATCGAAGAAGCTCAGCTTATTACCGGAAAGTCCGATCCGGAAGTAATATTGGACGATCTTCGCTCTTATGGGATTCCCTATCTTGCTATTAAACTCGGTTCCGGAGGTTGTCTGGTATGTCATGAAGGCAAGGTTTTTACATCTCCCATCTATGAAGTGGAAGCTGTGGATCATTCGGGGGCAGGAGATTCGTTCGTAGCCGGTTTTATTTACGGGGTATTACAGCATTGGCCTGTGCAGAAGATTGCAGAGTTTGCCAATGCGGTAGCTGCGTTTTGCATTCAGAAAGTCGGATGCAGCGCCGGGATTCCCCAAGCGGAGATTGTACTGGATTTTATTAATTCTAAAAAGCAACCGGAAGTATGAAAATAGATATTGTTCTTATTCAGGAAAGGGCTTTGCATATATGTTCTCTGCAAAATGTAAAATGGTATTCTCTGTTCTTCTTATTTCTCATACGATAGCCTTATCCGTTATCGCTCAGCCGCAACTACCCTCCGGCCCTGCAGGACCCAAACCTTTTGGTGCATATTATACGAAGCTTTCTTATAGTCCGGACTGGGATAAAATATGGCGTGTCGGACCCTATGCGGATGTGGTGGTCTGTTTCGATGAATTTCCTTTTCGCCTGGTTTTCTGGCACGGAACCAGTAATTGTCCCTGCTGGGTATCAGAAAACGGTATCTGGTATTCCAACGAATGGTGGGAGACCAGTGAAATTCACGATCCTATGGGTTTTCTGGTCTGGAATCCCGGTTGTACGGATTACACTATCGGGGGTTGTGAGCCGCTTTTCGATAAGCAGACTCGCTATTCCCATGTTCGTATTATCGAAAACCATGAAGCACGAATTGTAATCCATTGGCGTTATGCTCTGTGTGATATGCTATACCGTCTTCCGTACGTTGATCCGGAAACCGGCTGGGGCGACTGGGCGGATGAATATTATATCATTTATCCTGACGGGACTTGCCTGCGTAAAGCCACCTGCTGGAGTACGAAGCCCGAAGGAGGCTGGAAGGGAATCCCGGAGGAAGGTGTTGCCCATCGTGAATGCCATGAATCGATCGTGATTAACCAACCCGGTACCCGGCCCGACGATAACATCGAAACCGGCGCGGTTACTCTGGCCAATCTTTCCGGCCAAGAACATACTTACGAATGGAGTGAAGGAGCCCCGCCTTTCAATCAGTTAGCCAATCCCTGTCTGCAAAGGATCAACCTCAAAGCAACATGCAAGCCTTTTGAAATTGTCGAACCGGAGGGTGCTATTTTTCAGTCTTTCCGGGAATATGCCGGTTATCGCCATGCCCCCGATTCCAACTTTTTATGCTGGGATCATTGGCCGGTTGCACAGGAAAAGAGCGATGTTCGAACAACGCTGGATTACAACCGGCCTTCCCATTCTTCTCTCTGCCATATCATTTGGCCGCCAGCAGAAAAGACGGCCAATTCCATTATCAACATTCTCCTGACCGGCATGACCACTAAAAATACGCAAGAGCTGATTACTCTGGCCCGATCCTGGATCAATCCTCCCGTCCTTTCATGCATGAATGATTCTTTTGTTTCTACCGGCTATGATAAATCCCAGCGAAGTTATATGTTGGAAAGAAAAAAGGATGGTGAGGTTTCTACTCTAACCTTCCGTTTGGACGGAAGCGAACATTCACCGATCTTGAATCCGGCTTTTGTTATTAAAAACTGGGGAACCACTCCGGTCCAGCTCAAAATAAACGATCAGTTGATTCCGCTGGGGAAAAACTTCCGTTTGGGTTATGTTAACCATCTCGATGGTACGGATTTGGTGCTATGGGTTAAAACCTGTTCCAACCAACCTCGACCTTTTGAATTTTCTTCCGTTAAATAATATATCTTTACATATACAACTAATAAAAAATATGCGATCGCCAATACAGCCAGATCCAGATGAAAAGATGAAATGGAAGTGGAAATATTTTGAATGACATTTGATCCGAATATGACGATGGTCTGCAAGAAAAGGACTCACACGATGAAAAATACAACGTTCCTCCTAAGAAGCACTATTGTTGCTGCCTTGGGCGGATTGTTGTTTGGTTTTGATACGGCCGTGATTTCAGGAACAACCGATGCTTTGACAGAGGTTTACAACCTGACTAGTTTCTCCCTTGGCTTTACGGTAGCCAGTGCGATGATTGGCACTATTATAGGGGCTATTGCCGTAGGGTATCCGGCGGACCGGTGGGGGCGAAGAAACACACTGATTGTTTTAGCGGTTTTCTATTTTGTCTCTGCGGTGGGAAGTGCCATTGCCTGGGACTGGATTTCGTTCCTTTTATTCCGGTTCCTTGGTGGTCTGGCGGTGGGCGGCGCTTCGGTTGTGTCTCCGATGTATATCTCTGAGATTTCCCCGGCCAGGGTTCGCGGACGCATGGTGGCGGTAACCCAGTTTAATATTGTTTTCGGAATTCTTCTTGCGTATTTTTCCAATTACCTGATTGCCTGGTCGGATCTTTTTGGAGAGCTTGCCTGGCGATGGATGTTCGGTGTGGAAGCGTTTCCGGCAGCGGCTTTTTTCTTCCTGCTTTTCGCTAATCCCTATAGCCCCCGCTGGCTGTTGGTAAAAAAACGGAAAGAGGAAGCCGTTCGCGTTCTGACGTTACTGGGTACGGATACGGATAATGTGGCCGAAGAGGTCAAGGCCATTGAAGAGTCCCTTGATTTGGTCCATCATAGCATGCAGGAAAAATTTTATTGTAAAAAATATATCAAGCCTATTATCCTGGTGGTTCTGATTGCGATGTTTAATCAGCTTTCCGGGATTAATGCCCTGATGTATTACGCACCGCATATTTATAAAATGGCCGGGGCCGGTAAAAATGAAGCGTTACTGCAGGGCGTGGCGGTAGGAGGTACGAGTCTAATTTTCACTATGATTGCCATGGCCATTATCGACCATTTCGGCAGGAAAAAGCTGATGTATTTTGGTTCCATCGGCTACATCATCAGCTTGACAACCGTAACCGTGGTATTCTACCAATATGGTACTGAATTTACTTCAACGGGCAGCCAACTGGTGCTGGCTGGATTGCTTTTGTTTATTGCCTCTCACGCTTTCGGGCAGGGAGCAGTTATTTGGGTCTTTATCAGTGAGATATTTCCAAACCGGGTTCGTGCCCGGGGGCAGGCACTGGGAAGTTTTACGCACTGGGTTTTCGCAGCAGCGATAAGCTGGATATTCCCGGAAATTGCTGACATTTCCGGCGGTTTTGCCTTTGCCGTATTTGCCTTTATGATGGTACTGCAATTGCTGTTTGTTATTTTCATGATGCCGGAAACCAAGGGAGTGCCATTGGAAGAAATTCAGAAAAAGTTAGGTATTGAAAACTAACACAGGAGAATTATATGGCATTGGTCAAGTTGTCAGAGTTGCTCCGTAAAGCGCAATCCGATGGTTATGCCATTGGGTATTTCGAGGCTTGGGATACCTACTCCATGGAAGCGGTGGTCGAAGCGGCCCAGGAGGAACGGGCACCGGTGGTTATAGGTTTTGGCGGCTTAACGATGAATCAGGATTGGCTGAGCCGATTTGCCATTAAGCCGTTGGGGGCTTATGGCCGGGTAATGGCGGAAGAAACAAATGTGCCAACCGCATTGATTCTGAATGAAGTAAAGAAATTAGAACACATTCAAGAGGGTATTGGAGCAGGATACAATACGGTAATGCTTGACAGTTGCCATCTTCCTTACCAGGAGAATGTAACTGTTACCAAACAAGTTGTTGCGCTGGCCAAACCCTATGATATAGAAGTGCAGGCTGAATTGGGCCGACTTCCTAATTTTGGTGAAGAGGCGGAAGGAGTTTTGACCGATCCGGACCAGGCACAACAATTTGTCCAAGAGACAAAGGTAAATTTTTTAGCGATTTCTATCGGAAATGTTCATCTTCAGACGGAAGGAAAATCCAGAATTGATATGGATCGGCTGAAAACCATCCGGGAAAAAATAGATATTCCACTCGTGATCCATGGCGGAACCGGTTTTCCAGAAGAAATGCTCAAGGAAGTGATTAGGAACGGCGTTAGCTTCTTTCATTTTGGAACCTTAATGAAGAAAGCATTTCTTGAGGCAACACAAAAATCTTTACAGGCTGCTTCCGGTAAAAATATAGATTATCAAAGTATAATCGGTTCCAGAAAAAGCACCGACATGTTGATTCCCGCTAAAAATTCCATTAAAGAGATAGTGAAGAAATACCTAAGACTTTACGGAGCCAGTGGAAAGGCCGGTCAATTTTGACGGCTCCTCTGAATGATATAGATGTAGTCTGTGATTCATAGATAGGAGAAGATTATCATGTGTTTTCAATTTTTAGTCGTTTGTCTTGTGATTTGTATCTTACTAATTCCGGTAAATCACGTCGGAGCCGAATTATCCGAGGGAATAGCTGACTCCCTCAATCAGGATACTTTTTGGCTGATTCCTCATACCCACTGGGAAGGTGCGGTGTTCAAAACTCGTCAAGAATACCTCGATATGGGACTGTCGCATATCCTTACGGCACTTAGATTACTTCAAATGCATCCCGACTATCGGTTTGTTCTTGACCAGGTATGTTATGTCAAGCCATTTCTGGAAAGGTATCCCGAGGAGGGGGCTATTTTTCGTAAGATGGTATCGGAGGGAAGATTGGAAATTGTCGGCGGAACGGATGTTATGGCAGATGAGAATATGCCCAGTGGGGAATCGTTTGTGCGTCAGATCCTTTACGGCAAAGGGTATTATCGCCGAACGTTGGACGTAGACGTAACCGTCAGTTGGCAGCTGGACTCTTTCGGCCATCACGGCCAGATGCCGCAGCTTCTTCAACTGGCCGGCTATAAGTCTTTTTGGTTCTTTCGTGGTGTCCCAAATCCAGAGGTGCCCATGGAATTCCTGTGGGAAGGAATTGACGGCTCTCAAATTCCGGCGTTCTGGACATCGACACCGTCTGGATATGCGATGTTTTACGGAATACCGCAAAGTATGCCCGAATTTACCGAGTTTGCCAAACAACAATTTAATAGTCTTACAGCATTTGTACGAAGCCCTGATCGTGTGGCCCTGATGGGACCCGATGTTGCCGAGCCGGAATTCTCCCTCCCCCCATTAGTCGAAAAATTCAACCAGCAAAACAATGTACCCTTCAACATACGTTTTACCGTTCCTACGGATTTCGAGACGGTGGTTGCCCAACGCATGGATCGGCCTGTCATCCGGGGTGAGCTCAATCCCATTTTCCAGGGGACGTACAGCAGCCGTATCGAACTCAAGCAGAAAATGCGAGACCTCGAAAGGCTATTGACTGCCGCGGAGAAGCTCGGCGTACTTTCCGGGGTACTGGGGGAGCCGGTCAATAACCAGAGGCTCTGGGGGGCATGGGAACCACTGCTTTTCAATCAGGCTCATGATCTGATGTCCGGCGTAATGACGGACCATGTTTACGAAGACACCCTTCGCGGTTATGATTTCGCCAAGCGTCTGGCAGAGGAGGCAACGGAAACGGGATTACAGAAGGTCGTTTCAAAAATGGATACCACCGATCCGGGCATCCCGTTGGTCATTTTTAATTCCTTAAACTGGCCGCGATCGGATGTTGCAGAAGTAGAACTTGGTTTTTCACATGGCGATGTCCGGGACTTGAAAGTAACCAACTCCACCGGGGAAGCGATTCCGGCGCAACTGCTTAGTACAACCTGTTACGAGAATGGTGGATTTAAAACTGCGAGAATCCTCTTTCTAGCTCAGAATGTTCCAGCTCTGGGGTATTCCACCTACCATGTCCTGCCGCTAGATTCACCTGGCGAATTTCCCTCCAGAAAATCGCAGCAAATCCAGGGGAATGCTATCGAGAATGAATTTTACCATATGTCATTTGATCTTCAAACCGGTGCCATGGCCAGTTTGATTGTCAAATCGGATCAGTGGGAAGTGCTGCGCGGACCTGCCAATGTCATTTCCTGCCAGCCCGATGCCGGCGATCTGTGGGAACTCTACCGGACGTTGGATGGTTCGAGCCGAATCGCCATGAAGAACCGGCAACCGGTGCCTCAGCCGGAAAACGTAAAACTTAGCAGCCAGTTTACCCCTGAATCCAGTTTGCTGGAAGTCGGGCCGGTCTTTTCTCAGTATCAAGTATCTCATCGTTTCGGTGAGAAAGGTACCCTGGCCACCACGGTACGGCTTTACAACGGACTTCGCCGGATCGATTTTCATACCGAAATTATCAATCAGGAAAAACAGGTGCGTTACCAGGTTCTTTTCCCCACTTCTATCGAAGATGGTCAGTGCGTGCATGAAATCCCCTTCGGTGCGATTCCGCGTCCGGAAGGGATTGAGTTTCCAGCCCAGAACTGGATCGACTACCACAATGACAGGCAGGGACTGGCCCTTTTAAACCGCGGTTTGCCCGGAAACGTGGTTACCGATGCCACCCTGATGCTCTCCCTGATGCGGTCGACAAGTATCCTGGGGTATGGTTCTATCGGTGGGTATGAACAGGGAGTATCCTCCGAATCCGGCTATGATCTGGGCAAACGATTTCACTTTCACTATGCACTGGTTCCTCACCTTGGCCCCTGGCAGGAAACAGGTATCTGGCAGCAGGGATGGGAGTTCAACCAGCCGCTGCTGGTCTGTAAGACCACATCGCATAAGGGAACGTTACCGAATGAATGGGGACTCGTAGAGGTTTCACATCCCAATGTGGTATTATCGGCAGTGATGCCCGGTGGTGAAGAAGGCACAGCTATCTTCCGGGTTTACGAAGCTACCGGCCGATCCGCCAGGGAAGTAACCCTTAAGCTCCGGACGGATATTTCCTCAGCCTATGAAACCAACCTGATGGAAGACCCGGTCCAAAAGCTGGAAATAACCAATAATATACTCCAGTTTGATCTGGGACCTTTTCAGATCAGAACGTTCAAACTGAAACTTATACCGTTGTAAAAAATGAAGTAAGCCGTTACGGATCAAGTAGAAAAGCGGATTGATTTTTACGACCTCTTTTGTTTATAGAAGTAATGTCAGAAAGGACTGAATTATGTTTTTTGAGCGTTCACATGGAAAATGTCAAGTAAGAGTGTATTTTACGAAGAGTAATCGGATGCGAAATAATACATTAGTACTCTCTTTATTTTTACCAATTTTGCAGATGGTATGGTCCGTAGATGCAAAGGAATCAGATTCTCCGATAAATCCTGATAACCAAACGTATGAAGTATTAATTAATAATCTGAAAGAAAAGATTAGATTCATGCAGGAAGAAATTGATTATCTTCACGATCATTATACTACCGATGACAAAAGGTGGGTAAATTACAAGCAGGAAGCAGATAATACCTTCAAATTATGTGAGGAGGTAATAAACAAAACAGAAATGGATAGCATCTCAAAAGAGAATCTGATTTCTTTAGGACAAGAACTGGAGAAGTTACATGCCAAGATTCCGCTCAAACTACCATCCGGTCCCCAAGGTCCGGGGGCGTTTGGGGCTTATTATACGTATCTGAAATATAGTTTGACATGGGATAAGCCCTGGCGGGTGGGATCGCATGCCGATATAGTGGTACGTTTTGATGAATTTGACTATAAGTTTATTTTCTGGCGAGGTGCCAGCTATGTACCTTGCTGGGTAACCGAAAATGATATTTGGTATTGCAACGAATTTTGTGAAACAGAAGATGGAACCACGCAGGGCTCCTGTGAACCGATCTCAGATAAACAAACTCGTTACACCCACGTACGTATCATAGAAAATAATGATGCACGAGTCGTAGTACATTGGCGCTATGCGTTGACGGATGTAAATTATCGTTTGGCCCACTTGGATCCGAACACCGGCTGGAATGATTGGGCGGATGAATATTATACGATTTATCCCGATGGTATCGGGGTGCGTAAAATCATACTCTGGAGTTCGCGATTGGATATGTGGCTTGAATTTCAGGAAGCTATCGTGATTAACCAGCCAGGAACCAGGCCGGATGATGCTATTGATTTGGGTGCGGTCACGATCGCGAATTTGCAAGGGGAAAGCAAAACCTATTTTTGGACGGAGGAAGGCACACCGGGTTTTCAGGATAAACCCCTGAATAGCTGTATTGAGCGGATTAATCTTAAGGCAGCACACCAGCCATTTATTATCGTGCCTCCGGAAGTCGCCAGTATCACTTCCTTTGGAGGTAGTGCACCCGGTTCCCACTTTAACTGCTGGGATCATTGGCCGGTGTCGCAGGATGCGAGCTTATGCAGGGTGGTTGAAAACTTTGATCGTCCCTCTCACTCCTCTTTATCCTGGGTCGTTACCCCTCGTGATCCTGCCAACATGGGATGGAAGGACTATGAGATAACCAATCAATCAATCACCAAACTCTTATTACATGGGATGACGGACAAATCTATGATGGAATTAGCTCAGTTGGGCAGATCATGGCTACAGGCACCGTGTCCCAAATTGATTGGCGAAGGTTTTATCAGTAATGGTTTCGATCCGTCAGAAAAAGCGTATATGTTTTCTCGGAGGAAAGATAACCCATCTTCTCCTCTCAAATTTACTATCGAAGCTACTATGGATTCGCCCCTTTACAATCCCGCGTTCCTCGTCAAAAACTGGGGGGATAAGGATTTTACGTGTAAGCTCAATGGTAATTTAATTGAGAAGGGGAAAGAGGTTCGCGCGAGTTTGAATAAACAACTAGATGGCATAGATCTCATTGTATGGTTGAAATATGGTTCCACCAAAGCCGTAGAGTTTGAAATAGGATCTAAAAACTAAGGTAACCATTGATACCAAATTATCATACAACGAAAAAAGTGTACATGGACCAAGGAAATAACGAATAAAATGGCAGCACCTATAGATATTGAAGTTGGTACCAAGTTCACACCCAAGTATAATGCCAATCGCTTGCCCCATCGTCATTCCTTCTTAGTTTATAAAGTAAAAGGAGTCGCGTCATAAATACCTGCGTCATCCATGATCCTGATCAGGCCTGGAAATAGGGTAAAGACAGATCGTAAAGATACTAAAAAATTACTTGCTATGTTCAGGGCTGGCTTGAGTTTTCAAGCAGAATTGATGTTCGATTAGAAAAAAGACCCAGCGGCGTAGCTGAGCTAAGATATACCATGTTATATGGAAAATCGCAGTCTATCGAAAGGATTGTCAACTATGAGCCTACATAAGAAAATCCGAGTAATCAGTTTTGTGCTTTTTCTGGGGATTTGTCAATTTGTCTATGGCACAAAACCGTATGCTAATGAGATGGCCGAACAAGGCCGATGGGTTTCTGCGAAGTTCGAGGGGAAAGCGGAAACAACGGGCGAGACGGCCAGGCTGGTGGCTGTGGAAAATAATGATTCTGTGCACCAAAACGGCCGGTTTGAAAAACCCTTTGCCCTCAGCGGGAAACAGTATTCGCGTGGATTATTTTGCCATGCACTCAGCAAACTCATTGTCTGCCTGCCTTCTGCGGGGAAATCATTTACCGCGGTAGTGGGTGTCGATACGAATGCTCAGACCTCCGGTGGACGGGGCAGCATTGTTTTTTCCGTTACCGTAGAGGATAAAGAGCTGTTTAATTCCGGTTTGATGCGGGAGGGAATGGACGCCCTGCTCGTCCAGGTCGATCTCCATGGTGCTCGTGAGTTTGTGATCGCGGTCAGCGACGGCGGGGATGGTATCGCGTGCGATCAGGCCGACTGGGCCGATGCCAAAGTGGAACTGGCCAACGGCGAGGAAATGTGGCTGGGCGACACGACGATTTGGGCTGACTCTTCAAAGCCGCTCACCGCCGAACCTCTGTTTTCCTTTGTGTATGATAATAAAAGTTTCGCTGAATTCAAAGACAACTGGGAAACCAAACGAAAAAGCGAAAAGCTGGATCCATATCGTATCCAACATGAAACTACTTATCGGGATCCGAAGACCGGCCTGGTCGTTCGGTGCGTAGGTATTGAATGGAAGGATTTTCCTACCATCGAATGGACGCTGTATTTTAAGAACGAAGGCAGAACAGACAGCCCCATTCTGAAAAATATCCAGGCGCTGGATATGGCGCTTTCACGCGGCCCGGCAGGGGAATTTCTCCTGCATCACGCGGTGGGCAGTCCCATTGCCCCGAATGATTTTCAGCCTCTGGCAACTCTCTTAACCCCCAGTACCACCCACCGCATAACTGCCGCCGATGGGCGTCCGACCAAAAGTGATATGTCCTATTTCAACCTGGAATTTCCCAATAAGCAGGGTGTCATCGTGGCGGTCGGTTGGCCGGGACAGTGGGCATCCGAATGGATCCGTGATTCCGAAACTGGTTTGCGGGTGGCAGCCGGGCAGGAACTGACGCATTTCAAACTGCTGCCCGGTGAAGAAGTTCGCACTCCCCTGATTGTGCTGCAGTTTTGGAGCGGCGACTGGATTCATGCCCAGAACATCTGGCGCCGCTGGATGCTGGCGCATAATGTGCCCAAACCCGGCGGCAAGGATCTGGAGCCATATATGTTTGGCTGTAGTTCTTTCTATTTTCAGGAAATGTATAAAGCGAGTGAAACCAATCAGATTGAATTTATCAACCGGTATCTGGAAGAGAAAATCAAAATCGATTACTGGTGGATGGATGCCGGCTGGTATCTTTGCGATCCGGTGGGTTGGGTGAAAACAGGCACCTGGGAAGTCGATACCAACCGCTTTCCCAATGGATTGCGGGCCATCCGTGATTATGCCCATAGCAAAAACATCAAAACCATAGTATGGTTTGAGCCGGAACGTGTGTACCCCGGCACCTGGCTGGCCGAGAATCATCCCGAATGGATATTCAGAGGCGAGGGCGGCTGGGCTGGTGGTGAGTTGCTCAATGAAGGGAACCCGGAGACGTTGAAGTGGCTCATCGAGCATATGAATCGACTGATTACCGATCAGGGGATTGATCTCTACCGCGAAGATGCCAATATCGATCCGCTGGGCTTCTGGCGAAGGAATGATGCCGAGGATCGTCAGGGGATTACGGAAAACCATTATGTGCAAGGGCACCTAGCCTATTGGGATTCCATTCTGCAACGGCATCCAGGGATATTGATCGACTCCTGTTCGAGCGGCGGGCGGCGTAACGATCTGGAAACCATGCGACGGGCCGTGCCGCTCTGGCGGAGCGATTATTGCCTGGATGCCATCGGTACCCAGTGTCATTCCTATGGCTTGTCGCTCTGGATTCCGCTCAGTGGCACCGGGACCGCCTGGATTACCGCCTATAACTTCCGCAGTAATATGGTGCCCTTCTTGAACTGTATCTGGGATATGCGAGACAAAAACGCAGATTATGATCTGCTACGCCGCATGGCCCGCCAGTTCCGGCAGGTGGCCCCTTATTACTGGGGTGATTACTATCCCCTCACTTCCTTCAGCACCACCGCCGATGTTTGGATGGCCTGGCAGTTCGATAAACCCGAAATCGGAGAAGGCATGATTCAAGCGTTTCGCCGGCAGGATAGCTACTATTTGAGCTGCCAGTTCAAGCTGTTCGGCCTAGCCCCTGCCGGTCGCTATGAAATAAACAATCTGGATACTCCCGATAAAACCGTTCTGACCGGACAGGAACTAATGCAAAAAGGACTCAAAATCATTATTGAGGACCAGCCTGGCGCGGTGATTATTGTTTATAAAAAAATCGGCTGAAGGGAAAGAAAATAGACTATTTTTCAATTCATGCCACTGAATTTTTCAAGTATTTTTCCACAACAGAAACTAACTATTAATGACCTTCTGTTAGTACCGTCTTCAGATACTCAAAATTCCACTGGCATGCGCTCAGTTCACCTACCAAATCAACAGGATTACCTGTGGGATTAGTGGTGTAACTCAATTTGAAATTTGCAGAACCTTCGATGGAGGCTGCTGCCGATTTAAAATATTCAGCGCATTCAGCCAGCAGCTTCCGGGTTGCTTCCCCATTGGAAGTTGAAGCTGTGTTATCGTCAATAAATACCAGTATCTTTTGCATATGAGCTTGTATGGTCCTCAAATCCGTAATAACCGATGGCACACGGGTACCTACCCACCAGTTTAGAGGGTAATCCGTTTTCAGCAAAATAGTATCGATTCGGAAGAGAATCGATTTTGCAATCTTGTGCGGTAAAAGTGGAAGGTACTTTTTCATTACCTCCTGGTCCCAATAATCCGGATTATAAAACATCGGTATATTCGGCGTCTCAATTACCACCTCCTCTCCTTTCTTATAATAAACCGGGAACTCGCTAACCGTAATGAAACGTTTGGGAGTACCCTCCATTCCCAAACCTTTGCACCACCTGCCAAAGAAATTATGGTTTTCAATGGTAACTTCCCACCAAACACCCATAAAGCCGGTATCCGTCCATCGATTTTGATTGGTCAAATAGCTAATCAGCTTTTGAATATCGCTGACATCCTCCGGATTCCCCCTTCGGCCAAGAGCACCCATTAAATCTCCATAACTATAAAAATCGCTTGGAAGAATCCATTTATCATTTTTATAAAGACCCTCTTTTTCAGAAATTCTATATGCACTTCTGGATTTTTCAAAAGTCTCGGCATATTTCTGATCGGCTGTCAATTCAAAGGCTCTCCATAAAGCCATCATATGTCTTGCGCTACACAGCTTACTATTCTCATCCTTGACCAGTTCATCTGCCCATGTATACACCCACTTTTTGTAGTAATCACGTTTCTGCGGGTCATTAAATCTTCCCGGCAAATTATACAGCAATGACAAATAATAAGCACCACTGGCATATTCATGAAAGGCACTGCTCTTTCGGCCTCTTTTCCACATCGCAATGCGATCATCAACAATTTTTGTAGCAATCTTTACCGCCTCTTCACTATAATCGCCGCCAAATGGATCTTCCTGCTCATCAAACATGGCCAGAACATATGCCGCAGCAGGAAACGCACAAACAGGTTCTTCTAGCCAACCACTTTCTGTACCGGCATAGCCGGGCTTACCAACATGGCCAGTAGCGCAAATAGTACGAGCAATGTGATGTAAATGACTCAAACTCAAGGATGGGTCAACACCTTGGAACCGTTCCACCCAAACAGTTTTCTGAAAATCTGTTTTGTCGTCATATTCAAAATCAACACGATAATATCCACCAGAGTACACGCCAGCCATAACATCGGTTGTGCCCTCTGTACCAGGATAAGCCTCCTGAAGAGAAGATTTTGAACCGTCGCTCCAATGCACGGTAATCTTTGAAGGTTTCTCTCTCCATCCAAACATCATAGCGTTTTGATACTCAAATCCACTCCTATCAACATCTTTGGTATAAATTATTAGGTAGCTGTAGTCCGGATTTTCGACTGACCACAGTTTTGATGATATTTCACTACCATCCGGTAATTGTATAGTTTCTGGAAACTCTGTGGGGTAAGGCGCTGAAAATCCCATCCCTTCGTCTGTCAAATTTGAAAAAACAAGTTGTGCCTTTTGGCGATTTGCGTCAGCCGACATACTCAAAGTCAATTCAAGTACTTTATCCTGAAGGCCCTCCCAGCCAACACCTTTTATCTTAACAGAGCCAACTTCGGGAGATGTATAAAGACTCTCTGTCGTAAAGGACTGCTCTTGTTTATCAGCGACATTATACTTCAGATCCTCAAATTTCATATGAGAATCATCATACCACTTACCATTTACCTGAACATGTGGCCAGACCAATGCCAGCATCTCTGACTGAGTGTCAGGTAAATTACGTGCAACAAGCTTGCTCGCGGGATATTCCCAAGCAGGATTCCAACTTGGACCAGCTTTATGAGCAGGACTGAGGCTCGAAAGTTGTCTTCTCCCGCCCGAATAAACCAGCCACAAAGCATCCGCGTTTCTATAATGAGAACCATATATAGCTTTGAATATTTTCTTGATTAGTTCAATTCTAACAACAGGAGTATAGATCGCCTCTTCACAATAGGCCAATAAATCAAGGCCGGTATTGGCGGGGAAGAACGCATCAGGGAAGCGATCGGTTGGAAGTTTGCCTTTGCCGATGAAATTTTCACTTAATGACGGAAGACTCGAATAATCCAAAAATAAGGCTTGCATGTAATTTCCGGCACGCCAATTGGCTTCTTCATACGTATAAGGTGCTTCATCCTGAGTAATAAGCTCCCGTGCAAAAGACTGGTTTAAAAAACAAAAAAACAAAATACTTGATAGAAAAAGAACATTTACACTATCATTATTTGTGAAACTTATGTTCATGTTAAATTCCTAACCTTTATAAAATATAACCGCTTCCGGATATATTTATAGTATTGGGCAACACACCCAACTTACACACCCACTTCTTCAAATTTCTAAAATAAACAACACCATTAACCCGGGTTTCCCGGGTCTGTTCATAAAACTGTGTAAACGATCTTTCACTCCTATTGGAAAACGACCCTCGAATTTGATTGCAAATTGACTAAGGGCCGCCTTCCATGTCCTTATTGGCATTGTCCATTTTTTCGAGATATTGGCAAGGGCTAAATAAAATATCTTTATGATCGATGCATCATCTGGAAACGCTCATTTGGTCTTTATGCTTTGAAAGATGCGCATAAACCGTTTTTCAGTCCATTTGTTTGCACTGATCGTCAGGGTCAATCGGTTCTGAGGCCATGTGAAGCGACCGGCTCACTGGATCCCCGAAGGCTCCCTTACCCCTGGTGGTAAGCGAGCCTTTCGCGTTTGACGAATGGTTCCGAGGAAAACCAAAATGACAGGAAATAAACCGTTAAGCGGCTCCGGTCTTTTGAGGAGCCGCTTTATTTCCTTATGGGTGATCAGAATCAAGAAAAGTCAAAGTCGTACAGGGGCGAATGTGGAATTATCCCTTCTGGAATTGCCGAATCAGGGCGGTACCAAGTACAAGGTCATCGGCCATCTTCTGTGAAACTCGACACGTTAAACCTCACGTGCCTTCGTGACACACATATTTATACCCCTTGGGGTGGCCGCGCCTGTCTGAAAAACAGACGATCTCTGTGACAAAGAGGCTTTTCCAACTACTATGGCCAAAAAT
This sequence comes from uncultured Pirellulales bacterium, assembly GCA_964580995.1. Lineage (GTDB taxonomy): Bacteria > Planctomycetota > Phycisphaerae > Sedimentisphaerales > SM23-30 > JAKJEP01. The sequence continues at coordinate 33,024 of CAZOMV010000061.1, forward strand.
GCACCTTAATAGCTTGTCAGCCAGTTCTCCACCAAAACCGCAAAATCCACCAGATCAATCACACCATCCATCGTGGGCGAAATATCACATTCCTGCCGGTATTCCGGCTGCTCCGCCTCACTCAGCCACGCCGCCGCTAGCAGCCCCACATCCGGCATATCCACCCGGCAGTTGCGGCTGATATCTCCCGGTACCACCTCCGCCGTCACCGTCGAAATCAGTTTTATATTAGGCACATACCAGGAATACCAGCCGGCCCAGGTCCAGTCCAGAGGATCTCCCTCATTACTATTGGCACGATGCATTCTCGAACGGATTTCTTCACCCGTCCCTGAAACATAACACCATCCATCGCTGGTGGCGTAGGTATTATCAAAGCTGAAATCCACCAGGAGGTTTTGGGTACCATTATATACAAAGGGCACCTGAAAGGTAAAGGTCCGCCAGCCGGTACTGCCCGCCGGCTCCGTACCCTGATACACCGTAGTCCAGCCACTGGCCAGAAAATTCCCCGCGTTATAGTCAGTCCAATCGGTATGCTGGAGGCGAATGGTCCATTCGTTCAAAGTCTGCCCCGGAACCTGATCTATATTCAGGGACAAAGCGGTTATGGTCTGCGCCCCACCCAGCTCATCGGCATGATAGATCGACTGCATCCGCACATCGTGAGCACTGGTGCGAAACGGGTAACTGGCTACGACATAGGTTTCCGGTTCATAAGTAGTATAAATAGATTATCCACATTCACCGTCACCATCGCCGTATTCGACACCCCGCCCTGCGGAGCGGCCCCGCCGTCATCCGCCCGAAAATCAAAACTGTCCTCCCCTTCATAGTAGGGACATCCGGTATAAAAAACCGTATTGCCGTTATTCACCAGGGTATAAGGCACCGCCGTAATCACCCCGCCATTGGGATCCGCCAGCGTTCCCGCCCCCGGCAAACTCACAATCT
>CAZOMV010000062.1:0-33931 GCA_964580995.1 uncultured Pirellulales bacterium
TTTTTATCCCTCTCGCCCCTGCTTTTTCTTCATACTGTGAGAAATGCGGGTTAACCCAAGTTCCGCAGTAGATGGTCCGATTGGCGCCAACTGCCCCCATGAGGAGAAGCAGCCGCTACCTTGGTGGCGGGACGCAGATGCCCCGGACCGGCAGGGTATCACGGAATTTCGCTATATTGAGGGTTTATACTGGTTCTGGGATGAACTGGTACGGCGAAATCCGGGCCTGATTATCGATCTGTGCGGCGGCGGTGCAACCCGGATTGATCTGGAAGCCATGTCCCGTTGCGTGTATCTCTGGCGGTCGGACTGGGATCATCCCGGTTTTGAGCCGGTCGGCCAGCAGGTCCAAACCTATGGTGCCAGTCTCTGGGTGCCATCCACGGAAATCGGCAGCGGCTATCCGGACATATATTCTTTCCGCAGTTCGATCAACAATGGGGTGGTGATTGCCTGGAATCCCTATCAGCCGGATATTACGCAAGATTGGCCGCTGGCATTTCCGGTGGAGCAAAAGAAACCATATACCTTGAAAAAGGCGCCGCGAACCACGGTGGATGAAGTAGTGCGAGAGGGCTACATGGTTACAGAACCATTTCCCTGGGAAACAGCCAGGCAACTTGCCGATGAGTTCCAGCGAATCAGACACTTCTTTTATGGGGATTTTTACCCATTGACTCCTTACAGTTCCGCTGATGATGCTTGGATGGCATTTCAATGCCATAAAGAGGATCTGCAACAGGGTATGGTGCTGGCGTTCCGGCGTGCGGAATGTCCTGTGGAAACCATACCTTTGAAGCTATGGGGACTTTCACCGGAAGTCCGCTACGAGGTTTTCCTGGAAGACTACGGTACCAAACATACCTATACCGGCAAGGAACTGACAGAAGGATTCGACATAACCATCGATAAACAGCCCGGTTCGCTGCTCATAACCTACCAACAAATACAATAACTGCCAGATTCCGGTTGTTACGTCCGCTTGAACTGTTTTTCGAGCTGCGCGAGGCTGAGGCGGATAGTGGTCGGCCGACCGTGCGGGCAATTGCCGCTGCGGTCCACGGTGTCCAGCTTGCTGAGGAGGGCCTCGATTTCCGCGTCATCGAGGGAATGTCCCGCCTTGACCGCGGCTTTGCAGGCCATCATATCCAGAATATCGTGATAGATTTCCTCGCGGCTCATTTTGCCCGACTGGGCGGCGAGGCTATCCAGTAAATCGGCAATGAAGGAAACAGGCGAAACCCGTTCCAGCAGGACGGGGAAACCCTGCACCGCGACCGAAGCCGGGCCGAAGGGTTCGAGCAGAATCCCCAGTTCTTCCAGCAGATCCCTGGAATGCTCGATGATTGCCATCTGTTCGACGGTGACATCAATAATTTCGGGTATCAGCGAACGCTGGCTAAGGAGTTTTCCCTCCTGCAACTGCTTGTAGAGTTTTTCGTAGATCACCCGTTCGTGCAGGGCATGTTGATCGACAATAACAATCCCATCTTCGTTTTCCGTGACGAGGTATGAATTATGGACCTGCAAAAAACGAGGGGCTTGCCGCTGGGAACCGGCGGAGTCGGTTTGCATTTCGGAACGATTGATTCTTACCGAATCAGATACATCGAACCTTGGCTGCGGTTGGGGAGCAAAGGCATAGGCCGGTTTTTCAGGGGTAACATTCGGCTCAAAGGAACGATTCACCGTATAATTCGCCGGTGCGGCCGGAGTGACGGGATTGGCAGGCGGAGCGGATTTGAAAAAATCGGCCATAGCCTGACGGACACGCTGCTGGTGCTGCTCGTGGGTTTCCTGATCTTTGGGCGGTTGGTCGGGTTGGTTGGGTTGCGGCTCACCAAAGGAAGCAGGAGCGCCTTTGGTAAAAGGATTACCCTGCATCGCGACTGATAAATCGCTGCTGAGTAATTTATCCCGGATGGCGGCCAGAACCTGCGAATGGACCATATTCGAATCGGCGAAGCGGACCTCGATCTTGGTGGGGTGCACGTTCACATCGACGGATTGGGGGTCCACCTGAAGGAAAAGAAAGACCACGGGATAGCGATTGATCTCCATCATGCCGCGGTAGGCCTCGCGAATGGCGTGGCTGATAAAACGGTCGCGGATGTAGCGGCGGTTGAGGAAGACATACTGCCACTGCGCCCCAGCCCGGGCGTGGCTGGGCCGGGCGACCAGCCCCACGACTCCCATACCGCGATCATTTCGCCGGATGGAAAGCAGGCCATCGGCCAGCTCGCGGGAAAACAAAACCGCAATCCGCTCCTGCAAACCCTGTTCGGCGGACAGGTCGTATAAAAGCCGTCCGTTGTGCGACAGACTCATTTGCACCGCCGGATGGGCCAGGGCAATGCGGGTGAACTGTTCGGTGATGTGGCCCATTTCAGTGCTGGTGGTCCGCAGGAATTTCCGCCGGGCGGGGGTATTGTAGAATAAATTCCGGATGGCAATCGCAGTGCCTTCCGCCGCGGCACAGGGAGTGACTTCCTCCGCCTGGCCGCCGGCAATCACCAGCCGGCTGCCCTCAATAGCACCCCGGCAACGGCTGACGGCCTCGACCTGGCTGATGGAGGCAATACTGGCCAGGGCCTCACCGCGAAAACCCATGGTATGAATCGCGAACAAATCTTCATCGGTGGCGATCTTGCTGGTGGCATGGGGGGCAAAGGCCAGCTTCAAGTCCTCGGCCTCCATCCCACCGCCGTTGTCGGTGATACGGATCAGCTTTTTGCCGCCGTCTTCAATTTCCACGGCAATCCGGTCAGCGCCGGCATCGAGGCAGTTTTCCAGCAGTTCCTTGACCACGCTAGCGGGACGCTCGACCACCTCGCCGGCGGCGATCTTATTGATCAGATGTTTTTCCAGAAACGCGATCTTTGCCATGAATTCTCGTAATCTTTTCTTGCCACAAACCCTGCCAAAGGGTACACTTGCCCCATTATAGCTTTGGGACGAACCCGGGTCAAACAATACCCTGATTATGATTAAATGCCTTGCCAGTAATATTTTATGCACGTTGGACGATCTCGATGCGGCTTTGGAACAGGCCGGTCGCCAGGGTTACGCCGGTGTGCAGATGACCTTTGCCGCGAATTTTCAGGTTCTGACTCAGCCGGATGAAGCCGCGATTAATAAGTTTTTGCAAAAACTTCAAGAACAGTCCATAACCATACCGGCCTTAGCTGCCCAGGGTCTGGATTTGTTCCGGCTGGCTACGGGCCGGGAGAATCAGGAGGAGATGGAACAACTCTTTACCCCCCTGCTGCAGTTAGCTCACCGTATGAATCCGGAAGCAATAGTAGTTATTCCCGCTCTACCGATGCAGCCGGAGGATTTGATGGATTTTTCCTATGAAGCGGCCTTCCATCAACTTTTTCTGCGGCTGGATGTCCTGACGGCGGCGGCACAAAGACAGCGAGTGAATCTGGCACTGGAAAACCCCAGCCATCATTTGCTCCTTTCCCCGCTGGAGCTGCGCGACCTGATCGACCAGATTAACAGCCCACACCTAGGCATTTGTTTCAATATCGAACATACCCGCCGGTTAGGCGAGCCTATTGACTGGGCGGAGATTCTGAACCATCGTATCTTCGCCCTCAAAATGCCTGCCCTTCCACCGAAAGAACAGACATATAATAAGGTACTCTCCTACCTTGAAACTCTACATTCCGCCCCGGATAGCCTGCATTTCTCACCAGAGTAATTGAAAAACTGGGATCCCCCTACCCTTCTGAACAAACTTGCCCGATTACGCCGCCGAGTGAGTCATTTCCCAACTTTGGCTAAAACCCTGAAGAAACTCTTCTCGCCCAACCTTGAAAATACGCTCACCTTCCTGGATGATTCCTTGCTGCCGTCCATTTCCAATGCTGTGGAGTAAGCCAACCGTCATCATCGCAAAATGCAAAAGAGCATTTACCGAGTACGGACTCGCAAACACATCAGCCAACGCATCGCGGTTGACATGCAACGGGATGTACATATTGACACGCAACGCCAAACCACGAGCGCACTTCATCGCAATAGAACAAATAAGAGACAGAAAACCTATGAAAAACGCAAAATCGTATAAATATAACGCTGTAATGATGCTACAGTTTCTTTATTTTTCAGGTATTATCTGGTGGGAAGGTAATAATCTGGACATTATCAAACTGGCTTTGGGCATTGTTGGTTCCCAGGCCCAGGGCACCGTCATTTACCTGGTTGCCAAAACAATAGGCGGTGGTCTTTGTATCATTTACTACCAGGCTGATCGTATCGCCATGCAGGATCAGCTTCAGGGTATATTCTTTGCCGACTTTGAAGTTCATTCTGGTTTTGGAAAGAACGATCCAGCCGTCTTCGGTGCATTGGCCGATTTCCAGCTTTTTGGTTTTCTGGTTAATGCCGGCGAATTTGAAGTCGGTCGGGCTGACATAATCAAAGATCACATAGGAGTTGGCCAGCATTCCCTTGCCCGCTTTGGCCATAGTAACGGTCAGGTTCATTTCCAGATAGTCCGAAACGGAACCCTCGCCGAGCAGCGAGACAAAATTATCGCCGGCAGCGGCGAGCTGGAAGCTGTCCTGTTCCAGATCGGTCAGAGCGGGGGAATCCAATTGCTCCTCAGTAATCCGGTTCCCTGTCAAAACATCGAAGGCCAGATTGTCGCTCCCCCACGAAGCGGCAGGCAGATCCGCCAGGACCCGGCGCAGCGGATCCATCGCATGAAACAGGCGGGTGGAGAGAACCGGCAGCAGGCCGGAGGAGGGAAGATCGCCGCCGCCATTGTTACCGCTGCCGAGGATGGTGTCTTTACCGCTGCCGCCATAAATCAAATTATCGTCCGATTCGCCGCTGAGGGTATCGCTGCCCCACTGGCCATAAAGGACGGAACTGCCGGTACCGCCGTCGATGGTATCATTTTCGAGGACCGAGGTTTTCTTGTCCAGGTTCCGTCCCTGCTGGACGGCCTGGGTATTGAAATCCAAGTTTTTCACCAGCAGCCGGGCGGAGCCATCGCCGAAGGAAAGCGACGGGTTGCCAGCCTGCCAGGTTACGGTGGCGGCGGCACTGTCGCCGAGGATAAAGTCGTCGCCGGCATCGCCAGTGATGGCGTCATTCCCGGCGATCAGGGTGATGGTATCCTTGCTGCCGCCCCGGTTGAGGAAGTCCAGGGAATGGTACGCGATATAACTGGTGCGCGACTGAATGTCATACTGGTCATCGGCATAGCGGCCCAAACCCAGCAGCAATTGATCCAGATCCTTTTGCAGGGCCTTGGAATCCTGGGTGGTATCCGCCAGGAGAACGGGGATCCCCAGGATGCCATAGTTGCCTAGAATCAGATCGTCGCCGTCCTGGCCGTGGATGGTGTTGTTATTTATTTGCTTGTCATAGTCCTGGTCGTACACCAGAAGTTTTTTCTGGGCGGCGGTGAAGGTCAAATCCTGAACATCATGGTTGAGCTGGATATGGTTCTCCAGATCCTGGCCACGCAGAGCCGCGTTAGCCTTCAGACTAGCCTGAGCCGATTTCAGAAAGGCTTCCTGCTGCGCCGAAGTTTCCGAGGTGCCAGCAGCCACGGTATCCAGAATGGCGGTGATAACGGTGCCATCGTCACCGAAAACCAGGTCATCACCGGCGCCGGCGAGTATCTGGTCGTTATTGAAAATCAGATCGTGCCAGTCGGGGTCCTCTAAATCCGATTTGCTCAGTTTTTTCTTGCCGGTTACGTTGTCGATCAGATTGTCCAGAACCTGATAATGGGCCTGATAGACGGTAAAATCAAAATCCACTACCAGGTGCTGTAAGTCGTACAGGTAGTTCTGGGTTTGCAGGGACTGATCGAGGTAACGGGCGGGGTCCTGGGGCAGCGCGGAGACGAAGGACTCGATGATAAGACCGTTGTCCCCAAAGATCATGTCGTTGCCTTCCGAGCCATCGATCTGATCGTTGCCCAACAGGATATCATGGCCGTCCACATAGGCGGAATCCGTATGCAGCAGGGTGTCGTAATCGATGGCCAGGCTGTGTAGCCCATCGAGAACCGCATGAAAGGCGTTCCAGAGGGCTTCGCGGGCATCCTGCAGGCCGGGCAATTCGGTGGTTATTTCCGAATAAAACGTGCCGGTATCGCCAAACAGCATGTCAGCGCCGCTACCGCCGGTAATCGTGTCGTTGCCGTTGAGGATATCCGTGTGGCCAAGAATATCGGGCACGAAGGAAAGGTAGGGCACCAGCGAGGTTCCATCGGTACGCATCAGCGGGCCAATATCATTGGTCTGAATAAAGTCCTGGATCGCCTCCGGCAGGACGGTACCCACGGAAGGCAGGAACTGGAAGGGCGTGGTGTCATTCAGATCGTCGGGCAGCAGGGTAATCGGATTGAGGATGACCGAACCGCCGTCGGCCAAAACGACCGGCAATTCCGAACCCGACCCCGAACCCGACCCCAAACCCGACCCAGCCCCCACCAGCCGCAGACTATTGTAGATATGCGGCAGATCGGTAGCGAAGGGAACCACATTCAACGCCCCATCGCCAAAGATGACATCATCGCCATCGGCGCCGCTGAGGGTATCGTCGCCGCGATGTCCGAAGAGAATATCATCCCCGTCGCCGCCGTCCAGGGTGCTGTTGTCCACTTCCGTCAGGTCGATGAAGAGCATGACGGTATCCCAGGTGTCCGTTGCAGTAAGCGTGGCCCGGCTGCCGTCCGGCTGATAGGCACCGGCCAGCACGATCAGGTCCGCCGCCAGCATTTGGGACGCCAGCAGGGCTTCGTTATCCAGGCCGGAGTTGGAACTGATCGTTATCATGCCGGTAAGGGTTCCGATATCTTCCAGCAGGACATCACGATGCCAGGAACCGTTGGCATTCAATACCGGCTGGCCGTTCTCATCGACGGCCCGGGAAATGGCACCCATATGAGCGATCAGGATATCGTTGCCCTCCTGGCCATAGAGGGTGTCGTCGCCCTGGCCGCCATAAATTTCGTCATCCCCGCTGCCGCCCCAAAGAGTATCGTTGCCTCGCTGGCCGTAGAGAATATCCTCGCCCGCATCGCCCCGGATGGTATCGCTGCCGTAAGGATAGTCCTGATCGTAAAATTGCGTGACCTGCCGAATCACGGCCGCAAACGGCGCCGGGTAACTCTGCCAGAGGTTATCGCCGATAAGCTGGCGGGTAATCAGGCCGTTGTCACCCAGAATCACATCGGCGCCATCGCCGCCGCTGAACGTATCACTCCCGTCCATTCCCGCGACGAGATTGTGGCCGCCGATCAGGTCGTCGTCGCCCTCGTCGCCGTAGAGATCATCGCTGCCCTGCTGGCCGAGGATGAAATCATCGTCCGCACCGCCGTGGATGGTATCATTTCCGCCGCCGTCACCGGGACCGTAATCAATTGAAACAAAGGATTCCTGAATCGGCAAAGCGGGATTATATTGGCCGTGATCGCCCAGCAGAATGTCGCAGCCGGCATCGCCGAAGATCGTATCATCCGCGGTACCGCCGAAAATCACATCGTTGCCCGCCCCGCCTTCGATCGTATCCATGCCGCCTGAGACCGGGTCAATAGTCATCGCCAGAGAAATGGTCGAAACCGAGCCATCCGTGGTATAATTCACCTGGCCGTTATCACCAAACAGAAGATCATCTCCCAGACCACCGGTAAGGGTATCGTCTCCTGAACCACCCCAAATCAGGTCCGTGCCATCGCCGCCACCGATAGTATCATTGCCGGCCGTTGCCGAGTCGGTAGTCGCCGCCGAAACCATCTGAGAGAGAAGGCCATCGGCTGCATATTCAATCAGACCATTATCACCAAAAATAAGGTCATCGCCTGAACCGCCGGTAAGGGTATCGTCCCCCGAACCACCCCAAATCAGGTCCGCACCGTCGCCGCCGTCGAGGGTATCGTTGCCGCCCAGTTCCGGATGGATCGTGGTAATGGCCGCGGGGCCGCTGCCGCCGGTGAGAATCTGACCTTCATCCCCGAAAAGGATGTCTTCGCCGGCTAGGCCGGAAATGGTATCATCGCCCAGCCCGCCATAGATGGTGTCCTTGCCGCTGCCGCCGGTAATCTGATCGTTACCCTGCCCGGCATAAATGATCAGGGGCAGGGAAGAACCGGAGGCATCCACCCGGTCATCGTCGCTGGAAGAAAGACTGCCGGATTCTGACCCCCCGGTGTTCAGAACGAAGGAGCCATCCTGGTCCGCATCCAGAACCACCGTGATATGGTCATTGCCCAGCCCGGTGTTGAGTGTGGTCAGCGCGGCGGCATTTTCCCGCCGATGGGTGCTGTCGATGGTGATGGTGTCGTCACCGCAGCCAGTCCAGATGGTGATGCCCTGAGTAAAGTTTCCGGCAACATCGGCGGTGAAGGTAATGGGTGCCGGGGCCAGGCCGGCAATCGCCATATCCGCCGCCGGCAGGCCGGCAGGAATTTGATCGGTTATCAGCACCGAGTCGTCACCGACGGCGGCGGCCTCATCGGAGATCATCAGCAGATGAGAACCGCTGCCGGCATCAATGTTCAGTGTACCGGCTATCCCATCCAGATCACCGGAGAGAAAATCGATGGTTTCTTCCGGACCACAGGCAGCCAGAGAGGAAATATAGATCCGATCATCCCCGCCATGGAGATGGAGATTCGTAACGCTACTGGTACTTTGCACATTCACAGCATCACTGCCGGAACCCAGGCCGATATTCAATTCCTCCATCTGGCCGTAGTGAATGCTGCCCGGTATTGCCAGACCGGCAATCGCAGTGGCTGTCAAGATCAGGCTGGCATCACCGGTATCACCGGTATTGTCCAGATTGAGGGTATCCCGGTCGCCTTCCCCGAACAGAACCAGTTCGCCGGAGATTTCACTGACCCGATGAGCGGCGTTATGCAGATTCATGATATTTTCGCCGGCGCCGAGATGAATGATCGTCTTTCCGTTATGAGTGCTTACAATAGCCAGTTCATCCGAAGCAGCGCCGAGTTGAATTTCAAGTTCTGATATCGAGGCATATTGAATACCGCCGCCCTGCATACCCAGACCATCCAGGTTGTCCTTTGTCAGAACCGCCGAGCTGATAGTTTCCGCCGTTTCCCCGCTGCCATCCACCAGCAGGCGATTGGCACCACGGCCGCCATTAACATAGATCATCGCGGCAATCGGATGGAGGGTACCGCCGCTATTGGAACCGGTTCGGGCCTGGCTGCCGATCTGAATCGTGTCATCGCCATCCTCCGTGGCAACCGTCACCGGTCCTCCCTCGAGGACATTGGTTATATTGATCAGGTCATCGTCGCCGGCGGTGCGGATGTCCACCTGCCGGGCATCAATCCTGCCGAACCAGTCGATGGTGCCGCCGAGGCCGGGATCCTGATTGCCATTATCGGCGGACAAATACACCACACCGGCCGCCTCCATCGTGCCGTTTGACTCGATCAGCAGATTGTCGCCAGCCAGCAGGTAGATATCGCCGCCGGAGCTGACGATACGAACCCCATTCGGCAGGGTCAGATGATCGCCGGATTCCGCCGAATCGAGGGATTTCAGTACCACATCGCCGGCCGAGTACACATCTTCCTCAATCCGAATCGGGCTTTGGGCACTGATCTGAATCTGTCCCGCGGCCTGTAAGCCGACCCAATCTGAGACGCCGCCGATCACCAGTGCTCCCTGGTTGTGGATCCACATCTGGCCCTGCCCGCCATCGGCCTCCAGATGATTCAACTCGGTCAGGATCGGATGGGCGGACGAACCGATCCCCTCCCCCGCCAGCAGCAGAGCGGCCGGGGCCAGGATATTGGTTTGCTGGGCAGACTCCGCGTTGAAAAGAGCGCCGGAAGCGGTGATCGTTACCAGGCCTTCCAAGGCCCGGACTTGCCCCAGGTTCACATTGCCATCGCGAGCGGACAGCAGAATTTCGCCGGAATCAGAAACCACCTGATTGATCCGTAAATCACCATAAATTTCCGAGAGATAAATACTTCCCCCGGCGTTTGCTTCCAGATAACCGGAACCCTGAGCGGTCGAGTCAATGTCCAGGGCATTGTCCGGTGTCCCGATATGGCCGGTTTGGGCGTGCAGGCGGATATCCGTATTCGCCTTCAGATTGATCATCGTATCGGATGCGGTTACCCTGTTATCCGCAAACGCATCGAGAATGGAACCGGCGGCAGTTAAGTCAATCGAAGCGCCAGAGGTTATTTTCCCGACAATCATGTCTCCACTGAGAACCTCAATAGTAACCGTACCTCCAGCATCTACCCGCGATACATACAGGTCGGAAACAGGTACCGACTGATTGGCATAGGTCAAAATACCACCCACCTGCTGCACATTCAAATTAGCCCCGGCCGTTGCCATGAAAACACTGGCAGGAGAGACTTGAACCCGTAGCGAGCCGGAACCGCCGACCGTGCCGATGGAGACATCTGACCGTAAAACCAGATCACCCAGCGATTGAATCGCGGCAGGGGTTCCGGTGGCGTGGCGGTCGGTAATTGAGCCGCCGGCCAGCAGACGGACATCACCGGCGGTCCGGATTTGGCTGATTGACAGGGAGCCTTCCGTTTGCAGAGAGACACCGGCGGCAGCCTGGGCCGTCACGCTGCCGGAAGCCTCCACGTTGATATCATCCCAAAGCCGGATCGTTACCGTTTCAACCACGTGTTTATTCTGCACCAGACGGCCGGCCGTTAGATGCACCGTACCGGACAGGTCGGTGGCGTAGTCGGCGACCACCTTCTGCCATAGATCGGTCCGGCTGAAATCCTGAACGGACAGATCCAGAGAACCGGCGGATCCCAGGTAGCGATACAGCCCATATTCATCCGTACTGAACTGAACCAGCACAGTTTGACCGGTTTGCAGCGGTTCCCACTGCGACTGGCTTCGATCCGTTTCCGTCATGTAATCCGTAACCAGTTTCCGCCAGCGCGAACTATCGGAAAAATCTTCCTGCTGTAATTTGATGCCCGAGGCCGGCTGACCCTGATAAAGATACAATTCATACCGGATACCTACCACATCCTCCGCGGTCGCGATTGATAGAATTTCTTTCTCTGCCTGCGCGAGGCCCTCAAAACCCTGTGCGAGGTTGAGGGAAACCGGTGCGGAAATATGTCCCGCCTGGCTGTTTTGTCCGCCCACGATCAGGGTAATATGATTGCCGGTAATATTGGCGTTCTCCTGAGTGGCGGAATTCTGGCTCAGACCCAGAAATTCCGCATGGGGATACAAATAGCTGAACAGGCCGGGTGAAACGGGATATTCCAGAGAATCCAAAGTAAAGGTGCCGTTCTCGACCAACTCCTGAATCCGCGGGTCCAGATCCTCGATATTCAACTGGGCCGCCGGCGAGAAATCTTCATAGAAGGCGTCCAGAATCGAACCGGTACCCGTTTCCAGATGCACATTGCCGTGGGCCGAGGCAATGGAAACCGTGCCATTCGCCCAGGCTTCCGGCTGGATGAGCTGCAAATCGCCCTGCGTTTCCCGCAGGACGATATCCCCGTCCGCCCGGGCTGCCACCCCGCCAAAGCCGTGAATATTACTATCGATTCTCAGCGGCTGGCCGGTACTCCCGACGGAACCGGACCGGGCATACAGTTCGATCCGTTCGGCCTGGATGAGCGAATTTACATCCGCAGCCGCAATGCCGTTGGGGGCCTGCAGGAACACATTGCCGTCCCGGCTGGTAATACTGCCAACCACCAGGCGGCTGGATTGATTGTCGATGGAAACCGCCGAAACCTGGATATCGGTCCCCGCCGTCACATTCAGGGTCCCCTTATCCCCTTCCACACTCACCCGCACCGATGTGCCGGCCTCGATCGACGGGGTCACGCCGAAAATCGCGGCGGAATCCGCACAGGTAACGGAACCTTCCAGGGAAGTCAGGGTAATCGTTCCCCACTCCGGCGACGTGATGTTCCCCTGCATATACAGATCCTGTTTGGAGGTAATGGAAATCGAAGGACTCGCCGGCCCCTGAATAAAGGAAATCATTACCGGGTAGTCCGCCTTGAGGGTGTGGGTATAATAGTCCTTCAGGCCCTGAATCTGTGTGATCTGCGTATGATACGTTTTCTTCCGCAGCCAGCCGCCGCCGGTGGTCCATTTATCCACCTCCGTGGAGGAATTTTCGTAGGTGCTGAAAAAGTGTCCCAAAGAGGAATTCTGCACGAAGGTATTGGGATCGATCGTGGTGGCTTCCCAGAGAGGATTGCCCGCATAGTTCTGATCGGGCAGAGCCAATTCATCATTGTCGCCCCGGTAGATATATACTTTCCCGTCGCCGCCGACACCGTCCTGGTTGCCGACATTTTTGACCAGGGTGACATTCTTAATCACATCCACGTCGATGTCGCTGCGCTGCTCATAGGAAATGGTGTAGTCCTGCCCGGCCAGATAATCCGGCGCCAGCGGGTCGCCCTGATGCAGAAGTACTTCGGATTCCAGCAGCGGCACTTCATCGGTGTACTCGATGGTTTGCCATTTGAAGCTGCTGTCCCTGACGAGCAGGTCGGCAAAGGCATTGTCGCCGAACAGGTTGAAGGTTTTCTTTTCGTACTTGGTGACCGTGGTTTTGGTACTCTCCTGCCCTTCCGTCCATAGATAGGTAAGGCCCGTTTCCAGCCGATACAGGATCGTTTCATCCAGGTCATACGGGTGCGTGGACTGCTCCGCATAGACAATACTGGCAATATACCCATTGTTATCGGTGGGATCGGCCTGGCTGAGGGTTCCCTGATAAACGGTCTCCCGGACCTGTTCCCCATCCATTTCATAAACCGTTTTGGTCAGCAGGGCCGTATCGATAATGGTGATGATGCCAATCCGGTTGGTGGTGGTGTCAATCCGGTTGAGAATCAAATCATACTGGCTGTTATTTTCTATCTCCACACTGGTATAACCGTTGGCCACCTTGAGACAGCCGTTGCCGGTGCTGAGAATCTGGCCGGCCAGGGTAATCATGCCGCCCTGGGGGACAATCTCCCGCACGACAATCGCCTGCTTCTGGGCGTCAAAATAGCCGCTGACAGGCACGCCATCAGCACCAAAATGGATCCCCTCCATCGGTGAGCCATCCTGGTCCTGCAGACTGGCGGTAGTGGCAGCCGCGGTAAAACTTTCATCAATAATCAGCGTGATGGTATCCACGCCGCTTTGAATCAGGCCATCGATGTTCAGATACCGCGCGGTGATCCCGATCCGTCCCTGGGCGAGAATGGAGGACACATCGGTGTCGATCGCATCGGTCAATCCAATCCCATCGGCATCGGCCGCCAGATAATTCTCATATTGGGCAGGATTCTGCTGTGCCAGAATGCTCTGGGCAATCGCCTGGCTGCGCAGAGCGTCATAATCAATATCATACTGTCGGGGATCCTGATTGGTGTGGAACCAGTCATCGGTGTTCAGGGTAAAGTCACGGGAGGCGTGAATGTTGACATCGCCGGCCCGGATTTCGCCGGAAACGGTAATGCTGCCGACATCGTTGATAATCGTTACATTGCCGTCTTCGTTGATCACCCGACCGTTGATATAGAGGTCCTGATCGAAGGGGGGCAGTTCCAGCTCGCCCAGATCGGGGAAGGGCAGATCGTTGTTCTGAATGATGCGGATGGTCTTCGCGCCGGCGGTATCCATCACATTGGTAAATGGCTCATTGTTGAAATAGACATTGCCGGGCGTCAAAACAATATACTCACCCTCGTCCACAATCACCCGCCGGTTGTCCCGCACCACCGCATCGTGGACAGACAGGGTGAAGGGGGTCTGGTTGAGCACGTCGATCCCGGCCCCGGCCCGGGCGATCAGTTGCTGCTGATTCAACAAGGCCGTAATCGTCGTGGGGGTATTCGCGGCAGCCAGGATCGAATCCGTTTCAATAAAAATCGAGCCGGGGGCCGCATAGATATCCGGAAGCTCCAGCAGCAGCATATCGAGATCTTTGGTAACCAGAGTGGCCGTCTGTGTGGGATCATCCGGATTGGCCAGAGTTTCCAACAGGCCAAGTTCAGCCAGCGTTTCATCCAAAATCGCCAGTTGCATTTGATAACGGGCCACCGCTTCGGTGTTGCTGGAATGGCTGGCGATCCAACTCACCAGTGTCTGCCGCTGTTGAAACAACAGATTACCCAGGTTCACATAGGTCAGCGTCGGGGCATCCAGAGAGAGGGGTTTAACGACGTAAAACTTATCCTTCAGATTATCCTGCAGGAAATCGGTTACATCGCTCTGGTAAAGGGGGATTTCATCCCACTTGCTAGAATCGCTGTAGTCAGCCGAACTCAGGTCTATGACGATGGCGGCATTACCGATGTACTGGTACCAGAGTTCATCGCTGAACCGGACGATCTGGTCGCTCTGCAATGTGACCGTTCCGGCGGGAGGGGTGTCGAGGTCATAGTCGGGAACGATCTGGACCCATAAATCGGGGTCGGTGAAATCCTCCTGCGCCAGAATAATACTAACCGTCTGGTCCGTTTCCGGAAGAAACCGGTAGTAATGGCCCGGCTGGCCGCCGCTGGCATGGCCGGGTACTACCTGGATAACCGTTCCGGTGGAAACACCAAAGGCAATGTCCTCCAGATTAATTTCCGCGTATTCATAGCGGATGTCCAGCGGCAAATCGTATGACTCTTTTTCCGCCGCGGTCAATTCCCGCACCAGGGGATTATCGGATTGCAGCCGGGCCAGGATGTCATCGTCGCCGGCTCCCAGCGGTTTGATTTGCACGACCGACTGATTGTTGATGCCGGCTTCCATTACCACCTGATTTCCTATGGTAACGGAATTCAGGCTCTGGACCAAACCGCCGTCCGGCACATCCACGCCATAAGGAATTAGGGACAGTGATAAGACCAGTCCTTCCGTTTCGGCCCGGTCCGCGCCGCCCAGCCCTTCCTCCGCGACCAGCGTAACATCTTCCAGGGCATACAGACCGGAGGCGCCGGTGATCGCAATGCGGTTGGTTTCGTAGATTTCCGAGGTGGGGACCGGCACGCTGATATTGGGCAGCAGGGACATCGCGGTGATCTCGGTGGCGGCATAGCCATCCAGCAGATTCGGGACGGCGAAACTGTTCCGGCCCGCGCAGAGATAGATGTCACTGCCCTTGATGGTCGAGTCATGGACATCGATGGTATTGGCCGCATGGGTAATCCCGGTGGCTTCCGCGCCGGCCCCGCCCGTCAGGGCGGTCACCACCAGCAGGTTTGCGCTGGGACGCAGGGCAATATCGCTTCGGGCCGTCAGATATACATCTCCCGACTTGTTTTCGAGAACCGCGCCGTTCAGTTGGATCCCCGCCACGGAATTGGATTCCAGCTTCGAGATACCCACGGAAACGCCAAAGCCGGAGACGCTTTCAATCCGGACGCTGTCCACGGCCGTAATTTTATTGAGCGTTTCAATTTTGAAGACGCCGGGATTTTGGCTATCCCCCTCGGCCACCAGATGAGCGCCAGCGGCAATTGTAACCACCGCTTCAAACGGCGTTTCCGGCAGGCCGATGTTCGTTTCGCTTTTTAAAACCGTCACATTGCCCAGACTGGCCGAGCCGCTGCGCAAATTCGTCCCATCGGCATATTGATCCTTGGTGAGCTGATTGATGGCGTTGATCAAAATCGTATCGGCCGTGACCTCGACCCCGGCGCCGATCTCCACATTGGCCTTGCTGACGATGGTGTTATCGACACCGGCCCCGCTACCGGCGGCCGCCGCAATGGCGTAGCTGTCCGCGGAGGCGTCGATGGCCTGATTGTGATTCGAGGTCATCGTCAGGGCGTTTACGGTAATCACCGCATCCGCGCCGATCCGGGCCAGGGTCGCGTAATCGCTGTACACATTCGACTGGGCACCGGCGGCGGCAATGGCCCCCCCACCGCCGGCCAGACTCTCAGCAAGGAGATTATCCGTACTGCCGGCAGTAATCCGCAAAGACCGCGCGGAAATGATAGATTCATCACCCACCGAGGCCACCACCTCATCGATTCCGGTTCCCCGGCCCATACTCACATCGGCCACCATCGCACCGACCGCGATGGCCCCGAAGGCGCCTCCCAGCGAGGAGGAATTAGCCTGATTGTCGGCCGTTGCCTCGATGACAACATCACCCGAAGCATTCAATTCCGCATCTTTCACAAAAGCCTTAACCAATGTATTGATGATGGCGGCAGCTTCGTTGCCCTGTACACCGACCGCCGAGGCGGAAATGCCAGCCGAGATGGTCTTGGCGATGTTGGCGGTCGAATCCGCGGAAATCCGGATGTTATCGGCGTAAACAGAGGCATCTTCCACCCAGGCCTGGATGGTGCTGCCGATCTGATTTTCCACCAGGGCAACTCCCAGCGCCGCCCCCAGGCTCACACTGACCGAAACCGAGGTCACATCCGCGGCCAGATAGGCATTCTCACCGACTGCGATTTCGACATCTCCATCGGCGGTCAGGGTCGTCAGGCCGTCCACATAGGCTGAGATAATATTGTTGATGCTGTTGTTCACGTCGATTCCGCCGCCGCTCAGGCCAACGGCTCCTCCCGAAACCGATGCCGTAACCGCCATTACCTCGGTCATGTATGCCTTTTCCGCATCCGCCGTTATGGAGATCGTACTGCCGGCCTCCACCTCTTTCGCCGTCGAACTGGTCACATAAGCCTGGATATCATTGCGGATCTGGTTATCGACCAGCGACACCGCCACCGAAGCCGCCCCCAGGCTCACCGCCAGCGAAGCTCCTATGGCACTGGCTTTGGTAATCTCACTATTCGAAATCGCCCTCACATCCATGTTGCCTGCGGCCTGGCCGCTGCTGTCCTGCATAAACGCATGAACCTTCGAACTGATAATATTCGTCGCCTCCGCTCCGCTGCCAGCCGCTGCCCCGCCGACCCCGGCCGCAATCGCTACCGAACCGGCGAAGGAATCCGCCGCAATTGTTTCGGTTGATCTGGCCTCTATCCGGATATTACCATCGGAAATAAGCGCGGCGTTCTCGGCATAGGCTAAAACCTGGTTGAGATATCCGCTTCCGTCATCGTCCGCCGTTACACCGATGAGATTCTGTGCCAGCGAGACCCCGATCGCGCCCGCCGCCGCCACTGTCCCGCCGCTAATGGCCCCGGCGACGCCTCCGACCAGCGAATCGATGGCCGAGGTATTCGAGGCGTCCACGATAATATCGCCGCCCTCCAGTGTTTCCACCATACTGTCAGCGATATAGGCCTGAACCACGTTTGCGATCCGGTTGGTTCCGTCCGCTCCCGCCCCGCTCAGTGCTACCGACACATTCGCGGCAAACGCCACTGATAGCGAAGCCGCTATCGCGTTCACGTGGATCGTGGCATTTTCCGCCGCCGACAATGCCACATTACCGGTGCGGGCTGTAACTTGTTCGGTATCGATGATATAGGCTGCCACCTCATTGCCTATAATGTTCTCCGCCAGCGACACCCCGATCGAAAGGGAAACCGCCGTCTCTCCGGCCACCGAAGCGGCCAGCGATGCCCCCACCACATCCGCCGTGATCTCAGAACTATCATCCGCGGTTAATGCAATCTCATCAGCGGAAATCACACAAGTGCCATCACCGTCAATATAAGCCTTTACCGCGGTAGCAATTTTATTTTCCGCATCCGCACCGGCGCCGCTCAGTCCCACCCCCGTGGTTCCCGCCGCGGAAATGGCCACCGATCCGGCCAGGATAAAGGCGTCGATGGTCTCATCGGCGGAAGCGCTGAGGCTAAGGATCCCGGCCGCATCCACATCGGAATTCTCCAGGTATGCCTGCACCTTGGCTGGTACGCGGTTATCGTCCGAATCCCAGCCGATCTGATTGCTTGCCAGGGCCGCCCCGATGGAGGCCCCAACACCCGTGGTCCCGCCGCCGCCGGCCGCGACGGCTACCGCCGCTACCGTGGCCGTGATGGTCGAGGTATTGGCCGCCTCTAGTGTGACATCCCCGCTACTGACCAGGTCGCAGCCTTTCACATAGGCCAGGGTACTGGTCAGAATGATGTTGCCGGAATCCGCCCCGCCGCCGCTCAGGGCCAGCCCGGTGGAACTGCCGCCTCCTACCGATACGGAAGCCGCGGCCGAGAGCACGTCAATGATCGCACTGGATGTAGCCGTTAAAAATGTCTCACCTACCGTCAAATCCAGGGTGTTGTCCGGACTTGCCAGGGCAAAATTGTCGATATAGGCGGCCGCCGTGTCACTGATGATATTGCGGGAAACGGACACGCCAATCGCCAGGGCCGCGCCAGTCGATTGCCCGCTGGCGCCGACGGCCAATGCCCCTCCGATGGCGTCCGCGTAAATCGTGGGACTATCCGTCGCGGAAAGCGTCAGAATGCCGGTGGTGATGGTGATGGTGCTGACATTTTTGAGATAAGCCGCCACGGTATTGCTGATTTCATTCAGGGAGATCGACCCCGCGCCCGAACCGGCCAGACCGGAACCTGACCCGGAAGCGGCCACCGCCACCGCTCCGCCGATGGACAGGGCATCGATGGTCGCCGTGGAAGAGGCAGTCAGGGCAATATTTCCATCGGCTATTATCGCCGTCTCGTCCCCATAGGCTGTGGTGCTGTTGAGAATTTGATTGTCCGCCACGGAAACGCCAACCGCCAGGGCTCCGGCGGTCTTTTCCCCTTTGACACCCACCGCCAGCGCCGCCCCGCCGCCATCGGCTGTAATGGTAGATTGATCCGTCGCGGCCAGACTAACGCCCCCACTCTCGGAACTAACCTCACTGCCGCTGCGCAGAGAAGCTTCGATGGTGTTTTCGATATAATTAAGGGATACCGATCCGGCCAGTCCCAGACTCATCCCGCCGGCCGCCCCAATCGCAATGCAGTTGATCCCGGCGGTGGAATCCGCCGAGAGCGACACCGCTCCATCAGTCGTTATGTTCGTATCATCGGCATAGGCATATGTTTCGTTGCCGATCTCATTATAGGCCACCGCGGCCCCGATCCCCGCACTCTTGCCCCCAGCAATCGCCCCGGCAATCGAGTAAATATGCGAGTCATCCAGGGCCTGTACCAGCAGGGAACCAATCGCAGCCGAGGTATCCGTGGGGACCTGGCTATTGGAAAGGGAGGCCTCCGTCGTATTGTCAATCTCATTGACGGCCACCGTGCCCGCCGCCCCGATATTGTTGGTCGAAATGCCGGCCGCGCCGGCTATCGACTGGATGTCGTTGTCATTGGTCGCCGAAAGCGTCAGCCCGCCGCTGCACCACATCTCGGAATCAACCACAGTCGCCAGGGTATTGTTGGCGATGTCATTCAGGGAAACCGCCGCCCCGATCCCCGCCTTGCCGCCGAACGCCACCGCCCCGGCTATCACGAATATCTCCGAATCATCAAGGGAAGTCATATTCACATTGCCGCTGATCGTGGCCCCCACCCCATCCAGCGAGGTTTTCGTGGTATGGCTGACTTCATTAATGGAAACGGAACCGGCCACGGCCATCCCGCCTTTTTTCGGGGCGCCGCTGCCGCCGGCGGAGAAAGAGTACAACTGGCCGCTGCGATGGGCATACAGATTCAGGCTGTCGGCCTCCAGCGTCGCCCCGCAGATATACGCCGCCGTCTCCCCCGTCAGCGTCGTCTGGCTATAGGAACCGGCGATCCCCAGACTTTTCTCCTTCGTGGAAACCAGCACCGCCCCGGCGACGGCCAGCATATCGGTCTGACTCTCGGCCGAGACGGAAATCGCATCCCCCTCGAAGGTCCCGTCATCATTGATGAAAGCACGGGTATAGTCCGTAACATCCTGAATCGAAACATCGCCGGAAATCCCCAGCCCGAACTTGCCCTGTTTGCCCTTGTCGTTGGCCTCGGCTTTTCGCTTTTCGGCCGCCTCGTCAGCCTTTTTCGTGACCTCCGTCGTATCCTTTTCCTTTTCCTTGGTAGGCTCCTTGCCGCCCTCGGCCAGCTTTCCGGCCGCGATCACAAAAGAACCGATCTTGCCGCCGGTATTCGAGGTAACGCTGATATTACCCGCCGCAATAATAGAGGTTCCGTCGGTACCCGGCTCATCCGTCAGGCTGCCGATCACCGCGGTGGTCGTATGGGTAATCTGGTTGATGCCGACCGAAACCCCGACGCCAAGATTTTCCCCCTTCATCACGCTGCCCACCAGGCTGCCCAGAAAGGAGGTTTCGGTCGCCGACACCGTAACCGACCCGCCGGTAATTTGGGCACCGCTTTCGATCTGGGCGATGGTGGTGATGGTATGTTCGATATAGGACACGGTCCCGTTGAATGAATACGCCCCGCTGGAGCCGGACTGGCTCAGGGCAATCGCGGTAAGGTTACTCTCGGCGTTGACCAGCAGGCTGCCCGTCTCCCCCGTATGGACCGCCGCCCCGTCCTCGATCCGGGCCGTCGTGCTGCCTTCGATATCCCGCCAGAGCACCGAGCCGCCCAGTCCGATCGAGCCGCCCTGCGCCCCCATCAGGTCCAGCCACTTGCCCAGACTGTCTTTTTTCTCCTTCAATTCCTTCAGGGTGGAGGCCTGCAGGTTGATATCGAATACCCCCGCCATATCCACCAACTGCATTTCGGTACCCGCCTCCACGGAAACCGACTGCTCCTCGGAGGTATAATCCCCGCCGGTGTCATTCTGGTTGATAAGTGCGCCCGAGTGCACAATCGCCTCGACCGTATTGGTGTAACTCATGTAATCCCACGAAAAGGCAAAACCAACCTTGCCGGGACTGCCGTCCTCATCGGCCGGCAGGGCATTGCCCACCGAGCGTGCCCAGGAATTGAACAGTTTGCTCTGAATCCCCAGCCGCTGATCTAGCAGGGTGGCAATCGCCTCCGGACTGGTAAAATCCTCCGCCGTATATAATTCCTTCGGTTCGGTCAGAAACGGATACAAAATATTTGCGCTGATATCCATATCCCGGCGGGCATTGAGTTGTGCCCCCCCGGCGATCTCGGCCGTCACATGGTTCGTGTAATCACCGACTATGACCGCGGCACTGAGGGCGCTATCGGCGGTGCCCCCGCTTTCATCCGAGGACTGGCCGCTGATGACACTCTCCGCCGCCGTCTGGACGCGGTCGGTAATCCGCGCTTCCACCACGATATCCATTTTCGATTTCAATTCCGCCGCACTGCCGAGGCTGGCAACGACCACGTTATCCACGTTCGCATAGGCCACCGTCCCCGCCAGCGACAAGCTCGACAAAAAGCTGCCCGGCTCAAAATAATTGTTTTTCCCCGCCTGATCCCGCAGCTTTCCCATCGTGCCCTGGACCAGGGACGGGAGTTTCGTTGCCACCTCGCCCTTGGTCAGGGCATCCTTAATCAGCGGATCCCCCTTGAGGCCCGAACCGGCGCTGGTAACTTCGCTGCTTTCCAGTTCCGCCCGCACCCCAATTCCCTCCACATCCTCCTCGTCATCCGGCGTGGCTCGCCCTTCCGCCGTCACGATTCCCTGGATATCCGCCTTGATATCCGCATCCGAAAATCCCAGCCCCACCCCTATACCGGCAAAGCCATTGTCATACACACCCGCCTCCGCACTGGCATTATTCGTACTGGTTCCGGTCGCATTCAGAGCAACATTTCCCCCGGATTGAATCTCCGCTCCCGCTGAAAGGGTCACATGAGAGGTGGTGGTCGAATCCGCCACCGCAATCGAAATTGCGACCCCGTCCCGATTCGTGGGATGCGTCCCCAAATTCTGCGACGTTCGCGCCGTGGCACTGGCCGTAGCTTCCGCATCGGCAGCGATGCGGACATCTCCCGCCGCCGCAATCAGCACCCCCGAATGAATCAGGGTTTCCGCGGTTGCCTCCGCCATGCTGAAGGCCACGCTGAAAACGTTCAGTACCGGCACCCCGCTCAGGGGATCCAGCCCCCCCGATATCGCCTTGACCGTCCCGTCCGCCGTCGCGCTGGCATCCACTGTCACCTGCCCGCTGCTGACAATCTGACAATCCGCACCGATCTCCACCCGCGCATTGGCTTCTTTGACCATCGCCGCCAGCGGCAAGGCAATATTATCCGTTAAAATCGTTGCCAACACATCAACGGTATAATTTTCCAGTATCGTCAGAAACTTGCTTTCCAGTTCCTCCGGCGCCGCGTCCCCAGCCTCCGCCGTAAGGGAAATACCGCCGCCCTGCAGAATCGCTCCCGCCCCCACCTGTATCGCCGCATCCCGCGAACCGTAGATCAACTGAATAGCCGGCGTAACCGCCGTATTGCTGGCCGTCACAGTGATAGCGCCGGCGGACCAGACGCTTCCCTCCTCCACCTCCGCCCGCAGCTCCGCCCCGGCACCGATCGTGATCGACTTTCCCTCCAGAGTAATAGTACCCGCATCCCCGACGGCCTGGCCGCTGCCGTTCCTGTTTCGTGTGGAAATAACCACCCCGTCGGACACGCTAACCGTCCCCGCCGTAATCGCAATATCCTGTCCCGGCAGGTTCATATCTTCCCCGATGACCACGTCGTTTTGATCCAATGCGTTAATAAGGATCGACGCCCTGAATCCGGGATCTAGCAGGCCGAATTGCAGGGTATCGCCGCCGAAATGCAGCCCGAAAGTCAGAGAGTTCAGCGGATTGGCAAAAGGAAGGGCGGAAACAATCGCATGGCCAACGAGAAAATAATTCGCCGGATCCGTGCTGCGGAGCTGCATCGCGCCCGTACTTACCGCACTGGCATCCTCCAGCAGCAGCGTATCTCCCAAGCCGCTGTCATGAATGATCACTTCGTTCGGATTGGACGTATCCAGCAGCGGTTCCAGCCCCGCATAGGTTATCACCCGCCCGCTGGCGTCAAAATTCTCCGCCGTACCCGCCCCACTGGCATCCGGCTCCACCACATAGCTGTCCGTCTGGCTGCGGATTACCAGGCTGTCAATCCCCAACCCCCCGTCGATGGTCAGGGCGCCGGAATAATCGTTCTCCACGACAAACCGGTCGTTCCCGTCGCCGCCGATCACATGGGCAATATCCTCCTCGAACACCTCACTGCTGCCGTCCGGATAACTTACAGTGATATTCTGCCCTATCGAAAACACCAGATCATCCGTCAGGCCGGAAAAATCCAGAGTATCCCCCTGCAGATAGCCTGCCGACAGGAGCAGCCGGCTTTCCAGCGGTTCCACCGTCAACCCGGCATATCGGGGAACTCTCCTGCCACTGGTTCTGCGCTTTCTGTCACGTTTTCTTTGCAATCGAAACTTCTTAACTATCTTCATAGAAATACTCACTTTCCCATGTATCTCCCCTTTGTTCGAACGGATAAAACTTCGAATGGACATCCCTGCCCGGCAACCTTGATGAAAACCGCTATTTGATTAACAAACCCGGCTTTCAGCTAGTTGCTGTTTAGATTCTGAACATCGTTTTTATCTTTCTCCAATCCAGGTTCGCCAGCCAATAACGCTGACGAAACCCAACCAGTATTATACCCGATACCCCCCTCCCAAAACAATAGATTTCCCCCCAATATTTCCTTCGCACCGGCAGGATTAGACTCACTATTATCGGACCGCAGGCGGATAATTTTATCGTAATCCGTTGCAAATACATGAGAAACGGCTTATACTGCCAATGGCCTGCGTTTCAGGTATGGTTCTGTGCGCCGATTGTTGTGGAACAAAACATGGCTGGCAAATTCGTAAATCCCGACAAAGAAAATGACCTTTTCATGTACTTGCTCGGAAAACTGCCTGCCTTTTGCGGGTATGAGCGATCCTTCAAAATGGCCGAATGTACCCTGCTGACCAACCGCTTTCTGCTGGGCGTTCAAAAAGAGGAACTATCGCCCGCTGTACTTGGCGAAGTTCTGGAACAGATGAAGATGCCAGAAACGTACCGGCTTGCCTTTCAGGAAAAACTTTCCGACGCCAATATCGTCTTGTTCGGCCTGGAAGAAAACGAAAAATCCTGCCTGTATAAAATCTACCTGGAGTTCTGGGATCAGGTTATCCGTGAAATCCGCCGGAAGCCGGACAAAACCGCCCCCATGCTCCTGTTTCTCGGTTTCAAATGGGATCCCGCCGACCACCGCCGGGGAACCCTCACCCGGTATATGACCTACCCCCTGCTTTCCCTGGAAGACATCCGAAACCGATTATCCGCCATCTATGCCCATCATACGCATTTTGCCTCTTGGGAAGGAGCTGCGGAGATCCTCCATCGGGCCGCTAGCAGAGTTCCAGACGATTATTTTATCTATCTGGAAGCGGACGAGGAGAACAATCCCAGAAAATCCTTCGACATCAACCTGTACAAGGCCAATCTTCCCTTACAAAATCTGTATCCCTTGCTGTCAAAATTGAGCCGGCGATACTTAATCCCGGTATCAGACTTCGACCGGCTGTTCGATCCGATCCGCACGAAAATCCTGGGCCACCTCTCCGGCGGCATCGACCGGGAAGGCAAGGATTTTCTCACAACATACTATGAAGTCGATTGGCCCTGCCAGTAACTTACAACGGATGTTCCATCTCTCTCCTTTATCTAACCTTCTTTTATGACTGGAGTTAACCCGCATTTCTCACAGTATGAAGAAAAAGCAGGGGCGAGAGGGATAAAAAGAAGCAGAGCGGTCGGATAATCGAGCAGGTGTATGAGCAGCAGTTTTGCCAGGATGAAGGATCTCCGGCCAAGTCGGCCCGGATCGCTGAATGGCTCCTTCGAGACCTTACCCTGCACCTTAAGTCCAATAAATAGCTTCCACGAAATCCGGATGAATTTGGCTTTCGTTTCAAGTGTCACCGCTGCCGCAACGCCGGCGAATAGGCTTATTGACCTGTCGAACCGCTTTATAGCCAGCCGGTCCCCAACCGGAAAATCGGCTGAATACCGGAACGAACCCGAAAACCAAAACAAGATTTCACAAATTCACAGAAAAAATGGAGAAAAAGAAAAGTATTACGGATTTCTGTACGATGCTACCGTATAGTATGAATTATGAGACAGACACAGGAGTATGTTTAGAGCAAAGGCAGGAAGCCGTTTTACAGGAGTTGTTCTTTTGCTGGTTTTAAACCGTTTTGCTGATACCGGGGGCTTTCCGGAAAAAGCTGTCGTCTCACTCCGTCGGGCTAAAGGGGACCGGGTTCCACCAGCATGGACTGAGCCAGCGCGGCAAAGATTTGGAAAAACTTTGTTATTTCCGAGGTGAGAAGTAAAAAAAATAAAAATCCGGAAAATTTATATTGAATAATTAGCCTTAGGTGAATAAATGGGTCATAATGATTATGGATGATAACTTTACCAAACCAAGCAAAGAAGATCGCCCCAAACCGACCGTTGCAGGGAGCCTGAACAGGTTCCCGGAACCGGAGGAGTTCTCTGGTTCCCAGATCTGGTTTGTGGTTCTTTAAGGAAATGCAGAATATGTTTAAAGTTTGTGATCTTGTTGAAAATGTGGAACAGTCTGACGAACCTCCGTCTAGTACCGTCTCCTGCCGAGCCGATGCTGAGGAAGGCTCTGCCGCCCCGGAGATCGGGCATCTGAGAAAGAACGGATGCTGGAACGACTGGAAATGGCAGATGAGCAATCGGATTCGGAACCTCTCTCAATTGCTCGCCTTTTTCCCCGCCTTAAAAAATGAATTTGACCTTTCGAACGTTATTAAGAAGTATCCTCTGGCTATCACTCCCTATTATGCCTCTTTGATCCGCCGGCTGGACGATTCGGACCCGATTTTCGCCCAGAGTGTGCCGCAAAGCCGGGAGTTGGAGTACCTGGATTGCCTGAGCGAAGACCCCCTGGAGGAAAACGAAGATATGCCGGTGCCCGGCCTGGTTCATCGGTACCCGGACCGTGCGCTCCTGATTATTACGACCACGTGCAGCACCTACTGCCGCCATTGCACCCGCAAGCGAGTGGCCGGCACGCGGGAAACCTCTATTTCCCCCCGCCGGCTGGCTCAGGTGTCCGCCTATCTGAATGCCCATCCGGAAATTTCGGATGTGATCGTATCGGGCGGCGACCCGCTGACCATGCCCACCGAAGCCCTGGAAAAAGTGTTGAGTACCCTGCGGAGTATCCCCAGCGTGGAGATTATCCGGATTGGTACGCGCACGCCGGTGGTATTGCCCCAGCGGATCACGGACGAGCTGACGGATATGCTCCGCAAATATCATCCGTTGTGGATCAATACCCACTTTAACCATCCCAACGAACTGACGCCGGAAGCAGCCCAGGCCTGTGCCAAGCTGGCCAACGTCGGCATCCCGCTGGGCAACCAGTCGGTTTTGTTACGCGGCGTGAATGATGAGCCGGCGGTCTATGAACAGTTGTGCCGCGGTCTGGTCCGGATGCGGGTTCGCCCCTATTACCTGTTCCAGTGCGACCTGGTAAAAGGCGTGGAACACTTCCGAACTCCCCTGAGCCGGGGTATTGAAATGATGGAATATCTGCGCGGCCGCCTCAGCGGTCTGGCGATTCCCACTTTTGTTGTGGATGCCCCGCATGGCGGCGGGAAAATACCGGTGCTGCCCAATTATATCGTTTCGGTCAGCCCCACCCATACCGTCCTGCGGAACTTTGAAGGTATGCTGGTGAATTACCCCGAACCGGGCACGAATAACGCAGCGCCCCCCCAGCCGGGTAAGCACTCCTTATCGTCGGTCTGGGACCTGGCCACGGGCCGATCGTCCGCGATTGTTCCGGGTAACACCAAACGCTACCAGAGACGGAAAACCATCGTGAAAAACGAGGGGTCTGCGGCTATTCAGGAAAAATTTTAATCCCTGCCTGATACTCCCCCCTAAGCTGGAATCCGCTATGGAGATTGACAGAACCGCCAAAAGTCGGTATGGATATCCAAAAACGGCTCTGGCTCCCCACTAACAAGGGGTCGAAGAGCTTTTGACGCTGGCGTCGGAGATTGTATGATTATCGGACTGACATATGATTTACGAATCGATTACCTAAACTCCGGTTACTCCCAGGAGGATGTGGCAGAGTTCGATTCCGAAGAAACTATTAATTCCCTGGAGGAAACTATCCGCGGTCTGGGATATCAGACCGACCGGATCGGGAATGTCTATGCGTTGATTTCCCGGCTGGCCGCCGGCGATAAATGGGATCTGGTTTTCAATTTTGCCGAAGGCTTATATGGCCGATGCCGGGAATCGCAGGTGCCGGCCCTTTTGGAGGCCTACCAGATCGGATATACCTTTTCCGATCCGCTGGTCTGCGACATTACCCTGGACAAAAGCTTTGCCAAACGGATTGTCCGGGATGCCGGACTGGCCACCCCCAAATTCAAAGTGGTCGAGTCTGTCGATGATGTACACGATATTTCCCTGTCGTATCCCCTTTTCGCCAAACCGTTGGCCGAAGGGACCGGAAAAGGTATCGACCAGAATTCACAGATTGAATCGCCGGACCAGCTTCGACGGGTTTGTGAGAATTTATTGAAGCGGTATTCCCAGCCGGTCCTGGTGGAAGAATTCCTTCCCGGCCGGGAGTTCACGGCGGCCATTCTGGGCAACGGAATGGATGCCCACCTGCTGGGCATCATGGAGATTATCATCCCCCAGGATGACAAGGCCATCTATTCCTTCGATGCCAAGGAACGGTGCGATGAGCTGGTTAAATACCGGCCCTGCCCACCCGGTGCGCTTTACCAGCAAATCGAGCGGCTGGCCCTGGATTCGTTCCGGGTCTTGCAGTGCCGGGATACCGCCCGGGTCGATATCCGCTGCGATGAAAAAGGAATCCCCTGTTTCCTGGAAATTAATCCGATGCCCGGCCTTCATCCCCACCATTCCGATCTGCCGATGATTGCCACGCAGGAAGGGATGAGCTACCGCGACCTGATTGGAACGATTATTAGTAATGCCCTGAAAAGGCTCTCCACACGGACGGCAGCTACCTAATGTCCGATATACTGGTACTCCATAACGCTGTAGATAAAATCGCCACCGCCGATGACCGGGGATTGGCTGTGTTCGAGGAAAGCAATACCAGTCTGATGGGGCAGGTCGCCTCCGTTACGGGTGCACTGAAAACTTTGGGCATAAGCTATCAGGTCAAAAGTGTCGAATCCCTGGGCCAGTTACCCGATCTTATCCTGCACAACCACCAGAAAATCATCTTCAACCTGGTGGAGGAACTTCCCGGTGATATGTTGCACGCCTGTTATGTCCCGGCCTTGTGCCGGACCTTTGGCCGGGCCTGCACCGGCAGCGACACCCCCGCCCTGCTCCTGGCCCAAAATAAATGGCACACGAAAGCCATCCTCAAAGCTGGGAATATCCCCATTCCCCAGGGTACCATTGTACCTCCCGGCCAACCAATGGATGTAAGAGACTTACCCGAGGGGAAATATTTCGTTAAGCCGGTCTTTTCGGACGCCAGCGAAGGAATCGACGCCCAGTCGGTGGTTGACCTGCCGGGGCCGGCTATGGAGGAAGCCATCCGGCGAATCCATGCACGCCAGCAACAGCCGGCGCTGGTGGAACAGTTTATTCCCAACCGGGAGCTGAATGTCTCCGTACTCCAGGACAAGGACAAGATTCAAGTTCTGCCCCTGGCGGAAATTGTTTTTGGCGATTATTACCGCGATAAACCGCGAATCGTCGATTACGCCGCCAAATGGCACACCGAAACCCCTGCTTATACCAATACCAATCGGGTGATCCCCGCTCCTTTGTCCCAGCCGGTCGCGGACCGGGTGCGACAAACTGCCCTGGCCGCCTGGCACGCTCTCGGTTGCCAGGATTATGTGCGGGTGGACTTCCGGCTGGACGATCGGGAGCGGCCGTTTGTGCTGGAGGTCAATACCAATCCCGATATCTCCCCCGAAGCCGGATTCGCCGCCGCGCTGGCCGCCGCCGGCATACATTATGTTACCTTTATTGAAACCGTCGTGAACAACGCCTCCCTGCGAAAACCCTGATTTTTTTCAGTAAGAGAAATACCTATGCCTGATGACCCCATTGTAAAAGGAATTCGTCGAGTTAGACCGGAAGACAAAGCACCCGTTATGGCTCTTTTAAAGGATACCGGCTTTTTCCGGCCCGACGAACTGGTGATTGCCGAGGAAGTCTTTGATGATGCCCTGGCCAAAGGGCCGCAGGGAGATTACCAGTCTTTTGTCGCCACCGAAGGTGCTCAAACCATCGGCTGGGTCTGTTTCGGGCAGACTCCCTGCACCCTAGGTACCTTTGACATCTACTGGGTGGCGGTGAACCCCAAGTACCAGGGCCGCGGCATAGGAAAATCCCTGATTCACTACGCCATGACCTGCATTCAAAACCACCAGGGCCGCCTAATCGTCGTGGAAACCTCCGGAAACCCCCGCTATATCGCAACCCGCCGCTTTTACGAATCCCTCGGCTATATCCAGGAAGCCTGCCTCAAAGACTTCTATGCCATCGGGGATGACAAAATCATCTACATTTACCGAAGTTGTTAAAACATTTACCATCATAACAACATCGGCCCTTTCGCTGCATAAATCTCTATAATATCAGGGTTTACATAGTAGCATTGACAATACGGCTCTTATTTTGTATAAAGGTATATAGAAGGAGGAGCAACGAAAAATGTATAACATACGAAAAAACAGTAAGCAATATATACTTATGCTTCTGGCTGCGCTATCGGTGGTTATGGGTTCCGGACAAAAGGTTTCTTCGAAAAATACGGAATTTATTACCACGACGGGCAATTTCCTGACCATCGGCACAGAATCGAAACCCTGGTTTTATGTGGGTGCGAATAATTATTATATCGGCATTGATAATAGCAGTCCGTCAACCGTTGACGAATTGATGGCCGATATGGTCCAGATGAATTTGGGGGTACTCAGGATATGGGGATTCAATGACGATCAAAATAAAACCACAAAGCTGCAAGGCCCTAATGCCGGAGATTTTCTGGAAGCCAACTTCCAAATGCTTGATTATGTTTTATATCAGGCTGACCGCCATGATATACGAATCATATTGCCGTTGACAAATTACTGGAATGATTATGGGGGGATGCGCCAATACGTGCAGTGGGCCGGGGATGCCACAGCCACCGCGGATGAATTTTATGGTAATTCACAGGCACAGATTTATTTCCGTAATTTTATTTCTCATCTGGCGAACCGGGTCAACACCTATAATCAGCGGATTTACAAGGAGGACCCCACCATTTTGGCATGGCAGTTGGCAAATGAGCCGGAATATCCCACGGATACCAACACGGCCAACGGCAGTATCCTTACCAACTGGATCCATGATACGGCGGATTATCTGAAAAACACAATTGGCGTGAAGCAACTGGTTACAACCGGTATGGAAGGATTCTATGACTCGGGCAACAGCAGCAAGGGCGGGCAAAGCTGGTTTGACAACAAAGGGACGGATTTCATTATCCAGCATTCGGGCTTGGGGATTGATCTGACGGGCTTTCACATTTACGCCGATCACTGGAATCTGACGCAGGCTCAATGTGAAAAGTGGATCGTTAACCATATACGGGATGCCCGCCGCCATAGCCAGCTTGGAAAACCTGTCATTATGGATGAATACGGCCGGATGGTACCGCAGCACACCATGGCGGAAAGAAATGATGCTTTCAAAAGATACCTCCATACCGCCTACCGAGAGATGATCAGCGGAAGCAACTTCTGGATTTTATACCATGATGCCTATCCTAATTACGACAATTTCGGAGTCTATTATCCCCAGGATCAGGAAACCGCTTCGATTTTCATCCGACATGCGAAAAAGGTGAAGTTTCTCAATGAAACCGGGATCCATCAGCTTTTCAGTTTCGAAGAAGATGAGGAGGGATTCACCAAGGTATATACCGAAGGGGGAATAATCGATCTCATCGAACGCAAAGATGAACCGTCCTGGAATAGAACACAAGATGGTGTCTTGTGCATTCCGTGCCGTTTCGGATCTCCCGGCGACAAGGCCATGGTCGGGGCGGAGACAAAAGATCCGCTCAGCGGCACAGCCGGGATCAATGTGTCCGATTATGGGTACCGGACTTTATTGATGCGTGTTATGGTTCAGTCAAACTCCGCGTATAATAACGGAGATATCGATATTAAAATGTACGATAAAACCGGTTCGGAATGGCTATATCGCAGCGGCCCTGTATCAAGCATAGTAGCCGCAGACAGATGGTATGAAATACCATGGAATACCGCTGAATCCGGCAATTTGGCAGATCTCAAAGAGCTGGGAATCGATATTTATGCAAACCATCCGTTTGACGGTGCTGTTTATATTGATTTTGTCGGCGGAGATATCACTGACACAACGGATAATACCCTGGCAACGGCCAACCTGAAGGATGTGGATTCCGGAACGACAAGCCCGCAGGGCAATTATCGCTGGCTGGATATTGCCGATCAGGTTTATGATCCCTCCTATCAGGCAGATTATGATTATACGCAGGCCGATGTCCGGGTCACTTTTCACCATGACGAAAGATTGTTGTATGGGACCCTGACTGCCAGGAATTTAAAGCCGAATTTCGCTTATCAATGTAAGTTGGCAGGTCTGCCGGAAACAGATCTCAACGCCAACGAAAATATCGGCTTGACCGGCAGGTGGTGGCAGGAAGAATGGAGTTCGGCAGGCCAGACATGGATCAATGGCCAGAATTTGAATAATAAAGGCGACGGAACTTCGCCCAATCCCAATGACCTGGTATACTTTAGCCGTCGAGATATCCCCGACCCGAACAGTCCTACCGGTAAAAAATACCGGTATAGCGGGTATCTTGTTTTTGATTATTTTATAACCGACGAGTGGGGCAATGCCGTGTTGAGCTTTGAAGCCGACAGTTCGTATCATGTACTATGGAAAACAACCCAGCGAAGCCGAACATCCGCTGACGGGCCGATAAAAAGCCTCACGTTCGATCCCAATACGGATTCGCCCGCGTACAATGTTGATTACGCGCAGGCTACGGCCCAACTTTTCGGGGAGTGGGAAAGACTTCCGGTGGGAGGTGTGAGGCTATCGGTCGGTTCTTATCATGCCCAATTCATCCTTACCGAAGAATCCTTTCACGGCAGCGGCCTGGCAGGCGGCTGGGCAGCGGCTGTAGGCTCGCCGGTAACATTTACTATTCTGCCCGCCATTTTTTATAGTGACTTTAATTATGATGGCTACGTTGATCTAATCGATTTTTCAACCCTGGCCACCGCTTGGCAGACCGGCCAGGGGGATCCCCAATGGAATCCTTTGTGTGATATAAATGAACCAAGCGACAATATTGTCAATCAACTGGACTTGCAGGCTTTTCTGGTAGAATGGCTTTCTCGTCAACCATAACACAGAAAAAATCATATGAATGTTTCCGATGGTATAACTCCCAAAACTGCGACAGGGAACACGCCGCCGCCTTTTACCCTGGTCATCTTCGGCGCCTCCGGCGACCTCACCAGCCGCAAGCTCATCCCCGCCGTCTATAATCTTTTTAAACAAAACCTGCTGCCGGACACGTTCTCCATCCTCGGTTTCGCCCGGCATGAATATGATGACGAATCCTTTCGCCACCGGCTCCGCGAGGTACTGGAAAAGGTCAAATCCCAGACTCTCGATAACGCCGCCTGGGAACGGTTTGCCCGGAATATACATTATCATCAAGCCCATTATGACCATCCCGCCGGCTATCAGGCCCTGCGGCAGAAAATCGAGCAAAATGCCTCGAAAAACAATACCCCAACCAACTGCTTATTCTACCTGGCCACTCCTCCCGATGCCGTTACGCCGGTGGTGGAACAGCTTCACCAGGCGGGTTTTTCCCAGCCTCATTCGGACCGGGGCGGCTGGTCCCGGCTGATTGTGGAGAAACCCTTCGGCCGCGACCTCGAATCCGCCCGCCAACTCAACCACACCATTAAAGCCGTTTTCCGGGAAGATCAAATCTACCGCATCGACCATTACCTCGGCAAAGAAACGGTCCAGAACCTGCTGGTCTTCCGGTTTGCCAACATGATTTTCGAGCCGATCTGGAACCACAATTATATCGACCATGTCCAGATTACCGTCAGCGAAACGCTGGGCGTGGAAGGCCGGGGGGCTTATTACGAACAAAGCGGCGCCCTGCGGGATATCGTGCAGAATCATATGATGCACCTGCTCTGCCTGGTCGCGATGGAGGCTCCGAATTCCCTGGATGCCGCCTCCGTCCGCAACGAAAAGGTGAAAGTACTCAAGGCGCTCCGCCCCATCCCCGCTGAATGCGCCGCCAACGGTGTAGTTCGTGCCCAGTATTCCGCCGGCAATTATCTGGGGCAAAATATACCGGGTTATCTTCAGGAACCCGGCGTCGCCCCCGATTCCGCCACGGAAACCTTCGCTGCCTTCAAAACCTTTGTCGATAACTGGCGCTGGGCGGATGTGCCCTTCTACCTCCGCACCGGTAAACGGATGCCGGCCCGCATCACCGAGATTGGCATTCATTTCAAACCCGTCCCGCGTATCCTGTTCAATGCCCCGAAATTCGGTCCTATGACCTCCAATATCCTGGCCATTCGCATCCAGCCCAACGAAGGGATTTCCCTCCAGTTCCAGGTCAAGGAGCCGGGGCTGGGCATGAAGATCGATCCCTATAAAATGGACTTTAGCTACGGCCAGGCCTTCGGCCAGGAGCCGCCGGATGCCTACGAACGGCTCCTGCTTGACGCCGCCCTGGGCGACTCGACCCTCTTCACCCGTGATGATGAAGTCGAAACCGCCTGGTCCTTTCTCGACCCGATTCTCCAGGGCTGTTCCTGCCAAACGAAAAAGTTACCCGCTTACCCCGCCAGGTCCTGGGGCCCCCGGGAAGCAGACGACCTGATCGCCGCTGACGGCCGCGCCTGGCACCTGGTAAAAAGACCCAAATGACCTGTTTGATTTTACCTTTTCCCAATATAGACGCCAGCGTCAAAAGCTCGTCGTCCCCTTGTTATCGGGGAGCCAGAGCCGT
>CAZOMV010000063.1:0-33641 GCA_964580995.1 uncultured Pirellulales bacterium
GGTAAAACACGAGGAAAGTATAGCAAAACATAGTTAAAAGTGAATGATGTTTTTACGTGACAATCTTAAAAATTACGAATTATGAATTACGAGTTACGAATAAAAGAGGAGTAAATTACCTAGATTATCCAGATTAACAGTGGCAAAATGGTCGGGCAAATATGACATAAGGTGAGAAGAAGGAATTTTATCCGCAGATTAACGCCGATGAAGAGAAGAATTTTTTCAACAAAAGATAACGAAGGCAGGCGAGCCTGCACCACTCCGACGCGGGGGGTTGCCACAATCGACGCTTCCGATGGAAGCTGGGAGAGGGGTAACGGGCTGGATGGCTGGGGGCGGGGGAAAAATTAGGGGAATTTTGATTGAGGAGCGGGATGGGGAGGGATAGAATCCGGGGTTGTGGCGTGAAATCTGGTGCGTGAGCGGCTTTTGGCTGGGAAGCTGGGATGTATGGGATTTTTGAAAGACAGGGTTGGATGGGAGGGTGATGGGTTTTTATGAGTAGAGGTAAGCAGAGACGGGCGGGGAAAGAAAGTCAACCATAGAGAGGAGGAGAATTGAACCGCGAATGTACGCGAATTCACGCGAATAAGAAGGATAAAGAAAAGAATTTTGTCCGCAGATTAACGCCGATGAACGCAGATGAAAAAGGTTTGTAAATAATTTAGTGATAGGGTGTTATGTTTTATAAAATTGTGCTGGCGGACGGGGCTGGGGGAAGATATAATTAGGGTTCGTGGCGTGTAATCTGGTGCGTGAGCGGCTTTTAGCTGGGAAGCTGGAAAAAAATGGGATTATAAATGGACAGGACATGTTAGAAGGTTAAAGGGTTTTGATCGCTAGAGGCAATAACGGCAAGATGGAAGGTTTTATAAAGGCATTGTTTAAGGCGGCGGATAAGCTACAAAAGAATATCGACACTGATTTCAAGAATAACGATCAGTTGAAAACAGATACCGCCTTGCAGATGGAGGCGGAGAAAATTAAATTTATGGTGATATAAGAAGTAGCTCTATGAATTATCCATTATACAACTTAAATTACAAAGAGTTTGAAGATCTAATAGCAACTATTTGTAATAAAATTTTGGGAACAGGCACCATAACTTTTAGTGACGGGACCGATGGTGGAAGAGATGCCTGTTTTGATGGTACTTCCAACAATTTTCCAAGTGAATCTCGCCCGTGGAAGGGTAAATTTGTTATTCAG
The DNA here is from genome assembly GCA_964580995.1 of uncultured Pirellulales bacterium. Taxonomy (GTDB): domain Bacteria; phylum Planctomycetota; class Phycisphaerae; order Sedimentisphaerales; family SM23-30; genus JAKJEP01. Next base: position 1,213 of record CAZOMV010000063.1, read on the forward strand.
GCAAAACATACCACTAAACCAATTGCGAGTTGTTCCGATTCCGATTTTGCTACTATTATAAAAAATGAAATTCCTAAAATACTAAAACTTAAGAAAGCTGGAAAACTTGACAATTATATCTTGTTTACAAACAGAAAACTGACAGGTGGTAAATATGGGAGTATTCAAGATATTATCGATAATAAAATTAATATTAATCACCATCTCATCGGAGTCGAAACAATTCAACTGTGGCTTAATGAATATCGAGAGATAGTTAAAGCTATGGATCTCAATAAATTATTGTTGCCTCTTGAGTTTTACGAGGATGATATTCGTGATATAATTAATATATTTTCAGAGAATAGAGTTTCTGATGAAGAAATTACAAATTCTGTTGAGAATTATCACAAATTGCCTATTGAGGAAAAAAACCGTTTAAATGACCTAAGCAAAGAGTATTTTGAAAATTCTATAAAAAGATCATATCAAGAGTTCCAAAAAATTGAAACATTTTTGAAAGACCCTGGTAATGTAGATTTGGTTTTTAAATACCAAAATACGGTTTCCGATATTAATGCTCAAATACTCGTTCACCGGGGGAATTACGGAGTATTTGAGGAAATATTTGAACATATTTATAGAAAAATAGAAAATCATGCTGATTCTAAGTTAATGAACAATAGAAGATTTATCAGGATATTTTTGCATTATATGTATGCAAATTGTGATATTGGCAGGAACGAATAATATGCTAATACCAACAAAACATACAGAACCTTCATTATCCATTTTAAATGTATCAGGGATAATCATTGAGGAACTACGCAGAAGTGAAATAATCGATTATACGGAATTGTACAACACATTGATCGGGAAATTGGGGCCCAGGGTCAGAGAAATTATTCTTTATAGTTTGTCATTCCTTTTCTTATTAGGAAAAATAGAGTACCTAATCGGCATAGATGCTGTGAGGCTTGTTAAAAATGAAAATATGTAAGATTTATGCCAATAAACATTTTCATAATGTTCGATTTTCCAAAGGTTTTAATGTAATACTAGGAAAGATACATGACAAAACAAGAAGCGACAAAGACACTCATAACTTAGGAAAGACTGCTCTGATTAATGTTATTGATTTTATGCTGTTGGGAACACTCGATAAGAAAAAAAACTTTTTAGGGAAAGATATTTTTCGTGATTATACCTTTTATATGGAAATCGCCTTAAATAACGGACAGTATCTGGTTATCAGAAGAGGATTGGAAAGTAATACAAAAATATGTTTTAAAATAAATAGTAAAGAACTTTTTGATTTTGAAGAAAATATTATTTGGGATGATACAGATATGCCTCTGGAGAAAGCAAAAGAAAAATTAGGAGAATATTTAAGTTTTGACATAGCAAAAGATTGGGGATACCGAAAAACTAATGCGTATTTTATGCGGCGGCAAAATGATTTTATAGATGTTTTTAGATTAGACAAATTTCGCGGGAAAGATAAGGATTGGAAACCTGCGGTATTTGAATTATTAGGATATGATAGTGTTTTGGTTAGAGAAAAATATGAAAAGGAAGAAGACCTTGAAAAATTAAATATAGAAAAAAATACTATCGCAAGAGAATTAGGCGTAAATACCGAACAGACAGATATGCTAAAGGGGCTTTTAGAATTAAAAGAAAATGAAAAATCTGAGACAATAACAAAAATCGATGATTTCAATTTCTACGAAAAAGACCAAATATTAATGCGAGATTTGATTGATAGAGTAGACTTTAACCTTCAGACTCTGAATACAGAAAGATATCGTATTGCCCGAGACATTGATAAAACGGAAACATCCCTTGAAGGTGATGATAAAGCTTTGAATATTGAAAGAATTAAAGAACTCTTTCATCAGGTCCAGATAACATTGCCCGAATGCTTAGTTAAAAATTATGAACAATTGCTAGATTTTAATCATGCTATAACACAAGAACGAAAAAAGATTTTGACAGGTAACTTAAAAGAATTGAAGGAGGAATATCATAGAATTGATCGAAAAATAAAGGAATTTGAGAAAGAAAAAAAGCAAAAACTGTCATGGTTAACTACCACAGATGTTTATTCTAAATTCAAAATATACCAAAAAAGACTTTCTGAATTAGAATCAGAGATCAGCATCTTAAAAATCAAGCTTGAAAATATTGATCGCTTAGCAAGTATGAGTAATAAAATTAAAGCATTATCCGATGAAATAATGGAAATAACAAATAGGATTGGTGAACAGATCCAAAAAAGAAAACATTCTGAAATTAGCCAGATATTTAATAATATCATTAAGGAAGTGCTTAAAGTATATGCCTTAATATCAATTTCCCAAAATAAGAACGGTAATATTGAATTTGATGCAACATGTCAAAACCCTAATGATCTTACCCCTACATCAGAAGGCTACGGTACTACATACAAAAAATTACTATGTATGGCATTTGACCTAGCTTTATTGATACATTATTCTAAGGATTCATTTTATAGGTTTGCCTATCATGATGGTGCACTGGAGGGGCTTGATCATAGAAAGAAGATATTGTTTATTGATGCGGTGCGCAGAATATGCGAAGAAAAAGGGATTCAATATATATTAACGATGATTGACTCTGATTTGCCTCAGGATGAAACTGGAAAAATTATGGAATTTCCACAAAGAGAAATTGCATTAACATTAAATGATAAAGATAATTCGGGACGTTTATTTAAAATTAGTTTTTAACAGTTCAGCTATACTGAACACACATCAAATTCACAAAATCCGTGGTTAAAATTAAGTCTGTGTTTCTGTGACAAAGGAAATATGAAGAAGGATAATCAAGAGTCTAATCTGGTTATATATACAACGGAAGATGGGCAGGCAAGGGTACAGGTCAAGATTGAGGATGAGACGGTCTGGCTGACGCAGGAGCAGATGTCCGAACTTTTTGATAAAGGCCGCTCCACGATAGCTGAGCATATCCAAAATGCCTTCAAAGAAAGGGAATTAGACGAAAAATCAGTATGTCGGGAATTCCGACGAACTGGTTCTGACGGGAAAGATTACGGCGTCAAGCATTACAATCTGGATGTGATTATATCCGTCGGGTACCGCGTTAAGTCTCTGCGGGGCACGCAGTTCCGGATGTGGGCGACGGGGCGGCTGAGGGAGTATATTGTCAAGGGCTATACGCTCGATGATGAGCGGCTCAAGCAGCAGGGCGGCCGGAGCCGGTATTTTGAGGAACTGCTGCAGCGAGTCCGGGATATCCGAAGCAGCGAACGGAATTTCTACCAGAAGATAACGGATATCTATGCCACGGCGATTGATTATCGGAAAGATGACCAGCTCACGCAGGAATTTTTCGCCACCGTGCAGAATAAGATGCATTATGCCGTGCACGGGCATACGGCGGCAGAAGTGATTGCCAAACGAGCGGACAGCAAAAAGCCTCTGATGGGACTTACCAGCTTTAAGGGGAACTACATTACCGCCGGCGATATTGCCGTTGCCAAAAATTATCTGACCGAAGATGAGATTAAACAGCTTAACCTGATGGTCTCGATGTATCTGGATTTTGCCGAACTGCAGGCGGGCAGAGGCAGACTTATGAAGATGGCGGACTGGATCGGCAAGCTGGATGAGTTTCTCAAGATCAGTGAGCGCGGACTTCTGAAAGATGCCGGCAAGGTCAGCGCGGAAGAGGCCGCCGCCAAGGCCCAGCAGGAATTTGAAAAATACCGAAAAGAACGGGATGAAAGTTATATCTCTGATTTTGATATGGCGGTGAAAAAATATCTGCAAAAGAGAAGAAAAAAAAGTGAACAATCGAGCCGTTAAAAAATAAAAACCGCGTAATCAGTGAAATCCGTGGTTGAGGCGGGTGATGAAGAGAGAAGAAATCTGAGATCTGAGATTTGGAAAAAGAAAAATTCTGGATTCCCGTATAAGAAATTACGAATTACGAGTTACGAATTAAGGAGAGGGGAGAAGATGGATTCCCGCCTGCGCGGGAATGACAGACACGGCTGACACAGCCGTGGCACAATTATTTGAAGAACACCTCTGGGCCTGCGGTGGAACGGGGCCGCTCGAAAAAAGACAACCTGAAGGTTGAACTCAGAACGGCTGAACTCGGAACGGCAGGGGGAAAAATACTGGATTCCTGCATATAAAATTACGAGTTACGAATTATGAATTACAAGAATGGTTATCAGCTAATTGGTTATCGGTTAGGTTTGGAACGAGATGGGAATTGCTGAAGCGGTGGGGGGAAGGTATAATGGGGATTTGACGAGAGTTGCGGCAAAGGAAATGCGTGGTTGTGAAAAGGTTTGTGGCGTCTGAGCCAGGAAAGGGTGAATGAGATGAAAGAGAGAGGTAAGCGGGTGGGCGGATGGGTTTGGGTGGGGTTTATTGCGTTTTTGGCGGCGGGGCGGAGCTGGGGGGAAGGGGCGGGGGAGGAGTTGGTTATCAAGCCGCTGGCGGGGGAGGTGGGGTTTTTTCCGGCGGTGGTGCAGTTTTCGCCGCTGCCGGCGGGGCCGGGGTGGCAGGGGGAGAAGGAGCCGGTGAGCAAGGAGGTATGGCGGCAGACGGTGGATAACCTGCTGGGGCATGGTTTTATGGGGATTGAAAGTGTGCGGGGCGATTTGCCGAAGGCGGAAAATGGGGATCCGGAGGTTTACCCCGACAACCCGGCTGGTTATGTGGAGGACTATGCGCGGTCGCGGGGGATGGTGATCACGCATCACACGGGCGGGCTGGAGGGGTTCGGGCGGGAAGCACCGCCGGCGCCGAGTGTGTATTCGCCGGAGTATGGCAAGGCGGTTAAGGAGCGGGTGGCGGCGGCGCTGGGACCGCTGAAAGATATTCAGCGGCTGTATAATGTTTTTACGTATCAGGATGAGCCGTTTCACTGGGGGCCGAAGTCGTTTGGATACAGTGAGGAGGATAAGGCGGAGTTTCAGAAGCGGTATGGGTATGAGCTGCCGGCGGACCTGGAGTCGGTTCGGGGGGAGCCGAAGAAGTGGCTGGAGGTGATTAATTTTCGCAGCGATAATTTTCCGGACGGGTGGCGGCAGGTGTATAAGGCGATTAAGGAGGGGAATCCGAATTTTCTGGTGACGATGACACATGACAGCCATAATACGTTCGGGGCGGGGTATAGTTCCCATGCGGAGATCGCGATTGATGATGTGTATCACTGGGGGGGCGATTTTGCGGATATGTTTGTGTTTGATATCTATCCGTATATGATGTTCGATTTCCGGTTTGGGCAGTGCAGCCAGTTGCCGCAGCCGCGGATCAGCCAGACGCATTACAGTTTTGCCCAGATGCGGAATCTGACGCAGGCGTATGATAAGAAGCTGGGGTTCTGGGTGGGGACATATAATCCGGCGTGGTTCCAGTTTTATTTGGGTCCGGAGCTGGCGGGCCTTTACTGGTCGGAGCGGGAGATGTCGGCGACGGCGGTGGCGGCGGGCGCGGATTATCTGCTGACGGGGTACAATATACCCGTGGACGCCAGGCACTGGGAGTCGTTCGGGGAGGGACTGCGGCTGATCCAGAAGGCGGGCGGGCGGCTGCTGCGGGCGCCGAAGGTGAAGGCGAAGGCGTGCATGCTGTTTCCGCGGACGAATTATATCCAGATGCAGGAGGAGTATTTCAATGTGGGACTGTCGTTTGAGCTGTTTTTGCGGGCGTTCGGGGAGCTGGATATACTGCATGAGGAGCAGGTGGTGGATGAGCGGCTGGAGGGGTACCAGGTGCTGGTGCTGTTTGATGTGAAGGTGCTGCCGGCGAAGGTGGCGGAGCGGATTGCCGCGTTTGTCGAGAAGGGGGGCGTGGTGATTGCCGATTGCGTGCCGCAGATGAACGAGTATAAGGAGCCGATGGCGACGATGACGGAACTGTTCGGGGTGCGGGAGGCGGAAACGGGGCGGATTGTGCGGAGCGGGCATTGGGTGCCGTATAAGAATACGCATGCGGCGATGTGGGCGAACCGTCCGGCCAATCCGCCGGATGAGACGGTGTATAAGACGGACCGGCTGGCGGGGGAGGTTTTGGGGCAGTCGCTGGAGGTGGAGTTGGTGAGTCCACGCGGCTGCACGGCTGCCGGCGGGGAGGTGCTGGCGAAAACCGAGGCGGGCCAGCCGGGGGTGGTGAGGCGTAAGGTGGGCGGCGGGCAGGCATTTCTGCTGGGGTTCTGTTTGCAGGATACGTATTTCAAGACGTGGCAGGACCAGAATGCGTCGGCGCGCGAGCAGTTGCGGGGGCTGCTGCGGGCGATGACGGCGGCGGCGGGGGTGCAAAGTCATGTGTATTCGAGCAATGCGGATATCGAGGCTTCGCTGCGGGCGAATGAGCGGGAGGGATTTTTGTTTGTGATCAATCATGAGGCGGCTGCGGATGCTACGACGATCCGGGTGGCAGATTTGCCTTTCGAGGTCGGGCAGATTGTCGATTTGGGGACGGGTCAGCCGGTTTCTGTTCGCACTATCGATGGGTATGCGGAATTGGAGGTGGTTGCGGGGACGGGTGAGACACGGCTGTTTCATGTGCAGGCGAAGGAGAAGCCGCTGGCGAATTTGCCGGAGAATTTGCGTCTCACGCTGGAGAATACCCGGCGGCTGCGGTTTCCGCTGGGGGATCGGCTGGGGCTGTATCTGTGGCCGATCATGGGGACTTTGGGCGGGCTGAATGACGCGGATGCGGAAGAGGCACTGCGGCAGTTGGACAGCCGGGGGATCGCGATGTGCGTGAACTGGGACTACGGGGCGAAGGAAGGGACGCTGGCGGAGGGATTGCGGATCGGGGCGCTGCAGAAGAAGCTGGGGCTGCGGGTGAACGTGAATGCCAACGCCTGTTTGTACAGTTTTTTCAACGGGGATGAGAAGACGTTTCATATGGACCCGGACGGCCAGCCGTTTTATGACGATTCTTTTGGGGGACAGAAGATGGGGTGCCCTTTCGCGCTGGACTTTCGCTATCCGGCGATGAAGGAGCAGGTGGAGTATTTTCTGCGGGAGTATAAGGCCAAAGGGATCGGGGTAGATTTTATTTTCGCGGACTGGGAGATTGACGGGCCGATCGAGTGGAACGATGCCTGGGCCAACAGCAAGAAATGCCGGCGGTGCCGGGAGCATATTGCGAACCTTGAGGATTTCCGGGAATTTCAAAAGCAGTTGCGGACTATTCGCAGCCACATGCAAAAGGTGGTGTTTGCCGATCCGGTGAAGTCGTATTTTCCGGCGGCGCTGGTGGGCAATTACGCGGTGTATCCGCACAACGGGTACCGGTACTGGTACGACTATTTCGAGAAGCCGGCGGCGGAAGGGATCCCTGTGCTGGAGGATCAGCGGGCGCGGTACCGGGAGTGGTTTGCGGAGTTTGAACCGAGCGGTTACACCTTTGCCATGCCGCCGGTCTATCCGTGGTCGCCGATCTACACCTGGTATGATTATGAAAACGGAGACTACCGCTGGTTTTATAATATGCTGCTGGTGGCGAGCAACGCGGGGGAGCATACGCCGGGGCAGATCCCGCTGATTCCGTTTGTGCACGGGACGGTCATCGAGATTCGCGAAAAGGCGGAGCCGCCGGTGGCGCCGTTCAGTACGGAGAAATATCAGGAGCTTTTGTGGCATATGCTGCTGCGGGGGCATGATACGTTTTTTCTGTGGTGCACGAATCCGGAGTTCGGGCAGGAATTGAAGCCTTTGCATGAGGTGTTCGCGGCGGCGTTGGAATACAAGGATTTTCTGGACTATGGTGAGCCGATTTCCTTTGCGGTGCCCCGGACGATGGGGCCGGTGGTTTCGGGGTTGAAGCTGGGCAATAAGGTTCTGGTGCGGCGGACGGATTTTGGGGATGGGAGCGAGACGGTGACCATCACTGTGGGTGAGGTATCACTGGAAATACCCCGGAGGGACGGAAAATGTCAGATAGTACCTATTTCGTATCCAACCAGAGAATGATTTTACCTTGTTCTCCCTGGAGATGATGAATCCAGACCCATTGGCTGTCGCCCGATTGCATTTTTTCCCAATCAACGGCCAGATCGTTACAAGTAGCGCCGGTAATGGTTTGGTTTTCCAGGATCGGTCCCAGCCGGACGCTCAGATGATCAACCGGTTGTTTAAAGGCAAAGGAGAAAATTTGCTGATGGGGCCGGCGTTCATAGACATAGGAACAGGTTTGCCGCTGGGAACCGGTTAAAACGGGATATTCCTCGATAGCCATCGAGGTCCAGTCCGCCGGATAGCGCGGCACGAGTCGCAGATGATCGGGGTCATTGTCGTCGATTCCCAGCATCAGGCGTATTGCCTTCGTGCTGTCGGCGAGATGCGAATCCTGGCCCATATAACCATTGACCGGGAGGTAATATTTGCCGCTGCGATGGAGAATAATACCTTCCGGGCTGGCCCAGCGGCCGAACTGCGGCAGATAACAGTGACGCAGCAGCATATCGATAAAAGCGGAGGCATCGGCCATCTGATCCAGCAGTAAGGCGGCCTGGGTCATCATACCCTGGCCGTAGCCGTACATGCGGAGGCAGTTGTAGTTCTTTTCTTTCATCAGGAATCGGTACGAATTTAAATCGATCTGAAGATACTCAGCCTCTTTGCCGGTCTGGTAATCCTGCAGCGGGGTATAGGTATCGCCTTCGGTCGCCAGATGGATATGGGCCAGCTTATGGGCGTGGTCCTGCCAGTCGCAATGGGGGTAGGTGTGCCAGATGGGGCCGAACTCCGTCTGATCCACCAGATGATCCAGGATTCCCTGCTGGAGCCGGGCATAGAGGCGGGTCCACTGTTCGACTTTGTCGGTTTTGCCCAATTGTTCTGCCATGCGGATGGAAAGTTTGAGTCCGTGCAGGCAATTAAAGGAGGAATAAAAGTCGTAGGATTCATGGGCGCATTCGCTCTCCGTAAAAAGCACATCTTTTCGCTCGCCGGGCCGCAGGGTATCGGTATCCAATTGCCATTGAATCCATTCGGCGGCGGCTTCGGTGGCCGGCCAATGTTTTTCATTCCATTCTTGCGAGCGGCCCAGCCAATGGTACATCATATAGCGTCCCCACATACAGATGCCGTGGCCGTCATTCTCACGGCTGCCGCGTTCTTCGACGTCTCCCACCATCACCTTATAGGTGCAAAAATCAGGCAGGCCGGCCTGCCGGTTCCAGTGCGGGGGATTCGCCTCGGTCAGGAGAGCCTGGTCCAGCCAGTCCACATAGGTATTTATGAATTTGTCATATCCGAAGGCCATGCATTCCCGCAGGTTTTCGCCAATACCCCGGCTCCAGGCCTGCCCCATTCCGGGGAAATTGCCGGGGCGGCTGCGGTCATATAACACAAACCAGTTGGCCATGCTTTTAAAATAGGGAGGCGCCAAAAACCACACGCCCATACCCTGCTGGTACGGGCAGATAAATCCCGGGGAGACCGGCGCAGCGCAGCCCATGCCGGAATCGGCGATAAAAGCGGCGTTCCCCGGTCCATTGTAATATAAATAGGTAGCCGCATAAATTGCATTCTGATGGCCGCGAAAATCATATCGAGGGCCGATATATCCTTCGGGGATTTCCGGCTGGGCAAGTTGAGGGATTTCATCGACAAAAGTGTAAAGAAGGTGCATTAACTCCCGCAAGGCCGGCTGAAAGGTTTGGCCTGCTATCGCATCCAGAGTGACCGGTTTCATTTGCGGGGCATCGGAGCCAGGGGCAGGCAAAGGCGTCAATGACGGGGATGAATCCTCCGTCTCCATTGTTACGCCGCTGATTAACGGATAATCATGCATTTCGGGCAATCCGCGCAATTCAATCGATTGAACGGCCCTGCCGCCCAAATCCACCGAAAAGATAAAACGGGTGTTACAAGCTGCCGCTCCCATAAGCCGTACCCCATCCACCAGCGACAAGGCATTGCGAACCACATCCCGATACGCGGTGATCCCGCCGAAAAGGATATTGTCATTATTCTGGCCGGAATGGCGTTCCCACCACCAGTTCGAGCACCAGATTAAATCCCAGGGCCGGCTGAACCAGAGATTATACCCATAAATCAGCGGAATAGCCGTCGGTTCGCCGTCCGTCCAATGGACGACAATCTCACCAGCCTGGTCGCCGGCAAAATGCGAATAGCCGTGATCGCCTTTGGGGGTGTACCAGGAACCGTTGCCGATGTCGATATTGTGAATCATGCCCAGAAAATGGGCGGTCTTGATTTTGACCCCGCCGCAATCGAGCGACAATCCGTCCTGCCAGGGCCGGATGATACCGTGATCCAGTCCCCTTCTGCTGTTGCAGTTGTAGAAGGCCATAAACCGGACCAGGAAAGGAACGCCGTGGGCCATGAGGAACTCACCGCCGTCCGCCGGCGTAATGGCCTGATACCGCCGGCTGGGGGGCAATGGCTGGGGGCTGATGAGCCAGGTCCGCATCATGCGGGTATTGGCCCATTGGAATTGCAGATGAACGGTCTCCTGACCGGCGGGAACGTCAAAGGTGCATGGGGCTGAAAACGGTTCCGTTTGGCCGGGTTGCGGCGAAAAAGTAAGTTTGTACGGCTGACTGTTGATTAGCAGGCCGTCGAAATCCGTAAATTTTTTCCCCAGGGCGTAACCATCTTCCCGGTCCCAGAATGGTTCATATTGAAATTCCAGAGAATACTGCCCAGCCGGAAGGGTAAGGGATTGCTGAAACTGTTTCAGCTCCCCTTCCGCCAGGACCGGCTCGCGTGTCTTAACGGTCGGATCGAATGCCGGGGTATCCCGCCAATTACCAGTAATATCGATTCGGATACCCTCCGAAGATGCATTATCACTCAATACCAATACACTAAGAGCGGTGGTTATAAAACTGATTAGCAAAATGAACCGACCAGGCATGATTTAAATCCTTTCTGCGATAGTATTAGAAGTAATACAGAAATTGTAACCAACAAAGGCTTAGTTTACATGCTATCCGGATGGTATGGCAAGAAAGATTGGTTACTATTTTATCCAAGCTGAACGATGCGGAAAAGGGGCTGCGGCAACTGGATATGCGTAGGATTGCGATGTGTGTGAACTGGGACTACGGGGGAAAACTCATTAAACGGTTCTTGCGGGGGGGTAAGCCCGATAACTATTTAATTTTTATGTTGGTAGTGAAGTATGGCCGATGAATAGGGTGGAAGCTGGCGGTTCGACCGGAACAGCAGAGTCAGCGTGTTACACCTGAGGAAGGAGTAAATGTGGACCGAAAATCGGTACTGATTATAAAGCATGGATTTTCAGAGACTTGCGATCATTCTGTTTCGCCGGTAGTGAGTTACGGCGATGTGTTCCGCTGTACCTGTCTGCTGGAGGATTTTAAGGGGTGGGAGGTGACCTGGATTACGGCGGCGGCGGCCAGGGATCTTTTGGATCAAAATCATCTGATTGACCATTTGCTATTGGCGGACGAGCCTGGGCAGTTAGAGCCGGGGCAGATCAAGAGCCATTACGATATGCTCATCAATCTGGAAAAGCAGAAAGACTGGTGTGAATTTGCCGCAAGTTTAGCTGCTGACAAGTGTTATGGATTTAAGAGTTGGGCGGGTAGCGGTTGTGAAGCCTATTATCCCGAATCGGCGGCAGCTTTGTCGGAAGGCCTGAGCCGGGACCATTATAAACCCATCCAGGAAACCCTCTTCCAAACCATCGGTCGGCATTGGACGGGGCAGCATTATGTGCTGGGCTATCAGCCCAGAGTTTTCCAGATTTATGACGTGGGCCTGAACAATACTATCGGACCCAAGTGGCCGACGAAATCCTGGCCGATGCAAAAATGGCAGGATCTTTATAAGCGATTAAGCCCGTATTATTCGGTATCGTGGCAACAATCTTTGAACAGTATCCGGCACTATGCCGATTGGCTGGCGTCGTGCCGGCTGATTGTGACGTGCGACTCGCTGGGTCTGCATTTGTCGCTGGGCTTGAAGAATACCAAGCTGGTGGCCCTGTTCGGTCCGACGGCTCCGGAACAGATTTATCTGTATGGCCGGGGGATCAAGCTGACACCGGCCTGCCACCGGGATTGTGTCCCCTGCTATCAAAGCCAGTGTTCTTTTGAGGATCCGTGCATGAACCATTTGACGGTCGAGATGGTCGTGGATGCCGTGGAAATGCTGATCGGGGCCGGCCAGCGCAAAAAAATCGTATCTTCCCCAGAGCACCGTCATCAGGAAGAACTGGTTTCCGTGGGAGGTTAATCATCCAAGGGAAAATGCAGATACCCCAAAACCCTATTTCGCTGCCGGAGGTTGCCCTCCGTGATGCGTGCAATTATATCGCGGTGTTTCTGACGATGGCCTGTCCGTACCGGTGCGGCTATTGTATCAACGAATATGAGTCGCCGCGTAAGAAAGAGAAAATCATGCCCGGGTCGGACTGGGTGCGGGGACTGGGCCGGCTGACGAATCTGGAGCGGGAGGAGGGGGCGGTGGCGGTGACGCTGCAGGGGGGGGAACCGAGCGTGCATCCGGACTTTTATGAGATTATCAACGGTCTGCCGGAGCGGATTCCCATCGACCTGCTCACGAACCTGAGTTTCGATGTGGAGCGGTTTATCGCGCGGGTGGATCCCGCCCGTTTAAAGCGGCCGGCGCCGTATGCCTCGATCCGGGTGAGTTATCACCCCGGCCAGGTTGCCTTTGAGGAATTACTTACCAAAACGCACCGGATGATGGAGGCGGGTTTTTCGATTGGAATCTATGGCGTGCTGCACCCGGATCAGGAAGAGCATATTCTGGAGATGCAGCAGCGGGCGATTGAGGAGGGAGTCGATTTCCGCACGAAAGAATTTCTCGGTTTCGCCGGGGACCGGTTGTACGGCCAGTACCGGTATGAGGAGGCCTGCACCCTGCGCCATACCCGTGAAGTGGCCTGCCGCACGAGCGAACTTTTGATCGGCGCCAACGGAAATGTCTATCGCTGCCATCACGATCTCTATGAGCAGGGAGAACCGATCGGGTTTATTCTCGACCCGGAGTTCGAAATGATGAAAGAGCCGCTGCCCTGCCAATGGTACGGCCATTGCAATCCCTGCGATGTCAAAGTGAAAACCAACCGGCTGCAGCAATTCGGTTATACCGCGGTGGAGATTCAATTCCCCGCCCCCGCCGTGCCCCGGCGGAAATCGCGGCGTGCCATTGCGGCTTCCACCAGCTAAGCCCTTTTTGCCCACCCGCCCTTACGGAGTTTTCGGTTCATGGATGACCAGAGATCCTCGAAAAAAATCTTTTTTCGGCAGCCCGGCGACTGGCCCGGCGAGACGCTGCTGGCGGCGAATGTGCAGGCACTGCGCGACTGGGATCCGGACCTGGCGGACCGGATTGCGGCGGCGGCAGTTCCGGAGACGGTGGAGCGGGTACTGGCGCGGGACGGGCACCCGAGTTTTCGTTTTTTGCAGGGCGACGGCCGGCGGCTTTGGCTGGGGCATACATCCGTCCCTAGTATAGCCGCCCGTGCCAATTTGGCGCGGCTGACCCTGGACGGCAGCCTACTGGTGATGAACGGGATCGGCTCCGGCCTGGATGCCCGGCTGATTCTGGAAGTTCTCGGTCCGCATCAGGCGTTGTTGATTTTGGAATCGAATCCTCTGTTTCTGAATCTGGCTTTTCAATTGCATGATTACACGGAAGCGCTGCGGATCGGGAGGCTGGTGCTTCTGGCCGGTCCCGATCCGGAGGTTTTGATCCGGGATTTTTACCGGCGGCATCCCGGCTACAATCTGATCAGCCGGACCATTGCCTGGCCCTGGCTGAGCGAGCAGCAGAATCGGGCCTTCGCCCAGCAGGTCACCGTGGCGGTCGATGCCTGTACGAAGGAAATCATGGGGGCGATCCAGTCGCTGCGGGAACAAATACAGCAAAGAGATTCGCAAACCTCGCTGGAACAGGTTGTGGGGCCGATGTCGTTATCGCGGCCGCACGAGCTGCGGGTGGCGAACTGTACCAATTCCTGTTCGGGGGCGGAATACTACACCAGCCGGGACCTGCTGGCTGGCTTTGGGCAGGCGGGGGCCGCCACCGACTGGATGGTGTTTGACCGTCCCGATAAGGCCTCGCAGCAGGCCCAGCTTCGGCGGCTGCTGGATTTTCAGCCGCATTTGATTCTGCTGGTGGATCTGCTGCGCGGGGATCTGCCGTACCTTCCCGGCTCGGCCCTCTGTGCCACGATTCTGCGGAATCCGCCGGCCTCGCTGCTGGCGAAAGAACATAACCCAGCGGGCCGCATGGGGCGGCACGATTTTATTTTCGCTTCGCAGCAGGAACAAATCCGAAAACTGCAGGAGGCGGGGGTGGCACGGGAACGGGTGGAGTACCTGCCGCCGGCGGCGGACGTGAGGCTTTTCCATCCGGCCGAATCGGATGAGCCGGCAGGGAATGAGTATGCCTGCGAGGCGGCGCTGGTGAGCGGCCGGGCCAGCAGTGATCCGCTGCGTTATCAAATTACCTTATCGTCACATCAGCAGCTTTGGCAGGCTATTCTGGATCAGATCCGCAGCGACCCGGCCGGGTACCACTGGGACCAGGCGCCGAAGATATTGCGAAAGGCACAGCAATGCGGTGTGAAAATTACGGAGGAGGATATCCACGCTACTTTTGTGGAAATCATTCAGAAACACCTGGGCGAGACTGTTATGCGGGACGCATATTGCCTGGCCCTGGACCGGGAGGGCGTCGATCTGAAAATCTGGGAACCGTGCCCGCCCTATAAAATACCGAGCGGGGGCGTGCCGGATTCGTGGGCGCAATCGCCGGTGGTGCATCGGGTGGCGGGTACGATTCAAAACGGGCCGGACATGAACCGGCTTTACCATGGGGCTAAAATCCATCTTTCTATCAACAGTATTGGGTATCCTGACAGCCATCTTTGGAATGGTCTGGCGGCGGGGGCTTTTTTCCTGGTTAAAAATCATCCCCGGATTCGCGACGAAGACCGCATCGGGCAATTTTTTGATTTGGAAAAAGAGCTGGTTACTTTTGAAAGCCCCCAGGATCTGATTCGCAAGGTCCGTTATTTTTTGAGCCACGAACCGCAGCGGGAAAGAATTGCCCGTGCTGCGCGGGAAAAAGTATGTGCCCTGCACAGTACCGAAAAACGTGCCCGCCAAATCCTGCACGCCATCACGTCCAATATAAAGGTATCATGCCGCCAATATGGTTAAGAAGAAAAAACACCCGACGCGTAAGCATCTGCCCCGGCAGTTGGCTATTATGTATGAAGATCCGGATCTCCTGGTGGTCGATAAGCCGGCGGGGCTGCTGACCGTGGGGACGGAAACCAATAAGACCCGGACGGTTTATTTTATGCTGACCGATTATGTGCGAAAGGGGAGTCTCAAGTCGCGCAAGCGGATTTTTATTGTGCACCGGCTGGACCAGTGGACTTCCGGCGTACTGGTATTCGCCAAAAGCGAAGAGGTCAAGCTGCTGCTGCAGGAACAGTGGAAGGACACGGACAAAAGATATCTGGCGGTGGTGCACGGCCGGCTGGCGCAAAAAGAGGGTACTATCCGCTCCTATCTGGCGGAGAACACAAAATTTCACGTGTACTCCACGCCGGATGCGGCGAAAGGGAAGCTGGCCCAGACCGAATATAAAGTGCTGAAAGAAACGGCCCGGTTCAGCCTGCTGGAGGTGCGGCTGTTGACCGGGCGGAAAAATCAGATCCGGGTGCATCTGGCGGACCTGGGCCATCCGGTGGTGGGCGACCGCAAATACGGGAAAGAGGGCGGTGAATATCCGCGGCTGGCGCTGCATGCCCTTTCCATTTCGTTCCGCCACCCCACCCGGGGCGAGCCGATGACCTTCGAGACCCAGGTGCCCGGTTATCTAACCAAATTGATGCACGGGTGAGAGGGAGTAATTATTCCGGATTTCCCAACAAAATCTATGCAAATAAGGCAGGATTTGATAACATAGAGCCATCGGATACTGTGTAAGGCTGGTTTGTTGTTCTGATTTGGAGAACCTGAAAAAAAGGTAAGGATCCCATGAACAATCATTGCAAAACCGAAGAGGAAACGGTACCAACACAACCCATGCGACATTCGATCACCCGGCGCGGGTTTTTTCAGGCGGGGGCGGCGGCGTCTGCTTCCCTGCTGATCGGCCCTGCTGCCGCGGCGGAGGCTGGCGCTGCGGAGGAGAAGATTTCGTTTGATTCGTATGATGTTGCGGTAGTCGGGGCGGGGCCTGGGGGGCTGGCGGCGGCAGTCGCGGCAGCGCGAAACGGAGCCCGGGTCATGCTGATCGAACGGAACGGGTATCTGGGCGGCAATCTGGCGTCCGGTTTGCCCCTGCTGGGCTATCTGGACCGCCACGGAAGAGCGGTGGTTGGCGGCTTTGCCACAGAATTTATGGACCGTTTGACAAAAATCGGCGCTGCTTTGGGCGTACGCAGATGTCCGCATCATTATTCCATCGCGGTGGTAAAACCGGACTTCTGCAAGATTGTGGCATCCGATCTGTGCGAGGAAGCCGGGGTTGAGGTTCTGCTGCACTGTTATTTGACGGCCGTGGAAACCCGGGAAGGCAAGATCACCAAGGCCATTTTTAGCTGTGCCGGCAACACCATTGAGGTACGGGCGAGGATTTTTATCGACGGGACCGGCGATGGGACCCTCGGTTATCTGGCTGGGGCGGCCTTTCAGAAGGGAAGCGAGGAGGGGGAACTCCAGCCGCCTTCCATTCTGTACACGCTGGGCGGGGTGGACAAGGAAAATTTCTTTTCCTGGTGTAAAGAAAATAACGAAGTGGACGACGACGCCCTGAAATATCTACATGAGTCGCCTAACTGGGGTCTGGTCACGCTGGGCAAACTCTTTCGGAAACTGCAACCGAAGGGTGAATGGCCGATTGCGGTCTGGGCGCTGATCAGTATCAACCGGCTGAATGACAGTGAAATATGTATAAACGGTCCGCGTATGCTGCGCACGGATGCGACGGATTCGCGTGATTTGACCCGGGCGGAGCGGGAGGGAGCTCATCAAGCGGTAGCCTTTACGGAGATGCTGAAGAAATATGTCGGCGGTTTTGAGCAGGCCTATATTTCCCACATCAACGATACCCTCGGTATTCGAGAAACCCGCCGGATTGTCGGCAGGAAAATGCTGCGTGTGGAGGAAGCGATTGCCGCATCGGTGCCGGAGGATACCATTGCGCTGGCGGCCTATTTTATTGATATTCACAGCAGCAAGGACTTTACCTCCAAGGGGGAAAGAATAGAGCAGGCGTACGGCATACCCTATCTGTGCCTGGTCAGCGCAACCTATGACAATCTGATGATGGTCGGCCGCTGCATTTCGGTGGATCGAATTGTTTTTGGTTCCACGCGGGTCATGGCCACCTGTCTGGCTGGGGGAGAGGCCGCTGGCGTGGGGGCCGCTCTGGCGATCCGGGAACAGTGTGGTCCCTGGGAAGTGGATACGGCTGCCGTCCGTCGCATTCTGGTGAAGAACGGCGGTATTTTGTCCATGAACCAGTCCCCATCCATCACTGAAGTTTTACAAAATGGAGGTTAGGCATACTTTGGAAAGAAAAAAAGTCATTCTTCTTTTTTTCTTTCCGAACGCTAACGGAATATTATATCTATACCTATAAAATTATCGAGGAAATATCATGATTAGTTTCATTGTACTTTTATCGATGGTTATTTTCGCGGTTGCGTATCTTACGTACGGGCGATTTCTCAGCCGGCAATTAACGCTCAACAATTCCAAATCTACTCCTGCCAACGAGATTAATGACGGCATCGACTATGTCCCCGCCAAGGCGCCGTTGCTGCTGGGCCAGCATTTTTCCGCGATAGCGGCCGCCGGCCCGATTGTCGGCCCGATTTTGGCCGCCATTTGGTTTGGTTGGCTGCCGGCTCTGCTGTGGATTATTATCGGGGCCATTTTTATCGGCGGGGCACATGACTTCATCAGCCTGACCGCGTCCGTCCGGCACAAAGCCGCTTCCATCGCGGAAATTGTTAAAGAACATATATCGCCTGTCGCCTATATATTTTTTCTGCTTTTCATCTGGCTTACTCTGTTGTATATCATCATTGCCTTTACCGATATCACCGCGCAGACCTTTAAAGCGGTTTCTAACCAGACGGCCTACGGCCCCGCGGTGGCTGGTTCCAGTATCTTGTATCTGGGCCTGGCGTTTATCCTGGGGATTCTACTGTACCGTTTCAAACTGAAACTTTCTCTGCTTACTGTCATCTTTATCCCTCTGGTTTTGTTTATTGTGTGGGTCGGGCCGCATCTGCCGGAGACGATCCTGAATTTTTTTGCGGGGATTTCCATTAAACAGTGGGGGGTCATTCTGCTGGTTTATTGTTTCATCGCTTCGCTGCTACCGATGTGGCTTCTTCTCCAGCCGCGCGGTTATCTGGGCGGCTGGCTGCTGTATCTGGTAATCATCGCGGGTGTGATCGGGGCGCTGTTCGGCGGATTCGACATCCAATACCCGGCAGTGAATGTCGCCGGTTTTAAAAGTATCGTGAATGGCAAAATGCTTTTCCCGTTTCTTTTTATCACCATTGCCTGCGGGGCGTGTTCCGGCTTTCATGCGATTGTCTGCTCCGGAACCACTTCCAAGCAGTTGAACCGGGAGACAGACGCCCTGCCGCTGGGGTATGGTGCGATGCTGCTGGAAGGAGTGGTTGCCGTCCTTGCCATGACTACCGTCATGATTATAGCGCCCGGCTCCGCGGCACTTACCGCCGATCCGAATCTTATTTACGCCAACGGGATTGCCAAATATGCCGGTCTGCTGGGCATTGCCTTTAGTGCAGCATTTCCCTTTGCGCTGCTGGCTTTTAGTACTTTTGTATATGACACCCTGGATGTTGCCACCCGTCTGGCCCGGTATATACTGCAGGAACTGCTCGGCTGGAAATCCTTTACCGGCGGCGTAGTTGCTACCCTGATCAGCATGATCATCCCGCTGGCCTTTCTTTTGCTGACCACCGAAAAAGCCTATCTGGTCGCATGGCCGATTTTCGGGACCAGCAATCAGATGCTGGCGAGCCTGACCCTGCTGGCCCTGGCTATCTGGCTGATCCGGACGGGAAAAAGTGCCTGGTACCTGATTGCACCGATGATTTTTATGATCGGGATGACCCTATTTGCCCTGATTTTGCAGGTGCGTCCGTTCGTCGTCTCGGTACTGAATCCCGCACCGGGAGCCGCGATAAAACCCGACGTTATTATTTCGGGAATATGCGGCCTGGTCCTGCTCGTGATGAGTATATTCCTTATATTTTCGGCGGGGAGAATGCTATGGACGCATCGGTCGGCCAGTAAGGTGGTAGAGCAATAAGTTACGGAAAAATAAATGTGATGAACCATACCTGCGGTACTGTGCTGCTGATCAATCCGCCGGTGTATGATTTCGCGGTTTACGATTTATTTAGTAAGCCTTTGGGATTGCTATACTTAGCTGCGCGTTTACGCCGGGCTGGTTACACCGTTCGCCTCATTGACTGTATGGATCGCCATTTTCCGGAATTGACACGGCAGCATCACCCCCCCACCGTCAAAGACAACGGTACCGGGAAATACTTCAGTCAGATTATCGAGCGACCGGGCTGTCTCCAGGACATCCCCCGGTATTATCGTCGGCATGGCCTGCCGGAAGATATGCTGGCAGGGGCGCTGGAATCTCTGGCAGCGGAGGAAAAACCCATAGCCGTCCTGCTGACCAGTATTATGACGTACTGGTATCCCGGCGTGCGTGACACGATTTCTCTGGTCCGCAAGATTCTACCCGGCACTCCCATCGGTCTGGGAGGTGTTTATGCCACGCTCATGCCCGGACACGCTCAAAGAGTCTGCCAGCCTGACCGGCTATTCACCGGTTGTGACATCAATCCACTCCTGCAATGGCTTTCCTCCCTACCCGGCCATGAAATCCCCTGCCAGCCCGACAGAGCCGAATTCACTTCCTGGCCTGTCCCTGCCTATGATCTTTATAGCCGGCTGGACTACCTGGCCCTGATGACCAGTCTTGGCTGTCCTTTCCGCTGTGACTACTGTGCCAGCCGGATCCTCCAACCGCGGATTCAGCGTCTGGCGCCCGAAACCTTTGTTGAACAACTGCTAAGCCTGCTGCCGCTGGTAACGCCGATTCAGGGAAAATGTCATATTGCCATTACAGATGATGCCCTGCTGGTCGATGCTCCCCGCCACTTTATCCCAATTTTGCGGCTGATTCAGGATTTGAACCTGCCGCTGGTCTTTCACTGCCCCAACGGTCTGCATGCCCGGTTCATTACCGCTGAAGTGGCGGAACGGATGTACACCTGTCGCTTTCAGATGATCCGGTTAAGCTACGAGTCCGCCGCCCCCGATAGTCTGGCACAAACCGCCAGTGATGGCAAAATCACCGATCAGGATTTCGCGGCGGCTGTGACCCATCTCAAAAACGCTGGGTACTCCCCCGGCCAGTTGGAAGCGTATGTCCTCACCGGCCTGCCGGGCCAGTCGATGCGTGAAAATGAGTTATCGGTCCAAGCGGTCCATGAACTCGGCGTTAAAATCAAACTCTGCCAGTACAGTCCCGTCCCCGGTACCCCGCTTTTTGACCTTTCGTGCCGTGAATATGGTGTGAATGCTGACGAACCCCTACTGCATAACAATACCATCCTTCCCTCCCTGGACAAACGTGTCAGCATTAGCGACTTCCAGCAGTTCAAAAACCACGTTCAGCAGTATAACCTTAGATAGTAACATATTATATATCAAATAGTTACGAACCAAATCCTGTAAAATCAAGCAAAAGCTGAATTCGCGTCATTTTTTCCAAAAGATTTCCCTTGCAAAAACCGATGGATTGTTATATATAAGCATATATACAGGTATATATATAAGCAAACTTCAAGTTATATCGTAAACGACTCGTGTTGCAGAAAGACTAAAAATGGCATCGGACCTGAAAAGCAAAGCTTATCAGTATGTTCGGGATAAAATCCTGACGGAACATTGGCCGGAAGGGAAGTATCTTTCGATGGTCCAGGTGGCCAAGTCGGTGGATATGAGCTACACGCCGGTGCGGGAGGCGATCATTCAGTTGGAGAGCGAGGGGATGGTGGAGAAGATTCCGCGAGTGGGGGTGCGGCCGCGGCGGGTGGACCGCGATGAAGTGAAACGGTTCTTTGAGATGCGGCTTTATATGGAAAGTGCGTGTGCGGAGCTGGCGATTGAGCGGATTACCGTTGAGGAGATCCGGATACTGGAGGGGAATATGAAAATACATCAGGAAACGGTGGAGCGAATCAAAAACGCCTGGCTGAAAAAGGCAGAGGAAAATCATCATATCTATTATCTGGATGGCCCGGAAGCGTTGACGCTGCACCAGCTCAATACGGAATTTCACGGGACCCTGATGAAATCGGCGCACAACCCGTACATGATGGAAATCGTGGATAAGATGAATATGATGACGCGGGTTCTGCGGATTCGGGCCATGCTGCCGGGTACCAACTTCATGGATCAGCTGGAGCTGGACTACCGGTATCATACTCACATCAAGGAGGCCATTCTCAACCGGGATTCGGCGGCGGCGGTAAACTGGACGCGAAAGCATGTCTCCGACGCGGGGGAATATCATTTGAAGGTATATGACTGGCTCCGAGCGGTCAATCAGTTAGGTTCGTTTAAGATTTAAGGTCAAAAAGGAAAGAACAGGACAAGGAGAAAACATGAGAAGAAATGAGGACCGGTAAGAACTTTTGCGGAGCACCGACCGGCCCTCGACTAAATGATAGAGAAAGCCCTACCATGAAGGTATTGTAAGACCTATATATCAGGCATTCAATAAAAATCTTCAAGATCGCCCCAAATACCTGGGCGCGTCAGTTTTTTCAGATCCTCACGTCCCTTCAAGGCAGGCATGATTTCAGATCATGGTTTGTAGTATGGTTGAGCAGATATTCTGGTTTGCAGAGTAAAAGATGAAACCGAAAAATGTATTATTTTGTATGGTAACGGCGTTAGGGAGTGCCGGAGCGATGGTTTCGGCAGCAACGAGCTGGGATTTCGCCGGCGAGTATTCCGGGACCGTGAATCCCACGGGGGTCTGGAGTTATGGGATGCTGAACTGGGCCGCCGGCCCGGCGTTTGTGAGGTATGAGAATAATCATACCTTAGCCGTACCGGGCAGCGGCGAGGTGGTGCAGTTCTGGACCTGGAGCACACCCGGAGATCGCGATGTGTATGGGGCGGTGAATCATAATACGTCCGATCACGCGCTGGCCAGTTGGGGTTTTCGCTGGAAGGCGGGCGGGATCAATATTCAGAATGGGGTAGCGGCGGGCTATTATTCGACGGTTGCTTTTACGGCACCGGAGGCGGGGGATTATGCCTTGGAGGCAACATTTGAGAGCATGACAGACGGGCGGGGCACGCAGGTTTGGATTACGCTGCCTGATTTTTCCGCACCCTGGTACGCGGTCCTGGATGCCTATGGCGGGGTGAACGTAGTGGCTACCTATAATAATACTTTGACATTGAATGCCGGAGAAATGGTGTATTTTTCCAATTCGCCGGGCAATACGATGGTAGATTTCCGGCTGACGGTTGTGAAGGACGGTATGAATTGCAGCGGGGATTATATCGACGGCGATTTGAATCGGGATTGTTATGTGAATCTGGAGGACTTCGCCCTGTTCAGCCAGGACTGGCTGCAGTGCAGTGATCCGGCAGAGGAAACATGTATGGAATTATAAAAGATGGAAACCCAAGAAGGATAAATAGCGGATGGAAAAGGAGGTGATGAAACGAACCGCGGATATGTATGAGCAGAACAAAAGGTTACATGGTGTGATGTGAGAAAACGTTCCTATTTAAATTAAGGAGAAACAAAATGAGAAAATGGTTAGTAATTTTATTGGTATGCCTGAGCCTCCCGATGGCGGCCTCAGGCGGTGTGGGGGACAGTTGGGATTTCAATGCCGACTTGTCCTTTGTGAGCAATCCCACGGCGGAGAGCTGGGCCTTTGGCTATACAGCCGATCCGGGAACGGACAATTTGGTGATTCCCTATGTATTTAATTTATATGATACCGCCGGTATGCTGGGCGAAACGCAGCTAAGCTGTTGGTATCTGGCTGGGAATTCAGCGTACCCCCTTGTTTACCACAATTTCACTAATGCGAGCGGTTTATACGGCTGCCCGCAGGGCAAGACGGCGCTGCACCCCGGGCCGCTGAATGGTTTACCTGAGATATGGTCCTGTGTCGCGCGCTGGATTGCCCCGGCGGACGAACCGGCCATAAAGATTGAAGGATCCTTTTACGAAGGGGGCGGTGGGGTGGGATCTTATTTTATTGCTTACAACGGTGTTGAAACAGATGGAGATATGATTATGGGGGTACGTAATGTGGTTGATACCGTACCCTTCGTAAAATATATAGCGGATATCAAGGCGGGCGATACCATAGATTTCATTGTGGGCGCCTATGGTGAAATCGGCAATGATACGACACCGCTGGATGTCACGATCACCAGCATAACGCCGTCGTCGCTGCCGGCTTCGTATTATAAAGCCCAGAATCCCGACCCGGCGGATGGAGCGGTGGAGGTGCTTTCGGAAGCCGTTTTATCCTGGTTGGGACCCAATGGAGTTGCCAACCTTACCTATGATTTGTATCTTTATTCGGATCCGAACTTTGATCCGAATGACGGCCCTACCCTGGCGGGTTTAACCGCAGACAGCTATGATCCGGATCCCGATCTGATTATGGGCAAGACCTATTCCTGGCGGGTGGATGTGAAGGGATACATTCAGGATCCCAATATCCCCTACAATCCCAATAATCCTTACAATCATCCCATCCATGTGATCGGAGATGTCTGGACGTTCACCACGATCGAACCACCCACGCTGGGACCGGATGGAGAAGTAATCAGTGTGAATCTTACGGCAGCCGCTGGTGCCCATGTTGGCAATGAGATTGCCGGGGTGATACCGGTAGGAAACTGGAATGATTTTTTTGTTGAGACCGTTGCTATGAACTTCTTGAAAAACGATCTGGGTTTCGATACCTACACCCAGGCTGTTATTAACTCCGGGGGTATGTATTCCATCTCTCCGGGTATGCCGAATCCGGGTGATGATGCCCTGCTGAGCGGACATCTTTATGCGCCTAATGGTGCTAAGGTAAGTGTCACGGTTACGGATATCCCGTATGCCGCCTATGACCTGTATGTGTACTATAGGGCCGCCCAGGCTAGTACTATGACCTTCACCATTCTTGGAACTGGAAGGTCCTTGAAAGGCATGGAGAATCCCGCTATTCCGCTAACCGCCTTTGTGGATTCGCAGAATGGTACCGTCGCCGGTAACTATGTGGTGTTCAAGTCTTTGACGGCTGCGGACATGACGATTGAAGCGGCCGCGGATGCCGGTAGTCCCTATGGGTACATCGATGGTTTCCAGATCGTGGTGAGCTGGAATCCCAAGCCCGCGAATGGGAAAAAGGATGTCAGCACGACTGCGACACTATCCTGGTTCAATCCCATCACGGATATTGTCGATGTAGCGTATGATTTGTATCTCAAGAAGGGCGATTCCAGTTTTGGAACTCCGATCGCTACCGATCTGACTACCGCCAGCTATAATCCGGAACCCGATCTGGAAAACGGTGAGGTGTATTACTGGCAGGTGGTAATGACCGGCATGACGCAGGACCCGAATCTGGCCTATAATCCCGCGAACCCCTATAATTATCCGGTCACCCGGACCAGCCCGGTATGGTCCTTCACCACCGCCAGCAAAGCGGCGGAACCCATTCCGGCGAATGGCGCGGTGGAAGTGCATCCCTCGGCGATTCTGGAATGGCAGGGAATCACCGGCTATCAGCACGATGTGTATTTCGGCACTGACGCGACCGCGGTAGCCAATGCCAATGTTACTACGCCGGGAATCTACCAGGGCCGGCAGGCGGCGGGTGCCATCACCTTCGATCCCTATGGTGTGGATTGGATGGATTGGACCACCACCTACTACTGGCGTATCGATGAAGTGGATGAAGCCACCAATCCCGATACGATTTTAGTCGGCGATGTCTGGTCCTTCACCACCGTTGTGCCGCAATGCCCGGTTCCCCTGCGCGGGGATACCAACGACGACTGCATCAATGATATGCAGGATCTGGTGAATATCGCCCAGAGCTGGCTGACGTGCAGCCTGGTACCGGCAGAGGCTTGTCCCTTTTAAGGAAACCAGATGATAAACGGCCCAAGCGGCCGTTTATCACGAGTACTATACATGTGTAATTTTTAGAAATAGATTTATAAACAGTTTGGCGCAGCGAGTCATATGCTGCGTCAAACGGAGGAAACACAAGATGAGTAAGATGAAAGTTAGAAGTGCGATTGTCCTTGCGGTGGTCCTGTTACTGGGGTCAACGGCAATGGCAGCAGATGTAATCAGTGTTAATATACAAGGGACCGGCGCAGCGGTTGGAACCCAAATCGCCGGCGCAGAGCCGGCCGGGAACTGGAACGACTATACAGGCACTTCCGGTTCCATGGCTTTGGTGGACGATGATGGCGCGGCAACGACGGCTTCGTTTGCATTTTCCGCTTCTGGAAGCGTCATTCCATGGGCCGGCGGAGCCAACATTCCCGATGATCCGGGCAGTTCTGCGATGCTGACCGGTCATATCTATCAAGCAGCCGGGACCACTCTAAGCGGTGCTTTCACCGGTATTCCCTATGCGAAGTATGATCTCTATGTCTATTACAGCAGCTCGGCGGTAACGAATACTCAGACTTTTACCATTCGTGGCACAGCGACGGCTCTGAACGGCCATGAGGTCGCCGGGGCAGATACGGCTTTAGTGGAATCGAATGGTACCCTCAATGGAAACTATGTGGTCTTCCGAGGTTTGACGGCTGCCAATGTGACCGTGGATGCCTCCGCTACCGTAGGTTATGTCTATATGAATGGTTTCCAGATCGTAGTCTATACGCCGAAATTAGCGTTTCCTTCTCCGTGGAATGGACAAACTTCCGTCGATCCTGAGGTAAACCTAACCTGGGTAAGACCTTTTGATGCGACGAATGTCACTTATGATGTATATCTACAGAAGGACACTAATTTTGTGACGCCGGTCGCTTCTGGTCTGACTTCGGAGAGCTATAATCCGGATCCGGATCTGGATTATAGCAGAGCATATTATTGGCGGGTGGATACGCATGCTACCGGTCTTGATATTACTGGAGCTACGTGGACATTTGCTACCAGGCCCGCGCCTGACTACTACGTCGAAGGGGGTGTGATTAGTGTAAATCTTACGGCAGCTGCTGGTGCCCATGTTGGCGCTAATACCGCCGGGGTGGTGCCGGTAGGAAATTGGAATGATTTCTTTGTCGAGAATGTTACGATGCCCAATTTGAAAAACGATCTGGGACGCTTGACCGCCACCCAGGCTGACATTCTCGCCGGGTCAATGTATTCCGTCTCTCCGGGCATGCCGAATCCGGGTGATAATGCCCTGCTGAGCGGGCATCTTTATGCACCTGGCGGTGTTAAGGTAACTGTCAAGGTTACGGACATCCCGTATGCCGCCTTTGACCTGTATGTTTACTACCGGGCTGCCCAGAATAGTACGATGACTTTCACTATTCGGGAAACCGGCCAGTCTTTGAAAGGTAAGGAAGTTGCCGGTTCGGTTACCGCCTTTATAGATTCGCAGAATGGTACCGTCGCCGGCAATTATGTGGTGTTCAGAAGTATGACGGCTCCGGACATCACTATCGACGCAGCCGCTGTTGCCGGGAGTCCCTATGGGTACATAGATGGTTTCCAGGTTGTGGCCAGTTGGGCGCCCACCCCCGCCAATGGGGCCGTGGACGTGAGCAAGAATGCGATCCTGTCCTGGATCCAGGCTATGGATGTGGCAAATGAAACGTATGATGTGTATCTGCAGAAAAACGACTCGAATTTCACCACTCCCATTGCCACAGGATTGCCCACCGCCAGTTATGATCCGAATCCCGATCTGGAAGAAAATAACACGGTTTACTACTGGCAGGTAGTGATTCAGGGTATGGGTCCCAATCCCAATTCCCCGGATCCGAACAATCCGGTGTACGATCTGCCGGTTACTATTCCCAGCAAAGTCTGGACGTTCACCACGGCGGCCCGGGCCTCCAATCCCAGTCCGGCCAACGGCGCGGTGGAAGTGCATCCCAATGCGGTTCTGCAATGGACCGGCTTAACCGGTCTGAAGCACGATGTCTATTTCGGGACTGATGCGACCGAGGTGGCCAATGCCGATATTACTACGGCAGGCATCTATCAGGGCCGGCAGGATGTGGCGGCTACCAGCTTTGATCCGTATGGTACGGTCTGGATGGACTGGTCCACCACCTACTATTGGCGTATCGACGAGGTGGATGAAGCCACCGAACCGGACACGATCAATGCCGGCCATGTCTGGTCCTTCAAGACCATCGTGCCCCAATGCCCGACTCCGCCCATCGGCGATGTGAACAACGATTGCCTGGTCACAATCGAGGACCTGGCGGAACTGGCGGCGGACTGGTACACCTGTGCCCTGGTGCCGCAGGAATCCTGCCCCTTTTAACGGACAGGTACGTTGACGCTTTGACGTTTCAGTGGACCTCGCACGGTTGACCCCGGCCGTGCGAGGAACACTCTCTGGTTTGTTGTTATGTGTGTGTTGTGTTTTTTTGTTTTAAGGTTTTTTAATTGTTTGACAAAGATATATGTACTTTGTCCAACGGAGGAAATGAAAATGAAGAAAGGTGTAAAAGGTTTGTTAGTAATGATCGCCCTGATGCTCGTGGCATCACCTGCCTTTGCGGTAAATGCGATTAGTGTAAATTTTTATGATGTACCTGAGGGTGTGCCGGTTGGCGCTAATGAAGCGGGTGTGGTGCGGGTAGGAAACTGGACGGATTGGAATATCGGCGCCACTGCCGCTATGTCCGACTTGAAAGACAATCTGGGCAACCCGACTACGGCTGACGGATCAATCGTTGGAGGGGCTGATTCGTATGCGGTTTACAACCTTATGGCCGATCCGGGTGATTATGCTCTGATAGCTAGTCATTGGTATATACCCCAGGGTACCAATACCCTGTCCCTTACGGCTATCCCGTATGCCGAGTATGACCTGTATGTGTACTATAGCGCCAATCAGAATGGTACTATCTTGTTCACGGCTAATGGCGTGACTTTAACAGGTCTTGATACAGCCGCTGGGCTGGAGGATTCCGCCTATGCGATTGCGGATCCAGTGAATTCGATTGCCGGCAATTATGTGGTGTTTGAAGGTCTGACGGATTCCGATTTGACGCTTGGTGCCACCATTGGTACCAACTTTTATGCCTATATAAACGGCGTCCAGGTTGTGGAAGTTCCCGAACCGTTGACGATGAGCCTGCTGGCTATGGGCGGTCTGGCGTTGATTCGCCGGCGTCGTTAATTTTTGGCAACCGATATGTATCCTTCAGGATATGAGCATGGGGCAGGTTTTAAGACCTGCCCCAAATTTTTTCTTGTATAAAGGTTTTCAGTATGATTCGCAGCACCTTCCGGTACCTTCTGATTAGTATGATCACCCTGGGGGCCATGACGATTATGGTTGGGGCGGAAACGCCCGGCATCGTCATCAACGAATTGATGGCCGCCAACAGCAGTACCATCACGGACGGCGACGGGGAATATTCCGACTGGATCGAGCTGTACAATAATTCCGGTGCCGCGATCGATCTGACCGGCTGGTTTCTGACGGATGATCCCGATGATCTTACCGGCTGGCCGTTTCCCAGTGGTGTAATTCTTGCCAATGGCGAATATCTGCTTCTGTTTGCCTCCGGGCAGACCGCTTACCCTTATCTCGATTCCCAGGGCTATTATCATACCAATTTTAAACTGGATAAGGATGGGGAATATCTGGCGCTGGTGGAGGAGGACGGCCTGACCATTGCGGATGAGTATGCCCCCGAATTCCCGGTGCAAACGGATGATGTTTCCTATGGCCGGTGTTCCTTCCCCCCCGCTGCGCCGGTGCGGACCTATCTGGACAACCCCACCCCCGGCACTTCCAATCAGCCCGCCTGCACCGCGCAGGGGTGGTATGCCCCACTCTTTTCCCGTTTGCCGGGCGCCTTTACCGAACCCTTTTCGCTGACACTGACCACTACCGATCCTGCCGCCCAGATTCGTTATACCCTCAACGGGACCATCCCCACGCAATCTTCCACCCGCTATACCGCAGCCATTCCCATCAGCCTAACCACGATGGTGCAGGCCCGGTTATACAGCCCGACCCTGCCCAACGGCGGCGAGGTGGTGAGCCATGCCTATCTGGCGCTGGATGCGGATGTGCTGGATTTCAGCTCCAATCTGCCCCTGGTCCTGATCGATACCTTCGGCAAGGTATTGGAACCCGGTGATCAGACGTTTTACCTGGCCACCACCGCCATTATCGATACCGCCGGCAATGGCCGGGCCGATCTGGCAACTGACCCCGCCGATTTCGCCGGCCGGATCGGTATCCGCATCCGGGGCAATAGTTCCCTCTACATGTTTCCGAAAAAACACTATGCGGTGGAAACCTGGGATGAGCAGAATGAAGACAAAAGCGTTTCCCTGCTGGGATTTCCCTCGGAATCGGACTGGATCCTCTACGGCGCCTATCATGACAAGACCATGATGCGAAACCATCTGGCCTATCTGTGGTACAATCGGATGGGCCGTTACGCTCCGCGCACGCGTTTCGTGGAAGTGTTTATCAATACTTCCGGGAGCGGGAAAATAAACGCCAGCCACTATAACGGCGTGTATGTGTTCATGGAAAAAAACAAACGGGATAAAAATCGGGTCAATATCCAAAAGTTGGAACCCACCGATAACAGCGAACCGGAAATCTCCGGCGGCTATATTATCAAGCGGGACTGGGAAGGCCCCCAGTTTTATACCAGTCTGAGTGTACCGCTGCGCTATGAAGAACCGGAAATCGAAGAAATTACCTCCCAGCAGAAAACCTGGATTAAAAACTATTATGATGCCTTTGAAACGGTATTACACGGTTCCAACTTCACCGATCCGGTCAACGGCTATGGGAAATATATCGATGCGGATGCCTTTCGGGACTTCAATTTACTGGTCGAATTAACCCGGAATCTGGATGGCTTCCGGGCCAGCTTCTATATGCACAAGGATCGCGGCGGCAAACTCAAACCGGGGCCGCCCTGGGATTTCGATGTGGCCCTGGGAAATGCCTACTGGGAAAATCGGGATGATTATCTGCCCGAAGGCTGGCGGGTGTATTATGATGCACCCTACAGCGAACGCCAGTGGTATCCCCGCCTGTTCGAAGATCCCCAGTTTCGGTTTAGCTGGGATGAACGCTGGTTTGCATTGCGTAACGATTTGCTTTCGACCGACCGGCTCATGGCCGATATCGATGAAGCCGCCGCCCTGCTGGAGGAAGCCCAGGTCCGCCAGTTCCAGCGCTGGCCGGTTTTAGGTACCTATGTGAATTTTAATCCCCCCGGCTATGCCCAGCGTGACACCTTTCAAAAAGAAGTGGACTGGCTGAAGGACTGGGTTCGAACCCGCGTCACCTGGATCGACAACCATACCACCCGCCCCATCTTCAACCAAAACGGCGGTCGGGTCGTGAACGGCTATCTCCTGACCATGTCCCTCCCGGAGGGCGTATCCGGCCAGATCTACTATACCCTGGACGGCTCCGATCCCCGCCTGTCCGACGGCAGCCTTTCCCCCGCCGCCCTGGCATATATCGAAACCGGCCCTCTCACCCTGGCAGCCAACACCCATATTATCGCCCGCATCCAAAACGGCACTGCCTGGAGCACCTATAACGAGGCCCGCTTCAGTATTGGTCCGATCCTCTATATCAATGAATTCATGGCCGATAACACCGCTACTATCGAGGACCCCGAGGAACCGGGTGAATTTCCCGACTGGGTCGAGTTATATAATCTTTCGCCGGAGCCGGCCGATTTAACCGGCATGTATTTAACCGACAATTTCGATGAGCCGAACAAATACCAGATCCCCGCCGGCCTGACCATTCCCGCTGGCGGCTATCTGATTTTCTGGCTCGACGACGACGGCACCCAGGGATCTACCCATACGAATTTCAACCTGAGCGCCGGCGGCGAGCAGATCGCCTTGCTCGACACCGACGGCATCACGGTAATCGATTCCCTTACCTTCGGTCCCCAAACCGCGGATGTCTCCTATGGCCGAATCCCGGACGGCAGCGAATCCTGGAAATTTCTTGCCCAACCCAGTCCCGGCAGTATAAATTATCATCCGAACAGTAGTAGCGATATAATCAGTGTAAATCTGGCGAGGAATGATTTTCCGGCTGCGTTTGTAGGCGATAATGAAGCTGGCGTGGTGCGGGTAGGAAACTGGAGTGAGTTAAATCTCTCGAACGGCACCATGCTCTCCAACTTGAAAGACGATCTGGGCGCGGCGACTACGGCCCAGATGGAAGCCCTCAATCCCTATGATTTGTATGGTGCGATTCCCATCAATATGGGCAATGCGGGTGATAATGGCCTGTTGTTAGGGCATCTCTATAGGCCGCAGGGAATGACATCCGTTGCCTTTACGGGTATCCCCTATGCCGAGTATGACTTGTATGTGTACTATAACGCCAATCAGACTGGTACTATATTGTTCACGATTCGCGGTACTACGAATTCTTTGATCGGTTTAGATATAGCGGGTGCGGATTCCGCCTTCGTGGAATCCGATGGTGTGATCAATGGCAATTATGTGGTGTTCCGGGGCCTGACGGCCTCCGATGTGACGATTGACGCCACACCGGGCACCAACTATTATTCCTATATGAACGGTTTTCAAGTGGTCAGCACCCGGCCCGGCTCCATCATTCATGCCTGGAATTCCACCCCCGCCAATGGCACCCTCGACGTTCCTCCCGCCATGTTTTTGTTCTGGCAGTCCAACGACGGCTTTCAGCACGATATATACTTCGGCACCAACCCGGACGAAGTCGCCCATGCCGATGTCAATACCGCCGGTATCTATCAGGGCCGCCAGCCGGCTGCCCAAACCTCTTTCGATCCGTTCGGTGCCAGCCCGATGGCCTGGGATACCACCTATTACTGGCGTATTGACGGCGTGGACGAGTCCACCACTCCCGCCACGATTCCCAGGTGGTCCAAATCCTCGATCAGCAACTCCTCCGAAAAAACATCTGTGGGTCTCATGGCTCATAAAATACCCGAACCTAGAAACAAGGGGTGCGGAATGTGGGGATGATAGCCATGAGCGCTAGGAAAGTCGCACCGATCGTCGTTGGGACCCTCGCTTTGGTGATCCCCCTGGCCATTGGCCGCGGTTCACAGGATGCCACCCCGAAACAAACCAACAA
>CAZOMV010000064.1:0-33348 GCA_964580995.1 uncultured Pirellulales bacterium
CGCTTTCGCGCTCGCAACCAGCGACATGCTGTTTTTTGAGCCGCTGACGAATGAGGATGTGCTGAATATCTGCCAGAAGCTGGGCGATACCCTCTATGGCGTGATTGTGCAGTTTGGCGGGCAGACGCCGCTGAATCTTTCGCGGGGCCTGTATGAGGCGGGTGTGCCGATCATCGGCACGAGCGTGGATAATATCGATCTGGCGGAGGACCGCAAGCGGTTTGCGCAGTTGCTGCGGAAACTAAACCTGCGCCAGCCGGATAATGATACCGCCACGACCATTGACGAAGCGAAAAAAATTGCCGAGCGGATCGGATATCCCGTGCTGGTGCGGCCCAGCTACGTGCTGGGCGGGCGGGCGATGGAGATCGTCGCGGAACAGTCCCAGCTCGAGCGGTACATGGAAAAGGCGGTGGATGCCTCCACGGTGGGGCGGGACCCCCCGGTGCTGATTGACAAGGTTCTGGATATGGCCACGGAAGTGGACGCCGATGCGATTTCCGACGGGGAAAAAATTCTGGTCTGCGGGATCATGGAACATATCGAGGAAGCCGGTATTCACAGTGGCGATTCGGCCTGTGCCCTGCCGCCGTATTCGCTGAATCCCAAAATCGTGGCGGAAATTCACGAGCAGACGATCAAGCTGGCCCGGGGCTTGCATGTGTGCGGCCTGATGAATGTGCAATACGCCATCAAGGATGGGCAGGTCTATGTGCTGGAAGTCAATCCCCGGGCCTCTCGGACGATCCCCTTTGTCAGCAAGGCCACCGGGATCCCGTGGGCCAAGCTGGCGGCCAAGGTCATGGCGGGCCGCACGCTGGAGGAGCTGGGAGTCACGGAAGAATATGTCCCTACATATACCAGCGTGAAGGAAAGTGTTTTTCCCTTTACCAAGTTTCCGGGTGTGGATGTGATTCTGGGGCCGGAGATGCGTAGCACGGGCGAAGTAATGGGCCTGGACGCGAGTTTCGCCCTGGCTTTCGCCAAAAGCCAGATGGCGGTGGGAACCCCGCTGCCGCTGCGGGGCAATGTTTTCATTTCCGTGCGGGCCGAGGACAAGCCGTATGTGGTGAAGATTGCCGGCGATCTGGTGAAGCTGGGCTTTACGCTGCTGTGCACCAATGGGACGGGCAAGTATCTGGCCCAGCAGGGCGTGCCGAACACCATTCTCAAGAAAATCCTGGAAGGCCAGCCGAATATTACGGATTATATCAAGAATAAAGAGTTGGCGCTGATTATCAATACCCCGACCCGCAAGGGACTGGCCACGGACGAAGGCAAGATTCGCGCCAGTGCTGTGATGCACCAGATACCCACCATCACCACCGTGACCGGAGCGGCGGCGGCCGTGGCGGCGATTACCGCTATGCAGAAGGGCGACTGGCACGTAAAGGCGCTGCAGGATTACTATAACCAGTAATTCCAGGAGAAATCCCGGCAATAGCAATTCTTCTGAAATTTTCCTTGCAATCAGTCGACAATCGACTAGGATACGCAAAGGTATTGGCATAACGGCAAAAACCTTTGATAAGTAGAAACCGGAGGTTTCAATATGGCCAAATGGGCAGCGAAATTTGCAAGTATCTGTTGTTTGATTGTTTTTTGTGGTCTGGTGTCGGGGCAATCGATCCAGTGGGATGAACAAATTGGTCAGGTGGCTATAGTGAATGGCCGGCTGGAACTGATTGTCCAGACGAAGTCCGGCCTGAATCCCTGCTCCCTGCGTGACTTGAAGAGCGGATGGATTTATGCCGACCGGGATTATGTCTGGTCGGGGGGTACTGAATTTCCAAAGATGCTGAAACCCCCAGCCATTACGAATCAGGAAAATGGAAATTGTTCTGTCGTCTTCCGGGGGCAGCTTGGTTCGCTCCAGGTGGAACAGACTTTCACAGCGCCGAAAAACGAACCGGGAGTTATCCTGGAGAACATAACTATCTCCAATCCTGCCGATGGCCCCATGGACACGGCCAACTTCAAGTGCGGCTTCGCCAAATGGGTTCGTGAGGGGGAAGACTGGTCGCAGGATGCCAACGATGTTCGGTTTTGCCCGATTCCCTACCGGCGCGAGACCAGCGGGCAAATGCAGGAGTTTCCTTTGCGGCAGGTCGCTGAACAGGGAAGTTCGTTCTGTGCCTGGATGGAACCGGTGCAGCCGACACCGATGTGGGGTGCGGAGGGTTGGGTCTGTAGCGGGGTTTCCTCCACTTTCCTCATTGCCAAGTACAATCCGGAGGGGATGGAATGGTCCCTTATGGAACCTTTGAAACGCGGAACGGAAACCATTGTGTGTTTTGGAGGGGCCGGACAATGGAAACATAACCATCCCGAAGGCTCCACCCGGCTTGATCCGGGCAAATCGTACTCTTTTGGCCAGACGCGCTTGCAAACCATCGACGGTGATTGGAAACAGGCCTACTATGCCTATCGCGGATATATGGAAAGCAAAGGCTGTAAGACGCCGGCGGGATACAATCCTCCGGTGCACTGGAACGAACTGTACGATAACGAGTATTTTGGCAGGGTCTGTGCCCTGGGCGGCGAATACGTTGGCCCTTCGGGGCCGGGTTACTGCCCGGAATTGTATGAAAAAATCAATGGACTCCTGGACCAGTGCTACACGCTGGATCTGATGAAAGGCGAGGCGGCCAAGGCGGCGGAACTGGGCTGCGAAGTGCTCTATCTGGACCCCGGCTGGGATACCGGCAAGGTGGGCGGCCTGCAGGTTTGGGACGCCGCACGGCTGGGACCGATGAATTCGTTTGTTGAGATGATCAGAAAGGATTACGGGTTGAAGGGAGTTTCGCTCTGGTGTTCCCTGGCGGGTGTTCCTCCGACATACTGCGATGCCGCGGCCTATCCCTCCGCCCAGGTCCTTACGCAGGACGGCAAAAAGGCGGAATATCTTATCTGCCATCCCTGCCCCGGCTTCCTGGATGAAAAAGAGAGACTCCTGCTGGAGTTATGCAAGAATGGCGCTGTATTCCTGATGTTCGACAGCAACCAGTATTCCGGCCCCTGTTACGATACCACCCACGGTCATCGTATTCCCTCCACCCGCGAAGAACATGCCGCCGCCTTGTTCGAATTGGCCCGGCGGGTGAAAGCCCAATACCCTAACGTGCTGATTGAGATGCACGATCCCATTACCGGACCTTGCAATATTCACTACACGCCTACCTACTTCGGCTACCATCCGCCGCATTCGTTTGACTGTCTTTGGGGCCACGAGTTCATGTGGAATCCCATGGATGATATCCTGTCGTATCGTGCGGTCAGTTTATACTATTATAATCTGGCCTATAGCATCCCGCTCTATCTCCACGTGAATTTAAAGACGGACAATCCCAATGCCTTGGTCCTCTGGTGGTACGCCAGCACCTGCCGGCACCTGGGTGTGGGCGGCAAATCGGGTGATGCGGCGGTTTGGCAAGCCCAGAAAGGAGCGATGAAGACGTATCTGCGGCTGAAGCCTTTCTTTGTACAAGGTGAGTTTTATGGGCTGGATGAGATGATTCATGTTCATACGCTTAGAGAAAAAAATGCTGCGGTGATCAATTGTTTTAATCTGGCAGAGGCACCGGAAGTCAAAAACTTTACGTTTAAACTTTCCGAAGTGGGTTTGTCCGGCCAGATGAGGTACAATGTTATTGGCGCCAATTCCTGGCGGCAGGAAGGCGAGGAAATTCAGATACAAGCGGACATAGCCGGTCGAGATGCGAAAGTATTAGAAATAATACCGAAAACCTGATAATCGAAAGGGAAATTATGAAACGTTATATTTTTACTGTTTATTTGATTTTATCATTCCTTGTTATGGGTCTGTCAGCAAAAATCCAGGCGGAGTCGAAGATTTCGTATGATTCCGCCAGCGGGCAGGTTTTGATTGACAGCGGACGTTTGGAATTGCTGGTTGATACGAAACAAGGATTGAATGCCAAAAGTCTGCGGGATACGCAAAGCGGGCGGGTGTATGCGGATGGGGACTATGTCTGGCCGGGCGGGCAGTTCCCAAAGTTAATCGGTGAGCCGGAGATTATCCATAGAGAGAATGGGGATGTGTCGGTCATTTTTCGCGGCCGGCTGGATGAGATAGGGATTGCCCAGGAGTTTACCGTACCGGCCCAGGAAGCGAGTGTGCTGATCGAAAAAATCACGATCAGCAATCCCGGGAAAAATTTGCTGGATACCTCCCAGTTCGGCTGTGGTTTTGCGAAGAAACATACTATTGCGAAGGAGGAAGCGGCGCAAAAAGCGGAAAGCCGGTTCAGTGCCATCCCCTTCCGGAAGGATACGGTCACCCGGCGTCTCTGTGATAACAGTATGACAGAATTGTTCACGCTGGATGTGGAACAGATTACCTTTGACAGCAGCCGGGGATTTCCGCATACCGGCAGCCGCAATGACAGTTGGGGTGCGGAAGCCTGGGCCTGGTATCAGAACGGCAATTCCCTGATGATTATTAAGTATAACAACGAAGCGATGGAGTGGTCCCTCCTCAAACCCCTTAAACAGGCCGAACCCATCCTGCGTTTCGCCGGTGCCGGATTGTGGCGGGTGGGCGACCCGGAAGCGGCAGCGATGCTGGAACCCGGCGAGACCTTCCGTTTTGGCATGACCCGGCTGGAGGTTGTGGATGGCGGCTGGCGCGAATCGTATTCGGCCTTCCGCCGCTTCATGGAAAATCAGGGCAATCGTACGCCGCAGGGATTTAATCCGCCGGTGCACTGGAACGAATTGTATGACAACCAGTTTTTCGGCAATATCGCAGCGACGGTGCAGGATCCCAATATATGGTCTCCCATGGCGCAGGCGTATTATCGAGTGGAGGATATGCGGATCGAGGCGGCCAAGGCGGCGGAATTGGGCTGTGAGCTTTTCTATATGGATCCCGGTTGGGATACCGCCTGTTGCAGCACGGTATGGGATACGGAACGGCTGGGAACCGTTCAGGATTTTATCAAGATGATACGCACGGATTACGGGATCCAGTACATCGGGCTTTGGACGCCGCTGGCGGAAGGCCCGCCTTCCTTTATCGAACCCGGCAAATACACCCAGGATGCCCTCCGCCGCGACGAGAACGGCAAAATCATTGACTATTTTTACAACTGGGGCCCGCCGGAACACCAAAAGACCCGGCCCCTGCTCTGCAGCGGCGCCCCAGCCTATCTGGACGTCAAAGTAAACCATTTTCTGGAACTGGCCAAAAACGGCGTCAAATTCTTTTTGATTGACGGCACCCAGTTTTCCGGCCCTTGCTACGATCCTTCCCATGGCCATCGTATTCCCTACACTCGTCACGAGCATGTCATGGGCTATTTCAAAATGATTCAGGAAATCAAGCGGCAGTATCCGGATGTTTTGATCGAGATCCATGACTTGATGGCCGGCCCGTGCTCTTTCCGGTATGTGCCGACCTATTTTCTCTACACCAAACCCTTTGCTCACGATGCCCTCTGGGCCTTTGAATATATGTGGGACCCCATGGCGAATTTAATGAGCGGCGAATCCATTGCCCTGTACTATCTGAATCTGGCGTATAGTGTTCCGTTTTATCTGCATATCAATCTGAAAACCGATAATGCCAACGCCCTGGTTTTCTGGTGGAATGCTTCCACCATCCGTTATCTGGGCGTGGGCGGCAAACACCCGGATGAAAAGGTCTGGCAGGCGCACAAGGACGCCATGAAAACCTACCTGCGGCTGAAACCTTTCTTCACCCAGGGCGAATTCTACGGCCTGGATGAGATGATTCACATCCACACCCTGCCGGATCGCAACGCCGCCGTGATCAACTGCTTCAATCTGGCGGAAACTCCGGAGACCAAAACGTTTTCCATGAACCTTTCCCAGGTTGGATTATCTCCCAAAGTGAAATATGAAATCCAGGGAGCTTCTCTCTGGCAGCAGGAGGGCGAGACGATTCAGATTACGGCGGAGATCGCCGGTCATGGGACGAAATTGTTGGAAGTAATACCAAAATCCTGATAAGCGAAAGGGAAAATTATGAAATGTTGTGCAATTTTTAAATCGGTTACTAGCTTCTTGATTGTGTCGGCAGCCTTTTTAATCGGATTATCGTCAACGTCTCAGGCAGAATCGAAGATATCGTATGACAGCGCCAGCGGCCTGGTGTCGATTATCAATGGCCGCCTGGAACTGACGGTGGAAAGCCAGCCGGGCCTGAATGCCCGAAGCCTGCGGGATACCCAAAACGGACGGGTATATGCCGAGGGAAACTATCTCTGGCCGGGCGGTGAGTTTCCGAAGCTGTGGAGCACGCCGGTGGTGAAAACCCTGCCGGAAGGGGGGCAGGCGATTATCCTCAACGGCAAATTGGGCGATTTGCTGATCTCGCAGGAGTTTTCGATACCGGAAAAGCAGCCGGGAGTTATCATCGAAAAGATTACGATGGCCAATCCCTCCGCCGCCTTGCAGGATACTTCCCATTTTGCCTGCGGCTTTGCCCGCCGCCTGACAGACGACGCCGAAGTTTTGCAGAGCCAATTTTGTTACATCCCCTTCCGCCGCTATCATTCCCCGGTGCGGGATTTCACCCCCGCCGATATGATCCCAGCGGCCGCCGGCACCGTCTGGGGTTCGGAAGGATGGGCCTGGAGCCAGGGGGAAAATACCCTCTTGATTACCAAGTACAACAATGAAGATATGGAGTGGTCTCTGCTGGAGGTGGTCAGGCCGGAAAACGATAAGGCCGCACTGCGTTTCGGCGGCTGCGGACTCTGGGGCCGCGGCGATCCCGAACGGGCCGCCAGCTTAAAGCCCGGCCAGACCTTCACTTTCGGCATCACCCGCTTCGAAGTCCTGGACGGCGACTGGAAGGACGCCTTCTATGCGCACCGGGCGTTCATGGACAGCCAGGGGCACGCCCTGCCGAAGGGTTACAATCCCCCTGTCCATTGGAATGAGCTATATGACAATGAATATTATTTCAAAGTAACCGCCGGTGCGTTTCAGCAGCCGGCCTTTGTCCAGGAATCGCTGAAAAAATATTACTCGCTGGACCACATGAAAGCGGAGGCAGCCAAAGCCAGTGAGCTGGGCTGTGAGTGCCTGTACCTGGATCCCGGTTGGGATACGGGGCCTTCGCATTTCGTCTGGGATGAAACGCGGCTGGGCACCCAGCGGGATTTCATCCGGATGCTACGGCAGGACTACGGGATTCAGCACTTGGGCCTGTGGTGCGCCCTGGCCCATACCCCGCCCGGCTATACCGATCCGAAACCCTATTCCGCCGATGTAGCGCGGCTGGATGAGAATGGCAACGTGATTACCTTCCTGTGGCAGGCCGGCTCGCCGGATCAGCATGAGGCCCAGCCGGTCATCTGCAGCTATTCCCCCGCCTTTCATGATGTGAAGCTCAAGCAAATGCTGAAGCTGTGCCAAGATGGAGCAAAGTTCCTGATGTTCGACGGCTCCCAATACACCGGCCCGTGTTACGACCCCTCGCACGGCCATTCGATCCCGCTGACCCGTCACGAGCACATCATGGGTTACTACGGAATATTAAAAGAAGTCATGCGGCAATACCCCGAAACCCTGATCGAACTGCATGACCCGGTTCTTGGGCCAAGTGGTGATCGTTATACCCCGATCTATTTCTGCCATGCCCATCCGGCGGCCTTTGAGCTGTGGGGTTACGAAATGATGTGGAACCCGATGGCGAATTTATTATCGGGCGATTCCATCGGGCTTTATTACACCAACCTGGCCTATAACATCCCGATTTACCTGCATATCAACCTGAAGGACGATAATGCCAATGCTCTGGTTTTCTGGTGGAACGCCAGCCTCTGCCGCCATCTGGGCGTGGGCGGCAAACATCCCGACGAAAAAGTCTGGCAGGCACATAAGGACGCCATGCAGACCTATCTGCGGCTCAAGCCCTTCTTCACCCGGGGCGAATTCTACGGCCTGGATGAGATGATTCACATCCACACCCTTCCAGAAAAAAACGCCGCCGTCATCAACTGCTTCAATCTGGCCGATACCCCCGAAACCAAAACGTTCACCTTCACGCTATCGGAAGTGGGATTGTCTCCGCAATCGAATTATGAAATCCGGGGAGCCGCCTCCTATCAGCAGAATGGTGACCAGATGGAAGTGAAGGTCGATCTGGATGGTCGGGACGCCGCTGTTCTGGAAGTACAAGCTGGCAAATAGTTTAGTTTGTATAAACCGACTAACAAAAGGAAAAAATATGAAAAATTTGCCGTTTCTGTGTATCGGTATATATGGTTTTCTGTTAGCCAGTTGCGATATTTTGTCGGCTGCTTCAGACCAGACCGAATTCCTGTTACAGAATGAAGCCTTTCAATTAAAAGTATCCACCCAGAATGGCTTGAATCCGTACTCCCTGCTCTGCCGCCAGCCGGATGGGGTATTGGCGGACGGCGATTATTCCTTTGGATTTGGCCGCCCCTCGAACGTTACCTATAAGAGTCGTTCCCTGGCGGACGGCGGCCAGGAAATCGTTTTCACCGGCCAGAGCGGAGATTTGAAAGTGGAGCACCTGTTTCGATTTCCCAGGGCCGACTGGTTTGAAGAACAAATCACGGTGCAGAACACCGGCGAACAGGAATTGCTGTTGGCGGATGACAAGCCCAATCCCGTCCATCCCCGCATCCGCTGCGGCTTCGTCCGCAGCGGGCAGGATGGCCCGCAGGCCGCGACTCCGATCGCGGACACCCGTTTTCTGGCGGTGCCTTATCTCAAAGGGATTGCCATTCCGTTCGGCCATAAGGATTTCAGCTTTACCGACGTTGTGGAAAAATCTCATGAGTTTCATTTTGATAATGGTCAATTATTTGAACCATTGGACACCTGCGTATTAGGTTCTGAGGGTTGGGTCTGGACGGGAAGGGATCAGGGCATCGTGATCATCAAGTACAGTCAGGAACTGATGGAGCATTCGATACTCGATACGGTGGAAAAATCCGGGCAGGGGGATGCCGGCGGCAAGTCGCTGCGTTTTGGCGGCTGCGGCGCCTGGCATGGCGATCCGGAAGCGGCCCTGCGTATCGCCCCGGGTGCCACGGTACGGATGGGCATCACCCGCTATATCCGCTATTCCGGCGATTGGAAAACTGGATTTTATCAATTCCGGCAGTTTATGGCGGAGAAAGGCCATCGCTTCCCGAAAGGCTTCAATCCGCCGGTACACTGGAATGAGCTGTATGATAATCCTCTCTGGTGGACCGATCCGGAAAGCCTGGAAAACCGCGACAAGATGTACCGCCTGGAGCATATGGAAGAAGAGGCGGCCAAGGCCCGGGAGGTCGGCTGCGAGGCGCTGTACCTGGATCCCGGCTGGGATACCATGCAGGGTTCCACCGTATGGGCGGAGGACCGGCTGCTGACCTGTGCGGAGTTCTGCAAGCTCATGCAGGACAAATACGGCTTGCAGGTTTCCCTGCATACCCCGCTGGCCTGGTGGAACAAGCCCGAAGGCTATCCCTCCTCCGTTCTGGCCCGAGATGCCCAGGGAAATACCTATAGAACCCCTCGCTGGAACCAGTACCCCCAGACGGTTTGCAGCGGATCCGAATGGTTTACGATCAAGCTGGAACGGTTGCTGAAACTGGCGGAGGCGGGCGTGGTGTATTTTATGTTCGATGGCCCCAATTTCACCGGCCCCTGCACGGTTAAGAGCCACGGCCATGTGGTCCCCTATACCCGGGAGGCTCATATGCGCAGGTGCACCGAACTGGGACGGAAACTGCACGAAAAATATCCCGACCTGATCATTGAAATGCATGATATGATCGCTGGAGCGGGCGGGTTCAACTATGTGCCGACCTATTATCTGCAGAATGACCAGACTTTTAACGATGTCTGGGCCTTTGAATTTATGTGGGACCCCATGGCGGATTTGCTGTCCCGCCGTTCCGTGGCCTTATATTATTACAACCTGGGATACGACCTGCCGCTGTATATTCATGTAAATTTAAAAGGTGACAATGCCAACGCCCTGATGTTCTGGTGGAACGCCAGCCTCTGCCGGCATCTGGGCATCGGCGGCAAACACCCGGACCCGCTGGTCTGGCAGGCACACAAGGATGCTATGAAAACCTATTTGCGGCTGAAATCCTTTTTTACCCAAGGCGAATTCTACGGCCTCGACGAGATGATTCACGTCCATACCCTGAAAGAAAAAAATGCCGCGGTCATCAACTGCTTCAATCTGGCCGAAACCCCCGAAACCAAAACATTCACCTTCGCACTTGCGGAAGTGGGATTGTCTCCCCAATCGAAATATGAAATCCAGGGAGCCGCCGCCACCCGCCGGCAGGGCGATACCTTGGAAATTTCCGTTGCCCTGGAAGGAAAAGATTCCGCTGTAATTGAAGTAATACCAGTCAGTTAACAAAATAATATCCCTGCTCTGCAAAAATCCTCTTTTTTACCCATAAAATTGTCGACAATCGTCAGAATAAATGCTATACTCCGGTAGTGTCGTGCAGGAATAAAAATGGTGCTTCAGGCATCCAGCATACATTAAAGATGAGGAGTTTTGTCAGTGAGAAGTAAGGTATTTTTTTCCCTTTTATGTTTGGTTTTGTTCCCTGTCTCTGTCAGCCGGGCGTACTACACCGATATTACCTTTGTAACCGATAATATCGTCCCGACTGGCACCATGAGTAACATAGGCGGTGCAGCATATCACCCGGTGCTTCCCGGCGTCAGCGTGGCAAATATGAATGTGGCCGGAACTTACGGCAACGGCGCCATATCCGTTCCCATGTATCCCCAACAAGGGTATAATGACAATGAGCTGTTGATCTGGAATGACAACACACCCGATGATCAGCAGGTTATGCGTCTGACTTTCAGTTCACCGGTTAATCTCAGAGAAGTCGGCATCATCGCCGATTTTTCCGGCGTCGGCGCCGGCTCCGACCGTTTCGGCAAGGAACCCTCTTTTCGTATTAATGGCGGCGATTGGATGGTCTATGGAGATCCGGCGTATAATTGGGGGCTTTCCGCTGATGTCATGAATTGGTGGGATTACGCGTGTGTAACCGGCAGCTTCACCAATGTCACCACGGTGGATTATCGTTTGGGTGATTGGGTTGCTGGTTATAGCCCGCGTATTGGGGCGGTAACAGCCCTGGGAAATCCGGAACCTGTCCAGGTTTGGGATCTCAACAGCGATTTGGCGAACGCTGGGGGCTGGCCGGCGAATAGTCCTGTGGTCGGGCAGTGGTCTATGGGGTGGAGTTATTCCCTCCACCAGCAAATCCTCTTTACT
Organism: uncultured Pirellulales bacterium; assembly: GCA_964580995.1. Classification (GTDB taxonomy): domain Bacteria; phylum Planctomycetota; class Phycisphaerae; order Sedimentisphaerales; family SM23-30; genus JAKJEP01. The sequence goes on from CAZOMV010000064.1 coordinate 11,273, forward strand.
ACCTGGGTTGGCGGGGAAAGCTACGTCTGGCATACACCGCTATCCGACCATTTTAACCCCGGCGCCGGCGGCAATCCCGACGGCAGCACCACCCCGCACGGAGGATACAGCGCGGGCCAGTGTATTCTGGCGGCCGCAAACTATATCACCGGCAACAACGATGTCTATGAACCGGGCAGCGGCGAGACCTATTCGGTGTATTCGGTTCTGCGGTGGACCGCGCCGGCAGCTATGGAGGCTGCGATTACCGGCTCCTTTATCCCGTTGAATCCGGGGAACACGGATGTGTGGGTGGTCCATAATGGTTCGGCTCTGTTCAGCCAGGCCAGCAGCGGTACCACCCCGGAGATCATACGTTCTTTTTCTTCGTCGGGAATCACCCTTGCCGCAGGGGATACGATTGATTTTATCGTGAAACGAAACGACAATTATACGGGTGACAATAACACGCACACCTATATCGATGCCAATATCTCGATTCAAATTGCACGAGAGCAGTCCTGGAATCCCTCCCCGCACGATGGGGCAAGGCATGTTTTACCCGCTGCCCTGCTGAGCTGGCTGCCCGGTGACGATGCCCTTTCCCATGATGTCTATTTCGGTACGGATGAGCAGGCGATCAGCAACGCCGGCCGGACCCCAGGTGATTTTAATCTTGATGGCCGGGTCGATATGGATGATTTCCTGGTTCTCATCAGCCAATGGCTGACCACTCCCGGTGAAGTAGTTCCCACGGCCAACGGCACCGATGGGCCGGATGTCAATTTGCTTGACTTTTCGCTGCTGACCGGGGACTGGCTGAATGGTGCTTTGGTTTTCCGGGGGAACCAAACCGCAACATCCTATAACCCCGGCGGTCTGGTAGCGGGGCAGACCTATTATTGGCGGGTGGATGACGTAACGGAAACCGGCATTGTCAAAGGCCAGGTTTGGAGTTTCACCGCCAAAACCTTTTCCGATACCCCGGCGGTGCAAACCGACCCCGTCAGCGGCGATGTGCGAATCGGCAGTGAAAAATTCGAGTTAATTATCGAAACCGAAAATGGTTTGAATCCATGTGTTTTGCGTGATCTGCAAACCGACCGGGTTCTGGCGAATGCGGATTATGTCTGGCCGAACAATTCCCTGCCCACCCTGGCCGGTGCTCCCATAGTGGAGTACAACGCCGGTCTCTGGACCGTAACCTTTACGGCCATGCAGGGAGATCTGGAAATCCGGCAGGTTTATACCATCGAGGATGAAAAACCCAATCAGTTCACCGAAACCATCCGCATCCGAAATACCGGCACCGCGACCCTATATACTTCGGGTTTTGCCTGCGGTTTTGCCCGGAAGCTCGACGGCGGCGATGCGGACGAGGTTTTAGCCAGCCGCCTCTCCCAGATCCCCTATCGGATTCAACCGGAAAACGGCGCCCTCTGCGATTACTCCCTCTCTACTGTCGCCACCGGCCAGATGTGGTACGCCACCGTCCGCGGTTGGTACAACCCCGGCGTGGATGACGGCGGCAAAACCTATACCTCCACTTTCGGCTCGGAAGGCTGGGCATGGTACGACGGCGGCGAAGTCCTGCTCCTGGAAAAATACCATCCCGATGCCATGGAATGGTCCCTGATGAAATCCGTCTCTCGCTATGCGGCGGGAGAAACATACCGGGAAAAAGTGCTGCGCTTCGGCGGAGCCGGCCTCTGGAAACTGGGGGACCCGGAAGGCGCCGCCCAGCTATCGCCCGGCCAGAGCTTCACCTTCGGCACCACCCGATACGAATTTATCGATGGTTCCTGGCAGGATGCCTTCTATTCCTTCCGCGGCTCGATGGAACAGAAAGGCCATGTCGTACCCGATAATTACAATCCTCCGGTTCACTGGAACGAGCTGTATGATAATCCCCTCTGGTCGATTGGCGATTCGGTTGCGAATCGGGACACCTATTATAAACTATCCGATATGAAAGTCGAGGCCGACAAGGCCTACACCATCGGCTGCGAATGCCTCTACCTGGATCCCGGCTGGGACACCAACTTCGGCTCCAACCTCTGGGGCACCTACATGAGCAGCGGCGGTACCTACCGCCTCGGCCCCGAAGAGGACTTCATCGACGCCATGGCCGTGGGGCACGACCATGAACTGGCCCTGGCCCTGCACACCCCGCTGGCCGCCTGGTCCGATCCGTCCTCCTACCCCGCCAGTTGCAAGCGGCCCGACGGCGGCCTCTGCGGCTCCAGCACCACCTACGCCGCCGAAAAAGCCGCCCGCTTGATTGCTACCTGCAATGGTCATGAAACCAACGAAGGGGCCTATTTCGTCATGTTCGACGGCAACTGGTTTGTCGGCGGCTGCACCAATACCGCCCACGGCCATGCGAACCCCAACACCCGCCAGGACCAGCTCAACGCTACCCTGAGTATCTGTCAGCAGCTCCACACCGTTCACCCCAATGTCGTGATCGAACTGCACGACCCCGTCATCGGCCCCGGCTGCTCCCGCTACTGCCCCACCTACATCCTGCACGCCCAACCCGGCTCCTTCAACGTGCTTTGGGGCTATGAGTATATGTCCTACACCCTCGCGGAGGTCAACTCCCGCCGGGCCATGAACCTCTACTACGTCAATCTGGCCTACAACATCCCGATTTACCTACACATCGATCTGCGTACCGACAATGAAAAGGCCCTGGGCTTCTGGTGGTTCGCCAGCACCTGCCGCCACCTGGGGATCGGCGGCACCCACAGCGACCCGGTCGCCCGGCAGGCCCATCACGACGCCATGCAGACCTACCTGAGCCTCAAGCCCTTCTTCACGCAGGGTGAGTTCTACGGCATCGACGAGGCCTTCCACGCCCATACCCTGCCGGATCAGAACGCCGCCGTCATCGTCTGCTTCAATCTGCTCGACTCCTCCGATCCGCTGGCCTTCCAGTTCGACCTCTCCGCGATCGGCCTGAACGAAGGGCTGGAGTATCAGATTACCGGCGCCGACACCGCCCAGCGGACCGGCAGCACCGTCAGCATCACCGTCCAGACCCCCAGCCACGGCGTAAAAATCATCCAGATTGCCCCCGTTACGAATTAGACGAAATAGTGCTTTCTCTTTACATTTTGCCCGGCAGAACCCTTGGCGCAAACGATATCTGCCGGGCATATTTGATGATATTGCAGCGTAGCACAGGCGTCTCGCCTGTGATTCTTTAAAATGCAATCTGCCGGGCATGATGGATATTATTACTCACTTACGTCCGGCTTACCCCGCAACGATTTCACCCGGCCGCGCTGTTTTTTCGCATCCAGCCGCCGCTGGCGGGAGGCCTTGGTGGGCTTAGTGGAAATACGTATTTTAGGCCGGATCAGAGCCTTTTGAATCATTTCCCGTAGCCGGTTCAAACAATCCTGGCGATTGCGCGATTGTTCCCGAAAACAGTCCGATTCGATCTGGATTTCCTCCTGGGAAGTGAGCCGTGAACCGGCCAGCCGCTTAAGCCGGTTTTTCACCGCTGGCGGCAGAACCTCACAATTCTTCAGATCAAAACTCAGTTGCGCGCAGGTATTTACCTTATTGACATTCTGCCCCCCCGGCCCGCTCGACCGGACAAACTTGATCTGGATAAGTTTATCCTCAATCGATATTTTATCATTGATCTGTAGCATAGTATGCAAGTTTCATGCAAAAGCCATTACGGCGGCGTTATCCTTAGAAAAATTTGGGATCGATAACTACATGTTTAATGCTGACCCGATTATAGGTATAGGTAATATGTACCCTGTCATCTGCCGTTTGTATTCCCGCCGGGTAAGAAAATTCGCCGGCCGTTTCATCCTCCAGTTTCATGACTTCCTTCCAATTTTCCCCATCGGCAGAAATCGCGACACGCAATTGATGGCGTCCTTTTGTGATGGGATTATACACTACCAGTTGCCTGCCGTCCCGGAGAGTGATGGCGTCTATCCCTGAATTCGGATTGGGCAAATCCGTAGCGGCCACGGTGCTCCAGGTGGCGCCTCCATCTTCAGACCAGCTCTGGGCAATTACCTTTTCGTTTTTTGTCCGGCACAATATTTGCAATCGGCCATCGGGATACGTGAGAATACTAGGTTGAATAACCTGAATATCTTTATCGGTATGGATGGGTCCGATGATTTCCCATGTTTTACCCAGATCGGCTGTGCGTTCGAAATGCACTCTCCAGCCGTTATGTTCACTGCTGGAGGGACAAAGAATGGTGCCATCCTGCAACTGTATCGGTTTGTTCTTTACCGGGCCGATCCCGCCCTTGGGCAAACATTGTCTTTCTTTCCAGGCTTTCCCGCCATCTTCCGAGATCATCCATTCTCCCCACCAATCGCGGGGGGTTGGCCCCACTTTAAAAAAGAGCATGAGCGGGCCATTCCGCGGCTGGAACAGAACCGGGTTCCAGCAGGGAAAACGCCGGCCCAGAATCCATTCCCCGGTAGCTACTTCGATTGGTTTTGACCAGTTCCCATCGGTGTATCGTGACACCCAGATACCAACGTCGGGGTTTCCTTCCTCCGTACCGCCAAACCAGGAAGCTACCAGCTCTCCCTCTTGATTCGCAACGATGGTGGACGCATGGCAGTTGGGTGTCGGTTTGTTATCCAGCGGAAAAATGAGTTCACTTTTTAGATAACCGGGCTGTTCTTCGATATTTTCACCACTAGCCAGGTGGGCCGTTATCACAAGAAAGACAACAGAAAGGAAATACCGTTTGGCATAATATTTTTTGTGCAATCGGCTATAAATCATGAGTTACATCCTTGCCTTTCTGCTTCACATCTCGATCAGCACCACCCTTGCCGGGGCGCCGTCGGAGTCGGCCATTTTCAAAGGCCCGCAGGCCAGGAAATATTCCCCTGGCTCGATATCCGCCAGCAGGATTCCTTCCAGGATGACGATATGGTTTCTCAGCAGGATATGATGGGCCGGCTTTTCCCGCAGCCCCGACTGGTCAATACTGAGATAGTCAATGCCGACAATTTGAATTCCCTGTTCCACGGCGAACCGGGCGCCGGAATCATCCAGATAGACAAAATCCCGGCGGAACGGCCCCCGGGGATTTTTCCGCAGTTCCCGCGAATTATCCGTTTTCAAAAGTAGCCGCTTCGTCCCGGCCGGCACCCGCTCCTTCAAAACCTCCGCCGTCACCGCCGCCCGCCCCGTGCAGTCGGCAACCCAGGCCGGCCCATACAGGCTCTCCAGCGGGATCTTTTCCACCCCATACCCATCGGGTAAATAATGCTTCGGTGAATCAACATGGCTGCCGGTGTGGGCCGACATCTCCACAAACGAAACATTCGAGGTTTCCCCTTCCTCGATATCCCGCTGCAACTGCCGCCGGTAGGGAACATCCTTGGGATACGAAAGCATCCCATCCTCCAGCATCATCGAAATGTCATGAATGATTAGATTTTCAGCCATAGTCTTCCTTTCCCTGAAAACCACTTTCGGATCCATTGCCCGATGCGTTTTCAGCGGCTCAAATGGGTGTTATTTTAGGAAGTTTTCCCGTTTTTTCAATCCAAAAACGATTGTAACGATTGGATTTACAGTTCGTCATGCAATCGCCCTATCCCCGGCAAAGAAAAGGGCTGGTCAGGCGGCCCTCTGTCTGGTATAATAAAAACCATGTGAAACCTATTTTTGTTTCAATGAGCCAGGTTGATGATGAATAAACGGTTGATTGGTATAGGGAACGCCTTATTCGCTCTGTGGTGGATAGTCCAGGGTTCCTCTATCGCCTGGGCACAGCCCGGCACCGAGCCGGTTTGTCTGGACGCGATAGGGGTTCGGGAACTGATCGCCATCCAGCCGGATCTGACCGGCCAACTGGTGAGTGTGGGTCTGGTGGAATTGCCGGAGACTGATGATGCCAACCAGCCCTGTTACGCGTTTTTACCCAATTTCGAGCATCGGGCCTTTTCGCAGTTGAGCCTGGAAGGTTTGTATTATTACGATAATCCCCATCGGCCCCCCTGTTATTCCCGCCATGCCACGATGATCGCGGGGATTCTTTTCGGTTATGATGAGCAGGCTGCTCTGGACGGTTTGGGTGCGTTTTTCTATCGGGGCATCGTGCCGGATGCCGCCGCCCATGTCTATGAAGCCAACTGGTTTATTTATAAGCAGGCTGCCAATGTTTCTTCCCCGACCCTCAACGATGATGTGCTGAGCATAAGCTGGGGGACCGATGCCGCGGACCGGATTACCATGTGGTGGCAGTGGGGTATCGATGCCCTGGTGGAACGTGACAGCAGTGTGATTGTCGCCGGCTGCGGCAACGGAACCGGCGGTTTTACCGGCATCAGCAAGCCCTCCTGGGGATACAATGTGATTAGCGTCGGTACCGCCCGCAATCTGGGCCAGTTTCCCGATAATCTCCGCTATGCCGGTCCGCCGGCTGCACAAGACAGCAGCTTCGGCCCGACCAACGACGACCGGTGCAAGCCCGACCTGATTGCCTGTGGTTTCAGCCTGGGACCCAGTGCCGATTCGCTCTCCGAGTATTGCCATGACCGGCAATCCAAAAGTTTCAGCAGCTTTGCCGCTCCCCAGGTCGCAGGCGTGGCCGCCTTGCTCGTCGATGCCGCCCGCCAAAATATGATTCCCGACGGCGACGATCCCCGGGTCATCAAGGCCCTGCTGCTCAACGGCGCCCAAAAACTCCTCGGCTGGCATAAGGGATTGGTAGATCCCGATGACGACGCCGCGGTGCCGCTGGATTATCAGCAGGGGGCCGGCCTGGTCAATGCGATGGCCTCCTATCAGCAGTTGATGGCCGGGGTTTCTGATGATCCGGCCGGGCAGGAAAATGCGGGCTGGGACCTGAATGTTCTCAGCCTGGATCCCAACGAGTCCGAATCCGCCCGGGTGTATTTTCTGCCCGGCAAACTTCTGGCTGGCCGGTGGTTACGTGCCACCCTCTGCTGGTATCTCAGCTACGAGATCCGGGGTATTTACCGGCCTTTGCCGTTGAATGATCTGCGGCTGGAATTATGGGCCGTAAATGAGTGGGGGCAACTGGAGACCCTGCTGGATTATTCGGACAGCCCCCTGGATAATGTGGAACATATCTATTTTCAGAATCCCTCCGAACAAAATGTCGCCCTGGTGGTGCGGGGCGGCGTCGCGCCGGAAAATTATACTTCCGGCTCTGAAACCTTTGCCCTGGCCTTTTGTGAGGAACCTCTTACCTGGCAGGGGGACCAGTTGGCGGGAGATTTGAATCTCGACGGTCTGGTCAATCAGGAGGATATTACCCAACTGCTGCTTTATTGGCGGGCGTCTCAAACAGAATCCGTTGCCGGCGATCCGCAAAAAGAATATTCCGCCGGCGATATCAATTTTGACGGGGCCATCGACCTGTCGGACCTGCAAACCCTTCTCCAGCAATGGCAACAGCGTAGTCCCTGGCATTCAGGTCACTACGCTGTGCAATAATCGCATGTAATTTTAAAGAGGGGATTCCGGCAGACGCCTGAATTCCGGGGTTTCTATTTGGGGATCATAAACAACATAAATACCATTCCAAACAATCCCACCGTTTCGACAATCCCCATCGTGATAATCATGAAGGCCAGCCCTTTGCCATCGCTTTCCGATAAGGCCCGGCAGGCCGCCGCCCCGATCAATCCCTGCACCCAGGCGCTGATAAATTCCGCCGTGCCGCACCCCAGGGCGATTCCTAACAAGGTTCCGCCATGGGCCGCGACAATGGCTGGGTTATCGATAATACAGCCTTTAAGTCCGATCAGCATCAGAATAAAGGCGTAAATGGTCTGTGATAAGGGCATGCCGGTTAGGATAATATAGGAAAAATTCAGAGGTTTTCCCGCTTTGGCATCTTTGGCCCAGGCCCCGGCCGCGGCTGTGGCTGCCGCCCCGACTCCCAGCGAACTGCCCAATGCTCCCAGCCCCAACGTCAGCCCTAATCCCAATTGGCCAAAAAATATCGAACTATCCATAAAGATATACTCCATCAAGATTTATGTTTAATTTAATACCGATAACTCCAAAAATTCCTACCGGAATTCCTAAAACATTGCAACAGAAAACCGGTGAACAATTCATTTTTTTATTATGTTTATTAATAAATTTGTCACCACCTTATCGAATGAACTGCACGCCGTCCAGAGTTTTTTCTGGCAATACTTTTTCTGGTAGTTATAATGAAATCAGCAGCGGTCCTGTCTGATAACGCTATATTCTGACGGAACCGCCAAAAGTCGATATTAACTTCCAAAAACGGCTCTGGCTCCCCAATAACAAGGGGACGACGAGTTTTTGACGCTGGCCGTCTATTCTATTTGAAAAAGGATATTTATGCCAATTGCCGATTCGAGTCACGATGGGATAGGTCGTTTGGTGGAACAACGCATTGAACAGTGGCACACCGAACAGGGCAAAGAACTTACGTTACCTCATCTGGACGAAGGCCAGGCTGAAATTGACTATATTACCATCAGCCGCGAGCCTGCCAGCGGCGGCGAAGAAGTCGCCTCGATTCTGGCCGATCTGCTCACCTGGCAGGTTTATGATAAAAATATCCTCGATTATATGGCCGATAACATGAATGTGCACAAGGAAGTGGTGGAAAGCGTTGACGAAAATGCCTCGGTCTGGATGGGCAACTGGCTCCAATCCCTGTTCAAAGACCGTCCCGAAAAACAGTCCGATTATTGCCGCCACCTGGTTAATGTCCTTCTCATTATTGCCCGGCATAAAAAAGCCATCATCCTCGGTCGGGCCGCTGGTTTGGTCCTCCCTCATGACAATGGCATAAGTGTCCGTGTGACGGCACCATATGAATTGCGTTGTGAACGCTGGGCTAAGGAAAAGAATATCCCCCTTAACGATGCTCTAGCTGAAGTGAAAAAAATCGACCAGGCCCAGAAAGCCTTTGTCAAAAGTTTTCTGGACGAAGATATCGACGATCCAAAGCATTATGATATCATGTGCAGTACCGAAAAGCTTAGTCCCACCTCCGTTGCCAAGCTCATCTGGCGGACTCTCGATCAGCGGCAAATGCCTGCCAAAGATAGTTGATTTCTGCATAACTTCAAATTGGACGGAACCGTCAAAAGTCGATATTGACATCCAAAAACAGCTCTGGCTCCCCAATAACAAGGGATCGACGAGTTTTGACGCTGGCGTCAAATGTAAGCGATCCCGGCAGCGTCTGGCATCGTCAGTAAGGGGGGCGAATACCTTGTTCCTGCTGATATAACGTTAAACTTCAGGATTTTATATTACAAAACCCTCTTTGCTGCCGGCTAATCGGGAGTTAATTAAAAATGTATTGCCAGATGCCATAAAAGTCGCTAATTTAGCGAAAATTGTTAGGTTAAGGCGTTTTTTCTGAAATTATGTCAATTGAGGTTTCTTTATGACAGAAAGTATTGAAACATTCGTATCCCGGTTACACGAGGAAGGGATTCAGGCCGGACAGGCGGACGCCGAAAAAATCCGCGAACAGGCCCGCCGGGAAGCCGGGAGTATCGTCAATGACGCCCGGCAGGAGGCCCAGCGGATTCTTACGCAGGCGCAGTCCGAGGCGAAATCCACCCTCGAAAAAGGGCGAACCGAACTGCAATTAGCCGCACGGGATGCTATTTTAATCCTGCGTAATAAAATCAAACAGATTCTCCAGACCGTTCTGGCAGGGTCCGTCAAACCCCGGTTGGATGATCCGAATTTCCTGACGCCTCTCTTGCGCGACATCATTCTCCAATATGCCCATGCCGACTGTGAAAAAAACCGGGTGATTAAAATCAACGTCTCCCCGGAACAGCATCGAAAACTGGCCGATTGGGCGATCGATGAAATCAATCATGCCGCTCAGCAGAAGGGTATGAGCATCGATTTGAAGGGTACCCTTAAACAGACCGGTTTTGAATATCAGATGGAAGGTGCAACCGTGGAGGTAACGGTGGAATCGGTGATGGAAATGCTCATGAAATGGATCGGACCGGGTTTGAATCAACTTCTGGACCAGGTGGTAAAAAACATCGATCGCTAAGGATTTTCTCGGATGTCTGGAATCCATTATTATCTCTTGTCTGCCTTGCCGGCTCTGGGTGAGCCGAGCAGTATTCCGCCGATTACCCGGCAGGAAGTATTCCAGATGGCCTCTGCCAGTTCGACCATTGCCAAATTGCTGGAAGTGCTTTTTCTCGGTGAGGATCTTTTGCAGCGGCAGGCCTTTCTAGCCGGCCAAATTTCCGAACTGGATCCGGTGATCCTGACCTTGCCCCAGGCCCGCGGCGATGGGCCGCTTCCCGATTTCCTGTCTGCCGGTTCCGCGGAAACCGCCCGGCGAATCCCCGAAGACCAGATTTGGGCCGGTTATTATCGCTGGGCCGCACAGCAGGCAAAAAAAAACCGCAGTTCTTTTCTGGCCCGCTGGCTGGCTTATGAACTGGCGCTGCGGAATGCCCTGGTTTTGGCCCGGGCCAAAGCGCTGGACCTGGAGCCGTCGGATTACCTGGTGGCGGAGGAACTGGCTGATTCCGATCTGGATTTCACCGCTCTGCTGAGCGAGTGGGGCCAGGCCCGGAATCCTTTGCAGGGCGAGCGGATTCTCGATGACCATCGCTGGAAATGGCTCAAAGATCATGAATCCTGGTTTCGATTTAATAATGATGAGCTGCTTGCCTACGCCGCCCAGCTGATGATTCTGGTCCGCTGGCATCGGCTCCAGAAGGCCCAAATGCAGGAAAATAAGGTACAAACATAATAAGATTTCATTACCAAGCTGGAAAGGGTAATTGAGTGAACGGAAGAATCGTTGCGGTTTATGGAAACCTGGTAATAGCGGAAACCAACGGGCAGGTTTTTCAGAATTCCATCGGCCATTGCCTGCGTTATGACGGGGCCAAACTGTTAAGTGAGGTCATTCGGGTACGCGGCCGGCTGGCGGACCTGCAAGTCTTTGAAGAGACACGCGGTTTGAAAGTCGGCGATGTCGTCGAATTTCAGGAAGAAATGCTCTCGGTGGTGCTAGGCCCTGGATTGCTCGGCCAGATTTATGATGGTCTGCAGAATCCTCTGCCCCAATTGGCCGCCCAGATCGGGTTCTTCCTGGAACCCGGTAAATATATTCATGGCTTGTCCGCCGAAACCAAGTGGAAATTTACCCCCGCCGCTCAGGTGGGGCAAACGGTAACCGGCGGCGATACCCTCGGCACCGTCCCCGAAGGAATCTTTACCCATCAGATTAAAGTCCCTTTCCGGATGAACCAGGAATACCGGATTGAAAAAATCACCGCCCCCGGTGAATACAATATCGAACACCCGATCGCTCAGCTCAAAGATCGCGATGGGCATGAGCATACCGTTACCATGCAGCAGAACTGGCCGGTAAAAGTTCCTTTGAACCTCTGCCGCCGCCGGCTCATGCCCCAGGAACCGCTGGTCACCCGCATTCGTATCATCGACTCCATGTTCCCGGTGGTGCGGGGCGGCACCTATTGTATTCCCGGCCCCTTCGGCGCGGGAAAAACTGTACTCCAGCAGATTACCTCCCGCCATGCGGAAGTGGATATCGTGATTGTCGCCGCCTGCGGTGAGCGGGCCGGCGAAGTGGTCGAAACCCTGCGGGATTTCCCCGAACTGATAGACCCCCGCACCGGCAAAAGCCTCATGGAACGCACCATCATCATCTGTAATACCTCCGCCATGCCGGTAGCCGCCCGGGAAGCCTCCGTTTATACTGCCGCCACCCTCGGTGAGTATTACCGCCAGATGGGTTTGAATGTCCTGCTGCTGGCCGATTCCACCTCCCGCTGGGCCCAGGCGATGCGCGAAGTTTCCGGCCGGTTGGAAGAAATCCCCGGCGAAGAGGCCTTTCCCGCCTATCTGGAAAGCCGGATCGCCGCCTTTTACGAACGGGCTGGCGCGTTGGAACTGATGGACGGCTCGATAGGTTCTCTGACCATCGGCGGCACGGTCAGCCCCGCCGGCGGTAATTTCGAGGAACCGGTTACCCAGGCCACCCTCAAAGTGGTAGGGGCCTTTCATGGTCTCTCCCGTGCCCGCAGCGACGCCCGGCGGTACCCCTCCGTGGATCCGCTGGATTCCTGGAGTAAATATACCGGCATCATCGATCCCGATAAAGTCATCCGGGCACGCACGATCCTGCGGCGCGGCAATGAAGTGCGGCAAATGATGACCGTCGTGGGCGAAGAAGGGACCTCCGTCGATGATTTCCTGGTCGCTCTCAAGGCCGATTTCTTCGATAACTGCTACCTCCAGCAGAACGCTTTCGATGCCGTCGATGCTGCCACCCCTGCCCAGCGGCAAAAATTCGTCTTCGATAAAGTTCTCCGCGTTCTCGAATTGCCCCTGGAGGTTCAGGATAAAGACCAGGCCCGAAATGTAATGGTCCAAATTTCTGATTTATTCCGTAACTGGAATTTCGCCGCCCAGGATGGCCAGGAATACCAAAAGATACTGGTTCAAATTGACAATTTTATCGCTGCCAAAGGGAAATAATTATGCGAAAATTTTACGATGACATTACCCGGATCGCCGGAAATGTGATTACCGTTACCGCCACCGGCGTCGGCTACGACGAACTGGCGATGATCTCTTCCAAACGCGGTTCTTCGCTGGCCCAGGTCATCCGGCTGGAAGGGGACCAGGTCAGCTTGCAGGTCTTCGCCGGCACTCAGGGGATTTCCACCGAAGACCGGATTCAGTTTCTCAACAGCCCCATGCAGGTTCCGTTCACCGATAATCTGCTCGGCCGCATCTTGGACGGGGCCTGCCGTCCCCGCGATGACCGGGCCGCCCTGGAAGAGAACAAGGTGAATATCGGTTCCCCGACCGTCAATCCCGTCCGGCGCCGCATGCCCGACAAAATGGTCCATACCGGCATTCCGATGATTGATATTTTTAATTCCCTGGTCGAGTCGCAGAAACTGCCCATTTTCTCCGTCGCCGGCGAACCCTACAACGAACTGCTGGCCCGGGTCGGCCTCCAGGCCAACGCCGATATCATCATTCTCGGCGGCATGGGTCTGCGGCACGACGATTACCTCAAGTTCCGCGACGCCTTCGAGAAGGGCGGCGTGCTCGGCCGGACCATCATGTTTATCCATACCGCCGCCGATCCGGTGGTGGAATGCCTGCTGGTGCCCGATCTCTGTCTGGCGGTAGGGGAGCAGTACGCCCTCCAGAACAAGCGGGTGCTGGTCCTGCTGACCGACATGACCGCCTTCTCCGACGCCCTCAAGGAAATCTCCATTATTATGGAGCAGATCCCCTCCAACCGCGGCTATCCCGGCGATCTCTATACCCAGCTCGCCCGCCGCTACGAAAAAGCCGTCGATTTCGACGGGGCCGGGTCCATGACCATCCTGGCCTGCGTCACCATGCCCGGCGATGACGTCACCCACCCCGTCCCCGATAACACCGGCTACATCACCGAAGGGCAGTTTTATCTCCGCAACGGCCGCATCGAGCCGTTCGGTTCCCTCTCCCGGCTCAAGCAGCAGGTCAACGGCAAAACCCGCGATGACCACCGGGCCATCATGGATGCCTGCATCCAGCTCTATGCCCTCTGTCGCGAAAGCCGCGAAAAACGCGACATGGGCTTCGAAATGTCCCCCTGGGACCATAAATTGCTCAAGTACGGCGTTCTTTTTGAAAAGAAAATCATGGAGCTTTCCGTCAATATCCCCCTCTTTGAAGCCCTGGACCGCTGCTGGGAGATCCTGGCGCAGTGCTTCGAGCCGGCCGAGACCGGCATTCGCCGGGCCATTATTGACGCCCACTGGCCCCAAAAATAACTCGAATCGTTCTACCCGCCGAAGGTAGTGATATTGGAATTATGGCAGCCAAAATAAAATTAACCCGACCGGAACTCAAACGCTATCGCGATGCCCTGGTCCGCTTCCAGCGTTATCTGCCTATGCTCAAACTCAAGCAGCAGCAATTGCAGATTTCCCTCCGGCAGGTCGATCTCCAGCGAAAGGAGGCCGCCCGCGATATCGAGGCCGCGGCCCAAAAATTCCATGCCTATCGGCAGATTCTGGCCGATCCGGCCGGTATCGACGTAACCGCCCTGGCCCGGCCGCGGGAAATCCGCACCAGCACCCGGAATATCGCCGGCGTGAACGTTCCGGTATTTGAGGAGGTTCTTTTCGCCCGGGCCGCCTATACGCTGTTTGCCACGCCCCCCTGGGTGGATCGGGCCGTTCTCGACCTCCGCGATGTCAATCGCTTTCGCGCCCGCATGGAAATCGTCGATCAGCAGTACCAGCTCCTGCAGAAAGAGCTGACCAAAATCACCCAGCGGGTCAATCTGTTCGAAAAAGTCAAAATCCCCGAAGCCCGCGAGATCATTCGCGTGATTCGCATTAAACTCGGTGACGAAATGACCGCCGCCGTCGGACGGGCCAAAATCGCCAAATCCAAACTCTCCGAATCCGAAGTCTTTGGCGGCATGGACGAAAAGGAAAACCGCCAGGAGTCCCAAACCGTATGATCGTTCCCATGAGCAAAGTCTATGTTGTTGTCGCATCTCCCGATCAGCAGGGGCTTATGGAGCGTCTGCGCCATCTGGCCGTTATCCATTTATCTCCCGTCGATCCCCGTCTGGCCCTGCCCGACGAAAAAACTCTGGCTCAGATCGACCGGCTCCAGCGCGCCCTGCAAATACTCCGCCAGCAGGAACCCGCCGGCGAAAAACCGGATCTCAACCCGCTGGAGGCCGCCGCCGAAACGCTCCAGATTCAGCAAAGCACCACCGAGTGGTCCAATCAACTGGTTTCTCTGCACCAGCAGATCGAAAAACTCGCTGGGTGGGGGGATGTCACCCTCCAGCAGTTCGAAGAATTGCGGCAGGCCGGCATCGAGGTGAAATTCCTCTCCGTTCCCGCCGATCAGGCCGGTCAGGTTCAAGCGGATTGTGTGCAGCGGCTCACCACCGATTGGCCCGGCAAACGGGTCCTCCTGGCGGTCGTCCACCGCCAGCCGGAAATAACCGTGCCCGATACCGCCCAGTGGGTGCCGCTGCCGGCCAAAGACCGGCCCGCCCTGCGCCGCCAGGCCGCTCAGCTCGATCAATCGCTTCAGGAATCCAAAAATCGCCTGGCCCAACTGGTGCAGCAGATTCCGCACCTGCACGAGGAACTGAATCGGCAGCGGCAGGCCGCTCAACTATCCAAAGCCGTCAAAGGTGCCCTCTCCGGCGATCACCTGTTTGCCTTGCAGGGTTGGATCCCCGCGGAGAAAGCCCTCTCTCTCGCCGCCCAGCTTGGCTCTGCCGGCCTCCAGGCCGCCGTCCGCATCCTGCCGCCCGACCCGGAGGAAAATCCCCCGACCCTGATTCATTATCCCGCCTGGTGCAAACCGATCAAGGGTCTCTTCGATATCCTCGGCACCCTGCCGGGCTATAAGGAACTTGACCTGGCGCCCTTCTTTATGGTGGCCCTGCCGCTCTTTGCCGCCATGCTGATCGGTGACGCCGGGTATGGCATGATCTTCATTCTGACGTCCCTTATATTTTATCGCCAAATGGCCGCCCGCGCCGGAAAAATCAAAACCAATCTCTTCCTGGTCATCGGGGTGGCCACCCTCCTCTGGGGTATTCTCTCCGCCAACTACTTTGGCCTTTCCCCCGATAATGTCGCGGTGGCAGGGGGGTATTATCAGATGGTCGATGGCGGCAAAGTGCCCGACCATGCCGCCCTGCGGGCCGGTACGGATGGCTGGGCCTCCCTCGGCAAACTCATGATCGCGGTTGCCCCCGTCTGGAATGCCGATGCCGAATACGCCCGCCAATTGCTCATCAAGATCAGCCTAGTCATCGGCTGTATCCACATCTTCCTGGCCCATCTGCGGCAGGTCTTTGCCCTCATCCCCAATCCGCGCTGCTTCTCCGAAATCGGCTGGTGTGTTTTCATCTGGTCCATGCTCGGCGTCATCTGGCTGTTATTCTTCGGCCCGGCGGATTTGCCCGTTCCGGTTGTACTGGTTTATGCCGGCCTGGTTCTCGGTTTTATTCTCTTCCTGCTTTTTTCCTCTTCGCACAAAAATCCCCTCAAAAGGATTGCTATTGGATTCGCCTCTTCCCTGCTGCCCATGCTCGGCTCTTTTTCCGATATCATGAGCTACATTCGACTCATGGCGGTCGGCTTGGCCGGTTATTACATTGCTTCCGCTTTTAACAATCTCGGCGCCTCCGTTGCCCCCGCGGCCACCTGGTTTGCCGCCGCTCCCATCATCCTCTTCGGCCATGTCCTGAATATTGCCTTGTGCTTCATCGCCGTTTTTGCCCACGGCGTTCGTCTCAACATGCTCGAATTCTCCAACAATGCCGGCATCCAGTGGGCCGGCTATGCCTATCAGCCCTTCGCCGGCGATCAGGCTTTGGCGGACGATTAAGCCGGTTCCAACCAAAGATACCATCCCCGACCCAGCGTAATAAAGCCTTTTACCCTGCGATACATAAATAGAATCCGTCTTTTTGTTTCTCCCCTCGCTTCAACCGTATCCTCTGATAGAAAACGAAATCGATTCCGGTTTACATACGCCGGAATATTTTTCTTGCCTGCGCAGAATTCTTCTCGTATGATCCGCCATGAAGGGTTTTATAGGCAAAACCTGTGGTAATGCGGTGTGCTTGAATCAGGAAAGAAAGGAGTTTCAGATGAGTAAAAAGTTTTTTATTGTACTGTGGGTGCTGTGTTTCTCTCTCAGTCTTTCTGCTCAGGCTGATACGATCATTTTCAAAAGCGGTGACCGCCTCACTGGTAAGCTGGTCAGCCTGGAAAACGGCAAGCTGGTCTTTAACGCCAACGATGTAGGCCAGGTTACCATCGATATCGCCCTGGTGGACAATTTCACCACCGATGAACCGGTCGAATTTCACTTTCGGGATGGTACCGTCCTCAAAAGCAGGGCTCTCACCGGCGATCCCGGTATTTTTGCCATCGAAGAAACGAAAATCCTGCCGGCCAACCGTTTCCCCATCAGTGATATCCAGGCCATCAATCCCCCCGTCAAACCGGCCGTGGTTTGGACCGGTAATGTAACCGTGGGCATGACCAGTACGCATGGCAATACCTTCATTGAAAGTGCCAACGCCAGTGCCAATGCCACCCGCCGCTCCGATAAAGATCGGCTCAATCTGGACGCCGCCTACCTGGCCAGCCGCGCCGAAGAAGAGGAAGACGGCGAAAAGGAAAAGGTTACCACCCAGGAAAGTTTCGTGGCGGGCACTAAATATGACTATTTCTGGACCAAAAAATGTTACAGTTTTGTCAACGGCCGCTACAAAAAAGACCACATCGCCGATCTGGATTATCGGATCATCGGTGGGTTAGGTATGGGCTACCAGTGGATCGAATCCGAAAAAATGAAGTTCTCCACCGATGCCGGTGTGGCGGAGTTATGTGAAAAATATATCAGTCACGATGTCATCACCAAACACGACGAGTTTTCCGGCCAGCTTGGCTATAATTTCGACTGGAAATTTCACGAAAAATTCACCTTCCTGCACAATATGCGGTACTACCCCAGCTTTGGCATGTTTTCGGATTATTTCCTGACCACCGATGCCGAAGTCCGGGCCGCCATTACCAAATCCATGTTCACCAGCTTTAAGGCAATTCTCGATTATGACTCCACCCCCGCCCCGGACGTCGGCAGCACCGATACCAAATATGTCCTCGGGGTTGGCTGGAATTTCTAATTGAAGTTTTGCAAAACGTCCGTTTTACCTAGGCTTCCTTGGACAAGCCGTGACAAACAAAAACCGAGTAGATCGTTTTGTCGTTCGGATTGCTGGACTGGGAATTGGTCGCATTGGGCCTGGGAACGGTGGTGGGAATGGTACAGCGGGGGCACCACACCTGTTTACCCGCAAAATCTTCCTGGACCCCGATCTTCTTATCGCAATTGTGGCAGCGAAATTTAATCATAATGGCACCATACTACAAATAAGTCCTGCGCATCGCTCGCCATCCATTGGCTCGCCGATCCGCTGCTTCCCGTATTCCGGGCAGAGTAAATATAAAATATAAATGTTTCAAATGCCGAAAAACCGCCCCGAAAATCCCACAAATACCCCCTCTGCTTTCCTTTCTCTGGTAATCTGTAACCAATATTTCAATCAGGTAAATTTCTATCACCCGGTTTTGCCCCAGATGCCCTTTTGCGACCGGAGCACTGATTTTTCTTGACTTCCCGCCGATCGCCTCATAGAATCATTCTATATTGTTGGTCAAATCGAACATAAGCTACATCTTATTAATGATTTAGGAAAGGAACGTGCGATGCGGAAAAATTCTTTGACTCAAATTGTGCTGATTGTTTTGGCGGGTTTTCTCCTGGTTCAGACAACCGGCTGCGAAAACAAGGCCCAGAAGGAAGAACTGCAAAAATTGAAGGATAACCTGGCCAAGGCGGCAGGGGAAAAGGACACCTTGTCAGCCGAAGTAACCAAAATCACCGATACCCTGAAGAACACCAAAACCGAACTGGAATCCATGATCCAGTCTCGCGATTCCCTTCAGAAACAGGTCGAGACCTTTACGGCCAAAATAACCGAAATGGAGACCGCTCTTCAGAATGTAACCAAAGAAGCGGCAGATGCCAAAGGGCAAATAGAGGCAGTCGTGAAAGAAAAAGATGCCGCCCTGGCCAAAGGCACGGAAGCCCAAACCCTGATCGACCAGTTGAAAACCCAGGTGCAGGAACAGGCCAAAAAAATCGATGATTATGCCGCCCAGATCAAAAAATTCCAGGATACCATCAATGAAATGAAGAAAAAACTGACCGATGGCCTGACCCCGCCCGCGGCCCCCGCCGTACCGGCCGCCCCGGCAACTCCAGGCTCCTGACCTGTGTCGTGAATCCCGTTATCGGGGATGGCACCGTCTTTCTACAAAATATGTCCCTGCTAAACGATGGCAATCTTCTTGTTATGGAGATGGTTATGGTTACTCGTAAATTGACTTTTGCGGCCTTGTCTCTTTGGGTCCTTGCCGCCGCCGGTTGCGGCTCTCTTTCGGACGCCCTGCAAATGCAAAAACCCACCGCCGCCCTGACCGGCCTGAAATTCGATAACATCACCCTGGAGTCCGCTTCCCTGCTGTTTGACCTGGAGGTGAAAAATCCCTATTCGGTGGCCCTGCCCCTGTCGAATCTGGATTACCACCTGGCCAGCTCCGATAAACCCCTGCTGGCCGGTGCCGCCGAACTGCAAAGCTCCATCCCCGCCCAAAGCACCCAAACCGTCACCCTGCCCGCCACCATCAAATACCTGGACCTGGTCAAAGCCTTCCAGGGCGTCCGCCCCGGTTCCGTCATCCCCTATCAGGCCGACCTGGGCCTCTCCGTCAAAGCCCCCGCCCTGGGCAACCTCCGCCTGCCGATCAAGAAAAATGGCGAATTAGCCGTCCCTGAGATTCCCAAGCTCTCCGATATCAACCTGAATAAATTGCTCGACAAAATCAAATAGCGATTGGCGTAACGCTTACAGTTCCCGCTAAACACTGTCTTATCCAAGCCCCGACCGTGAGGGAGGGGGTAAAAAGTATATTTTACCTGCTTATATCGAATTTCTGGAGGCTGCTGATCTGTTCCCCTCATCAAAATGTGCGGAACATCACCCGGCACAGCTTCTTCACCGCCCCTGACTTCATCCGGTTCATCATCCACGTCTCCGCCGCCCGTTTGCTCAAAAATCCCATCGTCGGAAACGAATGCTGCTGCATCATGATCTTGTGCATCCGCATCCGGTTCTGCACCGCCAGCGCCCATTCGTTAATCATCTCCCCCGACCCTTCCCCCGCGATATACACCCCGTAAATCCTGCCTGCCTTGCTCACGAACACCTTGACAAACCCCGTATCCACCCCCTCCGCGATCGCCGCCCCGTAATCCCCATAATTCACCCGCACCACTTCATACGCCGTCCCCTTTTCGTCCAGCTCCGTCTGCCGCATCCCCACCTGCGAAATCTGCGGCTCCGTGAACACCGTCCACGGCACCGTATAATCCTGAAACCGCCGCTTCAGCGGCCAGGGCATCATGCTGTTCATAATCGCCAGCATTCCCTGGTGCATCGCCGCGTGCGACAACTGGGCATATCCGTTGCAGTCACCCACCGCATAGATATGCCGCTGGCTCGTCTGCAAATATCGGTTCACCGCAATCGCCCCGCTCTTTTCCACCGCCACCCCCGCCTTCTCCAACTGCAGCGCCGCATAATCCATCTGCCGGCCCGCCGCCACCAGTACCTTCTCCACGCTCACCCGTTCCCCTTTATCCGTTTCCATCACCGACAGCCCGCCTTCCCGCCAAAACCGCACGGGCTTCTGCTGCCGCAATATCCGGATCCCTTCCCCCTCAAACGTCTTCTCCAGCAGGTTCGTCGTATCCTGATCCTCCCGCCACATCAGCCGCGGCCCCCGGATCACCATCGTCACCGCACTGCCCAGCCGCGAAAACGCCTGCGCCATCTCGCACGCAATCGCCCCGCCCCCCAGCACCAGCAAACTCCCCGGTATCCGCTCCAGCGAAAACATCGTCTCATTTGTCAGGTAATCCACCTCCCCCATCCCCGCCAACGGCGGCACCTCCGGCCGCGTCCCCACGCACAGAAAAATCCGCCGCCCCGCATACCGCTTGCCCGCCACCTCCACCGTATGCGGATCGACAAACGCCGCCGGCCCCTCCTGATACACCATCTTGACCTTCTCGAACATCCTCATCGTCTTCTGTTCGCTGATATACTGCAAATGCCCCTGGATCCGGGCAAAAGGCCGCAGTACCCGCGGCCGCTCCCCCGCCTCCAGCTCCATCGCCCCCAGCTTCCCGTACAAATGCCGGTACTTCGCCATCCGCAGCAATGCCTTGCTCGGGATGCACCCCACATTCATGCACTCCCCGCCCACCTTATGCTTCTCAATGGCACAAACTTTCAGACCCATCTCCGCCCCCATGATCGACACCGCCATCCCCGCCGGTCCCAAACCGATAACAATCACGTCATATTCATACTTCATCTGTTTTCCTTACTGCCGGCATTTTTCCGCCGTTTCCCTATTATATACCTGCTTCCCCCCGGTTTTTCAAATTCCCTCTTGAATTTACCGCCGTTTTCGCTACACTACCTCCCATCGCCGGTATGACCCGGCGGATATGGAATGATAAAAAAATGCAGAAATTGAATCAAAAAGCGGTTATTTTCGATCTGGATGGGGTCCTGGTGGACACCGGCCAGTTTCACCGGCAATCCTGGTACGAGCTGACCCGGCAGGAAGGCTGGCCCTTCTCCGATGAATTTTTCAGCAAAACCTTCGGCATGCAGAACCATCTGATCCTGCCCATCCTCGCCGGCCGGCCGATGACCCCCGCGGAAATCAAGCATTACTCCGACTGGAAAGAGGCCCGCTACCGCCAGCTCAACGAGGGCAAGCTCCAGCTTCTCCCCGGCGTTCGCGAACTGCTCAGCGACCTCAAGCAGAACCATTTCCAGCTCGCCATCGGCACCAGCACCCCGCCCGAAAATCTCCAGTTCATCATGCAGCACACCCGTATCGCCGACTTCTTCGACGCCTTCGTCGATTCCGCCGACGTCACCCGCAGCAAACCCGACCCCGACACCTTCCTCAAGGCCGCCGCCAAACTGAACATGGACCCCGCCCGCTGCGTCGTCGTCGAGGACGCCCCCGCCGGCGTCCAGGCCGGCAAAGCAGGGGGGATGCCCGTCATCGCCGTCACCAACACCCGCCCAGCCGAAGAACTCGCCGCCGCCGGCGCCGACCGCATCATCGCCTCCCTCACCGAACTATCCGCCGGCGATTTCGATTCCCTCCTCACCAATTCCCACACCCCGCGTCGAATGTAGCACAGGCGTCTCGCCTGTGATTTCCCCAATCCCCTCTGCAGCCATTCAGCGTCAAATGGGTGGAGTGGTGCAGGCTCCGCCTGCCGTCTCGCATGTGATTCCCCCTTTCATTGGATACCGAACGAAGCGAACCGCGTGAGCGTCAAATAGCTAACCCAAGTTCCGCAGTAGATGGCAAAATAAATTTTTTTGAAAAAATTTATCG